>CAZDED010000001.1:0-189850 GCA_964504535.1 uncultured Gammaproteobacteria bacterium
TTAATTATGTAAGAAAAAAAACTTAAAAACAATGACTCAAATCACAGCAAAATGACTATAAGGCACTTAAGTCATCTGCTCTTTGCTGAATTAGCAAAATGACTATAGGAGTAGATGTAGAAATTTTCCAATTTGCTCTATACAATTATTGTACATGAAAAAAGTAGTAAGGGTACTTTCAATTGATGGAGGAGGTATAAGGGGGATCATCCCTGCATTACTCCTTTCTGAAATCGAAAAAAGAACAGGCAAACCAACTTCAGAGCTATTTGACCTCATATCGGGAACTTCAACCGGTGGAATTATTGCTTTAGGACTTACTGCTCCAGATACGAATGGAGGTGCCAAATACACTGCAAATGACATTGTTACATTTTACGAAACACGTATTAATAAAATCTTTAGCAGGTCATTATTCAGAAAGATCTTTTTCTTTATTGATTATATAAGGCCAAAATATTCTGCTCGTGAGTTTGAGGAAAATGTGCAAAGTCTCGTAAAAGAAATAAAACTTTCAGACGCACTAACCGAAGTTCTTATTCCGACATATGAAATTGAGAAACGGGAAACGCTTTTTTTTAAAAGCAGTAAAGTAAAAAAAAATACGCAGGATGATTATTATATGAAAGATGTTGCACGAGCAACCTCTGCTGCTCCGACTTATTTCCCTCCAGCAAAGATATCTTCGACCAATTCAGACCAAACGCTCTACTGCGTTGATGGGGGCACTTTTGCAAATGATCCTGCAATGTGTGCATTTGCTGAGGCAAAAAATATGTACCCAGAAATGGAGTCCATAATTCTCGTATCCCTTGGCACCGGTAGCTATACAAAGCCCATAAACTATAAAAAAGCGTCAAAATGGGGACTGGTAACTTGGATGGTACCAACATTAGATATACTTTTTGACGGTATGCCTGATACAGTGCAGTATCAACTTAAAAAAATCCTTAATGTTCAGGCTCTTCATCAACAGTATTTTTTTAGATTTCAAATAGCATTAAACGATAAAAACGATTCTATCGATAACCCAAGTCAAAAAAATCTCAATAATTTGAAAATTATTACAAATAAGTTGATCGAGGATCAAACTACATTAATTGACGAGATGTGTAGAATACTGACTGACAAAAATCTATCTTAAATAACTTCTATCTTTGAAGCCATAATGAAGTCATTAGTAGATAAACCCTTGATTGCGTGAGTTGTTAGCAATATATCAACCTTGTTGTAGTAGATAGAGAAATCGGGGTGATGTCCCTGTTCTTCAGCAATTTCTGCAACTTTATTTACAAACTCCATCGCCTCCATAAAGTCTTTGAACTTAAATTGTCTTTTTATTGATTTTGAGTCAGATGAAACTTCCCAAGGAGTTTTTAGATATGAAAGATAAATTCCTATTTCATCCTCTTTCATGGGTTCGACTCCGCCTTCACAAGGAGCACAGTGTCCTTTTACTAAATGAGAATTTATTCATATACTTGTGAATCTAAATGTCTCAAGCGCTTTACTAATTGAGGGCTTGTTATTGGGAGACAACGTTTCACTGTAAAAATTGATAAGAAAAAGGGTTCCATCTTTATCTGTACAGTATTGCCTTACGTACCAAAATCTTTGTCCGGAAGGTAATGCAGGACCATCAAGGTCTTGCTTCCAGACAGTCTCTGTCCATTTGTTTTCACCAATATCAAGCCGATTTTCACTAATTGGAGTTATGGGACTAGAGAAAGAAACGTTTGTCTCTTTTGCTTTAAGCTCAGGCCCACCAGATTTTTGAAGCTCAACAAAATCTGAACATGTAATTTTCTCTTGTGTAGTAAGCAGTCCAGGGGATAGTTCTCCAATCTTTCTTTTGTTACCGTCATATATTGTTGATCCTTCCTGCTTCATATTCTCAGGCAATGTCATTGAATAACTATAGCTTGCGGGAGAAGAAGACTGGGTCTCAGTTGGTTCATTTATTGTTGGTGTTACTGCTTTATTTGGCTTCAGGAAATAAAAAATGGCAAGAGTGACTAAAACTATTAAAATTACTATCAGTATTTTTCTCATGAACTAACTCAATTATACCACTCAAAAGCTAGATCAACATTGTTGTCGTTAAAAATCTACCTTCATTTTCTTTATTCCTACTATCTCTGTAGTGGGAGAAGAAATTTGAATCATTTGCTGTATCAGTTGGGTCTACGATAATATTCTCTTCCCGAACACTCTTAAGAAGGAGTTGTTTTACGTTTTCACCTACAAGGTCGTATCCATTTGGATGTTCTTCAAGAAAGTATGAATCTTTCTTGATTGAGGGTCCTACAAAAACTTTCAATTCATGAAGGTTGGTATCATATTCCCTTCTGAAAAAAGATATCAGGATTTGGGAAAACCGCTCTTCAGTATTTTTTCGGCTAATGTGAGCAAGGCATAAAATTCCATTTGGTCTATCAAAAAAAATGGCAGGAATACAATCTGCCGTTAAAAGTCCTACTGCAAGATTTTTCTCTCGAGTTACAATTGCATCGGCTTTGATAGCAGAGGCTGACGAATTGAACCCTGTTCCCCCCAGGCTTGAGGATGCTTCAATTATTTTTGTCCCATGCTGTACTTCAATTATGATTGCTCTTTCGGTAGGAATTCTAATGTCGGTAAAAAACTTTTTCCTGTTAGATAAAACCGCTTCCCGCTCTCCATATACATATGACATGTTCCCCTCTTCCTTTGTTGAGATATGATGTCTTACAAATCTATTTGTCAGTAATTGTGGAATAAAATGCATATTTGAGTCGGGGTGCAGGGAATTGAACCCTGGCCGCACGACCCCCAGCCGTACATTCTACCGTTAAACCACACCCCGGTTTCGCTATTTTAACAAAAAACCTACCCTTTTATCTGTTCACATTTTTTGACCTATTGAATTAGTATAGAATTCTGTTTAGAATGTTTTTTACTACCCCACGTCTTGCACCCGACAGAATTTAGTGTATGGCAAAGCCTTCAAAAAAATCAGAAAAACCAAATGGGATCACTCCTGATTCCGGAAAAATGGGAGCCATTCAAATGGCGATGGACCAAATAGAAAAACAATACGGTAGAGGTTCTATCATGAAATTTGGAGATGCGGCCGCTCAGATGGCCATTGATGTGATACCCACAGGTGCTTTCCCGCTCGATATTGCTCTCGGCGTTGGAGGGCTCCCCCGTGGGAGAATAATAGAGATCTACGGTCCGGAAGCCAGTGGCAAGACGACCGTCTGCCTCTCTGTTATTGCTGAAGCCCAGAAAAAGGGCGGCGTTGCTGCATTTATTGATGCAGAACATGCCCTAGATCCTCTATGGGCCCAAACAATTGGAGTAAAGCTTGACGAACTTTTGATTTCCCAACCGGACACAGGAGAACAGGCTTTGGAAATCGCAGAATCTTTGATAAGAAGTGGTGGAATTGATGTGCTTGTCATCGACTCTGTTGCAGCGCTTGTACCAAGAGCTGAAATTGAAGGAGAAATGGGAGACAGTGTTATGGGAATGCAGGCTCGACTTATGTCTCAAGCGCTTCGCAAACTTACAGCAGTTATTTCAAAAAGCAGAACTGTTCTTATTTTTACAAATCAACTAAGGCAAAAAATCGGAGTTATGTTTGGAAATCCTGAGACTACAACTGGGGGAATGGCGCTTAAATTTTATGCTTCAATCCGGCTTGATGTACGAAGGATTGAGACATTAAAGCAGGGAGACAAAGTTATCGGGAACAGAACAAGAGTAAAAGTTGTTAAAAATAAAGTCAGTCCTCCATTTAGGATCGCTGAATTTGATATTCTATCTACCGGTATCTCAAAAGAAGGCGGAGTCTTAGACGTTGCTATTGAGATGGGTATTGTTAGCAAAAGTGGGGCATTTTTGCGATATGGTGAAGAGCTTATCGGACAAGGACGGGAAGCAGCAAAACAATTCATGTCTGAAAATCCTGATATGACTAAAAAGATCATGGCAGAAGTGATGGAAAAGATAAAAGAAGTAAAACCAAGACTCGAAGTAGGCACGGAAGAACATGATGAAGACGACGACACGGAGGAAGTTTAGTCGCAAAACCTCTGCTCCCACAACCCCATTTAACCAAGCTCTCAAATATCTTTCTATAAGATCAAGAAGTGTAAAAGAAATGCATGACTATTTGGTAAAGAAAGAGTACCAGGAAGAAGATATCAATGAAGCTATCAAACAATTGATAGAGCTAAAATTTCTAAATGATGATGATTTTGCCCGACTCTTTACTGAAAATAGACAAAGGAAGGGAAAGAGTAAAAAACTAATTTCATTTGAGTTAAGTATGAAAGGGGTTAGCAAAGAAACGTCTGAGGACGTAATGGAATACGCAAAAAATGACCATAAGACAGCGATGGAATATATCTCAAAGAGATTAAAACAGTTTGATAGATACGAACCCGAGGAAAAACAAAAGAAAATTATTTCAAGGTTAAGAAGTCGTGGATTTGACTGGGACACAATTTCAAAAGTCCTTAAAAAATTGACAATAGCTGATTCTACTGATAATATCTAAAAAATGTTTAGATCATCACTACCCATCCCACAAGATGTTCCCAGCAATGGGATATCTTTAGTGTGGGAAAGTAGGTCTTAGTTTTAGGCAAAAAAAATTTAGGAACCTCCCACACGGGAGGTTTTTTTGTGGCAAAAATATGAAAAAACGAATAGTTATAAAAATCGGCAGTTCATCAATTACAAAAAATGGTGCCCTTGATAAGAGGACTATCAATTCTATTGCCCAGCAGGTCTCATTACTCTACAAATTGGGTGCTGAAATTGTGATTGTTAGCAGTGGTGCAGTAGCTTGTGGAAGGAATATTCTTTCTCTTAAGAGTAAATCCTCTAGCCAAATAGCTGCAATCTATGGTCAGAATTTGTTACTAAACTCTTGGAGCCAAGCATTCGAAAAATTTAATGTCCATGTCGGACAGGTTCTCATCTCTGAGAAAGATCTAAAAAATCCCAACACCCCCTTGGTTGGAGGATTAAAACATGGTATTCAGATTGTAAATGCAAATGACGCGGTAAATGATGAGGAAATGAAGGCATTTTTCCTTTCCTCTGACAATGACAAACTTTCAGGTCACATAGCAAAGTTTATAAAAGCCGATATGTTGATCCTACTTACAAATGTTAATGGTGTTCTTAATAAAGAAGGAAAAGTAATCAAGAAACTAGAAAAAAACGCAAAAGTATATTTTGGTGCAAAATCATTGGTGGGAACTGGTGGAATGTACTCAAAAGTCTTAGTTGGATTTGAATCCGCGCGGAAAGGTATCCAAACGATAATAGCAAACGCTCACAAAAAAAACGTAATACTTGAAATAATCAGTGGAAAACAAATAGGAACCAAATTCTAACGCTTTGGAGAGGATTTCTTTCTTCTTGCCTTACCTGCGTTTCCGACTTTGCGTCGTTCACGGGTACGAGGATCACGTGTAAGATGACCTTTCTGACGTAGTGTGTCATGAAAGGTGTCTTTATCCATTTTGTCTAGTGCGCGAGCCATACCAAGGATCAGAGCGTCTAGCTGACTCTCTATTCCTCCACCGGTAACTCTAGAAGTAAATACGTATTTACCACTGACCCCAAGATCCAAAAGGAATTTGTTAACGACAGGCATATGAGCTTTAAATCTGAAATACTCTCCTGCTGGCTTGTTGTTGACTAAAATATCCCCTTTAGTAACAGCAACTCCATTGATCTCTGATTTTCCGGTATAAAGTCTTACCCGCGCAACAGCCTCACGTCGTCTTCCAACTGAAGAAACATAATTTTTGTTGATTTTTTGTCTTACTACTACTGCTTCTGCTTTTGCCATATTATTTTTCTCCTAACTTATCTGCGTATTTATGATTTTCATCTGAAAAGACATACAGTCTTTTGAGCATTGATGCTCTCAATTTGTTCTTTGGAAGCATACCGCTTACAGCGTGAGTGATAATAAGAGTTGGATCCTGTGCTCTCATTTCTTTCAGTGTTCTGGTTCTTAGTCCTCCTGGATAACCAGAATAGTTGGTATATTTCTTTAGTAATTCTTTTTTACCGGTTGTTCTAACATCTTTTGCGTTGATGACAACGACAAAGTCTCCACAATCCATATTATTTGCAAAATAAGGTTTTGACTTACCCATTAATTTGTGAGCAATAGCCACTGCTTGGCGACCCAATACTTGATCTTTCACGTCAATTAGATGCCAATTTCTTTTGATATCACTTGTTTTTGTTGGTTTTGTTGCTTGTTGCATATTAACTGCTTCCTTTTTTTTGTCGGGTCACCATTTGCTTTATATTGGCAAGTGGTTTGAAAGATGACTTCTTCTCTCCTGTCTTTGATGTAATTTCACTGACTTTTGCTTCAACTTTTTTAGTTGTTGTCTTTTTAGTTGATGGTTTTACGTTTCTTTTTGTACTGACCTTTACTGCTTTTTCTCCTTTAGCTACGAGCTCAAGAAGCACCATCTCTGCGTTATCTTTCGTTCTTGCTCCCATTCTAATAATTCTTGTGTATCCGCCATTTCTTTCTTTCATACGTGGAGCAATGTCTTTAATAAGTCTATCAACTGCGTCTTCTGCTAGATGTTTTACCAAATGATAGCGTGCTTCCTCTCCTCTTTTTGCTTTTGTGATATGGGACTCAAACTCTCCTTTAATTGCTTTTGCCTTTGATTCTGTTGTTTTGATGCTTTCATTAAGAGCCAAAGAACGCATAAGACCTTTGAATAAGGCTTTTCTTTGATTTGTGTCTTTATTAAAATGTCTTCCGTATACTCTTTTTCTCATATGTCCCCTTTTTACTAAAAATGCGTCATGATGACGCAGTTTTTATATATCCTGATTGTGTTTTGCTCTTATTTTTAAGCGTTGAAAGCAATTCCCTTTTTACCCAAAGCCTCTTCGATGATTGAGAGAGACTTCGCACCAAGATTTCGGTACGTCATAAGTTCTTTTCTTGGTGTTGTCAAAAGATCTGTTACTGTCTCGATTCCAGCATTTTTAAGGCTATTGTAGATTCTTGTTGGGAGATCCAATTCATCAACAGTAATGCTTCCACCGTCTGGAATTACTGCTGATACTGCAGATGTTACTTCACCAGCAACTGCTCCGTTTGGATCAAATACTTGTTTGAAGTAGCTGACCAGGATATTGCTTGCCTTTTCTAATGCATCTTTTGCATCAACCGTTCCATCTGTCCAAACTTCTAAGATAAGCTTGTCATAATTTGTTTGGCGTCCGACACGAGTCTGTTCAACTTTGTAGTTAACTTTGCTGACTGGAGTGAAAATCGCATCTATTGGGATAACTCCAACTGTTGAGATTTTTCTCTCTTCAGCAAGTGAGTAACCAAGTCCACGTTCAACTGTCATTTCGATTTCAATCTTTGATTTCTTATCAGCAAGTGATCCAATGTAATGTTTTGGATCAACTACCTCAACGCCGTCTTTTGTTTCGATATCGGAAGCAAGTATTTCTCCAGGACCTGTCTTTGAAAGGGTAACGGTAGCTGAATTTACACCTTCTGGAAGTTTGATTCTAAGAGTCTTGATATTAAAAATGATTTCTATAACATCTTCCTTAAGTCCAGGAAGAGTTGAGAACATATGCCTTACATTTTCAATCTTAACTGAGGTAACAGCAGCTCCTTCAATATTTGTCAAAAGAACGCGACGAAGCGCAACTCCAAGAGTATTTCCAAATCCTGGCTCTAGAGGTTCTATAACGAATTGGGTGTACCCCTTTTCTTTCTTTTCTTCGATAACTTTAAAACTTGGTTGAATCATATTATTTTAGTCCATTCTTCCACAGAACGGACAACAAGAGTATATTTTACTATTAACGTGAGTAAAATTCAATAACCAATTGATAATCTGCTGGATTTGGTACTTCTTCAGTTGTAGGCTTCTTTGCGAGCTTGCCTACCGTATCTTTTCTTTCAAGATATGGCAAAAGATTTGAGGCTGTTTCATCAATATGAAGCTTTAATACTTCATTCTTGAGAAGTTTTTTATCAAGTGTTACTTTCTCACCAATCTTTACATTATAAGACGGGATAGTAACTCTTTTACCATCGACAGTAACATGCCCATGAGTTACAAACTGTCTTGCCATATTTCTTGAATTGGCAAATCCTAGTCTATAAACGACATTATCTAACCGTCCTTCAAGTAATTGGATAAGCATTTCATCAGTATTCTCACGGCTTTTTTGAGCCATCTCTACATATTTTCTGAATTGTTTTTCCAAAAGACCGTATGATCTTTTAAGCTGTTGTTTTTCTCGAAGTTGCAAGCCGTATTCTGAAGTCTTTCTTCTTCCTCCACGTCGGGATTGAATTCCCGGCATTACATTGAGGCGTCTCTCAAGTGAAGCAGAAGATTTTTCAAGGATATTAACACCCTCTCTTCTAGCTAATTTATGTTTTGGACCTGTATATCGTGCCATAAATAATAAAAACTATGCTCTTCTTTTCTTCTTCCCTCTTGGACCGTTGTGTGGGATTGGCGTTACGTCTGCAATCATTGAGATTGACATTCCTGAATTTCTGACAGCTCGAAGAGCTGCATCACGCCCTACACCTGGACCTTTTATAAATACTTCAACGCTATTAACTCCTACTTCCTTAGCTTTCTGGATCGCTTGCTCAACTGCTGATGTTGCTGCAAATGGAGTTGACTTTCTTGTTCCTTTAAATCCTGCATTTCCGGCTGATGACCATGCGATTGCGTCTCCCTTTTCATTGGTGACAGTGACAATTGTGTTATTGAATGTTGTTGATACAAAAACTTTTCCGTTACCGGTTGTGATGATTGTTTTTGGTTTTTTTACTACAACTTTTTTTGCCATATTACTTTACTGTTATTTATTTAATTCCCATCTTCTCTGCAACGTCTTTTCTGATAGCACCAATCGTTACTCTCTTTCCTCTTTTTGTACGTGCGTTACTTCTTGTTCTCTGTCCTTTTGAAGGAAGATTTCTTACGTGTCTGATACCTCTGTATGAACCTATCTCTTTAAGTCTTTTGATGTTATTTACTACTTCTGCCCTGAGATCTCCCTCGGTCTTGATGGTATCCAAAACCTTTTGTATTTTAACGACTTCTTCTTCAGAAAGATCTTTCAATCTTCTAGAACCGTCAATTCCGGCTAATTTAAGAAGATCAAGTACATTTTTTGGACCAACACCATAGATATAAGGCAAAGCCCTATCTACTCTTTTGTGATCCGGTATGTTAACTCCTCCTACTCGCATATAATGTTAACTTTCAAATTCAAAATTCCAAGTTCCAAATTTTTGATTATTGTAATTTGGTTATTGATCTATTCCTATCGATACCGATAGGTTATTCTTCCTCTTTCGGTGTCGTACGGAGTCATTTCGACTCTTACTTTATCACCTGGCATGATCTTTATGAAATAGATTCTCATCTTTCCTGACAGATGGCATAGTACTATTTTTCCTCCCTCGATTTCTATCCGAAATAAAGTATTTGGTAGTACTTCTTTTACGACTCCGTCTATTTCTATCGAACCTTGATGTGCCATAATTTTGCGCCTAGTGATTATATACTAAAACCACGCTCAACGCAAAAACAAGCGTTCGTATATTCTACCAGAAAAATTGAAGCCAAGCAAGCACAAATTAGAGGGACTCTCCGGGGAAATAGGTGATAAGCTCCGGTCCATTCTCAGTTATTAATATTGTACGCTCAAATAAGCCAGCAAGAGATCCGTCTTCGGTAACGATCGTCCAATCGTCACTTCCGTCGTATTTAACTCCAATACCTCCCATGTTGTAAATAGCCTCAACAGCTATCGTCATGCCTTCTTCCAAAACAGGCGTTTTTCTCATCTCCCGTTCAAGATAGCCGGGAACTTCAGGTGCTTCGTGTAATTCTTTACCTACACCATGACCAACAAGGCTTCTTACTACCGAATAACCCCCACCCTCTATAGTCTCCTGCATTGCACGAGATATATGCCCGACTCTGTGCCCTGGTTTTGCTTGCCGTATCCCCTCATACATCGCTTTTTTACCGGTTTTTAAAAACTCAAGAACTTGTCCGTCATTTGATTTACCTACGATAATGGTTTCAGCCATATCGGTGTGATATCCGTCCAGATAAACACCACAATCGATACCAATGATGTCCCCCTCCACGAGAACTCTTTCTTTCGGTATACCATGAACAACCACGTTATTTGTACTTACACATACTGTATGCAGATACCCATCAACCTTCTTAAATCCACATTCCCCACCTTTTTCGAGGATAAGTCGTTCAGCCAAGCGATCTAGTTCTATCTCAGTAATGCCTGGTCTAACAGCACTTAAGACTTCAGCGAGAACCTCCCCAAGCATTTTACCTGCTCTTCGCATAGCGTCTATTTTTTTTCTTGTTTTGTCATCAATCATAATAAATTCCTTTTTTTTAACTCTTCTTTTACTTTATCTACGGTGTCATCAATGGTATCGTGCGAGGTGTCAACTACAACTGAGTCTGGACTGATGGTAAGCGGAGCATAATCACGCTCACTATCTGCCCGATCTCTTTCAACAACATCACGTCTTACATCATCATAACTAATGTCAACTTTTTTCTCACGTAGCTGCTTGTAACGTCTGTTTGCTCTTTCATCTACGCTTGCTGTGAGATATATCTTAAGATCTGCATCTGGAATAATGTGTGTAGCAACATCCCTCCCCTCGATAACGCCCTTTTTATTGCGAGAGATATCTTTTTGTAACTGCGCCATTTCTTGCCTTACTTTTTCATGAGCCGCAACAATTGGTGTATTATTGCTAACATCTGGGAAAAATATCTCATCTGTTACGTCTTCACCATTTAAAAATATTTTTGTTAGAGGAGAACCAGCTTCTATGCGTAAATCAATATATGACTTTCTAAATACCTCAAGAACTTTTTCCTCATTATGTATATCTACATCCTCTCTCAAACATGCAAGAGTTAATGCGCGCCACATTCCCCCTGTGTAAATGTGCACAGCATTCAGTTCTTTAGCAAGTGCCACTGCAAGAGTGCCCTTTCCTGATCCAACCGGTCCATCGATTGCAATCTGTAGTGGTTTGCCTTGTGTAACCAGGCTTTGTTTATCCATGTTTTGCTAAAAATGCATCAAGTTTACGCTCAAAATCTGATATGTCACTATTGCTATCTATGTAAACGTCAGCAAGAGCGATGCATAATGCAGTTTGAAGACCAGTTATTTTCTCATCTACACCAAGATCTCGCAAGTCCAATGACGTAAAAAGACTTCTTGTAAGCTTTTCTCTCCTTTTGAGCTTTCGGAGCCGCTCATATCTGATTACACGATCTGCAACAATTGCCAACAGTATTCCATCTTTTTTTCTCAACACTTCAATTTCACCAAGATTCCTCAGTCCATCAATCACAATCTTATTACTACTCTTAACAGATGCTAAGGCTTTTATTGCTAGAATTCCTGACCCATATTTTTCTCTCCACTCATTACCAATATCTTGAAGTACTTTTCTTGTTATGGGAAGTTTTCTTTTTATTGCTTCTTTCTCTAAGGGTTCTGATAAAGCAATTACTGTGTATCCTTTCTTTAAAAAATAATTTGCTGCTGTAGTTTTACCACTACCAAAGGCGCCTGTTATGCCAATGATACGCTTAGAAATGCGCGAAGATTTCATGAGTATACTCTAATCCTCATACACGAAGTTTTTTTAAGATTTCGTGATGTATCTCTTTTATTGGTTGCTCTCCATCAATTTCATGCACTATTCTTTTTTTCCGGTAGTAATCGATCACTGGTTTTGTTTTCTCATGAAACAAATTGATTCTTTTTTTAATAGCTTTCAGAGTATCATCTTCCCGGTCATCATCTCTTCCTGCCAAACGCCATAATGCTTCTTTGTCACTTACTGCTAAATAAATAACTCCTCTTATACCATTCTCGAATTTCTCAGCTTGAGGTACTGTCCGCGGAAAACCGTCTAATATATATCCATTTTTATATTCATCACGACCTAAATATTCTTGTACAATCTCAAGAGTTTTTTGGTCAGAAATCAAAAAGCCAGCATTCATTGTCTCTTTGATATAACGGCCAATCGGGGTTTTTTCTTTAGCCATTTCTCGGAAAATATGCCCAGATGAAAGGTAGGGAATCTTAAGTTTTTTAGACAATAAGTTTCCTTGTGTACTTTTTCCACTGCCTTGAATTCCGATGAGTATAATTTTCATAATGTGAGCTTCTTATTTTATAAATAAAAGTCCCTGCGCGAACCTTATACCGAGAGTCTCTGTTCAAATTGCCAGTTGGCGATTTGAACAAGAGTTATCGGTATGATCTACAAATTAAACCTCTCATAACTTCTGGTTACTAGTTGGGTTTGGAAAATTTTTACGGTCTCTATGACTACTGAAACCACAATTAAAATACTCGTTCCACCCACCAACAGGGCTTGGATGCCTGTCACTGATTGGAGAATGTTAGGTATGATTGCTACAAGACCCAAAAATAGTCCACCGACAAGCGTAATACGAGTAACTATATAATTCAGATAGTGCGCAGTTGGTTTTCCTGGTCGTATTCCGGGGATAAAACCTCCTCCTTCTTGAATATCCTCTGAAACTTTTTGAGGATTTATGACAATCGCGGTATAGAAATAGGTAAATCCAAAAACCATAAGGAAATAAACTATGTTGTACCAGATAGTTGTTGAGGAAAAATTTGTTGCCAGGAAATGACCCACACCAGCAAGCGCTACATTCTTTGACGCAATGAAGTAATTTGACAAGAGTGATGGAAGAAGGACTATTGAGATCGCAAAGATGATAGGAACAACACCAGCTGAATTAAGTCTAAGCGGCAAGAAAGTCTGTTGTGCGCTCTCTGATTTCCCCCCACGTATACGACGCGCGTAGATGACAGGAACTTTTCTGACTGCCTCTGTCACAAATACGATAGCTGCAATAAGAGCAAAGGCAGCACCTCCGATAAGTGCATAGTTCATTATTTGGTCAGGAGTAATTGTGCTGAATGCTTGTCCTATTGCTGATGGGACTCCTCCGACAATACCTGCAAAGATGATAAGAGAAATTCCGTTGCCGATATTTTGTTCTGAGATAAGTTCTCCAATCCAAAGGATAAGCATCGTTCCTGCAACGAGTGTTGTAATGAATGTGACTAATAAAAAGGGGTCGAGATTTGCAATAAGACCTTGAGATCTTAGCAATGCATACATCCCAATTGCCTGCAGTACAGCAAGTGGAATCGTGATATAGCGTGTGTACTGATTTATTTTTTGACGGCCATATTCTCCCTCTTTCTGCAGTTCTTCAAGTTTTGGATAAATCTGCGTTGCAAGCTGCATTACAATCGAGGCATAGATGTAGGGACCTATTCCAACTGCAAGTACCGAGAAATTCGCTAGTGTTCCTCCACCCAAAAGATTGACGAGTCCTAAAAATTGATTCTGATCAAAAAGAGCTTTTAACTGATTGATGTTGACTCCTGAAACTGGGATATGTGCTAAAAATCTGAATGCTAGTAATAGGGCGAGAACGACGATTGTCTTTTTCCGAAGATCTCGATCTTTGAGGATCTTCTTAAGGACTGCAAAAAATTTGCTCATAAATAAATCTACTCTATGCTACCGCCTGCCTTTTCTACCTTCGCGCGAGCTGAATTTGATATTGGAAGCTTGATTGTATAAACGCCTTTCAATTCCCCATCTCCTAAAATCTTCACGCCAAATTTCTTTGCATCGGCGGATGCTACTATATTATGTTTGATAAGCATTTCAATATCAACAACAGACTTTACCGGAAGAAGATTTAAAGCACTCAGATTTATAACTATTGGTTTTGTCTGTAAAGAATAGTTTCTCCCTTTACCACGTCTAAATGGAAGCCTTTTTATTAATGGAAGTGCTCCTCCTTCAAATGAAAGCGCTCTATTGCTACGAGCGTTCTGTCCTTTCATTCCGCGCCCTGAAGTCTTTGCACGACCCGTTCCGTGTCCTTGGCCAAGTCTCCTGGATCTTTTAGTTGTTAATTTTGGTAAATTGTTCATATTACTTTTGCTTGCAAAAGCAAGCTTTGCTTATGCGTTTGTTTTTCTCCCTAATTCTTTAAGAGCTGCAAATGTTGCATGAACATTACTTCCTTTATTCGCAGTTCCCAAGATCTTTGATGAAATGTTGTGGATCCCTGCAGCTTCAACAACACTTCTTACAGCACCTCCGGCAATGATTCCTGAGCCTTGTGGAGCTGGTTTCAAAATTATTTGTGCTGCTCCTTCTTTAACGCGGATTGCTCTTGGAATTGTGTCATTAACAATCGGCACATCGATGAAATGTTTTTTAGCATATGAGATTGCTTTTTGTATTGCTTGAGAAACATCAGCTGACTTACCTAGACCAACTCCAACTTTGCCCTTACGGTCTCCAACAACAGCTAGAGCTGAAAATCTCATTTTATTACCACCCTTGGTTTTTTTAGAAACCCGGTTGATCTGTACTATTTTTTCGTCGTATTGATTATCCATAAATTTATTTATAAATTTTTGGACAAGCTTTGCTTATCCATAATTTCATTTTTAGAATTGTAACCCTCCTTCTCGTGCAGAATCTGCAAGTGCTTTTACACGTCCGTGGAACTTGTATGATCCTTTATCAAAAACAACTTTTGAAACTTTAGCGGCTTTTGCTTTCTCCGCGATAAGCTTTCCTACCTCAACTGCCTGTTCCATTTTCTTCGTTGCTTTTACTTCTTTTGATGAAGCAGACACAACTGTTTTTGCCTTAGAATCATCAATAATTTGAGCATAAATATTAACATTAGAACGATAGACAGTAAGTCGTGGTCTATCTGACACGAATGCAATCTTTTTTCTGATTCGGGTCACTCTTCTTAGTTTTGTATTTTGTGTTTTCATATAATTAAACTTAAGCGGCTTTAGCTGCTTTACCTGCCTTTCGTCTTACTTTTTCACCTTCATATTTAATTCCCTTTGCTTTATAAGGATCTGGTGGTCTTACTTTTCTAATCTTACTTGCAACGTCTCCAACAACTTGCTTATCAATTCCAGTTACTGTAATTATATTTTCTTCAACTGCAAACGCAATGTTTTCAGGTGCAGAAATTTTGACCGGATGAGAAAATCCTAGATTTAAAATAAGGTCTCGTCCGTCAACTCTTGCTCTGTATCCAACTCCGGATAATTCTAGTTTTCTGTTAAATCCTTTAGACACTCCTGTTGCCATATTTGAAATGAGTGATCTTGTTAGACCATAAAATTTTTCAAGATATTTTGCATCGTGTTCTTTTTTAACGGTAACGATATTGTCAGCAACAACAACATCTATCCCTGTTGGGATATTCCATGACAAAGTTCCCTTAGTTCCTGTGACAGTAACGTTCTTTCCGTCTTTTATAACAGTTACACCTGCGTCTAATGTTATTATTTGTTTTCCAATATTTGACATAGTATTAAAAATTAACTGACTCGGGCGAGTAATTCCCCGCCGATCCCTAATTTAGTTGCTTTTCTATTCGACATAACCCCTTGATTGGTAGAAAGGATTGCCAAATCATATTTAGTAGCTGCTTTTCTTGTCTTTATTTTATTTACATATGTGTGAACAGAAGGTTTTGAGATGATTTTTACATCTTTCATTGCTGCTTCATTTTTTCTATAAAGTAGAGTTGCTTTTACAACTGGCTTTTCATCCTCTTTTCCTTCTTTTATATCTTTGATGTATCCTTCTTCTTTCAGAACCATTCCGATAGAAAGAACCATCTTGGAATAAGGAAAACTTATTTCATTTTTGTTTGCCATGTAGGCATTTTTTATTTGTATTAAAAAACTTGCGATAGGGTATGTCATATTTTAATTTTTACCAAGAAGCTTTTTTAACTCCTGGGAACTCTCCTTTCAAAGCTCTTTCACGGAAACATATTCTACAAATTCCAAATAATCTCATGTATCCTCTTGTTCTTCCACAAAGCGCACAGAGATTAACGTTACGTGTTTTGTATTTTTGTTTCTTTCCTAATTTTACGATTGTTGATGTTTTAGACATAAATTTATTTTGTCCAAGCTTGCTTACTCATATTATTTAGTTCTTAGCTTCTCCTTTAACAAATGGCATTCCCATTGCTGTTAACAATGCTTTTGCTTTCTCATCATCACGTGCATTCGTTACTATTGTAACCTGCAACGAACGAAGAACATCTACTTTACCGGAATCGATTTCAGGGAAAACCAGTTGTTCAGAGAAGCCAAACGATATATTACCTCTTCCGTCGAAAGCTTTCAAGTCTACCCCGTTAAAATCTTTAACCCGAGGGAATACGATTTTAACAAGTTTTTCTAAGAAATCATACATTCTCTGTCCTCTTAATGTTACTGACATTCCTATCTTATCCCCTTCTCTCAATTTAAAAGTAGCTATAGAAACCCGTGCTTTTGCGATTCTTGGTTTCTGACCAGTTATCAATGTCAGATCCTCAAGCGCACGTTCTATGTTTTTCTTATCCTTTAAGAACTCACGAGAACTCATATTAACGTTAATCTTTGTGACTCTTGGCACAGCCATAACAGACTTAACCTTAAGCTGAGCTTTTAGGTCTTTTACAATTTTTTCTTCAAAGTTTTTTCTAAATTCCATAGTATTAAATAATTAACCTTGTCTCTGTTTGTGCCTAGGATTTTCACAAATCACAAGCAATCGTCCCTTTCTTTTGACTATCTTACAATTCAGACAACGTTTTTTAACTGATGCTTGTACTTTCATATTTAGATTTTTTCCTTACTCATTCTACTAATTCTTTCTTTTACACCTTTAACAATTTTGTATCCTACTCTTGTTGGTTTTTTCCTTTTAGGATCTAGTAAAGAAACTTTACTTGCGTGCAATGGTTTTGAGAACGTAACAATCTCTGATTTTTGTCCTTGTTGACGTGACTTAATATGTCTTTTGTATTGATTTAAGTTCTCAACCAATACCATATCTTTTGAAGGGAAAACCTTCATGACTGTTCCGCTCTTACCTTTGTCTTTTCCTATCATTACTTGTACTGTATCTCCTTTATGTATTTTCATATGACTAAACGACGTTCTTGGCTAACGATGCAATTTTTGCAAATCCTGCGTCTTTTACTTCACGAGCCACGGGTCCAAATATACGAGTCCCTAGTGGATCCTTTGTTTTTTCATCAATTACAACTCCTGCATTTTCAGAGAATCGGATGTAAGTCCCATCATCTCTTCGCTGTTCTTTTTTTGCTCTGACTAGAACTACTTTTACCTTGTCTCCCTTTTTAAATTGTCCATGAGGAAGTGCTTTTTTGACAACACAACCAAGTGTTTCTCCAAGATAACCAAAACTTCTTTTTGATCCACCATAGATGTGGATTACTTGAAGTTGTTTTGCACCGCTGTTGTCAGCGACAACCAACATTGTTCTGTGTTGTACCATATTACTTCTTATCCTCCTTAGAGACTACTTTATAATTTTTGTCTTTACTTAACGGTCTAGTCCCTTGGATCTTTACTATGTCTCCATCGGCAAGATCCATACCGTTTGAGTCTACCTTCAATCTCTTGGTAACTTTTATCAACTTTCCATATAACTTGTGTGCAACTTTTCTCTCAATTGCGACAACTACTGTTTTTTGCATTTTGGTTGAAACGACAATACCTGTCACTGTTCTTTTTGTTGTATCCATAACTTCTTTTGTAGCTTTTGGTTTTGTTTCCTTTACTACCTTTTTTTCAATTGTTTTTGTTGTTTTCTTTGTTGTTGCCATATTATTTAGTTATCTCCTTTTGTTCTTCAGCTTTTTTAATTTCAGTTCCTTGCTTTTCAGACAGGTATGTCAAAACTCGTGCAATATCTTTTTTCTTCATATATAAAGCGTTTGTGTTCTCTGCTTTTCCTGTTTTCATATCCAAAGCAAGCTTAGAAACTTCAGAGCGCATACCACGAAGTTCATGGATCAGCTCATCAACTGTCTTTGTTCTTAATTCTTTTTTCTGTTGTATTTTCATTTAATTATGTTTTTTAACGAATGTTGCCTTTACTGCTAATTTCATAGCAGCAAGTCTTAATGCTTCTTTTGCTGTTGCTTCATCAATTCCGCCCATTTCAAACATGACTTGTCCGAGTCTCACGATAGATACCCAATGATCAACATCCCCTTTTCCTCCACCCATTCTCGTCTCCGGCGGTTTTTTAGTAATAGGCATTGCAGGAAAAATCCGTATCCAGACTCTTCCTCCTCTTTTTATGAAATGCACTATAGCCCGTCTTGCAGCCTCTATTTGACGTGATGAGACATGTCCAGACTCTGAAGCCTGAAGACCATACTCACCAAAACTAACCTTAGTTCCCTTTACAGCGGGCCCTGGCAAGCTTCTTGGCTTAAATAATTTTCTATATTTTGTTTTCTTTGGTTGTAACATATTTTTTAAAAAATCTTATTTCTTGTTGATCCAAACTTTAACACCTATATATCCTGATTTTGTTAGTGATGGAACACTAGCAAAATCAATGTTTTCTCTTATTGTTGAAAGAGATACTTTTCCGATTTGTGACCGCTCACGTCTTCCAATCTCAGCTCCGTTGATCCTTCCTGAAAGAACGATCCTTGCACCCTTTGCTCCACTTTGCATTACGCGGTCAAGTGATTGCTTTACGATTCTTTTGAATGGCATTCTTCGCGCTAGTTGTTCTGCAATATTTGTAGCGACTAAATATGCTGACAGATTTGGCTCTTTGATGGGCTCAACTCGCAATTCAATTTTTTGTGAGTTCTTGGCAATCGCTGTCTCATTAACACTCAAAAGTTTTACAATTTCTTTCTTTAGCTCTTCAAGACCGCTGCCACCGCGTCCGATAACTATTCCAGGTCTCATGACAAAAATTATGATCTTGATAGAGCTAGCAGAACGCTCGATAATGACATCCCCAACTCCTGCCGGTCTTAATTTTTGCATTAATGATTCACGGATCTTAATATCTTTAAGAACAGCTTTTGCATACATGTTCTTTGGATAATATCCAACACTCTTAAAATCGTGATGGATCCCTAGTCTTAATGCGATTGGATTAACTTTTTGTCCCATTATTTCTTTGCTCCTTTCTTGACTGTCTTTTTATCTTCAATCTTGCCCTCAATTACTTTTGGTCCTTCTGGCATTGCAATCTTTGGTATTTCCATTTTTATATTGTCTTCCAAAACAACATTGATGTGACTTGTTCTTTTCATATAAGGTCTTGTTCGTCCTCTTCCTGCAAAATGATATCTTTTATATTTGATACCCTCAGTTATATTTATAGTTTTAATCTTCAGATCATCTTTTTTAGCATTACTGTTATTTACTGCATTTGCCATTGCGCTTTCAAGAGCCTTTTTAAGTGAAACAGCTCCTCTTTTTCTTGAAACCATAAGCTGAGTAAGCGCTTTTGCAACCGTAAGATCCCGGATGCTGTCAGCAACCAATCTCACCTTTCTTGGTGATACTTTTACATTTTTAGCAAGCGCATTATACTGCATATATTTTAATAACTAAGTCTTTGATATATCACGGGCAACGACTCTTCCATGACCTTTAAAGTGTCTAGTAGGAGAAAACTCTCCAAGTCTGTGTCCCACCATACCTTCAACTACTTTTACACTTATAAAATGCTTTCCATTGTGTACACCAAAAGTGTGACCAACAAACTCTGGTGGAATCTGACAATCCCGAGCCCAAGTCTTTATCATGTCACGACCTGCTCCATTTTTCTGAAGCATTACTTTTTTTAGCAATCTTTCGTTTATTAGTGGTCCTTTTTTAAGTGATCTACTCATAATTAAACCTTTCTTCTTTTAATAATATGTTTGTTACTGTATTTCTTCTTGTCGCGAGTCTTACCAACAGCAATTCTTCCTCTATATGTTTTTGGTGAAGGCATACCGATACCGCTTCTACCTTCTCCTCCTCCATGAGGATGTGATCTTGGATCTTGTGCTACACCTCTAACGGTTGGTCTTATACCCATGTGCCTTTTGGCACCTGCTTTACCGAGGACTCTATCTTTCCACTCAACCTTAGATAACTGGCCAATTGTAGCATAATTATCGTTCAAAATCCTTCGTAACTCGCCTGATGGCAATTTTACTTGTACATATTTCTCTTCTTTCGCAACAATCATTGCTTGATTTCCGGCTGATCTCACGATTTGTCCTCCGCGTCCTTTTGTAAGCTCGATATTGTGAACTGGTGTTCCGACTGGAATATTTTTAATTTTCATCGAATTACCATTTCTAATGTCAACCATCTCGTCCGAAATGACTTTATCCCCCAAAGCTACATCAAGAGGTCTTAAGATATATCTTTTTTCACCATCAGTATAGTTAACTAAGAGTAGATCAACTGATCTATTTGGATCGTATTCAATCCCCATGACAACCCCTTCCATACCGTATTTATTTCTCTTAAAGTCTATGATTCTGTAAAATCTTTTTTGACGTCCACCTTGATGTCTTACGACAACTTTTCCGGAATTGTCACGCCCTGAATTTTTCTTTAATATTTTTTTAAGTGTAGATGCCATAATCAGTTATTAGTTATTAGTCGTTAGTTATTAGTTAACAGACTATACTTTTGGTTCTCCTTTCTTTGTATCTTCTTTTGAAACTGTCTCTTTTTTAACTGTTTTTTTTGCTTCTTTTGCTGGTTTCTTTTTCTTGTCGTCATCAAGACCCAAGTGTTCATCAAAAATTGCAATCGATTGACCTTTCTGAAGCATGACTCGTGCTTTTTTATCAGCAAAAACGTTAATTTTTCGTCCTACTTTTGTATTTTTTGTTGTAGATCCTTTTGTAATATTTGTCATAATTTTTACAATTTTAACTTCAAATACCTCTTCAATAGCTTTTTTTATCTCTGTCTTATTAGCCTTTGTATTAACTAAGAAAGTATATTTACCCATTTGAGCATCCTTAAGCGACTGCTCTGAAATTATTGGTTTTATGATAACGTGTTGTGCTTGCATATTAGTCTTTCTTTAGTAATCTCTCTGTTACGTCGGTTACTGCGCTTTTCATAAATACGATGTTCTTGCATATTACAACTCCGTATGTAGAAAGCGTTGCGGCTGACTCTATCTCAAGACCAGCAAGATTGTGAGTTGCTCTTGCAGTGTTTTCATTCTTGTCAGTAACAAATAATACCTTGTTTGCAATTCCCTTTTTATTAAGATCTATTGTCTTCATAAGTTTTGCGACTTCCTTTGTCTTACCTGAAAAATCTCCGTCAATAACTCGAATTGCTCCATCCAGTGCCTTTTGGGAAAGAGCGTAGATGAGAGCTGCTTTTTTCATCTTCTTTGGAAATTTCATGGAATAGTCTTGTGGATGTGGTCCAAAAACGATTCCTCCTCCAACAAAGATTGGTCCTTTTGCAGCTCCGTGACGTGCACGACCTGTTCCTTTTTGTCGGTAGATTTTTCTTGTAGATCCGGTTACTTCCGCTCTTGTCTTGGTTGATGATGTACCTTGTCTTTGGTTGGCAAGATAAACTCTAACAGCTTGTGCTATAAGATTTTTATTTGGAGTTTGTCCAAAAATTTCAGAGGATAAAGTCATTGTTCCTTGTGCTGCTCCAGCAACATTGACGACTGCAACTTTGACCGCAGTTCCATTTGTTCTGCCTGAAACTTTTCTTGGATTTATTGTATGAAGACCACTTCGATTTCTCATTGTCTTAACAACTACAGCAACCTCTTTCACGGCTACTTTTTTTGTTACTGGTTTTTTTGCTACAGTTACTTTTTTTACAATTTCCTTTTTGATTGTCTTTGTTTTTTCCATTAAACTTTTTCCTCCTTTGCTTCTTCTGCTACTTCAGGTGTTTCCTCAGTTACTGCTTCTGCAGGTTCGGAGGCTTCTTCCGCTGCTTTTTCTTTAACTTCTGGCTTATCTACCTGGTTTGCAACTTGAGCTTCTGCTGCTTCTGCTTTTTCAGCTTCATCAGCCTTTGCTTCGGTCTCTTTTCTCATTTCTTCTTGCTCTTCAACTGAAGGTCCGATCTCCTCAACTTTTACATCCTCGGCAATTTCTTCCTCAACTGGCTCTTTGTAAAGCCCCATAGCCTTTTTATTTACTCCACGCTTAGTGATAGTAACCATTGAGCTTATATGTCCAGGAACAAGTCCTTTAACAGTCAGAACTCCGTCAGCAATTTCGACTACCTCAAGATTTTTTACGGTGACTTGTGCTACTCCCATGTGACCTGCCATTCTTTTACCTTTGTAAACTCTTCCTGGAGTAGTTGATTGTCCGATAGATCCTGGGGCACGATGACGGTCTGATTGTCCATGAGTCTTTGGTCCACCCTTGAAGTGATGGCGCTTCACAACACCTGCATATCCTTTTCCTTTTGATGTACCACTTACGTCTACGATATCTCCTGCTCCCAAAATTTCCTCAACGTTAACTGAAGATCCTAGCTCAATCTCTTCAACCTTATCGACTTTTGATTCCTTAAAAAAACGAGGCGTTGAAGTGAGCCCCGCTTTAGTTGCATGACCTGTTGTTGGTTTGTCTGCCTTCTTATTCATGCCGTATCCGAGTTGGATGGCATTATATCCTTCGTGGTCTTTGGTCTTGACCTGAGACACGACAATGCCAGACACGTCAATTCTTGTCATGGGGATTCTTCTTCCATCCTCAAGAAATCCTTGTGTCTGTCCTAATTTTTTACCTAGTATTGTTTGTATCATATGAGTTCAAAAGCACAAAAAAAAGCGACTACTACAGTCGCTTTTAGTGATTAAGTTGCCTTAATCTGTTCAAGCTATGTAGTCAAACTAACCCTCCTTAAAGTCGTCATTTTGCTAAGGACTATTATATACGTATTTGAATTCAAATGCAAGGGAAACAGCCGATATTTCTCTTGCTGTATAATTGTCGTATGATAGAAGAAGATCTGCCAGAAATATATAAGCCACCGCCCAAAAAAGAAAAACCTCTTTTCACCGGAAAAGCTTGGAAGAAAATAGCTGATGATGTAATTGCTATAACACCCCAGACAGATCCTTTGGATGCATTTAGGCAAATTCGTCAACGTGATTCGTCTAGAAATCCACACATTAGCCAAGAAGAAAGAAATAGGGAAAGGGTAACAAATGCCATCAGGGAAGAACGCCTAAGAAGAGAAGGACTCAATCCAGACGAATGGGCTTATTACGTCGGGACCCAACCTATTGGGTATGGATCAAGAGGTAAACCCCCAATTGGAGAAGTAGATATGGAAAGATGGAGCTCTGGATTACCCCAAGGACTTGAGCTGTATATTGTTCAAGGAGCAGTTTCCTCAGGATCCGAATTTCATGAAGCCAACTATGATCTAATGGATCACAATTGGGAAGTTTACGTAAGAGTAAGACCGAATGAGCTTGGGGAAGGACAAAAAGCAATAGAACCTCCTGCTTCTACATCTTAAACAGAGATTAAGATGCAAGCTTTGCTTACTTTTCGAGCTAGTGAGAAAAGCAGGAGAGAAAGGACTACATCTTAATCTCGACGTTGACTCCACTTGGGAGGTCGAGATGAATGAGGTTTTCGATAGTACTTTCTGTTGGATTTAGGATATCAATAAGTCTTTTGTGAGTCTTTAGTTGGAAGTGTTCTCGTGCGTCTTTATCGATAAAAGCAGCTTTGTTGACCGTAAAAACGGTTCTATCTGAAGGCAATGGAATAGGTCCAACGACCTTTGCGCCGGTTCTTAGAGCAGTATCAATGATTTGTTGACACGTTGAGTCAATGATACGAGGATCGTAACTTTTTAACTTTACGCGGATGCGTCCTTTTGATGCCATATATTTGTTTTTTGAGACAAAAAAACCTGCTCTTATGAAGCAGGTCCAATTACCAAAGGTTCAAATTCTTAATTTTCTAAAGTGCGAAATTACTAATTATTTAGTAATTTTGGTAACTACTCCTGCTCCGACGGTTCTTCCACCTTCTCGAATAGCAAATCTCATTCCCTCTTCCATAGCGACTGGAACGATAAGGGTAACATTCATTTTTGCATTATCTCCTGGCATAACCATCTCAACACCTTCTTGGAGTTTGATTTCACCGGTTACATCAGTTGTTCTGATATAGAATTGTGGTCTGTATCCTGAGAAGAAAGGTGTGTGACGTCCGCCTTCTTCTTTAGTAAGAATGTAAACTTCAGATTCAAATTCAGTGTGTGGAGTGATAGATCCTGGTTTTGCAAGAACCTGTCCACGCTCAACATCCTTTTTCTCAACTCCACGAAGTAGAAGTCCAGCATTATCTCCAGCTTGTCCTTCATCAAGTTGTTTTCGGAACATCTCAATTCCGGTAACAATTGTCTTGGTAGTTGGTTTCATTCCAACGATCTCAAGCTCTTCATTAAGCTTTACCATTCCTCTTTCGATTCTTCCGGTAACAACTGTTCCACGACCTTTGATTGAGAAAACATCCTCAACAGGCATAAGGAAAGGCTTATCAACTGGACGATCAGGTGTTGGGATGTAGCTATCTACTGTATCCATGAGCTCAAGAATAGCTTTTTCAGCTTCTGCATCTCCCTCAAGAGCCTTAAGAGCTGATCCCTTGATGATAGGAGTTGTATCTCCAGGATATTGATATTTTGTAAGAAGTTCTCGTACTTCCATTTCAACAAGCTCCAAAAGTTCTGGATCTTGTACCATGTCAACTTTATTCATGAAAACGACGATTGAAGGAACTCCAACTTGGCGTGCAAGAAGGATGTGTTCTCTTGTTTGAGGCATTGGACCGTCTGGTGCAGATACAACTAGAATTGCTCCATCCATTTGAGCAGCACCTGTGATCATATTTTTGATGTAATCAGCGTGTCCTGGAGCGTCAATGTGAGCATAGTGACGTGTTGCTGTTTCGTATTCTTGGTGGGAAATGTTAATGGTAACTCCTCTTTCTCTTTCTTCAGGAGCATTGTCAATATCAGCGTATGATCGAGCTTGTGCAAGACCTTTTTTTGCTAATACTGTAGTAATAGCAGCGGTAGTTGTAGTCTTGCCGTGATCGACGTGACCGATTGTACCGATGTTGACGTGTGGTTTTGTTCTATCAAATTTTGCTGTTGCCATATGTTTATTATATGTTCTTCTTTGCCAAAAAGAAACACCTTTTTAAGGTGTGAATGTACTATACAACAAGATTTTTTGTACGTCAATACCCATTTTTATACTATTTTTGTCTTAACACCTGCTACAATCAACCTATGATTTTCCTCATAATACTGCTTTTGGGTATTTATGCTTTTATCGTAGTTTTTATCTACCAGGAGATAATGCACTCAAAGATAAATATATTTTTAAAATTTTTCTTCGTCTTTTTTCTTGTCATTTTCCTCATGTCTGTTGCTTACTACCGCGAAAAACAGATAACGAAAGACTCACTTGAGGGATCTATCCTCTCCCCTATTGCGGCTCCGATAGAACAAGGGGTTGCGATGATCCACTATGTGACGAAGGTACAAAGACTTGAAAGCGTCATAAAACCTGTCTTTCAAAATGAAAAAGGGATCTATGCGGTTGGCATCAAAAACCTTAAGACCGGGGATGAGTATTATTATAATGAAAACAAAAGATTTAAATCGGCAAGCATCTATAAATTGTGGGTGATGGCAACTGTCTTCCAGTTCATCCAAGAGGAAAAACTTACCCCAACTAAAGTCCTTTCTCAAGATATCGCATCTCTCAACAAGGTTTTTGGGGTCGCAAGCGAATCCGCTGAACTTAAGGAAGGTGGGATAACAAGAACCGTAATGGATGCTGTAGAGAACATGATCGAATACTCATCAAACTACGCTGCTTACCTACTAACCTACACTATAAAAGTTACCCCTATTACAAATATGTTACGCACGCTTGGCCTTAACGATTCGAAAATGTCCGGGGAACCATACACGACGGTTACTGATATCATTCATTTCTATGAAAAACTCTATAAAGGAGAGGTAGTAAACCCTGAGGCTTCAAGACAAATGATTGAGATACTTAAAAAACAACAACTGAATGATAGAATTCCAAAATATTTACCTAAAGGAACAATCGTTGCCCATAAGACTGGGGAATTGGATGGAGTAAAACATAATGCAGGGATAGTATACTCACCCAAAGGGGACTACATCATAGTACTGTTCTCGGACACTGATCTTCCACTCCATGCAGCCGAAATCGAGGCCCAAATCTCCAAAAAAGCCTGGGAATACTTCAATAATTAAAACTGATATAAGCATAGCTTGTATCACTTAAAGTGATATAGTTTGTCATCTTGCATGGTGAACGTTTGTTCACTATATTAATTGATGCTCCTTGAAATCGTCATTTTCGCGAGACGCGTATGAAAAACGGAATGGAACGAACGCCCGGAAAGAGGAAAGGCGACGCTATGCTAATAGCTAGTCCGGCTCTTTCAGTGAGTGAAAAGTAGTTTTGAATACTCAGAGCGCGACATGACGAGAGCTTTTGGTTCTTTTCTCGGCAGAAAAGAACAAGAAATACACTATGAAAGACACATACATCAAAGACCTACAAACTTTCTATAAAAAGAACAAGAGGCTTCCCTCTTATTCTGAGATGCTAACCCTCTTTGGGCTAGCCTCCAAAAATGCAATTCACAAGATAGTCAAAAAATTAGAAGAGCAGGGTTATTTAGATAAGATCAGCGGGAAGTTAGCACCCGCCAATCTTTTTTTCCAAGTCCCCCTGTTGGGAAATGTGAAAGCAGGATTCCCGACAGGGGCTGAGGAAGACCTCAACTTCATGTCACTCGACGAATATCTTGTAGACAATCCCAATTCTTCATTCATGCTCCGGGTTGCAGGAGACAGTCTTGAGGGGATTGGTATATATAAAGGAGACATCGTCATTTTGGAGAAGGCAAAAGAAGCCAACCGGGGAGAAATCGTTCTTGCTCTTATAGATAGTGAATGGACATTAAAGATTATCGAAAGAGTTGAGGGCAGGACTGTTTTACGCAGTGCAAACCCTAAATATCCTGACTTCTATCCTCATCTCAGCCTTGAAATATTTGGAATAGTGCGATCAGTCATCAGGAAATATTAATAAATATGTTCAATCTAAAACTTACAAAAACGACTCTCTTTATCCTTGCTCATAGAGTTCTAAAAATGTATTATGATCATCTCATGGCCTGAAGTAGTACTCTGTCTTGATGGGGATGCATTCTTCGCATCCGTTACCCAGGCCGTACATCCAGAACTGAAAGGCAAGCCAGTTGTCACTGGGTATGAGCGCGGTATCGCAACTGCTGTCAGCTACGAAGCACGAGCCTTAGGAATTGACAGAGGCATGCGATGCTGGGAGATAGCAAAGAAATTTCCTCAAGTAACTATCGCAGTATCTGACTACCGCATCTATCATCTTTTTTCAGAAAAAATGTTCTCTGTCATGCGCAAATACTCACCATGCGTTGAAGTCTACTCGGTTGATGAAGGATTTGCGGACCTCAAAGGTATGCGCCGACCACTCCACATGAGCTACGAACAGATCGCCACTGCGATAAAAAAAGAGATTGAGGGATCTTTAGGCATTACTGTCAGCATAGGCGTATCAGTAACCAAATCTTTGGCCAAACTTGCGGTGAATAAGAATAAGCCTTCGGGTCTTACCATCGTCGGGGGAAAAGATATTGATAGTATTTTAAAAGAAACACCGGTTGGGAAAATATGGGGAATTGGAGGAGCAACAACTGCTTTTTTAGAGAAGCTAAACATTCGTACCGCCTACGAATTTGCTCACCGCCCTGAATCTTTTATAAAGCAAAATTTCTCAAAACCCTATCAGGATATTTGGCGTGAATTAAATGGGGAAATGATTTATGGGGTCAACCCCGATGCCAAAAGGGTGTACAAATCCATGACACGCTCCTCAACTGTCACACCCCCAACAAACGACAAAGATATTTTGTGGGCTAGGCTCCTTGCTCATGTTGAGGATGTTTTCTTTAAAGCACGCAACTACAATTATGCGGTCAAAAGAGTCAGTTTGTATCTAAAGTCTCAAGATTTTCATCACCACGAGGTAGAAATAAAGCTAGCAGAACCGACTGCATACCCCATGAGCATACGGAAAGAATTGAATGAAGGATTTGAGAAAATCTATAGAAAAAATATATTGTACCGGGCAAGTGGAGCCACTATTTATGATTTTTGTGAGAATACTCAAAAGCAAGCGTCTTTGTTTTTTGGAAATTCAGGGATGGAAGAAAAAGCAAAAAAAGTTTACCCGTCATTAGAAAGTAAAAAGGTGGATTTTGGAACCTCACTGTTTGACTCAGATCGTTTGATCCGGAAGAAAAAGGAAATCAAACTAAGCCTTCCCCTCCTCTCAAGACTTGAGTAAATTAAACCTCAACAATCCGGTACCAATCGTCTTTAACTTCAACATACTGGTTATCTCTTAATATTATTAATTGACTATTTCCTTTATATGTATGAGCTATCCCTTCAGGAAGGTAGAGGTCTGTGAACTTATCACTCCCCCAGTGAGGCAGTACTGTAAAATCAACCAACCCAAACCCTTCATAACCCGAAAGGTCAGGAGCTAATGTCACGTCGTCTAGTTTTTGTGCAGGGAATGTATCTCGACTGGCAATGATAGAACCAGCGCTTGTCCCAATATAAACCTTGTCCTCTTCTAGTACAAAATCACGAATAACTTTAACAAATCCACTTTGTTGCGCTTTTTCAAGCAAGTAATAAGTGTTTCCACCCTCAACATAGATAAAATCTACATCTTTTAAATCGTTACGAATCTCATCCTCATTTTTCCCAGCAATTGTATAATCAAAAACTTCAAAACCAGCATCTTTGAGACAATCCCTATCACTTTCAATCCAACTTCTATCAACCCTTTCTTTATCCTCAGTAGCAGTAGCTATAAAAACAAGACTATTATTACCACTTTTAAGATTAAAATCTTGCGCTATTCGATTTGCCACCATGCGCACACTAGATGTAAGGTAAAGTCGTTTCATTTTAACTGATTAATAATAACTATATGCCCAGGCACCAGTTTCTACAATTCCTTTTGATCTTAAATATTCCTTCTTCTTATTAATAGACTGCTCGTCTTCAAACCAAACAATATGCCGTTCTCCACTATCATCAATATATTTGATGGAAGCTTCCAAAGTATTAGGATCACGAACAAGATTACAATCCCTAAATCCGCATTTATCAATAAATTCTTTTGTTATTTCACTCGTCGTCAAAGGAATTCCAGCGGCAACCGCAATGTCTTTTGAGTCCACCCTCCAGTCATAACCAAAATATCCAAGTGCCACCACTAATTTGCCGTTACTAACATCCTTCTGATAGTCCTCAACCATCTTTTGAAAATCATATCCATACTGTGCTCGTCCATTTAAGGGAAATCCTGGACCCGGATTTCCACTCGATTTTGAAAAATCATATGCCATTACTATCACTTTATCTGATACTTCTCCAATTGCTTTGATGTCATATGGCCTGGATCTGAAATAGGTATCCCCATAGAGAGAAACGTAAAACTTAAGACCCGAACCATGAGTTTTTTTTGAGAATAACTTGTAAAAAGAAAGGATATTTTTTGTAGTACTATCAAACCCAAATGCCGATGTTTCATAGTCAAGAAGTACCCCATCAAATTTATTTTTTACTGCAAGATCAACTGCTTGGGACGCAATTTTTTCTTCCAGTAAATTATTTTTTATGACTTCTGCATTGATGGTTTTATCAACCATACGAATTGCTAAAATCCGCTCTGATGCATTAGGGGTGAGACTAATAAAATTTGTGAGATTCTCATAACCTCTATCATTTAATTCAAGCCCTCTCGTGTTGACCCCAACACCAAAATAGATCAATGAATATTCACTATCGGTAACAATATTTCTGCTAAATGACCAATAGGGGATGAAAAGATATTCCTTTTCAGATTTTTGAGGAGAAATGGAAACAACGTCAGTTTTTTTTATTTGGTCTTTTTGTATAATCTTTCTGACTTCATCAGGTTTTGCTATATTCCACAAAAGAAAGCTACCTATAATTACTGTTGCCAGGAGAAGAATCTTGTTCACGTTGAACGAATTGTACCATACCCTTGCAGATTGGGCGATTCGTGGTATTATAGTCTTGTTCTTATGGCAGAAGAAACAAACTCGAGCGAATCATTCCTAAATCCTTCCCGAAGATCTTATGTATATGAGTCTTCTAAGAGTTCCGGCAACAAAAAAAGAGTAATACTTATTATTGTTGGGATCATAATACTCGTTGGACTTGTCGCACTTGCTGTTATTGCAACAGGTGGAAAAGGTGAAACCGAGAAAAATCTTACTCCAGTTCCAACACAAGTTGTTGAGATTCCAACTCCAATCCCAACAGACACACCAACTCCAACACCGGAAAAAGGGACTCCAACTCCAACACCAAAACCAACAACCAAAGTAACCCCAACACCAGCCAAAGGCACTCCTACTCCAACGAGTGCATCGGGTCTTGAAAGGTCAAACCTTGATGTTGCAGTTCTTAATGGAAGCGGAGAAGCTGGAGCTGCTACAAAAGCCTCAGACGCATTGAAGAAATTAGGGTATAACGTTGTCTCATCAGGAAATGCCGACAATTTTGACTACGCAACCACTGAGATCCAAGTAAAGAGTACTAAAAAATCATATCTTGACATGCTAAAGACTGATTTGTCAGACACGTACACTATAACTTCAGCAACCGCTGACTACACCGGCACCTCTGCCGACGCAGTTGTTATCGTAGGTAAAAAATAGAGCCAAGAATGATATAATAAGGCTCAGTTGAAAAACATCTGGAAAATCATCAAGCTCTCCAAACCGCTTCATCACCTTGTGATAATTATTGGTTTTCTGATTGTCGTGTCCTCAGCCCTACAACTGGTCGCGCCCCTTCTTACTAAATTTATCGTCGATGAGATAACTTCTAAATTGTCAGGAAAGACAGATAATTTAGGACACCTCATAACTCTTATCGTTCTTGCATTCCTGGCAAATTTAGCAGGAGTTGCCCTCAATACAATATCTGACAGAATGGGAGATCATTTTGCAGGGAGACTTCGCCAATTTCTTACAGAGAAATTTTATGACAAAGTCCTTACTCTTCCTCAAAGTTACTTTGATGGACAAGTGTCAGGAAAAATCATCAATCAACTAAATAGAGGTATTTTTACTATCTATCAATTCCTTAATGGTGCTTCTAATTTTATGCTACCTACCTTTATACAAAGTCTTTTTACAATCGTGATTCTTGCATACTACAATCTTCCAATTGCATTTTTCACTTTCATCCTCTTCCCTATTTATCTGGCACTTTCTTATTACTCAACAGTCAAATGGGGTAAAGAAGAGGTTAAGAAAAATAAAATAGATGACATAACCCGTGGACGCATCAATGAGGTCATCGGCAATATCAGACTTGTCAAGGGATTTACTAACGAAAAGGCAGAATATGACATGGTCTCGCAAAGCCTTTCAAGCATCAATAAAATTTACGCACGACAAAGTACAACATTTCATAAATTCGATTTTGCGAGGAATTTTTCTCTCATTCTTATTCTCTTTGTTATTAATGTCATTGTTTTTTACAACACATATACAGGGGTTCTGACAATTGGAGAAATGGTTCTTATCTTACAATTATTTAACCAAGCAAGAATCCCACTTTTTGCTATGTCATTTATCCTCACTCAAATTCAACAAGCAGAACAAGGGAGTAAAGAGTTCTTGGAAATTTTGGATCTCCCATCAGTGGAGAACTTCAGAGAGAAAGTAAAAACACAAATGCTAAAAAATCCAAATATCGAATTTAAAAATGTTTCATTTAAATATGAAGAGTCTGATCAAGTGCTTGATGATGTTTCATTTGTCATCCCCTCTAAAGAAAAAGTTGCATTGGTCGGACATTCGGGAGCAGGAAAATCAACGATAGTAAATTTAATAATGAAACTCTACAAAGAAACTGGTGGCGAAATATTTCTTAGTGGTAAGTCATACAAAACACTCACATCACAATATATAAGAAATAATATAGCGCTCGTTTTCCAGGAAAATGAACTCTTTTCTTCAACCGTTAAAGAAAATGTTGCTTACGGGAAGGCAAATGCTACAAATAAGGAGATTGAAACTGCTCTAAAAATGGCAAATGCATATAGCTTTGTCGGCAAGCTTCCAAAAGGTATGGACAGTGAGATTGGAGAAAGAGGGGTAAGATTGTCTGGAGGACAGAAGCAACGCATCCAAATAGCCCGAGCGATACTCAAAGCTGCTCCAATTCTTATCCTCGATGAAGCAACGTCATCTCTTGATGCTAAATCTGAAAAAGAAGTACAAGAAGCCTTAGAAGTCTTGATGAAAGACAAACTCACGATTATTATCGCTCATAGATTCTCAACGATACAAAATGTCGACAAGGTGATTGTTGTTGAGCATGGAAAAATCACAAATTACGGAACTCCGAAAGAATTGTCACAACAAAAAGGACTTTACTCAGAACTTCTCAATTATCAGATTGAAGGAAATCAAAAATTGCTTGATAGTTTTGGACTTCATTAGAGTAGTTTAAATCCCCTGGTTTTAACAGTAACTATTTCATAGTCATTTGATGAATTTTTTAATTTGCCTCGAAGTCGAGCAACCAACCGGTCTACTGCCCAATCAGACACTCCATAACTTTCAGCCTCTGGCCAAACTGTCTGAATAATTGTCTCACGTTCGCAAAGCATTCCTTTGTTCTCTTCCAAAAGCTGCAATAGCGTGTGTTCTTTTTTGGAAAATTCTTTTTTTGTGATGTCAGTGAATTGATCACCTTTATCAATAACAAATCTTTCAAATAATCGACTAAAAATTCTATTATCTTTGATGATCCCTGTGTTCCATAAATACGATGCTTTCTCTTTTTCGTCAGCTGTAACACTCTTTGAAAAAACTACTTTTAAAAGTATTTCTTTTTCCTCACCGGTTAATGATTCAAATAATTCTTCAGACTGCAATGCGATGCGCTCGTCAGAAAGCAAATCACTAAATAGATCTTTTGAGACAGTCTCTTTCTTTTCATGTAAATATGTGAGCGCAAATTGTAAATACTGAGTATAACCGTCAACAATTGTAAGAATCAATTTTCTTGTTTGGGAACCATAATTGGTGCCATATTTTTTACTGATCCTATCAAAGATTATTTCAGAGTCGTGAGATGTTCCAGGTTGGATATATAGAGTGCGCGCAAATACCGAGACTGAGGCTCTCGTAAAAACAGTTGAGGAAAGAGATTCAAGACTACGAACACTTGTAAATACATACGATAGATTCTTGTGGCATGCATCAATTAGACCTTGCAGGTTTGAGAAAAAATCAGGAGTCACAACCTCCTGCATCCTATCAAATCTCAAGAAAAAAATTGTCGGCATGATATCCTCCTCTACCAGTCTTACAAGGCTCTTTCTAACACTATCAATTGTCATAAATAAATCTTGGGACTGGATACTATCAAGAAAAAGATTTTCAATATATTTTTTTGTCTTTGGGGAAGCATTTGATCTGACCACGGCATCTTCAATCCGCTTTAGAGTCAGAACCCAAAAGGGATACAGCTCACGCTCAACTAAATCATTGAGATCTATAGGAATAAAAAGATGATTCTTGTTATCTGTTATGTATTTTTCAAGAACACCTTTTTTATTAAGAAAAAACCGTAAAAAATTACTGATCCCGACTCGTTTCATTCCAACAAGAACAACTGTATGTCGGTTTTTTATGTGATTGCCCAAACTTTCTGAGTCTTTTGTACGAAATGTAAGAGGGTAAGAAGCTTCTTCAATATGGCTTTCCATACAGCTCATTCTAACTACGTACCTGCTTTATTTCAAGTTTCGTCCATTAGAAGCTCAGTTGACTTTGTCAACTAGAAGCTCAGTTGACTTTGTCAACTGTCAGGATTATGTCTTTTGGAATTGTCAGAAAAAGGTCAAGCAGTAAGACATCAAAACCATTATCTTAGAAAAATGACAGAAGAAAGAGGTACTGATATCACGAACTTTACCAATGAACGAGATGGCTTTCTACCCACTCCGGACAAAACCATTCCGCCTGAAATTGATGATCGTGCTGCAAAAGTAACTGCCCTCAATATGCTACAAGTAATAAACCGAATACCCACCATCGAAGTGGGCAGATTTCAAACTGACGCGCCTCAGGGGTGAAAAGACAGATACGTTTTCTTGTCTGTTCCTTTTTTCTTTTTTGTTTTCCAACCAGCTTCCTTTGCCCAAACAACAACGAGATTATTGATCTCATCTTGTGATAATTTCTGCAGTTCTTTTTTTTCTTTTAATGGTATCCTGTGGCCATACGCTGCCTTGTAAAGATCGTAAAATGAATAATTGCATTCAATGCCTGACATAAGACTAATCTTCTTCTTCCAAACTTGAATCAAGAGATAATTGTTTGATTGTAGGAAAGGATGATCCCATGATCCCTTCCAGTTCTCCAGAAAGCTTTGCGATACTAGATTCTGCTTTTACAATCTGCATTTCTCTTTTTTTCCAAATCCTTTCCATAGATCTTTTTTCAGAATCCAAGTCTACTTTCATAATGCTAATACTCTCAACATATCCTTCTATTCGATGGCGGAATGCATCACTTTGTAGATATTGATAGACCATCTCAAGTGTTTCATCTTTATTTGCTGCAGCTGATTTCGCAGCCGCTGTCTGCATAATTCCCCTCCTTACAATGACAGCCAATGAAATGGCATAACTGTAAGATGTAACAAGTACCCCATCAACGAACCCAAAATTTTGTATTTCTTTCGGAAGATCTTCTGACACTAAGATTGAAGAACTGGCGCTAACTTTTCTGACATCTTCTCTCAATTTTGGTAGCCAGGAAGGAGTCCATTTTGCCCGTTTTGTCTCCCATAAAATGGATCCTGCAATTTTGCCCATGGAATTTTTAACAACCTGAACAATATCCCCACCCTTTGCTCCCTTTGCTACCGGCTCTATTGAATCGGTTGGAAATGCTTGGAGGAGTTGTTCTTCAAGATCTACCTCAAGAACCTCTCCCTGAACTTGCTGACTTACACCTGATGCTTTTCTTTGTGCTTCATCAAGCATTCTCTTTAGATTTTCTATCTGGGTTTCTTTTTCTTTGTCTTTGAATCGGTATTTTTCTTCTTCCTCCTTAACAATTTTTTCTTCGATTATTTTTCTTTCTTGATCTAGCTTTCTGGCGTTTTCCAGTTCCATCAATTTTTCTTTCTCTTCTAACTGTCTTTTTTCTTCCAATAATTTCAACTCTTGCTCCCGGAACTGCTCGTTTTGTTTCTTGAGTCTTTCTATTTCCTCTTTGTTCTTCTCAGCGAATTGAAGTTTTGCTTTTTCCTCAGTTTCTACACGGATGTTTTCAAGATCCTTCTTGTGTTGAGAGTCAAATTCTTGCTTTGCTGTTTCTTTTACCTGGTGGAGGAGTGCTTCGGATAATTCAAATTCTTTCCCGCAATGTTTACAGATAATTGTGTTCATAGAGTGTCAAACAGTGTACATCGGTTGTTTTTAGTAGTCAAGAAAAAACCAGAACAATAGATTATAATCCTCAAATGACAGAAAGTAGTCAAAGATTTTTTACACCAAAAGAAGAACATAGGCTTCATCGGCTTGAACAGCATTTCACCAACAACGCAACTGTTGGTCAAATCAATATTTTTGCCATAGCACATGACTGGGCACCCGAAGGTATTGTTGATGAAGCCGTAAAGCATGATGTTGTTACCCTAGAACTTACAAGAGGAGTTGTGCAGGCAGGTCTTAGTGGTGAAAGTACAAGTATTTCAAAAAAGAACGTTTTTTGGCAGCAGGTTATTGAAGGACTAATACCAGTGCAGGAAGGAAAACTTATACGAGGCGTGGCTGTCAATCAAACAGCACGGGTTGCTTATAAAAGGTTTGCTTCTTCATTAACACCTGATTATGCTTTTGGGAGACATGCAACCGTCGAAGTAACTGACCCAACTGCCCCAATTCTTGGAAAATTTTTATCCGATGCTGATATTGCCAAACTCCTAAAATATAACTGGATAAACACAGCTGACCAAAAAGCTTCTCTTACAGTATTTACAAAATTTAACAAGTCCATAGATATGATGAGAAAGGGTAAAATTTCAAAAGGAAAAATTATTGATAACCATAAGGTTCCACTATCTTTTCCTTATAACATTGAATTTCTTCTAAGCTTAAAGTCCGAAGAAAAAGAAATCGAGAAACCGTTTGTTGTTACCTTTTTTAAAACACCAGACAGGTCACTTTTTGAAGCTCACAATGCTCTAACCCAAATGTTTGCAGATCTTCCTCTTGAACTGGATGAAGATGAATCAAGCTCAATGGGTAAAGAAGTGCTCCTTGGATCTCTTCTTGCAAGTGCTGAACTTTCCGAGGCAAAGGAATTGTTGAACGCACTTTATCAACGTACTGTTTCTGTTTCACCAACTGCCTATGCTTCAACACTTCATGTTGGTGGCGGATTTCATGCAAAACCAATTAAGCAGGTTATTGATCGACACATCTCAAATAAAGATGCTTTAACTGTAAGCATTAAAGAAGATCCCAGATTTGATAAACCCCTAGATACTGGCTCACTCTCTGCTTTTTTAAGAGACATTACACCTTTCGATGTTAGGCTTACTGGAATAAATATTGAAGGTTTTGAGGCTTTTGCAAATGCTGATATTGCGAAAAACACGAGAGACATAATGGAAGCAAATATTAAGGAATTTAGGCGTTATATAGCGATTAACAGGGCATGGGTCAATTTAGTATACGGGTTAAATGACAAACCGGAAATATATAAATTGCAATCAAAATTATTTGAGCTATCACTAGATCAACTTCAAAGATTGGCTCAAGTTGAAGAGAATGATAGAGAAACTACTGCAAAAGCTTTCCTTCAATAAATTTCCCGTGGGAATATTTCTCAAGAATCTTAATATTTCTCATATTAGCCTTAAATATTACATCAAATATTACTCCAAGAATTGGAATAGCACCCACCAGAAAATCAATGAGAATATTTATGATCATTTTTAAAAGATCCATCTTTGAGACTTGTGCTTTCCAAGCTGTGTGCAAAATGTACAGTGAAAGAAGAGCCCCTGCAATATCACCAAACCACGGGATGATATCAAGGAGCGGATCTATTCCGAACTTGACTCCCCCTATCTCAAATTGACTATCAAGAAGTTTTGCAAATATTTTTGCTGCCTTTATTTTTTGTTCCATTAATTAATTTTTAGATGATATTTCAAAGTATAGATCCAATCTTCATCATAATGCTGCTCATTAAGTTTTTGCTCAAGCATCCACTCCAAATAATTTTTGTCATAGGCGAGTACTTCTTCAATCTTCTTCCCCTTATGCTTTCCGTAATTAAAAAGCCGTAAAAGTAACGGTTTTGATGAAATCTCCATCATCTTTTCTATTGCTATATCCCCTTCTTTATATAATTCCATCATACGATTGTATAGATATTGAAAGAGTTTCTCCAAAACCAGTACATCACCTATCGCATCGTGTGCTTTTGCCTCTATCTCGAACTCTAAAAAATAGCGAAGATATTGCAGATTGTATTCTGGAATTTCATTTTCTGTATCAAGAAATTTTATGACTTTTAATGTATCAATAAATCTATTTACTACTACCCCCTCTTTATATAATATGTCGATATCAAACCCAGCATTATGAGCAACCAAAATATTTTCTTTTAGAATCTCTTCTAAATCACTTTTCATCTTGGACCCAATGAATGGTTCTTTATCATCAACCATCTTATTTGTGATATGAGATATACTCATAGACTTTATGGAGATTGGAACCGGTGGCTTGAAATACTCAGCATAAATTTCATTTCTGAATTTGTAACAAACTTGTGTTAGGCGATCAATCAATATATCTATACCGGTTGTCTCAGTGTCAAGAAAAACAAGATTCTCCATGGGCTTATTATATACTACGAAGTTGTAGAAGCGAGAAAATTAGCGGTTGACGCAGTTGTTATATGTTGTATTTCCGTTCTCTATGATAACAGCTCCTCTATCCCTCTTCCAAAACACTATACTTTCATCATCATTGACATATCTTAACCCATCAGTTGATACAACTTTAGGTAAATCCATAACCCTGTCGTCCGAAAGCGTAATTGAAGCAATATCATTTTGGAATGTCGCATCAATAAATTTCCCTTCTGAACATATAAATTTTTCAGGAGCCGTTCCTGGTATCAAAGTGAACTGTCGATAAAGGACAATAAAGAGGATAACAAATATTCCTACAATTATCCCAATCATGAATTGATGTTTTCCAAGAGATTTTTTCTTTGCCATATTTCATTATAAACATAATAAAATATTGTTAGTCAAATAGTAATTATCGAAGACCTAATTTTTTCGAACAAGCACCCCATGCTCCCCACCCTCTGATTTTTTGCAACATTTTCCCTCGCTCTATCTGCTCTCCTTTTGATGCGTCAGATGGCTTACCTGTTCCACCAACAGATGCCCATGCTCCCAAAGAAAACTGCAGACCACCAAAATATCCGTTCCCCGAGTCACTCTGCCAATTATGATGCGATTCACATTCTGCTACTTTTAGCCATACGTCATCATCAGCAGGATTATAGACAGGTGTTGGTGTAGGGGTAATTTTGTCTACCTCATAACTCATGGCTATCACAACGGGTTTAATCTCTTCAGAATTATCTATTGCTGGATGAGGATTGATATCAGGAGTCTTTTCAAAAACGCTTTCCTGCCTATAAGACTGTGTCTCAGATTCTGAGTGAGCTTTAATTGCAGTACCCGTCAATAGAATTACAATAGTCACAACAAGGACAATAATAAGTCCTATCCTTTCACCTAAAAGGAAAAAAAGTTCTTTGGAAATATTTTTTGTGTGCTCCATATTGTGGCTCAAAACAGTCACTAGGGTTAGTGTTTATTATATCGCCGTGGCACTACGCAATGCAACTTTGAGCCTAAAAAGTGATATATTGACATCTTTTTTTCTTGATATATAAATAATATATGAGATCCAACCTGCCACGGATTCTGACAGCGTCGTTCCTTCTTTTTCTCACCCTTCTATTTATCGTAGCAACACCAATATCCCAAGCAGCAACAGCAAGCCACGTAGTAATTTCGGAAATTTCGTTATCAGGATTTACAACAAGTGATGAATTCGTCGAACTATATAATCCAACTGACCAAGATATAAACTTGCAAAATTGGAGACTACGAAAAAAGACGGATAGCGGAGCGGGATCAAATCTGGTTGCTTCACTTTCAGGAGTTATCAAATCCCACGGGTACTTTCTAATAGTACCTCAAACTGGATATATGGGTCTGGTTCCAGGAGATCGAACCTTTTCTGTTGCGGGGGCTCAGCTTGCACAAGACAATACAGTACTTTTATATAGCGATGCTGGCATCACACTGGTAGATAAAGTAGGATTTGGAGCAGTAGTTGATAGAGAAGGAACGGCCGCAGCAAACCCTATTGTGGGCGAAGGATTAGAGCGGAAGGCAAATTCTAACTCAACCGTTGAATCGATGGTTGAGGGTGTCGATAAATTCCTGGGCAATGGAGAGGATACTGACAATAACTCCTCAGATTTTATCAAAAGAGTAGTTTCAAATCCCCAAAATGCTAACTCAGCGCTTGAACCAGTAGCAACACCGACTCCCACCACAACAAGTACTCCAACGGTAACTGTTACACCTACTCCAACCGAAACAATAACTCCCACTCCAACAGAAACCACTACGCCTACACCGACTCCTACGTTGACCGAAACTCAAACCCCCACTATTACTGAAACGCCTACTCCGTCTCCTATGGTTACACCAACTCCAACAGCGACTCCATCACCAACCGTACTACCAACAGCCACACCTACAGCTACCGTGACTCCAACCGTAACGGTGACGCCAACACCCACTGTGAGTCCTTTCCCCCGATTTAACGTAGTCTGCACAACGAGAATGATGAATTTCCATATCTTTAATGTAACCTTCAGTGTTCCACTTGTCTCCTGCAATCTCGTCAGACTCTGATTATTGTCAACCTACCTCAAATACTGTAATCTTTTAATACCCAATGCAAAATCTTGATGAAGCGATAATTAAAGAGATGAAGAATGAATCTCTCAGGTATATCCCTGATACTAGCCCTGGATATTTCAGACAGAAAAACCGCAATGTATTTACCTACTACGACGCTGATGGAAATAAAATAAAAGATGAGGCGACGCTTGAGCGGATCAAGAAATTGGTAATTCCCCCTGCTTGGAAAAATGTTTGGATTTGTCCTAAAAAAAATGGCCATCTTCAAGCAACTGGCCTAGATGAGAAAGGAAGAAAACAATACATATACCATGAGGATTGGACAAGAATAAATCAAGAAAATAAGTTCTCAAAAATTATAGAATTTGGATTAAGTCTTCCAAAAATAAGACAAAAAATACAATATGATATGCGGCATGATGACATGGACAAAAGAAAAATCATAGCAACCGTCATTTGGCTTTTAGAACATACATTTGTAAGAGTGGGGAACGAAGAATATCAGAAAGAGAATAACTCTTTTGGACTAACTACACTCCGAAATAGGCATGCAAAAGTGAAGGGAGATGAGATTGTTTTCCGATTCCGTGGGAAACATGGGGTGGAAAATGTAGTGGAAGTTACCAATCCTACCGTTGCCGCGACGATCAAGAAATGTATAGAACTTCCAGGATATGAACTTTTTCAATACATCGATGAAGAGGGGAAAAGGCATGTCATAGACTCAGAGGATGTGAATGATTTTCTTGCAGAAATTACAAATGATGATTTTACGGCAAAAGATTTCAGAACGTGGGGAGCCACAAACCTTTCCTCAAGAATTCTTTATAACATTGGACAAGCTGAAAACAAAGCCTCTTTGGAAAAAAATATAAGACAAACTGTAAAACAGGTTGCCATGCACCTTAATAACACAGTGAGCGTCTGCAGAAGTTACTATATCCACCCTACTGTTATCAAAACATACACAAAGAAGATATTGGTGCCACACTTCGAAACCAACAAAACTAAAAAGCCTGAAATAAATGGGCTTTCATGGAATGAAAGTGCACTCATCAAACTGCTGCAAAAATATACCTAAACGAAGAATTATTGTTCTTTCGGTAACATCTTTCCGTTCATATCCATTGCGTCTCCATTTTGCATCATGATTGATGATCCGTCAGCTTTAATTACTTCACCTTCGGAAGTTACTTTTTCTCCATTGGTCATCATAAGATCTGAGTCCATTTGCTTCAGTTCTCCGTTTTCAACTATCCACATCTTATCTTCCTTCATCATGACCTTATTTGCGTTTGATTTGAATTTCTGCAAAGACTGATCTTTATCAGCTACCATTTTTGACAACTCAATGATCTGTGGTTTGTATTTCGCACGAGCTATAAAATAACCAGCTACAAAAACGACCAAAAGTGAAACCGCCAAGACTATTTTCATAGTCATGTCTTTTTGCTCTTCAGCTGTTCTTTTTTTACTTGCCATATCAAATCACCTCGCTTTCATTTATGAATTAAGAATACAGTATTAAGTATTAAGGATTTGGGACTTTGTGTCAAGGGAGTGGAGAAAGGAAGCAATATCTTTAGTTCGCAAGGATCTAGCTAAGCAAAATATTCCCTAACAATCTTAACAGACTTAGCTATATCCTTGTAGTATTTTTCCCTAGCGTTGAGGACTCTTGGGCACAACTCAAGATTGATGAGTCCATCATATTTCTTTTCCTTCAGAAAGGTCAAAAAACTTTCATAGTTAAGGAGTCCATCACCAAGCCCCATGTGCTCTTTTTTCTCAGTAAAGTCAGAGAGGTGGATGTTACGCATCAATGGCCATAATTCAGAAAAACCCACAGCTTTTTGAGGCTCTGATGCCATAAGGTGTGAGATATCCAGAGTAAAACCAAACCCATATTTAGTACAAATAGTGTCAAAATTTTCAAGATCAGTTGCACTATCATGGTGCTTCTTGCTAACATAATGAAGTAACGGCATGAGTTGATAAATATTTGTCATATTTTCTATGAGAATTTCGATCTGATATTTCTTCTGCATTTCTGAAAGCCACTTGTAATATGCCTTGGACTTAGGAGAATTGATATGCTGGTTCACTAACGGGTGAGCAACATAAACTGAATTAAATTTTTGGGCAAAGTAAAATGCTTTTTCATCCTGCCAAAATCCAGCAACTGACCAAGCAGGCTGATGGATTGATAAAATTGGCACATTATACCTTTTTGAAAGGCGGGCAAGCTTTCTCATCTGAAATCGTGTCTTCCATCCAACAACAACCTCAAGCCCATCTACTTGCAGATTGTTGGCAAGTAAAAAATACTCCTCAAGTGCAATTCCAAGTGGAATATCAGCGATTGAGAATGTAAGTTTTGGACTAGATTTTGATGATTCCATATTTGTATATTCTATTTAGTATATGGCATATTGCAATGCTTTTATACAACATACGATATACAATATACTACATACTATCCCACTATGTATGAAGACGCGTTAAAACATTTCAAAAAAGTTGATCCTCTTTTATACGAAGTTGCCCAAAGCATTGACCCAATCGTGCTTGAGAAAAGTCCAGACAACTTCAAGAGGCTCACTCGTGCAATTGTTGGCCAACAATTGTCCGTTAAGGCAGCAAGCACCATATTTGGAAGATTTGAAAAATTGTTTAAAAAGAAAGTAAATGCCGCAGATATCCTAAAACTAAAGGATGATGATATTAGAGCCTGTGGTATTTCATATCCAAAAATAAAATATATTAAAGATTTGGCTGAAAAAGTACACAACAAAGAACTGATGCTTGATAGTTTTGAGTCTGCTGATGAAACAACAATTATTGAAAACCTCACCAAGGTTAAAGGTATTGGAATATGGAGTGCTGAGATGTTTTTAATGTTTGCTTTAGCAAAACCGGATGTATTCTCGGTTGGAGACTTAGGACTTAAGAATGCGATGATAAAGCTTTACGGATTAAAAGATCCAAGCAAAGAAAAGTTAATCAAACTGTCTCAAAAATGGAGCCCCTATAGAACTTACGCTTGTAGAATTTTGTGGCAAAGTCTAGACAACTCCCCGAAATAAAAGTCAGAAGTTAGTAGTTAAACGATTTCAATCTCAACTTCTGGAGTTATTCCAAAGGATTCTTGCATCTCTTCCTCAACTTCAACTATCAGATTTTTTACGTCAGAGGCCTTAGCCCCCCCCTTGTTTACAATAAAATTCTGATGCTTCTCACTAATTTGTGCTCCTCCAATCTCTCTCCCCTTAAGTCCCAGGCGGTCAATAATATATCCCATACTAACCTTGCCATGCCATTTTTCATTTACCAATTCTTTTATGTCATCCCACGATTCCAAAATCCGTGCCACATCCTCAGGCCGTGAAATATTTTTAAATACACTTCCACAGTTAGGGTAGTCAAGTGGATGCTTATCTTGTCTATAGGTTATATTTTCAAAGTATTTTTCATGAGCACTTAGTAACTCCTCAGGATTTCCTTCTCTTAACTGGAACTGAGCAGACACAACGATTAGTTTGTCAGATTTTACTTTACTTGAACGGTAAGAAAAATCCATCTCATCACGGTTGAGAGTAATCTCTTCATAGTCACCGTTTTCCTGTAACCGTATACAATGTGCTTTTACAAAAATGTCTTTTATCTCGCCACCAAATGCTCCAACATTGCCTCTGACTGCAGCCCCAACTGTACCTGGCAGTCCACCTGCCCATTCTAACCCAACGAGCCCATTCTCAAATTGTGCTTGAATAACACTGTCTAAAAACTCACCTGCAAATGACTCTACAATATTGTTTTCAAGTAACCTAACTCCTTGTCCATCCTCTTGCATCAAAAACCGAATAATTACACCATCATACCCTTCGTCGGAAAACAATAAGTTGGACCCCAATCCCAAAACAAAAACTTTGGAAATATTATTATCTTTAATGTAGGAGAGTGCTTCGTAAAGATCTTCTTTTGAAGCAACATCAAGAACAGTTTTGGCTACACCGCCAATCTGATACCAGAGAATTGTTGAGAGTAAAACATTGTTGTATATTTGCATAAACTAATTATAGATTATAAACACGAAATCCGAATGTCGAAATTCGAAACAAATTTCAAATCACAATTACTCAGACTTCTTAAGTATAGCCCCAAATATATTCATTAACTCTGTAGCTTCCTGTAATAATTCTTCCCTTTCCTGACTATAAGCAAGTAATCTTAGCCAAAATCGTGTTTCCTTGGCTTCTTTTCGTGAAATCTTAATCCTCATTATGAAATCTTTTTTACTTAGAGAGTCGTTTGCTTCTATATAATTTGCACCAATCGAACCTGATGAGCGTACTAGTTGTTTAATATCATCAATAGAAGATACTGATTTTGGAATAATCTTAACATACTCGCGAACTTTAGAGGCAAACTGAAAAGTTCTTTCTTCTAAATCATACTGTTTGGAATTTTTAGCTTCGGACATTGGAGTTTATTTCGTGCTTCGAATTTAGAATTTCGAATTTATGTAATTATTGGGAGGCATCTGCTACATCACTTTCTTCGAGCCTGAGTAACCCCTCGTCAAGCCTTTTTTGATCTAAGAAGTGTGCAATAAATCCTACTGACCTTGAGAGTACAAAGAGTGCATTGAAAAATTCCGCTTGTATAAGTTCCCACAACTGCTCGTCACTATATCCCTCTTTTTCAGAAAGATAATCAAGCAATACTGCAGCGATACTACCATCTATATTTAGAATTAAATTCCCCTTCTTCTCCGTCGTTATCTTTTCAACTTCCATCGCAAATTTGCTAAACCTCTTCTTCTCTAATCTATTTGCGTATTCCATGATTTCACCAACTCTTGGGTCTGGCATATCTACTCTATATTTTTTGTGCCCAATCCCCTGTATATAAACTTTCTTACTTGCTGATTCTTCAACAAAAGCGCTTGCACTTTTTCCATCAACAACTCCAGAGAACCAGTTGCGTGCTGCTTCATTTAAAGCTCCTCCAAATCGTGGACCAATGGTAAGTAACCCTGCAGAAAGAGAGGAAACCAGATCCCGTCCTGCACGAGCCGATACTATCGTATTTAATGCTCCTGAAACATATGGCCCGTGGTCAACTGATACTCGCAGTATAAAATCCACAAACTCTTCAGTGTCTGGTAACACTATCTTTTTCCCTAAGAATAGAGAAGCAGCAATCTTTGCAAATGAATTTTCTTTTGCAAAAGAGAGTAGATCCTCACCCAAAATTTTGACGTCCCCATCAACATCTTTTGAGATACTTGATGAAATAAGTGCATGTTTGCGATCGTCCATATTTTCAATTGTATCATTCGGACTTTCAAAACCAAAATCATCCAAAGTTCCAATCAACTGTACAAATTCTGAAAAAGTCTCAGGAACTTTTGCACCCGCTTTTTTGAGAGCTTCCCTTTTTGCTTTTGCTGATTCTTCATTTTTTTCTGCCATTGCTTTTGCGTGTCCGAATTGTGGAGGAGTCTCAAATAGATCTGAGATAGTACCTGCAACATAACAGATGACAGGTTTTGTAATATGTCCTACTTCCAAAAGCTTAGCTAATTTATATTCATCTTCCCCACCCAATTCCCCGTAATACACAATAGCCTTTGTCTCCTCATCCTTCTGTGCGACCATAAGTGCATCGACCGGCTCGAGTAATGGAAATCTGTCACCACCAAAAGAAAGTGAAAAGCTAACTTTATTGTGCGTATTGTTAACGACATTTATTATTTCGTTTACCATCCCTCCTGATGCTGACAAAACACAAACTCCACCTTTTGAGAGCAAACCGGATGAAGTAATTTGTTTTGTCGATACTCCACCAATGGCACCGAGCTTTAGAACACCTGGGATAACAAGACCTACGCTTGAAGGACCAATCAAGGTTACATTTTTATCTTTGGCATATTCAAAAAGATCAATGGAATGCTTTTCAGGAACACCTTCTGCAAAAATTGTTCCAATTTTCATATTGGGGAATGTATCAATAGCCTCAACCATAGAGGTTAATGCTCTTCTTCCTGAGCTTACATTGAGAACCGTGTTAACATCTTTTTTCACGTTTTCAGGAATGACAGACAGAGTAGAGTAGACCGGTAATAGCACTTCCCTCCTTCCGAAGAAAAACCTTACAAATTTTCGTCCTGTTGCCACGATTCCAACGATTGATGGAGTGGTGTGCCCTATCAAAAAATCATAATCAAGCATGGATTGGATTATCCCTGGATGATTACCTATTACTATTATTTTCGATTGTGTTTTTCTTAAAAGTTCAATATCCATATTTTGAACTACTAAACTCGAAATCCGAATATCGAAATTCGAAACAAATTAAAAATATCAAATTTAAAACTAGTTTCGTGCTTCGAATTTAGAATTTCGTGCTTATCCTACATGCCTCAATGCTGGTTCTACTATGTCTGTCAACACTAACTCCGGTCCGTGAATTTCACCTAACAACTCTTCTTTCTCTAAAAAGGTCTTCATCATAGATAACCCTTCTTCCTGATGAGGCCCTCCGCGTCTCACAAAAATTTTCACATTTTGGGCTCTTAATTTTTCAGATACTTCCCCCAATGCTTTTATTATTCCTTTAAAAGTGATCCTTACATCCGTAAAATTGGCAACTCCACCGGAGATTATTATAGATTTATTATGGGATGTAGAACGGAGTAGAGTAGCCAAAATTTGTTTGACGTATAAATACGTCTCTTCCTCAGTTGGACTACCACTGTATTCTCCATAGTTTGCCAGTTCTTTCCCTTTACCTTTCTGGTATATCTCGTCAGCAGTAACAAGCGATGCTCCTCCACCCGACAGTAATACAAATATTGAGCCATTGGGGTTTATGAGCTGAAAACTTAATGCAGCTGGGGTTGTTTCTTTTAACTCCTCGATCGCCTTTTCTTCTTCAGTTTTTTGGACTCTTCCACCTTCCCTAAAGTCATTTTTACTCCACACCCCATCTACAAAAAATGATGCCTCACTGTCTACCTCAACTGCTGCATCAAGGAAAAAATATTTTTCTCCCTGACTTACAAGGGGATTTATTTCTAAAAATGAAAAATAGTAATTATCAAATGCTGTGATTATGCTTTCTAAAGTCTCGACAGAAATCTGAAGAGTTCTTGCAATGTCTTCATACTGAGCATAATCCGTCAGAACTGAAGTCGTTATAGAATCTTTATTTTCTTCTATGTCTATTCCACCTTTTGTTGCAAAATGCACTCTCTTTCCTTCACGAACGCGCTCTATAGCCAGATAAAACTCGTCACTACTTTCGTGTTCGAGAAACTCCTCGAGTATGAAATAGGAAAATCCCTTTTCTTTCAATTTTCCAATCTCCTCCTCAACGTTTTCTTTCGTTACACCTAGTGATATAAGCCCTTTTTTCTTTCTTTGCTTTACCCCCTGGTCAACTTTCAGGACATATTTCTTACCATCCTCCATTTGAGATAGGATTTTTTCCAAATACTCTCTTGTCGAGTCTATTGAAATACCACCGTAGGGAACTTCTAAAAAGTCGTAAAGGATTTTCTTTGCACGAAACTCTGAAATTTTCTTTCTCGCCATATATTTATTATACTAAATTCGAAGCACGAAGCACGAATTTCGAAACAATTCAGAAACTATAATATATCAAATTTCAAACATCCTGATTTGGGATTTGTTTCGGATTTAGAATTTCGATATTAGAATTTCCTTTGTACTCAAAGGCTATTCTTCTTTAGGTACGAAGTTAGATTTCGCTTTTATTTGCTCTTGGATCTGTACAGGTACTTCCTCGTAGTGAGAAGGTTCCATGTAAGCATTTGCACGACCTTGTGTAAGAGATCTGAGAGTCACTAATGAATAAATTGGCGTGTTATACTTAAACTTATGGCTGACAACTCAGATGAAGTACTAGATTTCGACCCAGAAGAAGAAAGATCGAACAAATTACCTGAACTAACAACACTTCAAAAGACTGCTAAAATATCCGGCGAAACAGAAGCAGAGATTAGAGAAAAGTTTGGGATATATAACGATAGGAACTACCCTTATTCGTATCAAGATCCAGATAATTTGTTTATAATAACAAAAAGTGACTTTGGATACACTAGGATGTATGAAAGATATCACCCGAGCGAATATACCGATCCATCATTTTCCATAGCTCGTAGTGCTAGTATCAAAGACGCTGGGAATTTAGATATTTCTTATGATGGAGAGGGGACGTCGGAAGGTGATACTTTTTACCCTGATGGAAGGATGCATCTGGAATTGAATTACCCGGTTGGTTCTAGAGATGCTGACACTCGTGGTAAGCCTGCTTACGCTTTTAATCCAGGTTTTAGTTTTGATTCAGAAGGAGAATTAAGTGAAGTCAGGCTTGCATATGGTAAGAAACTAGTAAAAAACGGTGGGGGGGTTATAAAGCTCAACTTCTTAAAGATATGAATTTTATAGATGCACCAGATGACACATTCAATGATCTTAAATGGAACATTTCAGACAATGGATCTATTGAGATAGATTTGTTTGAGAACGAACAAGAACTTATTAAAATTGTAAGTCCTACTAAAATCGATGTCGGAGATTTAAAAGAGAAGATGTTTCCACCATATTTAATTAATAATCCAGCAAGCCGCGACATAAATGTAGATGATTCTTGGAGAGATCCTGTATCAACAAGGTTAGGTATGTCCATAGAAGTGTTGAAATTTTTTGACCGAGAGGGTGGCAGTTGGAACCCAAAACTTTTTTAAACTTCTTATTACTCTTCTTTTGGAATGAAGTTGGATTTTGCTTTGATCTGCTCTTGAATTTGTACAGGAACTTCTTCATAGTGAGAAGGTTCCATGTAGGCATTTGCACGACCTTGTGTTAGAGAACGAAGTGTTGTGATATATCCTGACAATTCTGCAAGTGGAACTTGAGCTAGAATAATTCTTGAATTTCCTCTTTCTTCGCTGCCTGAAATTTGAGCTCTTTTTGCAGAAAGGTCACCAATAACATCTCCCATAAATTCATCAGGGGTCGTAACTTCAACCTTCATGATTGGTTCAAGAAGAGTAACATCAGCTTGCCTTGCACCCTTTTGGAAAGCTTGAGATCCTGCAATTTTAAATGCGATTTCTGAAGAGTCAACGTCATGATACGTTCCGTCATAAAGTGTAACTTTTACGTCAACCACTGGGTATCCAAACATAACTCCCCGCTCCATAGCCTCTTTAATACCCTTTTCAACTGGTGGGATAAATTCTGCAGGAATTGCTCCTCCTTTGATGGCATTTACAAATTCAAATCCTTCACCACGAGGTTTTGCTTCAACAGTTATAAGAACGTGACCGTATTGCCCACGTCCTCCAGTTTGCTTGATGTACTTAAATTCAGCATTTGCCTTTCCTTTAATAGTTTCCTTGTATGCAACTTGTGGAGCACCAACATTTGCCTCTACTCCCATCTCTCTTTTCATACGCTCCACCATGATCTCAAGTTGCAATTCTCCAACTCCTGACATGATGGTCTGACCTGTTTCATGATCCATTTTGACGGTAAAGGTAGGATCTTCTTCCATGAGTCTTTTCATTGCAGCACCCAATTTCTCTTGATCTGATTTTGTCTTTGGCTCGATAGCAAGCGAGATAACCGGATCTCTAAAAGTAATTTTCTGAAGAACGATAGGCTTTGCTTCGTCACACAAGGTGTCTCCCGTTACTGTGTCTTTAAATCCAACTATAGCTACAATTTCTCCTGCATATGCTTCTTTGATCTCTTCTCTTTGATTCGCATGCATAAGAAGAAGGCGTCCTACTCTTTCTTTAACATCCTTTGTTGAGTTATATGCGTAGCTTCCAGAGACAATTTTTCCGGAATAAAGTCTAACGTATGTGATCTTTCCGACGTGTGGATCAACCTGCACCTTGAATGCAAATCCAGTAAATGCTTCATCTGGTGTTAATTTTCTTGTTTCCTCAAGTTCAGTTTTTGGATTGATACCAGTGACAGTCTCTAGATCAACTGGAGATGGTAGAAAGTCGATAACTGCGTCGAGTAGTGGTTGAATACCTTTATTTCTCAAAGATGTTCCTGCAAATACTGGAACGACTTTGTATGCGATGGTTGCTGCACGAAGAGCTGCTTTTAATTCGTCGTATCCTATTTCTTCTCCATTAAGATATTTTTCAAGAAGAGCATCATCTGTCTCTGCAATTTTTTCAATGAGTTGCTCTCGGTATTTTTTCACCATCTCAGTCATCCCGTCTGGGATCTCATCATTTACTTCAAATGTTGCTCCCAACTCTTCTCCATTCCAGATGTATGACTTCTCATCTAGCACATGATAAATTCCTTTAAAATCATTCTCTGCTCCAATTGGAAGTCCGATTGTAACTGGGTTTGCACCAAGTCTGTCGATAACTGACTGGATAGTCTTTTCATAATCTGCTCCAAGCTTGTCCATCTTGTTGATAAAACAGATTCTTGGAACATTGTATTTATCAGCTTGACGCCAAACAGTCTCTGACTGTGACTGGACACCCTCTTCAGCATCAAGAACGGTAATTGCTCCATCCAAAACTCTTAAAGATCTTTCAACTTCAGCGGTAAAATCAACGTGTCCGGGGGTATCAATAAGGTTAAATCTGTGGTCTTTCCAAAATGTAGTTGTTGCAGCACTAACGATAGTGATTCCTCTTTCTCTTTCCTGATCCATCCAGTCCATTGTTGCTGCTCCTTCATGAACTTCACCTATCTTGTATGTACGTCCTGTGTAGTAAAGAATTCGCTCTGAAGTTGTGGTTTTACCTGCATCAATGTGAGCGATGATTCCGAAATTTCGGATCTTGTCTAGTGCAACATTTCTGTCTTTTGTTACTGTTGTTTGTGGAGCTGAACCGGCCATATATATTTTAAGTTTAAGTCAAAAAAACGACCCGTTTGAGTCGTATAAGCAATTGTACCAAATTGAGGTTAGAAAATAAAGGGGCAGAGAGTTATAATCGACATATGAATATGTTTAAAACAACAGATGCCAAATCTGTTGAAGAGCTTATTTCAAAAATTGATGAACCAAGAAGAAGCGAAATGGAAAAACTTCATGCATTCATCAGAAAAACAGTTCCAAAGCTCCCGATAGGACTTTACGGAGCCATTATCGGATACGGAAATTATCACTACAAATATAGTAGTGGTCGTGAAGGAGACTGGATGATCATAGGACTTGCTTCCCAAAAGAATTATATTTCACTCTATATTTGTTCCACTGAAAATGGAGAATATTTGGCGGAAAAATATAAAGATGAATTGCCAAAAGCCAACATCGGAAAAAGTTGTATTAGATTTAAAAAACTTGAAGATATTGATCTTGAGGTACTTAAGGAAATTATTCTCAAAGCAGAAAAACTCGGCGGCATGGGCGCTATTTAGTATTGGAAGAAAAAATCTTTCTATAATCTGTTAACCCAGAATTTGCCATCAACCCATCCCATTTATTTCTTTCTGTAGTTAGAAAATCAAGTCTGATTTTACCTTTCCCCAGAATATTAAGAATATCAAATAAACGATCTCTTCCTAGGGATGCAAAATTATTATAATCACGACGTAACTCTGATAAAGTCATTTTTCTACCTAACTCTTCTTTTCTTACTGAATATCCGACCCGTTTTAATGTATCTTCTGAAAAATCAGGACTGCTAAGTGTCACATCTTTTCTTAAATTTTCAGAAAGAGGCATAAGACTTTTCATCCACTCAAAAACCTGCATTTGGCCTTCAAAGTAAACAGCGTCTTTAACAAAACACTCTGCCGAAGGTAACTCCGTAGTTTCATTACCTTTCTTTACAGGTATTACAACTCCATCATGCTTTAATGATGTGCCTCTTTGAATTCTCCATACAATATCAGACGCATCTGTATGACTGACTCCATAACTTTTAAGCTGACCATATACTTCTTGGGGGGTAAATCTTGGTGCAATCTGACCATCCTTTATGTCTGCTTTAAGCATTTGAGAAACTGCAAAATATCTTGCTGCCATTTTAGCCTGCCGTGGGTCTCCAAACTTCTGGCCAGCAACCATTTCAGCAACTGCCCCTGACCCTTCTTCTGTGGGAAGATAATTGTAAGTGTTTTCGGTCTTTAATAACTTAAGACCCTGCTTCGCACCATTTATAGCTCTTACAACGTGAAAAAGTTCGTGTGATGGAATCCAAATTACATCCATTCCCTTGAGTTTTCTATCTAAAGGAAATCTTACTTTTTCTTCTCTTGGAATTACCTGCACTGCTGGTGAATCATCAATCTCTACTGTCCAACCATCTGCTCCTATTCTTTTCAAAAGAACCTCCATAAGTTTTGCTCCCATTTGTGGTAAGAGTTCTATATCATCTGTTTTAATATCGTTTACCCCAATGTATTCAGCCTCTTCTTCATCTAATTGCCAAAAATCAATTGCATTTTTTACTGAGATTTTTTCTTCTCCTTTTTCTTCTCTTTTCTGTCTAGCCAATTCAAGAGTTTGTCTTGCAATATCTTCATATTTAAGAATAATTTCTCCTCTTTCCAAAGACTTTTGAACATCAATAAATTCAGCCCATTCCTCTGGTGATTTTTGTAATGGAGTGAAATCAGGAGTAGTTACCTTTCTGGCATATTCGGTAAATCTTAGCTGACCACCAATCGCATTCAGATATTCATTTTTATACACTACTGGTTGGTTACTCGATTTAACTTCAGTGACTAAAACATCGAGTTCTTGATCTACTTCACCTAAAAAATCAGGAGAGTGATGATGAGCTATTCTTTTGTCTTCATCACTCTTGAGATCTTGATCTTGGGCTTTTATTTTATATATTGAAGAATAACCATTAGAAACACTTTCTTCTACAAATCCGTCAAGTTCTCCCATCTCAAGAGCTTTTTTATAATTAGCCGTAAACGACCCGATAGCCGCTGCTAGAAACGCTGTACCAAACTCAGTACCTGGGATTATTTCTGAATAGTGCTCATAAGAAACATCTTGTGGAATCTGTTCGGGAGTAAGTGGTCTTTCTTTAATAAAAACCTGAAATCTATTTGCATTTGCCAAAACCTCATCCGATTCTACTCTGTCAACCATATTAATAGTATTATAGGCTTAAATAAATAATAGTCAAGTTGAACTGCAATAAGTTTTGCATAGCGTAGCCAAGCTCTACTTATTCCCACTCCATCGTTGCCGGGGGCTTTGTCGTAATATCAAAAACTACTCTACTAACGTCAGGAACTTCATTTACTATTCGGGAGGAAATATTTTGCAGAATGTCATAGGGGATTCTAGCCCATGTTGTTGTCATGACATCTTTAGACTCGATGATACGAAGTGCGACAACTTCTGAAAAACTGCGACCATCTCCTTTGACAGCTGTTGAGTATGCATCAGTCATGATAGGAAATGACATATAGACCTTGTCAAAAAGATTTGCTTTCTTTAACTCTTCCAAAATTATCCCATCAGCTTTTATTTCTTGGGCAAGTCTTTTTTCACTTACTACTCCACGAATCCGTATAGCATATCCGGGTCCTGGGAAGGTCTGCTTCCAAATAAATTCTTTTGGCAATCCCAATTTTGCCCCAATTGCTCTTACCTCATCTTTATAAAATTCGCGGACTGGTTCTAAAAGCTTCATTCTCATGTGTTTTGGAAGGCCTCCCACATTGTGGTGTGATTTTATTTTGGCGGCATGCTTTGTTCCTTTACTTTCAATGACATCACTGTAAATTGTCCCCTGCATGAGAAATTCTGGTTTTATTCCTTTTTCCTCTAATTTATCTAGTTCTCTTTCAAAAACTTCAATGTAATGCCTCCCAATAATTTTTCTTTTCTCCTCTGGATCTCTGACTCCTGACAAAAGTATTATCATTTCCTTTTTACAATCAATGATAACCGGTTTTATTCCAATGTGCTTAAAAATGTTTATCACATGTTCCCGTGCGTCAGGCCTTTGCAATCCATTGTCTACAAATATTGGGAAAAAGTGATCGCCAATTGCCTTTGCAGTGATAACCGCAGCAACCGTACTGTCTACCCCACCTGACACTGCTCCAATGACATATCCGTCTCCAACTATTTCTTTAACATCATTTATCAAATTTCCAGCTGAAATCTTTTGAGTACTTGTCGTGATGCCACAAATTGACAAAAAGTTTCTCAAAATTTCTGTACCGTATTCTGTGTGATCAACCTCTGGATGAAATTGAAGACCATACACTTTTTTCTTTGTATCCCCCGTTATTGCAAAACGCATATTTGCAGTTTTTCCAATAACTTTCATGCCCGTTGGAACTTTCACAATTTCGTCACCATGACTCATCCAAACGGTAAATTCTGAAGTTGTATTTTTTACGATAAGCGACTCTTTTCCTTTAAGAGTTAGTCCAACTCTTGCAGGCCCATATTCCTTTTTACCAGCAGTGACTTCTCCTCCATTAAGATGGGCCATAAGTTGAAAACCATAACAAATTCCAAGAAGTGGAATTCCTAAAGAAAAAATAGATGGGTCAATTGTTGGTGCACCTTTTTCATATACGGATGCGGGACCTCCTGAAAGGATAATCCCATCAGGTTCTGGCATCATAGTGGGACGGAATTTTTCTGGAGTGATAATGCTAACTGGAACACCAAGATCTTTAATACGCCGCGCTATCAAATGGGAAGTCTGGGAACCGAAGTCAACTACAACTATCATGATTTATGATAATTTAAGCACTCTCTTTTGTCAAGAAATTCTATGCTGCCAGTTGAGACACATTATTATGATTTTTAAAAATACTCATGTCTTTCCTCCAAGTTTTACCTTTATCTAATGTGTATTCAAGATTTTCTGCAGAAATTGGAGTTCTTGTTGAATCGACTCCATGAAAATCTGGCCTACCCCTCACTGGTATATATCCAGTAAATTCAGGAATATTTTTAATTTGCGTTCTATACAATATTCCCCCATCATTCAGGTAAGTTACTGCGTTATCGTGATCATTAAACCAAATAGTTCCTGGTTCTTTAGAATCCTCACCGCTTAAAGCAAGTCCAACTTCTGCAATTGAAGGCAAATTTCTAAAAGGAGAAGCATGATAGGCATATTCATACATGGAAGAAGGATCTATTGGTTCCCCTCCAGTTTCATCCTGTACTTTTGTCTCATTCTGAACAGCTACTCTACTAGGAATATCTATTCCCCGCTTTTCAAACTCAATTCGAATTGCTTCTATGGCATTATTTGTTTTCTCTATATTTTCCTTTTCTTGGGAATTCAAACCGGAAATACTCATTATTTTATCAACAATCTCCTCTTGAGAAATTATGTACTTCAAAGCTTCACTAGTTCTATCTGGTTTCTCTGCAACCCAATCACAAACTTCTAAATTGTCTGTTTTATCATGTAGTATATCTATTAGTAATTCATCTATTTTGTATTTAATCTTTCCTAATTCTTTTTTTTCATCCTCTTCGTTCTTGAGTCTTTTTTCCTCTGCCTCCTCCGCCGCATAAAGAGCATCCCAGTCCTCGGCAGTAGCAGTTGCTCCCAATTGCCTCAACCTTTTCCTCTCCTCGTCAAGGTTAAGACCTATACCTCTCTCATTTTGAGGTTGACCGTCCTCAACCTGGGTTAATAACGAGACTTCTGCTTTCTCTGTTTCTTGTTGCAATTGGGATGAAAGTGCATCGAGTTCATTCTGTTCAGCAGACAGGTCAACTGTTGGATGTTCTTCTCTGACAGTTGAGAATGCTTTGAAGATATTTCTGCTACTTCCAAATGCCCGTTCTTTCAGAGACTTGAAAATCCCTCTTGGCTCTTCTTTTGAAGCATTTCCTTCCAAAACCTTACTCTCAGGTTCATTGCCTTTGACAGGAATTTCTGCTGTATCTGTTGGATTCATAGTGAAGCTATTTCTTTATCTACTTGAGTGAGAATCTTTTGATATGAAGTCTTATCTGCCTTTTTACTTGCTCTTACAATAATATCCAACATTTTATCAATAATTTCATCACTTTTTTTCTTATAGTCATCTAGAATGATTTGTCCTTTGGCAGAATTATCCATACTTTTACTATATCAAATTTGATTTAGGCTATTTTCTGATACAATACGTGTATGTTTCCAGCACGTATCAAACTACTTCAGGACTCTTTGGTTGACCACGAAATTGAAGGACTACTAATAACTTCTTCTTACAATATCGCGTACCTTACAGGCATACATGCTTTCTCTATCGAAGAGCGCGAAGCGCGGATGATTGTTACCAAAAAAAATATATATCTTTTTACCGATGCCAGGTATACCCAAATGGTAAAAGATATCGCCCCTTTTGTCAGTCTTGTCGAAGTATCTACTGAAAATCCATTTAGCAAGACCGCCATAGAAATACTGACTGATGAAAAAATAAAACAATTAGGCTTTGAGGAAGAAAATATTACCTATAAAGAAGCAGCAGATTTTGAGGAAAAACTGACTGACATTGATATGGTGCCCGTTGAAGAAGTAGTCGAAAATATTAGGATAGTAAAAGACAACGACGAAATCGAAAAGATCCGTCAAGCATGTGCACTTTCTGATCGTGGGTTTACATTTATTCAAAAACACCTAAAGCCAGGAGTTACAGAACTTGAAATCAAGATCCTTCTTGAAAATTTCATAAGAAGTGAGGGAGGTTCCACGTCTTTCGAATCGATAGTCGCTTTTGGAAAAAATGCCGCCATCCCCCACCACCTATCTACAACCTACCCACTACAACCTACAACCTGTGTTTTATTAGATTTCGGAGCAAAGATTGATGGATACTGCTCAGATATGACACGCACGGTGTTTGTCGGAAAACCGGACGAAAAATTCCAAAAAATGTATACAGCTACAAAAGGTGCACAAGAGGTTGCGATGGATTATTTAAGAACTCACATGAAAAAGGGATTTGAAATAAAAAAAGCTCAAGAACTTGCCAATAGTCATTTAAAAACTAAAGGATTTCCAAGCATTCCTCACGCAATAGGACACGGAGTTGGACTTCAAGTACACGAATTGCCATATGTTTCTCCATTTGCTGACGAAGACTTGGTCCCAGGTATGGTGATAACAAATGAACCAGGTGTATATATTCCAAATTTATATGGAGTACGCATTGAAGACACAGTTCTTGTTACTGGCGATGGTCTTGAGATCCTTACCAAATCTCCAAAAGAGTTGACTGTCATTTGATTTTGTTGTATTTTAATTGACGTGAGCAAGGTACCATTTGTCATCATCGGAATTCTCTTAGTCACTGCAATTTGCATAGTCATCTTTTCAACTAACGACGGCAAAAATCCTCTAGCAGCTTTAGGCAACCTCACCCCAACTCCTGCATCAAATATAAATCTGTATGGTGATCAGGGAACACAAAGCCCACTGCAAGGTCAACAACAGACTCAGTCACAAACTCAACAACAAGCTCCTCCAACTCAAGCCATCGTGCCAACTGTAGCAGCACCTGATATAATCACAGCTACGATGGCAACTATTCACACAGCAAAGGGAGACATTGAGATAGAATTCTATCCAAAAGATGCACCAAAAACGGTTGCTAATTTTTCGACGCTAGCCAAGAAGGGTTACTACAATGGGCTTACATTCCATAGAGTTGAAGCTGGATTTGTTATCCAAGGAGGGGATCCAAATGGCAACGGGTCAGGTGGTTACTCTATCTATGGACCGACATTTGAAGATGAGCTAAATCCGGATACCGCAAGTTATAAAGCCGGATACAAAGAAGGGGTTGTTGCTATGGCCAATCGGGGACCCAATACAAACGGTTCACAATTTTTCATTATGCTTGATGACAATGATTCATTACCAAAAAACTACACAATATTTGGGAAAGTCACAAAAGGGCTAGATGTAGTCCACAAAATTGCTGTCGGTGACAAAATGACAACTGTCGAAGTTACTGATCAATAACTCTATTACTCGAATCCTTCTTCGTTCTTTTTCGGAGAAAATCTTATTGCCAGTACCCGAATACAGATCAGTGTCAACAAAATCACTGAAAGCATTGCAACCATTGGAACATTAATCCCACCCTTAAACCACAAAGTAATGACTTCATTTAATAGCACGATCAAAACAGTGTCGACTATATATCGTATCTTTACCCTCCCATCATGTAGATAACTCATTGCAATTCTTAGAACTTCAACTAATGCAAGCAAAATGACTGAATCGACAATTATTTGTCTTATAAACTCCTCTATACTTTTTGGGAAATATAGGTAAATATCTGTTATTATTTTCAGTATTCCCAAAAAAAAGCTAAAGAGAATAATTACTGTAAGAAAACTCAAAAGAAAGCGGGTGATTAAAATGAATGAAATAGTTCTGCCACGTGTCACATGCTGTATTTTTCTTAGCACGTATTAAGTTTACTCTGGGTATATATCAATTTTCAAGCAATAATTTTTTGGCGTTTGTGCGATTTTGGGAGATCAATTCCATTTTGGTATACTACTCTTTATTATGTCTACGATAAAAACACATATTTCTGGTGAAAAAGTATTAGAAATTCTTAAAGAGAAATTCGATCCAGATATTAAATCTGTATTATCACTAATGGGCGGAGAGATGTCTCAAGCATTCTCATTTGTCAGCAAAGAAACGCATTTTGTTATCCGTTTCTATAAGGAATCTACTAGTTTTAGAAAGGATAAATATGCCCATGACCATTTCGCAAGTTCTCAAGTACCTATTCCCAAAACTCACAAAATCGGTAGACTAGATGATAATTCGCTCTACTATTCCATTACTGATAAAGTTAAAGGCAAAAACTTAGATCAATTGGATCAGACTACAAGGGAAAAATTGATTCTACAAGAGATCGAGATTTTACATGCTCTGCATAGTTCTAATATCAAACAAAAAGGATACGGATGGTGGGATCAGAATGGATACGCTAAATATTCTTCTTGGCAAGAAAATTTGCATGCAAAGAAAGAACATGTTGATAGCGATTTTTTTAAAGTTAACAAACAATTTGCTCCCGAAAAAAAAGACATAGAAATTGTTTATAAAAAAATGCTAGAACTTATCCCAAAAATGCCAAACGTACGTTTTCTTGTTCATGCAGATTACGGTATGAGCAATCTTATATCCGATGGTGAAAAAATAACAGGGGTTTTGGATTTTGGAAATTCAATGTACGGAGATTTTCTGTATGATGTAGCCTGGATGGATTTCTGGTTGAGTGGGATGCACTACAAAGAAAAATTCCAAAAGTTTTATGAAATAAAAAAGATTGATGTACCTGATTTTGAAACACGCATATTATGCTATCAATTGCATATGGGGATGGGGATATTAGGTTTTTTTATAATGTCTGAACAAAAGGAGAAATATGAACTTTCAAAACAACGACTCTTCCAGTTGTTCTAACATATCAAAATTTTAAGCGGGAAAACAATACTACGCTTGTAACTATTCCGACAACTGCAATACACTGCCAGAATATCTGCATCACTATCCACACCTCTTCTCCTTTGAACCATTCATATGGCCACAATGTGTGTGGAGGATTTCTATGCTTCACTGCAAATTGTTCCAAGAACCAGTAAAGGACTTCTCCTAAAGACCTTATCATCCAGAATACTGAAATAATGAGAAGAAATATGATCCATTGGTTTAAAAGTAAACAAAATATTGAAACCAAAAAGAAAAATAATCCAAAAACGATTGCGTCTATCCAGACAAATGCACCAAGGGGATTGAATACATTACAAAGACCAAATGAATTTTTTTTGTTTTTTAAACCCAACAAAAACCCACAAAACGCATAAACACCCCACAAGACCACAATATAACTCTGCCAAAAAACCATATGAATATTCAATAACATTTTTTCCATCTTCGATGGAATAAACCTCTAAAGGAAAATGTTTTTCCTCCTCAATTCATCACTACAAAGAAATAAAATGAGTTTTCTTGAGGTATCCAATAAATCCTGAAGATTAGAATCTGAAGTGAGCGAATGCTTTGTTAGCATCTGCCATTTTGTGAACGTTATCTCTTTTTCTTATAGCTTCTCCTTCGTTATTTACCGCTGCTATGATCTCTGCTGCCAATTTCTCAGAAAAAGTCTTGAATTCTGAATTTGGTTTCTTTCTTGTTGCCTCAAGAAGCCATCTGATTGAAAGGGAGATCTTTCTTGTCCCTCGTACTTCTTGTGGCACTTGATATGCTGCTCCTCCGACTCTTTTTGCCTTTACTTCTTGCTTTGGTGCGATTGTATCCAATGCCTTTTCAAAAGTAGCTAAAGGCTCCATTCCTTTTGATTTTAGGATCTCAAATGCTTTATATACATTTTGTTGTGCAACTGTCTTTTTACCATCTTCCATCACATTATTAATAAATTTAGTAAGAAGAGCACTTCCATATATCGGGTCTGGCGTCATTACTCTTTTTGGTATGTTTTGGTGTCCTCTTGGCATATTCTAAGCGGCGGCTTGCCCTCCTCCTTTTTTGGCTCCGTATTTTGATCTAGATGTCTTTCTTCCCTGTACGCCAGCAAGATCAAATTTTCCTCTTACTAAATGGTATTTTACTCCAGGCAAATCTTTTACACGACCACCTCTTACAAGTACGATTCCGTGCTCAGCTAAATTGTGTCCAATTCCTTGGATGTATGCCGTTACCTCTTCTCTATTTGATAATTTTACACGGGCTACTTTACGAAGAGCTGAATTAGGCTTTTTTGGAGTCATTGTTCGGACAAGAGTTACTACTCCTCTTTTTTGTGGAGAAGGATTCTCAGTATAAGCTCTATTTTTTGCATTAAAAATAGTCCGAAGACCGGTTGCTTTGATCTTTTTGTTCTTTTTTGATCGTCCTTTTTTGACGAGTTGATTTAATGTTGGCATAGGGGTGATTATACACTTTCTTCAGGCTCATTTCCAGACTCTGCAGGAGTTTCTGTTTCGGAAGTTTCTTCCTCTACTTTTTCTTCTGTGTTTTCTTCTACAGCTGGTTCTTCAATTGCTGGAGTTTCAGAAACATCTGCTCCCTCTACTTCTTCAACATCAGTTGCAACCATTGGCACCATTTCAACGCTTTCTGGCTCAATGTAATTGTCCATTAAGTGTTCACGTACTGGAATAAGACGTCCAACGATAACGTTTTCTTTAAGTCCGATAAGATTATCAACCTTTCCTTCAAGTGAAGCATCTGTCAGAACTTGAGTTGTTTCTTGGAATGAAGCTGCTGACAACCATGAGTCGGTAACAAGTGCTGCTTTAGTGACTCCAAGCATGGTCTCTCTTGCTGTTGCTGGTTCTCCACCCTCTGCAATAACTGCTGCATTTTCATCTTCAAATCTTAACTTTGAGATGAGATCTCCTGGAAGCAGGGAGGTGTCTCCGGTTGTTTCAATCATTACCTTATCAGACATCTTTCTAACGATTGTTTCAAAATGCTTGTAATGAATTGAAATACCTTGTGATTCATACACGTATTGGATCTGGTCGATAAGATACTGTTGTGCTTTTTGAAGTCCACCAACTTTCAAAACATCTTTTGGATCCAAATGTCCTTCACAAAGTTGTGTTCCAGATACTACCTGTTCTCCATCAGTAATAAGTAAACTTGAAGCAAGTGGAACAAAATATTCACGCTCTTCAACAGGCTTTACTTTAGTATTTTTGATCTTAACGATGTATCCGTCTTCAACTTTCTCAACACTTGCTTTACCGGTGATTTCAGCAACAGGTGCCAAATTCTTTGGACGTCTTACCTCAAAGAGTTCTTCAACCCTTGGAAGACCTTGCGTAACGTCACTCATAACAACTCCTCCAAAGTGCTTAACACGCATTGTTAGCTGAGTTCCAGGCTCTCCGATAGATTGTGCAGCAATTACTCCAACTGGTGTCCCAAGGTCTGCTCTCTTGTATGAAGAAAGATCCCATCCATAACAAGCTGCGCACATTCCGTATTTAAGTCTGCAGTAGATAGGAGTTCTAACGTCCGCTGCCATTACAGAATCGTCCTTTAGAATTTCGTCAAGCTTTTCGTGATCAATATCATCACCTTTTTTGACATATACTTTCTTTGTTTTCTTTGAAGTTATATCTTTAAGAGCTACTCTTCCCAAAAGCATGTTAACAATTGGTGTTATGTTCTCTCTATTCTCAAGTGGGACATGATACCCAATTGTGCTACCACAGTCTGCTTCACGGATGATAACGTCATGAGTAACGTCAACTAGACGACGTGTAAGATATCCAGCATCAGCAGTCTTAAGAGCTGAGTCGGTAAGACCTTTTCTTGATCCTCTTGCAGAGTTTACGTATTCAAAGATTGAAAGACCTTCTCTAAAGTTAGATTTGATCGGCAATTCAACGATACGTCCTAGTGGATCGTATATAAGTCCTCTCATAGCAGCAAGCTGCTTGATCTGATCTTTTCCAGCACGAGCACCTCCCGAATCAGCGATGATCCGGACGATATCATTTTTAGCAAATAGATCCCATGTAAGATTTGCCATTTTCTCAGTTACCTCAAGCCATACGTGATTCATAAGTCTCTTCTGCTCTGAGAGAGTAATAAGTCCCTGTTGATATTCGTTCTCAATCTCTTGGATTTGCTTCTCAGCAGCATCGATAAGAGTATCTTTGTTATCAAGCATCTTAAGATCAAATGTACTTACTGAGATTCCGGAAATTGTTGCTGCGTAAAACCCGATCTCTTTGATCTTGTCGATAAGATTTGCAACCTCAATCTCTGAGATTTCAACCATAGCTTTTGTAATGATCTCTCGGATGGTTGATGCTTTTATCTCTTCGTTAACAAATCTCATCTTCATTGGTAATGCTTCGTTGAACATGATCCTTCCCAGTGTAGTCTCGAAGGTCTTGCCATCAAATCTGATCATGATAGGCTCACGAAGAGTTATCATCTTAAGAGACAATGCCAAGTATCCTTCTGCTGGATTTGCAAACATAGGTAATGTTTCTTTTCTCTTAGACTCGTCAATTGAGGTCAAGTAGAACATTCCAAGTGCCATCTCTTTGTTTGGAAGAGTGATTGGATTTCCATCAGCAGGTTTTAGAAGATTTGATGCAGGCATCATGAGATTGATAGCCTCTTCTTGTGCACGTTGTGAAAGCGGAACGTGAATAGCCATTTGGTCACCATCAAAATCAGCATTGTAACCTGCGCAGACACAAGGATGGATCTTAATAGCACTACCCTCAACCAGCACAGGATAAAATGCCTGTATACCCAATTTGTGAAGGGTTGGAGCGCGGTTAAGAAGCACCGGATGATTTTTAGTGATCTCTTCCAATATGTCAAAAACTTCCGGTGGTCTCTTTTCAATATATCTCTTAGCAGCTTTTGCATTTGGAGTTGTCAGTCCCCGTGCGATGATCTCACGAATAACAAAGGGCTTGAAAAGTTCTAGTGCCATCTCTTTTGGAAGTCCGCACTGGTTAAGTGACAACTCTGGTCCGACGATAATAACTGACCGTCCTGAATAATCAACACGCTTTCCGAGAAGATTCTTTCTGAAACGTCCTTGCTTTCCGCGCAGTACATCTGAAAGTGATTTAAATTGTCTTTGAGTGGATGAAGCTCTAATTGATGTATCGATAAGATAATCAACAGATTCCTGAAGCATTCTCTTCTCATTTCTCAAGATGATTTCAGGTGCACCAAGTGAAATAAGGTGATTAAGTCTATTATTTCTATTGATAACTCTTCTGTAAAGATCATTAAGATCTGAAGTTGCAAATCTTCCTCCATTTAACTGAACCATCGGTCTAAGGTCTGGTGGAAGCACAGGAAGAACCCTCAAAACCATTGATGAAAGGTCAAATCCGGCTTCATTGATGGCTTCAATAAGGTGAAGTCTTTTAAGAAGTTTTAGTTGTTTTTGACCTGATGATTTATTTTCATCTTCGCGGAGTTGTCCAATGATTTTTGGAATATCCATCTGCTCGATCGCATGAAGGATTGCACTTGCTCCCGTTTCAACTTCAAAGAAGATGATTACATCATATTCCAAAAGTCGCACGTATTCCTCTTCTGAGAGAACGTCCCAATTCTTAAGTCCTTTAACAATGTCATTGATTCTGTCAAAAATTTCTTCAATTCTTGATCCTTCATTTTCAAGTCTTTTGTCTAAAGCTGCATTTTTCTGTTTATAATTAACTCTTTGTTCTTCAAGTACGAGATCTTTTCTCTCTTTCTTAAGAGTTGCTTTAGTATCGGTAAGTTTTTCTTTTTCCTCGAGAGCAAGTCTTGCCTTCTCATCTTCGATAGTCTTTTTAAGTTCAGCGAGTCTAGATTGTTTGACTTCTTCGAGTGCTTGTTGCGCTTCTTTTCTTTTATCTTCATCAATTGTAGTAACTAAATAGCTTGCGTAATAGATGATAGACTCAAGCTCTTTTTGTGAAGTACCAAGAAGAGTTGAAAGCTTTGATGGTGATCCCTTTGAGAACCAAACATGAATGACAGGAGCAGCCAATGTGATATGCCCCATTCTCTCACGTCGAACACGAGAGTAAGTAACTTCAACACCACATCTGTCACAAACTATTCCCTTATAACGGATTCTTTTGTATTTTCCGCAGTAACATTCAAAATCACGCGTCGGTCCAAATATTCTTTCGTCAAAAAGACCATCTTTCTCTGCTCTGAATGTACGGTAGTTGATCGTTTCTGGCTTTGTTACTTCGCCATATGACCAATTCTTTATGTCATCAGGTGAGGCTACAGTAATACGAAGTCCTTCAAAATCAGAAATGTTAATAACATCATTTCTTCTTTGAACTGCCTTTGGTGCAAATGCGCCGTCTCTATATTGTTGATTTCCGTCTTGTGGTTCCATATTTTTAGTTTTGTCCTCCTTCTTCTACAGGTACATCATCTGCTGTTTGTTCTGTTCCTTCAACTGAATCTGTTATAAGTTCTGCTTCAGGTGTTAAAATAGGATCTGTTGTCTCTGTTTCTACATCTTCAACTTCCAATGCTTCTTGTAATTCTTCAGATTCTTTCTTAACTTCTTCAGCAGCGTCACTGACATCCTCATCTTCTTCATCGGCAATAACTGCTGCTGTAGGTTGGATATTCATACCCAATGATTGAAGCTCACGGATCAGAACCTTGAATGATTCTGGAACTTTAGGAGTTGGGATGTCAACACCTTTAATGATTGCTTCAAATGCCTTGGCACGACCTGCAACATCGTCTGATTTTATAGTTAACATTTCCTGTAAAGTGTAGGCTGCTCTATGTGATTCAAGAGCCCAGACTTCCATTTCCCCTAACCTTTGTCCTCCCATTTGAGCTTTTCCGCCCAATGGTTGTTGTGTAACAAGTGAGTATGGTCCAGTTGATCTTGCATGAGTCTTATCCTCAACCATGTGGATAAGCTTCATGATATATCCGATTCCAACAACTACATTATTTTCGTATGCATCCCCTGTTCTTGCATCATACAATTTTACCTTAGCATCGGCAGGAATGCCTGCTTGTTTTAGCAGAGCAAAAAGTCTTTCTTCTTCAGTCTTTTCAAATACAGGAACTGCTATTTTATCACCTAATCTCTTTGCTGCCCAGCCTGCATGTGCTTCAAGAAGCTGACCCAAATTCATACGTCCAAGTACTGATATAGGTGAAATCATGATATCAACCGGCGTTCCATCCTCTAAATAAGGCATGTCAGATTGTGGAACGATTTTTGAAATGACACCTTTATTTCCGTGACGTCCGGCAAGTTTATCTCCAACTACAACGTGTCTCAGTTGAGCCACCTCAATAAGAAGTTTTCTTATTGTTCCAGGCTCCAATTCGTCTCCTTTTTCGCGATCAAGAACTTGTACTGATGTGACGATTCCATGCTCTCCGTGAGGCATTCGAAGAGAAGTATCTCGTACTTCTCGAGCTTTTTCTCCAAAAATGGCCCTCAAAAGTCTTTCTTCAGCAGTAAGCTCAGTTTCACCTTTTGGAGCGATTTTTCCAACTAAAATATCTCCTGGATTTACCTCAGATCCGACGACTACGATTCCTTCTTCATCAAGATTGGCCAAATCTTCCTCAGCTACATTTGGGATGTCACGAGTGGTCTCTTCAGGTCCTAATTTTGTATCAACAACCGTCGCTTCATATTTTTCGATATGAACTGAAGAAAGCTCGTCGTCTTTTACAAGTCTGTCTGAAATAACAATAGCATCCTCATATCCAAGTCCATCATATGACGCATATGCTATAAGAAGGTTTTTACCAAGAGCCAATTCTCCATTATCTGTAGCCGGTCCATCAACAAGTACGTCTCCTTTTTTAACTTTTTGACCCATAAATACGACTGGTTTTTCTGAGAAATACGTGTTTTGAGCCGTTCTCTTGAACTTCTCAATATCGTATTCCATCTTGCCATTTTTACCAGAAATAACAACTTTATTTGCATCTAGAAAAGTAATTTCTCCGTCAAATGGAGCTTTTACGACTCTCCCCATAGCTTCAGCAACTGTGGCTTCCATACCAGTTCCGACAACAGGAGATTCTGTCTTTATAAGAGGTACTGCTTGACACTGCATGTGCGTTCCCATAAGTGCACGGTTAGCTTCGTCATGATCAACAAATGGGATAAGTGATGCGCTGGTACCAACTACTTGTCTTGGAATAACATCAATATATTGTATTTTACTTTGCTCAACCTCAAGATATTCTCCACGATACCTGGCCGGAACGAGATCATCCAATAGATATCCCGCATCATCAACTTTGATATCAGCATGGGTAATATATTGGTCTGACTCGACATCCGCATCAAGATATACGAGTTCTTCAGTCACTTTTGCAACAGTTTTTCCACCTTTTTTGACATGCTCAACTTTTCTATAAGGCGCTTCTAGAAACCCGAACTCATTAACTCGAGCGTAAAGAGCAAGGTACGTTACAAGACCGATATTTGGACCTTCAGGACTTCTTACTGGGCAAATTTTTGAATATTGTGATGCATTGATGTCACGGATGGAGAATGAAGCTCTTTCTCTTGAAATACCACCGGTACCCATAACGGTAAGGCGTCGTAGGTTGTCGATTTCTGCTAATGGATTTGTCTGATCGAGGATTGCTGATAACTGAGAAGTTCTGAAGAATTCGTTGATTGCTGCAATAATAGGGTGAGCGTTTATGAAATGGGACGGCGAATAGATCTCTTCTGTTGAAGTAAGTGACATCTTTTCCTTGATGATTCTCTCAAGTCTCAATGCTCCGACTCTAAATGCGGTTGTTTGAACCAATTCTCCAACACTTCTGACACGTCTGTTGGCTAGATGATCAATATCGTCAACTTTACCTTTACCCTGTGTAAGACCGATAAGATATTTGATGATGCCAATGATATCCTCAACAGCCAAAGTTGCAACGGTTCCATCAACACCTGCATTAAGTCCATTAAGTTTCTTATTAATTTTGTAACGTCCAACCATAGAAAGGTCGTAACGACGTCTGTCGAAAAAGGTATCTCTGAAGTTTTGGCGGATTGTATCAATAACAACTGGTTCTCCAGGATTTAATTTCTTAAAGATTTCTATAAGAGCGTCTGTTGATCCTTTAGCTTCATCTTTAGAAAGTGTAAGCTTGATAACTTCTTCAGCACCTTCTGTATCTTTGAATTTTTCATAAATTTCTTCGTTTGTTTCGATACCCAAAGACTTAAGAAAAACAGTTCCTAAAAATTTCTTTCGTCTGTCAATTCTGACAACGATCATGTCTGTTCTTGTGGTTGAAATCTCAAGCCATGAACCATGAACTGGTCGAAGCTCAGCTGTGTAGAGGGTTTTTCCTGTTATTGGATCTTCTGCTCCTGTAAAAAAGACTCCCGGAGATCTAACAATTTGGTTAACAATTACTCTTTCAATTCCATTTACGATAAAAGTCGCTCTCTCAGTCATTTTTGGCACTTCTCCTAAGAAAACTTCCTGAGTTACTTTCTTTCCTGTCTTCTTATTAAGAAGAGTTGCCTCAACTGTAAGAGGGCAGAAAAAAGTAAGACCTTTTTTCATTGCCAACTCTTCTGTAATTTTTGGCTCACCAAGCTTATATTCACCAAGGGATAATTCCCAATTTTTACCGGTAAAATCTTCGATAGGGGATATTTCCTCAATTACCTCGGCAATTCCCTCCGCAAGAAACCATTTGTAAGACTCTTTCTGGATACCCAAAAGATCCATCTCGGGAAGCTTTTCTACTTGCTTGCCCCAATATTGTCGCAATTTGTTTTGTTTTAACATCGGAAATGAAAAGAAGTGTCTCCAATCACGAAAAAAAACGATGAGCACACATGTACCCATCTTTTTTTACATGTTGTTTACATATACAGCATTTAATTATTATTGTCAATACCCTTTTTTACGATTGACAAAAATTGAGCTCAAAATTAGTTCAAATACTTTTGTATATTTGCGTTGTGTTCTGAGAGTGTCTTTGAAAAATGCACGTTGCCTTTAGGGTCATGAATATAATAGTAGTAATCGCTTGAGGCTGGTTTATACGCAGCTTCAATTGCTTCGATTCCTGGATTTGAAATAGGTCCAGGTGGAATTCCAGGATACATATAGGTGTTGTAGAGAGAATTTATTTTTCTGTCAGCACCTGTTGGCACAGCCCACCATTCCCCGGCAGAATTCTTTCCCTTTGCATATTGAAGCGTTGCATCTATATCAAGAGCCATTCCATCGTTCAATCTGTTGTACAAAACCGAGGCAATAAGAGGTTTTTCATCATCTCGCAAAGCCTCACGCTCAATGAGGGAGGCGAGTGTTACTATTTCCTGCAGTTTTGCACTGTCCTTAGAAAGTCCGATAGAGTTGATTCTTGTATTGAAATTGTTCCTCATAATCGAAATTACAGTTGCTACATCAGCATCTTTTGGAATTAGATAGGTATCAGGAAACAAATACCCTTCTTCTTCTCTCAAGGCGGGAACCCAACTAGCCTGAAATGTAGGAATTTCACGCTTCAAAACCTCACCAATCTCTTCTGCACGGTACCCTTCAGGTATAGTGACCCACGTATCGATGGTTCCGTGATTTATAGCATCCATAATTTGAGTCAAATTCATCGATGGTGAAAGCTTGTATGACCCTGCCTGAATCTTAAAGTCTAAATTGTTCTTCTTTATATATATGAAGAATACAACAGGATCACGAATAAGTCCTTGCTCTTTGAGGTCATTTCCGATATGCCTTATTGCTGCCCCCTTGGGGATAACAAATACTTTTTCTGAGGTATCTTTTTTATTAACCGCAGATATCCCGTTATTCCACCACAATGATCCAAAAATAAAGATAACTACGGCAAGGATGATTACTATGGAGAACTTTCGCATTACTTTTCTTATTTTACCACAAGATAAATTTAGGAATTTCCACTTACTCAATCTTATAAAGGGAGAACATGTCGAGAGAATCGAAGGCTTCTGAAAGTCTCTGGTCTGTTTCTGAATACATATCAAACATGACCTCCCCCTGAGTTACCTTGTCATCAACTCTCTTGTGTAGGTATAGACCTGCTCTATGATCCTGAGGTGCACCCAAAACCTTGGCAATAATTGAGATATTGTTATTATTGATACTCCTTATAACCCCAGCTTTGTCAGCTTTTACTTCTTTTGTTTTTGGACCCGCATGCAGACTACTTGATTTGATCGTAGGATCTCCTTTCTGAGCCTCGATTATTTCCATCATTTTTCCGTGAGCGACCCCACTCGTAAGCAAATCCTGTGCCCAAGCATGAGTCGTCTCATATTTTGACTTATACGTATTTTTTATATCTTCGGATGCATCTTCAAGACATAAGGAGAGAAGTTCAGCAGCCAGATCAACTGATTTCTTCTCAAGTGCCATCGGTCTGTCTTCTGATTGCTCCAAAACTTTTAAAGCATCTTTTGCTTCTAAAAGTGGGCCGATTCCATTGCCGGCCGGCTGATGAGCGTGCGATATGATAGTTTCTAGCTTAATATCAAATCTTTTTGCGAGATATTTGAATTTTTTGCCAAGTGCCTCGGCGTCCTCTTTATGATGGACCTTCATAGTAATCCCATATGGAATATCAATGACGACATGGTTAGAGCCAAATGCAATCTTTTTTGCCATTACTGACACCAGGATCTTATCAAAACTCTCAAGTGCCAGTGGCTCTTCAACATGGATGATTTCATCATCTGCCGGAGCAATTTTAAAACTCCCTCCCCATACGATACATGCATTTGTTTTTTTGACAATTTCATATATATCTTTCTCATCAAATGTAACTTTTGCAAGGCATTCCATCGAGTCAGCAGTTCCAGCAGGTGTTGTGATAGCCCGTGATGAGCTTTTTGGGATAGTAAAGCCTGCACTAGCTATGATGGGTACTATGATCATGGTTGCCCTTGTTCCTGGCAATCCTCCAATAGAATGCTTGTCAGCGACAATCCCTTCAAAATGCAGCTTTTCCCCAGTCTCAACCATTGCTTTGGTCAAAAAATAAATCTCATCATACGTAAAACCTTTTGAATAACCTGAAGCTGCAAAATATGTGGTCAAAACATCACCCAATCTGTCATGTGAAATCTCATCCATGATTGCATAGATTTCTTTGTAGTTGAGTGTTTTGCCAACTAATTTTTTTTGTATTGCTTTTAAAGCATCGTCATTAGTAACCATATCTACCCTCCTCCTTTCAAGGATTCCATTGCTGACCTGAAAAAACCACGTATAATCCGAAACATTAGGTAGACAAATCCTGTTAATGTTCGGTTTACCGCTGGCCAAATATTGTAGAAAAACAGGTATATGCGTTCTTTCCAAATTTGTAATTTATACGACCGCGCCAACTGTGCATCCTCCTGAGTTTGTTGCTGTATTTGTGGTTCATTTTCCATACATTAAAACTAATCCTAATAACTGAACGCTGCACCCTGACACCTGTACCCTAATTCTGTAGTGCCGCCCTTACAACCAATCTTTTCCATGTAGTTCCCGGTGGTGTACAAGTAACAATCGTAATGTAGCTATTGTCATAACTTTGAGCAAAAATATTTGGATCATTTGATTCAACAATTGAAATGGCAAATACGCTATAAGTATAGTCCTTTCCATTCAAAGTAATGATAACCTTATCTCCGGACTTGATTTTGTGCATATTGGCAAATATTGTCATGTAATTCTTAGGATCAAACCATTGTGGCAAGGTTGAGTGTCCAAATATCACCGATGTTCCATGATCAATCGGACTTTTTGAGGTCGAAAAATATTGCACAAGGTGTTTTGAAAGATCAAAATCAACTGTAGATACTTTCATGTGATCAATTTTTTGAGAAGGGATCGAAAATTCGTATTCCGTAACCTTCTGAGTTGACGATCCTGGTTTTTTAACTTGTGGGAACCAATTCCTAGCATCACGGTAATCTGATGTCACATTTGATATCCCTGAAGAAAATAATCCGCCTATGGAAGGTGCGCTACTAAGAACAAACCGTTGCGGCAGGGGGGCCGTGATGTCACTCTGCGCAAAGGCTGATGAAAGAAATATTTGGTAGGAAAGCAACGGAAAGAAAAAATATAGAAGAGTCACTACACCAATGCTGATACTAAAAATACCAAGAATTTTTTTGATCCTCTTATGTGAGAATAATTTTTTTGATCCGTAGGAATATCTATGCATTTATTGAGATTTTATACTGACTGTGATATTTGCCTTATTGAGAGGAACGAATAACGGCAAGAGTGGGATTCGATTTGAAAAAACAATTGTTGCATCAGAGACACCTGGAGTAGTCTTTAATTTTGTAATTGCCCCTTTGTCACTTTTTCCTGAAATTTCTGCAGGAATCGTTTTCTCGTCAAATTCAGGCTTGAATACCGCGTTATATGATAGCTTTGCGCTGATATCATCCTTATTCTGTTTGATGTTTGAGATATTGATAGTGCTTTCTTCGACTGATAATTTAAAATCCTTAGGAACGTTAAAATCATCTGAAGATGAAATGAACTTAGACAATTCTTCTTTTTTATATATCCCCAACGTGTAATCGATAGAAGCTGTTAGTTTTACATTCTTTGCTTGGTCGTTCTCTTTTTTATCAAATGTTTTGTCTTTAAAATCCGCTGATAAGTACGTGGGAACCAACGCTTCATCGCCGGAAAGCTTGGATGTCGCTTCACTCTTGGCTTTATCAAACAACCGTTTTGTCACTGTTTCCTCAAGTCCTTTTAGGTCCTTTTGAGAAACGACTTGTATTTCCTCTTTTGTTCCCCCAGAAAAAGCTGCGTCATTTCTTCCGAAAACATCAGATGTCGCAATTCCCTTAACTGTAAAATTTGTTTGGGATGGGATATTGTACTCCTTACCAAAACTTGATGCGGTAACCTTTGCGGAAGCGTTGGAGAACGACGTTGCGAAGGAACTTGTTGAGGCTATTTTTACATCTTCATTAAGGGTAAATTCCAAATTATTTGACGAAGTGACAACTGTCCCTTTATCTATCTGCTTTTGACTTTCGGTTTTATTAAAGATTGCTATGGTTCCTGTCGCTTTCTGTCCTGTATCTTTTTGGCCGGTTGTTTCTTGCGTTTCTTCTCCACTTACCTCTACGTCAAGGGTCGAAACTTTTAACGTCTGCTCCGCGAAAGAAGATTCGCCTTTGGAAGTAAGCGTTATATCCATCGAATCTTGAGCAAATGCTTTCTTATCAGTAAAAATAACAACGCTAGCTTTTAATATAAAGGCATAATATCCACCAACAATAATAACCACAACAATAAGAGCGACAAGAGGAATGACAAGTTTACGGCCATTTCCTAATAGCTTTGGGACTTTTGCAAATGCTTGGGGTGTAAAAAGAGCCGGAACAGAACTTATTATTCCAGTCAAAGGGGATTCCTTTTTCCGCTCATGCGCTACCTCGTCTTCAGGCATGTCTTCTTCAAAAACTTCTTCTCCGCTGCGCTCAACTCGTTCTACATCATGATGTTTTATGATCGGTTCTGCCTGCTCCTCTATATCCTCTGAAAAAACTGGAATATCTTTCTTTGTAGGTGTGGACTCTTCTTCTTTTTGAACTCTTTCAGCTATATCAGCGTCCTTTACAAATCCAAATGAATCACTTTTTTCTGAAACAGAAACATGTTCTTGCCCCCTCTCATCCTCTTCGGAAGTGCTAACAGCAACATCACCCTTAATTGTTACATTGAGCTGAGTTGCAACACCATGAATTATCGCTTCATTTTCAAATCCGCGCTCTAAAATAGCAACTTGTGGAAGATGCATGAAGGAAAGCTCTTTTGTCCAATGATGTGAAAGGAACTTTTGAGAAACTAATTCTGCTTCCTTATTGTGAAGAAGTATTATTTTTGATGGTAAAACGTCTAATTTTGTGACCTGACCAAGGAGTTTTTCAACAGTTTTTTCAACAGTATCATCAATCATCCCACTTTTTATATCGATGATGTTTCCACTTCTGACGATAAAAGTGCTCAAGTATTTTTCAGATATCTCTACAAAAATACCGCTGATGGGAGCACCCTCTTTTTTTTGCAAAAAAGCTACAATAGCTTCTATTGAGATGATAAAACCCATTGGGGTAAGAGCAAGCTCTGTGCTGATTTTTTTAAGTTGGAGCAATCTTTCTGTCTTTATCTTTCCTTCTTCCACCCAAGAATGAGGAACAGCAAAGATAGTCTTTTCCAGATTTGCTCCATCCGGTAGACTCATTTCAATTCGCGAAATAACATTATCACAACTAACCACAAGGTCTTCAGCAGAGGCTGCCTCCAAATCGATGGGAGTTTCGTGTGATGCGAGAATAACAAGAGTTTTTTCTTGTTCCTTAAAAAGGATGGATGAGACCTTGTCTGTCTCAAAAATTAATGCCAGAAAAAATTCAGTACTGACACTCTTTGTTAGAAATGGTATAGCAGGCAGTTTCATTGTTAAGAGACCTTAGCGTAGATACGGCGAACACCGCGCGCAACGCCTTCTTCCTTTAGTATATCAAAACTATTGATTTGTGCTGTGTGTTCTATGTGTGGGCCACCACAAAATTCCATAGAATAAGCTCCTATAAAATAGATTTTTACATCATTTCCGTATTTTTCATCAAAAAGACCGATAGCACCCAAATCTTTTGCTTTTTGAAGAGGCATAATTTCAAAATGTACAGGAAGGTCTTCTTTTATTTTTTCCCTTACAATTTCTGTAACTTTTGCGAGTTCTTCTTCGGTTAGTTTACGGTCAAACGTAAAATCAAATCGCACTCTCTCAGTCGTGATATTGCTTCCGGTCTGATGAGCACTCTTTCCCAAAACGTCTCGAAGAGCCTGATGCATGAGATGCGTTGCAGTATGCCCTTTAACAGTCAGCTCAGAATGATCAGCAAGTCCTCCAGCAAATTTTTGAGCTGCCCCGGAACGGGATAAATCCTGATGTTTCTTAATAAGTTCAGCAAGAGCCTGCTTGTCAAATGTGTAACCAAGACTTTCAAGTTGCGTAGGACCCAACCCAAATGATGTTATGGCTTTAAACGCAACATCGGCAGAAATTAAAGTCATACCCATCAACTCACCTTTTACCTCATTGAAAGGCAAGCTCTGCTTATCACCAACTGTTACCTCATCAGAAATTTTTGCAATTTCTCGTTCTATCATTTTCTTACCACCGGCAAGCGCTTTTTGATAAGAATTCTCTTCTTCCAAAATTGTGTTTTTGATATGTTCAAATTTTTCGACCAACACTGGATCGGTATGTTTGTACTGATCAACAATACTTTCAACAACTTTTGCGATGTCTTTTCCTTCGAGTAAATAGAAATTATCTAGTCCACGTCTAATTAAACGGCGGAGTATATATCCTTGTTCTTTATTTGATGGGGTAACGTTGTTTGATGAGATAAAAGTTGCAGCCAAAAAATGGTCAAGAACTATTCTCATCTCTTTTGGATGCTCTTCATATTTCTTATTTGTTTCAGAGCATATTGTAGTGATAATCGGAAAAAACAAGCTTGTTTGAAAAACATCATTCTTGTTTTCTATTGCAGCAACAAGGCGCTCTAACCCTCCCCCAAAATCTACATTTTGTTTTGGCAATTTTTCAAATCCTTTTTCAGTCTTTATATACTGCATAAAAACCGAGTTTCCAATTTCCAAATATCTTCCGCAATCGCAATTAACGTGACATTTTTCATCTACAAAATCACTTCCCTCATGTATCTTTAACTCTGCTCCGTAATCATAAAAAACTTCGCTGTCAGGTCCCCCCGGTTCTCCAACTGGCATCTTGTCTGGTGTGCCAGATCTTGACCACCAATTTTTTGTATCCCCATATTCAAATATTTTCTCTCCTACTTTTGCGTCTATTCCTTTTGATTTAAACAAACGTTGCCATATCTCAATGCTCTCCATGTCTTTTGGAATAATATTGTTCCCTTCAAATACTGTGACAAAAAGTTTTTGTGGATCAAGACCTAATTCATCAGTCAGAAATTCGAAAAAGAATGGAAGTTGTTCTTTTTTAAAATAGTCACCCAAAGACCAATTCCCAAGCATCCTAAAAAATGTTGTATGCCTGTTATCCCCTATTTCATCGATATCCTGAGCGCGAAAGCAATTTTGAGCGTTCACAAGTCTCACCCCTGACGGATGGGTTTCACCTAAAAGAAATGGGACGAGTGGTTGCATACCTGAGGAGGTAAACAGCGTGGATGGATCATTTAAGGGCACGAGTGAAGAATTTTCAATACGGGTATGTCCACGCTTTTCAAAAAAGGAGATATATTTATTTAAAATATCAGAGGCTGTCATAGTAGAAAGTATTGTATCAGATTGAGGCAAAAAACTCGAGGCTGGCGAAAAATCTTAAGCGGATTGGACGTCGTACTCTTGGTAAGCTTTGTTTGTGTAATAAACTAAAGTTCCATTTTTTTCTTCAACTATCTCACCTCTTGATTTGTCTTCCCTAAAATTTGCCCCTACTTGATCAAGAGTTTTTCCATAAACCCTCTCTGCATCTTCTCTTTTGGCATCCGTATTTTTCTTAAATGAAAGTTTAATTGCAGTGTACCTGTCTGTAATCTCTCTTATCACTCTATGCAATGTCTGATTGTCAGTGATTGAACCGACTTTTGAAATTTCGTCGATCACTTTATCACCAGACAGATCCTCTTGTATTCCTTCAACAACTTCACTTCTGTCACCCTGTAAAATGTTTTGTGAGATTTCTTGTGCTAAATTTTTACCGGTGATTTCCCCTCCATTTTCTCTTATCTTTTGTGCAGCAAGAGTGGCTACCATTGTGCGGTATGTGTTAACCTTTTTATCTTTTTCAAAATAGAGGATCTCTTCTTTGGGTTGTTGATTTGCTTTTGCATCATCAATTTCTTCTTTCCTACTCTGAAAAAGTTCTTGAGCTTTTTCTTCTATAGTTTGTTTTTTCTTTTTCTCTGTTGTACTTTCTGTTTTTTGTTCTGTTTTTTCCTCCTTTTTTAGAAGTGCTTTTCTTACCGCTTTTTTTATAGCTACCTTTGCTTTTTCAAGAGATATTTTATTTTCTTTTGCCAATTCTGGTGCAAGAAGTGTTTCTGCTGCTTTTTCTGTAGCTGCCTCGGTTTTAGGGGAAACCTCTGGATTGGTTTCAGTTTTGGGCAAAACTTCTTTTTCCGTCTGAGGATTTGTTCTCACTTCTGGTTCTGGATCTGTCTCACTCTCTGGCTGATCCTGTGTTTTGGTTTCTGTTTTTACGTGTGGCAACGCCTCTGTCTGTAGCTCTTCTTTTGGGGCATTGTCAAACTCTGTTCTTACTTCCGGCTCAACCTTTAATTCAGGTTTTGTCTGAACTTCAGGTTTTGATTCGATATCTGTGTGAGTAGGTGTTTCAATCTCGGTTCGTGTTTGAGTTTGAAAAGTTACATCTGTTTCTACCTCAGGTTTTAATTCGTGCATGACTGGGAGTTTCGGTTCTGACTGTGGACGAACTTCTGGCACGTGAACATATGGCCTTGAGATATCTATCATTGATTTTTGTGCATTAAAGTTTCCAACTTCTTTGAACATTGATTTTGGTGTCTCTTTGCCATGACTGATGTCTATAATCGGATCTTTTTTTGCTGTTTCTTGTTTCGGAATTTCAACGTGTGGAATGGCATGCTCTTCAAACGATGGTTTTGAGATATCAATCATTTGTTTTGGAGCGTTAAAACTTCCAATGTCTTTGAACATTGAAAGTCCTTTTGATGAAAATCCGTCACTTTTGAAATTTGAGTTTATTTCTATCCCTGTTTGAGGACTTGAAGTCTGCCCAACTGATGGCCCACTCATTGTTGCCGCTCCACCTGATTGGGATCCTCCTCCGTTCATGCCTTCCATATAGTTGCAGTATAGAGGTAAAGCTAATTTGAGGCTTGATAACAAATTAACAGGAACTTAACAATTTTTAAGCGGGTTGGAGCCACCCTTCTCCAAAAAGAGTTGAAGGGATATCTTTTTCCATCCAAAGGTCTGCCTCTGTGGGTGCCTTTTCCGGAAATCTTTGTACATCTTGGGGTACCAATTCATGCATTTTGTCTTCGATAGAGATTTCTAGGGGGATACTAATTCCTTCTACAGCACCGCCACTTACAGCATAATTAACTTTCAATTTTTTTACACCATCTTCCTCGACAACTTCAAAACTACATTTTTTATCATCAACTGTGTGAACAACAGAACTTTTTTCTTTCGCAATAACATCAATTTCCTTTCTCGTTATATCAAAAACTGTTTGACCGGGATTGTTCTCATCAGATCTTGAACGTGGAATATATTTAAATGCATCAAGTTGGTTATTTACAAAACTAGTAGATATCTCAATGACTGGCCTTCTGTCTGTTCTATGCCCAGGTCTCGATAAACCTACATCCATACGTTCATAACCTGGACCAACCAAAGTGGATACATACTGTTGCAATGAATGGTCTTCATCAAACTTACTAATATAGATATTTCTGTTAGCAAGATTTTCTGAGTTATTCGTTACATCAACATAACCTCTTTGCGTATATTCTCCAGTCGCGGGATCGCTTATAAAATGACACCTTTTAAAGGATTTATCGTGAGTATCGGGATGGCGTGGAATTTCGGCAATTGCGAATCTGTTAGTATCATCATGACTCACTAATTTTGGGGGAAATGATTCTTTACCAATCGTTATTCCAGGCAATGACTGAATAAAGTCGGGTGAGGTTACAAATGCACGGAATTTTGCTTGGTCTGGTGTTTCTTTAACTTCTCCTAATTCCTCACTCATATTTTATATATACTCTCTTAACGGGCAGTCTGTGTGTTTGCATGACGCCTTACAATAAGTTCGGCCATAATAAATCATACCCAGACCAAACTCTCTCCAATCTTTTTGCGGGACAAGTTCCATCAAGTCTTTTTCGATCTTTACAGGGTCTTTTTGACTACTCAACCCGAACAAATTTGAAAGTCTTCGAACATGTGTGTCAACTACAATTCCAACAGAAATTCCAAATGATTCTTGCAGGATAACATTTGCTGTCTTTCTCCCGACAAATGGCAATTCAATCAATTCTTCCATCGTAGTCGGCATCTGTCCTTTGTATTGTTCCGCAACAATGTCTGCGGCTTTTTTAATAGCTTTTGCCTTGCCTTTATAAAAGTTTATAGACCGTATGTCTTGTTCGAATTCTTCCAAACTTGCTTTTCGATAATCATCTAGATTTTTATACTTCTTAAACAATGTATCTGTCACTTTGTTAACCCCAACATCGGTTTGCTGCGCAGAAAGTGCTACTGCAACATACAACTCCCAGGGATTGCTGTGATTGAGAGGAGTCTTAGGATCAGGAAACAACTCCTTCAATTTTTTAACAATTTCCTTGGCTTTCTTCTTTTTGTCCATACTTAATACTTACTTCTTAACTCTTTATTCTTTATCTATTATTCCCGCGAGAGCACTTGCCAACTTCCCGCTATCATGCCGTAAAAACATTCCGTCTCTTAAAAAATCCCCAGTTACTACTCGAGGGTCTCCATCCATATCATTTTCCACAAACTCCACCTTTTCCTCTTTGTATCGCTCAACAATTTCCCCTTCTGGCCTTTCAATATTTACCGTCACAAAATTTATCCTGTCCCCTCCTAAATAATCTTCCATCTTTGTGACAAAATCGGATGCCTTAAATCCATTCGTCTCACCAAATTTAGTCATGATGTTGACGTTATATATAAGACGGGCTTTAGAATTTTTGATAGTATCAACAATCCCCTCAACCATAAGATTTGGCAAGATGCTCGTAAATACATCGCCAGGGCCAAGGACTATCACATCGGCATTTATTATTGCATCAATAGCTTTTGGATTGGCTGTCACTTTTGGTTGCAAAAAGACGTCTTTTATCTTGATAGTTCCATCATGTTTTGGGATATCGATATTTGTCTCACCTTCTACTACTTCTCCATTTGTGAGATTTGCACATAATTTTGTTGGTGTTAGCGTTACTGGGATCACTTGGCCCTTAACATTTAATATTTCAACTGCCTCATCCACTGCACTGCCAAAATCCCCGGTGATTTTCTCAAGAGCAGTAAGCAAGAGATTTCCCATGCTATGCCCATGGAGAGAGGAATTTTCTTCAAAACGGTAGTTAAAAAGTTCTGATAAGACTTTTTTGTTGCTGTCAGAAAGCGCAATAAGAGCACGCCTGATATCCCCTGCAGGAAGGGTCCCAAATTCTTCACGTAAAACCCCGGTTGATCCTCCATCATCAGCCATATTAACGATTGCTGACAGATTGTATGGATAATCACGAAGACCAGTTAGAGCCGTAAATACCCCAGTCCCCCCTCCAATAACTACAACATTTTTTCCCATATTAAAACCCCTAAGGGTGTAACAAATTCTATGACACCCTGCTTGAAAATACAAATCAAACTGATATTATTAAGCGATGGCAGAGACAGTAAGACCCCCTGAATTTTCTTCGGAAGTAGAAGTCGCTCATATTCTCCTCAGAGACAATGTTTTTAGTATTGCTGATTATCCCGCATACACATGGAGTGGAGGCCTATTGAGTCCGTTCTATTCGAATTTAAGAATACTGCATGGCGACATGGATGGTAGCACTAAAGTTGTAGATCATTTCGTATCTAAAATGCAGTTTGACAAACGTCCTGACTTTTTGGCTGGTGTTGTTTCAGCAGGTCCACCCTGGGCAAAAGATATAGGGACTCGACTTAGGATTCCACAAGTTCCCGTTAGACCTGACCCAAAAAGGCATGGCGCAGGAGATCAAGTAGAAGGGGTTGTGCATGAAGGAGATGTAGGAATGATCATTGAGGATACGATAAGCAAGGGAGATGGCACTATTAAATCAGCGGAGGCTTTAAGAAGCAAAGGAGTTATAGTCGACACAGCATATGCAATCCTAACCTATGAACTTTTTTATTCGAGAAAACGGTTGGAAGATGCAGGCATTCGCTTGGTTACTTTGACCACGTTGCCTAAAGTGATAGAAGTTGCAGAACAATATGGATATTGGCCAGACCAAAAAATAGAACTCGTTAAAGATTGGCACAAAGATCCTGTAGCGTGGGCTGAAAAATTTAGCTAGAGGATTACTTCTTCCTGATACCCCTAAAAAGTCTCTTGCGGCGGGATGGTTGTTCTGGTTCTTTCTCTTCTTTAGCAGCGGCTTCTACCTCTCCACCCATCATTTCTTCTTCATCATCATTAAGTATCGTCTCGATGTCATCCATATCTACCGTATTTCCGACATATTCTATACCATACTCAACCACGTCTTTTAAGATCTTTCTTCCCCTTTTTGTGCTCACCAATGCACCAACTGCAGCTCCTATTACGAGGCCTAAAATCAATCCATTTGGTCCGCGTCTTTCATTCATGGTTGTTCTTTTTGTTTTTTACGAAACATTGATAACAGTCCGGCAATTGAACCTATTGTAGAAGCTCCACCAAACATATTTTGTACCGACTCAAAGGAATTACTGACTCCGGTTGAAACCTTCTCGGCATTCTCAAGAATATTATTTGTTCTTTTCAGAGTTACCCGTAAATCTTTTAGAATATAGAAAACTTGAATACCAAGAACTACAAAAAGAATTGTTAGAAGCACGATCACAAAAAGCAAGACGGCCTGGACAGTATCTATCATCGTCCTTCAGCCTATCATGTGAAAATTTTGAAATCAATATCTCAAAGTAGGTACAAACTATACATATACCACACTAGCGAACGACAACCTGCAAGATTTTTCTGGTATTTTTCCCGTTTCTATTTTTTGCATCAATTGTGATCTGACGCTGTCCTTCAAAAAGGTAGAGGGTCTTTTTAAAAGTACCGTCAAGCTGGACATATGATTCTTCATTGTTGATCAAAACGGTGGCATAAGGGTCTGTTTTCCCGCTCACCTCAACGATATTATTTCGTACCAACGAGTGATCTTTTGGAGTCAGAACCTCAAGCCGTGGCCCCAGAAAAAATGATCCGTATTGGAATGCTATATATCCGAAGATGACTATCACAACAAGGCTGATGATAAGATTTCTTGGGGTCAAAAATATCTTTCTTGTCAATTTCCGGTCTTTGCTCTTAAAGGTTGGGAGTATATTGTGCCCTCCTTCGTATTCTCTTCTAAAAAGAGCAGCTGCTTTATTTTTATCCACTCCTACAAAGACAGCATAATTTTTGATAAAACCCAGTGCATAGCTTTCCGATGGAAGGTCAAAATATCTACTGTCTTCGATAGCCATTAGAAATTCTTTCCTGATCTTTGTTGCTTTCACAACATTTTCAAGTGAATATCCTTTTTCGATGCGGGCATCAGCAAGAATCTCGGAAATTTTTCTCATAATAATAAAGTTAACGTGTTAAAGAGTTAAAGTGTTAGAGAGTTTCATCAGGCAGTAACAGGATTTGGCGTTCAACTCTCAATATCGGCACTAGCTGGACCGTTCAAAAACTCGTCAGCATTTCTCACCAAAACTTCACGTGGCTTTGACCCATCTGCAGGTCCAACAACTCCAGCTTCCTCCAATTGTTCTAATAGTCTGGCTGCACGGTTAAACCCTACCTGAAGTCTTCTCTGGATGAGTGATGCTGAAGCCCTATCGTGCTGACTGATCATTCTCACGGTCTGTTCAAAAAGATCATCCCGTCCATCTCCACCGGCATTAACAGTAGAAAGACTTCCACCACGACCCTTTATATTAACTGCCTGTTCAATGACCTCTGACGTGTATTCAACTGGGATTCCTTTAGACTTTATGAAGTTAACAAGACGCTTTACGTCTTGATCTGACACGAAAGTTCCTTGGATGCGAGTTGGTCGTGCCTGATCCGGTGGAACAAATAACATGTCCCCCTTACCCAATAATTTTTCAGCACCGGGGGAATCAATGACAACTTTTGAGTCAATTCCTGATGAAACGTTAAATGCAATTCTACATGGAATGTTTGCTTTGATAAGTCCGGTTATGACATCAACAGATGGGCGTTGAGTTGCAAGCACCAAGTGGATTCCTGTGGCCCGAGCCATCTGTGCAAGTCTAGCGATACTATCCTCAACCTCAACGGGGGCTAGAGCCATAAGATCAGCTAGCTCGTCCATCACAATCACAATATATGGTATAGCCTGAAATCCCGCTAGCTCGTTATAGCTATCAATGTTTTTGACTCCAGCCTCTGCAAATTTAGTGTAACGTTTGTCCATTTCCTTAAGTGCCCACTTCAGAGCTGATACTGACTGGTCAGCTTCAACGATGACCGGGGAAAGGAGATGAGGAATGTCATTGTACCCGGTCAACTCAACTCTTTTAGGATCGATCATGATAAATTTAACCTCAGATGGGGATGCTCGAAAAAGAATTGATGCAATAAAGGCATTTACCATAACAGATTTTCCTGAACCGGTGGTTCCTGCAATAAGGGTATGTGGCATTTTTGCAATATCCGCAACAACTACTTCACCTGAGACATTAAGTCCCAGCGGTACTGCCAATTTTGATTTGGATTCCTGCATTTTCTTCGACTCAAGCATTGTTCGAAGAGACACAAATTCAAGAGATTTATTTGGTATTTCGATTCCAACCAGACTTCTTCCCGGAATTGGTGCTTCAATTCTGATTTGTCCACCGGGGGCTTCCGTTGCTAGCGCCAAATCATTTGCAAGAGTAGTAATTTTTGTAAGTTTTGTTCCTTCAGGGATCCTTATCGCATATTGGGTAACTGATGGACCTACGTTAATTTCAGCAACTTGTGCCTTAACACCAAAACTTTGAAGAGTACGCTCAATTGTCCCTGCAATTCTTTTAACATCCCCAGTGTCACGCTTTTTTTCTTTATTCTCAGCGAGCAGAGAGAATGGAGGATACTCCCACATTCCCATTTCCAGAGGCTTATTTAATATCATCTCTTCAGGTAAAGCTCCTTTTTTCATTGGCATTGGCGATGGTGCTGCTGATTTTGCAGGCGCAGCAACCTTTTCTACCTTTGCCTCAGAGATCTTGAGATCGTCATCCCCGCCAAGTCCTTTTATGGTCATAGGTGCCATGTCTGTCGCAAACTTGTCTTTTGTTTTAAGCATAGGCACAACCCCTTTTCCGACACCTGCACCAGCATTTTTGGCTGATGAAAATATGAACATCCCAATCTCTGTAAAAGAAAGATTCATACAAACCACAAATCCGATAAATGCACCGAGTGCAAAAAGGATCATGGTTAGGATGGGTCCGATGATATTGTTAGTGTAGAAGAAAAGATCATGTCCAACCATTCCACTTTGAAAAAGACCGAGTATTGAAACGGTAAATACGATAAATCCAATTGAGATATTGGGTCGGGAAAGACTATTTTTCATCTGCAGAATAAATAATGCAACCAAAACAAAAATAATTGGGATCAAAAATGAGAAAAATCCAAAGAAACGTATCAAATAATCGTTGATTTGAACCAGAGCTGATCCACTTCTCGTGTATGAAGCGGCAGAGGCAAGGGACGCAAACACAAGACCTACTGCCGATAATGTGTAGACGGTACCTTTTTTGAGCTGTAGACCTTTACTTCTTCTTTTGTATGCTTTCCTCTTTTTTCTTTTTGGCATAGGCTTAGCGCTCCTTTTCAGAGTATTAACATAATAGAGAAAACACGTACATTAATCAAGCTGAGAGGAAGAAAAAGCCTATACTTGCCAGGCTTTTTCTTTGTATTCGGAGATAGCACGATGTGTATTAAAATATGCCCCTAAAGTTATTGCATGCTTCATACGGTTGATCCAGTCCTTGCGGTTATTGTAGTAAAGAGGAATTATCTCGTTTTGGAGCTTATTATACATATCATCAATATCCTGCTGGTCATTGTTTTCCGGAGTCAGACTCTCATCATTTGGACCTATCGAAAATCCTGACTCACTATCTATCTGGTATCCTTCAATCCACCACCCATCAAGAATCGAAAAATTGAGTACCCCGTTCATTGCAGCTTTCATACCAGATGTTCCTGAAGCCTCAAGAGGACGCCGTGGAGTATTGAGCCATATATCAGAACCACGCACCAATTGGCGGGCAAGAAGTGGTGAATAATTCTCAAGATATACTACTTTTATCCTTCCCCTCAATTGTTTTGAGATATCAATTATCTGTCTTACAAAACTCTTTGCACCCTCATCTCCTGGTGCTGCTTTACCACACTGGATGATCTGCAATTTACCATCTCCAATTGACAACAGTCTTTCAATATCTGAATACAATAAGAGTGGTCTTTTATAAGGCACAAGACGCCTCGCTAAAGAAATTGTCAAAGTATCGATATCAAATTGCTCCTGTTCAGGCGGATTTACCCGTTCTTGATCATTTGAAACAGAGGTCAGATGGTTATTTACATGATCCAAAAGTCTACCCTTCTCCTCTTGATGCGCGCGCCACAACTCATCATCGGGAATTGCATCAATAGCATTCTTAAACACTCGTGGGTATCGCACCCATTCAGGCAAAAATTTATCATATAGATTTGCAAGTTCTGTACCTATCCACGTTCTGTGATGAACACCATTTGTTATTGCCCCGATATGAAATTGGGGGAACATATTCTGGCTCACTCTCCCATGTTTCTGACTAACTCCAAAGATGTATTTACTCATACTCATCCCCAAAATAGTCATATGAAGCTCACTCTCACTCGCTATTTTTTTTATGTGCCACGGCAAATTGTCACCGGCAACTTTATGGGCATAGGTATAATCAAATTTGTCATGCCCTTCAGGAATTGGGGTATGAGTCGTAAATACACAGAGTTTTTTGACTTCCTCATCTTTAAATCCTTTCTCGGCTAGTAGTCCAAGGGGAACAAATGAAGCATGTCCTTCATTCATATGAAAAGTCTTGATGTCGTTGTAGCCAAGTGAGCGAAGCATCTTTACCCCTGCCATCCCCAAAAGTACTTCTTGGTCAAGTCGCACACCCCCTTCATACAGATTTTGAGTAAGACTTCTTGCGTATTCTGAATTATCAATAAAATCAGTGTCTAGTAGGTAAACTGGCACGACATGCTCATCAATCCCTGTTATGTCATACCTCCAAACTCCAACTATCACTTTCTGACCTTGAATTGTCACCTCAACCCTATTTGATAATTTCGTCAGTTGGTCATTTTTATGCCAGACGAGTTGTTCATAATTTTGTGTCCCAGCAGAATTTATTACTTGCTTGTAAGTGCTATCGTTGTAGACGAGGGAAACACCAACTACTGGCTCTCCCATATCAGCACAGGATCGCATGAGATCTCCAGCCAACACTCCAAGCCCACCGGCATAAGTAGGGATATCTGATTCCAACATGAATTCCATGGAGAAATAGGCACATTCGATTGGGGGGCGATCGTTATTCATGGGCAGTAGATTTATTGTACTGTATTTTGGAGAGTTGTAACAAGACGGTACTGGGTGTCAAATTCCTTCCCTACCCAAAATCTTTAACACGTAACTTCTTGGAATTTTAAAGTATTCAAGGTTATAATGCCTACATGAATGAAAGGCATCAAAGAAATTACGAAACTAGAATGAGAGGAAAATACGGTGAAATACCTACTCCGCTTACCCCGGAACAATTTGAAGTAGGTTATTCTCGAATTGAAGACACTATGACCTCAGCGCTTGCGGAGCAGACTCAACCGGACGTACTTGCAGTTATCCTTTTTGGTAGTTGGACTCACGGAAATCCGCATATTCAGTCAGACGTTGATTTCAATCTAATACTCAGCGATGAAGGGTTCCTCCGTAAATATACGGTAGGATATTCTTTTATCAATGACTTGCAAAGCCGTGGTTTGCAGAATTTAGACCCGTGGCTCTTTCTTTCCAAAGACGAATTCGTAAGAGAACACAAGAGAACTTTTTATCGAGACTTTAAAGTTTTCTCAACAAATCCAAGAATACATGGACTTGCCGAAAATTCACGAAGCAAACATCAATCCCGCGGAATCAGTCAATTTATTCCCGGAATTTCCTTATTTTAAAAACCTACATTGCAATTACAACAGGGGCCACCAAGGGTTCGTGTTTCATGCGGTACAAGATTCATTGCAGAATCAATTTTATTAAAATTTACATTCTTTGATACGAATCTCTATTTTTAAACAAATTTATATATTCTGAATATGCAAAAACTCTATTTCTCTCTCTTTCCAATATCAACTCCAAAATCCCTAGATCAAGTAGTTTTTTCACGAGATTGTTGGCATTAGCATACGTTAAGCCGGTGTACCTTGTTACATCATTTACAGTCATGATTGGATTGCTAAATAAATTTTCGAGAAGCTTAATGGCATTACGGGAAGATTGAGCACTCAATTCCGATAATTTTAAAGTATCTTTATCTTTCAGTATTTTGATCTTTTTAGCTGTATTAGTAGCTTCTTCTGCAACTAGCCATACACCTTCAATAAAATATTTTAGCCAACCTTCATAATCACCTTTTTCATGTACTGCATTTAAATTGTCGTAGTATTCAGATCTAAATGCTTTGAAATATTCAGATAAATATAAGGCAGGTTTTGACAATAAACCGTATTGACAAAGCAATAGGGTCACAAGCAGTCTACCAACTCTTCCATTCCCATCTAAGAATGGATGAATTGTTTCAAACTGAGAATGAATTAGTCCAATTTTAATAAGTACTGGCATAGGCCTAAAATCATGCATATATTTTTCAAGGTTAGTAAGGGCTGGAATCATATCTTCTGCAGTAGGCGGAATATATGAGGCGGTATTAATACTTGCTCCCCCAATCCAATTCTGCGAAGTTCGAAAGGATCCAGGACTTTTATACTGACCTCTAACTCCTTTTAATATTTTGCCATGAATTTCTTTTAGCAAACGTAGCGTTAACGGAAAATCGTCCTCCCTCAGTCTTTTTAACCCGTAATTAATTGCATTTATATAATTAATAATTTCTGGATAATCTTGTGGTGTTTCACTACCCACAGCTCCGGCTTCAGCTTTTGCTACATCAATAAATGTAGCCTGAGTTCCTTCAATTTGGCTAGATAGTGCTGCTTCTTTTCTTAAATAAGAAAGTACAAAATAATTAGAGTCTGGTAACAATTCAGTAATTACATTTAACCCTCCCAATGCACGATCTGCATTTGACAAAAGAGTCTGCAAAGTATCGTCTATTTTTATTGGTGGATTAGGCGGCAAAAAATTCGGAATAAACGCTTCATAAGCTGCATCTCCTGATAAAACCTTTCTATATTTACCCGCTCTGTTTATATTATTCATATCGATAATTAGAATTTCTTTATTATCGATATTACCATAAATCGATAATAGTGTCAATGAAAATAACTCAACTTTCTGAAATTAAACTTCAATCACAACGGGGATGACGAGGGGTTCTCTTTTCATTCTATACAGAAGATTTTCACTGGTTCTTTGGATGATCTTTCTATAAGTTCCCATATTGTTACTCTTTGGAGTCTTTTGATTTAACTCTACCATCAATTCCTCATTGAGTTGCTTTGCAAAACCTTCTTTTTCTGGAAAAACAAATCCTCGGGCAATAATGTCCGGAGTGGATACCACTTTTCCAGTCTCTCCCTCTATTTCAACAATTACAATCATTATTCCCTCCTCAGAAATTTTCTGTCTGTCCATGAGGATAAACTTCTCCATTTCTTCCCCAGTTATCTGATCTACATAGACTGTTGCCAAAGGAACCTTTGCACCGTACCGATAACTTATTTTGTTAAAAATAACTTCCTGTCCGTATTCTGGTAGAACAACATCCTGATCGCGCATTCCAAGCTCTGTCATAAGGGTTTTGAATGCACTCATGTGTCTAAAGTTCCCTCCAATTGGAAACGCAAATCGGGGTTGAGTTAACGTTGCCAAAAGCTTAATGTCATTTTGAGAACCGTGTCCTGATACATGAAACTCACTTGTCATGTCACTATGGATTACTCGCGCTCCTCTTTTAACAATGGTGTCAATTAACTTATATATGTTTACCTCATTACCAGGAATTGGATCGGCAGAGAAAATAACCGTATCATTTTTATCAATCCGAAGCGCTTTATCATTGTCATTTGCAACTCTTACGAGAGCTGATTCTTCCTGAGCTTGGGATCCAGGAATCAGGATCATTACTTTTGATGGGTCCATACTCATCACTTGCTGTGGTTTTACCTCCATATTTTGAGGCAATTTCACATACCCCAGTTGACGACCAATATCTCTTGCCTTTATAAATGAGCGTCCGATAAAGCAAACTTTTCTGTTGAATTTTAAAGCTGCTTCAATCGCCTGATTCATACGGGATATGTTGGATGAGTAGGTACTAACAAATACTCGTCCTTTTGTGCGACGAAATTCTGACTCAAAACTATCAGTGATCTTTCTCTCTGACTTTGAATGTCCTTCACGCTCTGCGCCAAGACAATCAGATAACATACAAAGGACCCCTTCATTTGCAGTTGCTGCAATTCCATGCATATCTGAAGGCTTGTCATCCGGAGGAGTTAAGTCGAACTTGTAGTCAGACCCATGATAGAAATTTCCGATTGGGCTTTTTATGAAAATATTTGATGTGTCCATAACTGAGTGTGTTATGTGAAGAAAGCGGACTGTAAAAACGCCAAGATTGAAGTCTTTTCTAAATTTAACTTCAACGACTCGTTGATTTAACCCAAAATCCTTTAATTTTTCATTGGTAAATGCAGCGGTAAGGGGAGTTGCATAGATAGGAAAGGAAGGAAGTTGATCAAGAACAAAAGGTACTCCTCCGATGTGATCTTCATGCCCGTGAGTAAGAAGGAGTCCAACAATTCTTTTGCCAGTTGCAACCAATTTTTTAAGATGAGTTATATCAGGGATCAGAAAATCTACTCCAGGGGTTGATGCATCGGGAAATCCCATCCCACAATCCACAATAAGAATATCATTACCGTAAATATACAGATACATGTTCTTGGTAACGCCACCTATTCCACCGAGGGGAAGAAGGGTAAGAGTAGGTCCTGAAGGATTGCTTTCCATTGAGGTAATTATATATTAACTATTAACTTACTACCAGGCCGAGACGAAGCTTTTAATGTTCTCCATCGTCACAATAAATTTCTGACCGCGGGGAATTTTGCCTAGCATCATGTAATATACTGTTTTTCTCACTATCCCCTGAATAACTCTTTGAAGTCCTCTGATTCCAGGGTCATATCCCAATGGTCTGACGATAGCCTCAGGCCACACATCATCATTTATGGCAAAATCATTTGGGGTAAGGCCTGATTCATGCAGCACGTGTGGAAGAACAAATGTTTTTCCGATAACTATCTTTTCTTCATCAGTATATGAAGGCATTTGTATAATTTCTAGCCTATCAATGACAGCTGTTGAGATGTCTTTCGTGTTGTTACTTGTTGCGATAAATAGAACTTGGGAAAGATCTACCGGATAGTCGATAAAGTGATCAGTAAACGCTTTATTCTGCAATGGGTCAAGAAGTTCTACTAGTACTCCCATGATGTCACTTCGTGCGTCTTCACTGACCCTATCAATTTCATCCAAAAGTATGACTGGATTTGAAGTTCCTGCACGACGAAGTGCTTTTATGACAAATCCGGGTTCACTATCTGAATAAAGACGTGACTTACCACGAAGCTGACTGGCAGAACCCATTCCTCCAAATGGAATACGCTCTATTTTTCGACCGAGGGCTTCGGCGATAGAATACGCAATTGTTGTTTTTCCGACTCCGGCAAGACCAACAAGAGACAAAATTGGGGCACGAGCGATAATATCAGACCCCTCCTGTCCTGCACGTTGACGGGTAAGTATCATGATGGACAGAAATTCCAAAATCTGCTCTTTTACTACCTCAAGTCCAAAATGATTTTTGTCCAAAACTTGCTTTGCGTGGGCAAGGTCGAGAACATCTTGAGACATCTTGTTCCAAGGAAGTGCAGTTATCCACGTAATGTACCGAGACATGGTGTCATACTCGGTATAAAAGGAAGGTTGATCTTTAACAATTTTAAGACGAGCAACCATTGCGCGTGCCGCTTGATTGAGGTCTTCCGGAAGACGCGCGTTATTTATCAAACCTTCAAGCTTTGCAATTTGAGTACCATTATCAGCAACAGGCTCAGACTGGCTGCTTGCCACTTGCTGCTGGCTGCTGGCTTGTTGTGGATTTGAATTACTCAAACTATTGTCTAATGTCTTTTGACTGTTGTCTTGTGAATTTTGGGCAGAATCCATAAGATAAGTATATCAGAAGTAAGAATCAAGAATTAAGAATTAAGGAGGTATATAATCAGGAAAAGATGAAACTACCACTAATCACATCTGCACCACACCATTCAGAAAGTTTTAAAGACCTTTCCCACAGAGTAGCTTTGGACTGGTGGCAAATAGGTGAGTTTTCAGATAAATACACCGGAGACACGGCTTATCATCCTAATGCATTAGGAAATTTGAAATCAAAATATACAAGGGGTCTTGGAAGTCTCAATCAACCCCGGGATCACACGCTTTTTAAGTATCAAGACTTTCACGGAAATACTATTTGGAAAGAGAGCCTGCATCTGACGGATGAAGAAAAGACTTTTTATTTTGAGAATCATTACGATCCGTACTATAAAGAGATATCAAGGCTTATTAAAGAATCAAAACAGTTAGGTTTTGATAAAGTAATTTTGTGGGATCATCACGACACAGGAGACTTTGATCAGCGTACTGGCAAGCGTGACCGCAAGCTACCTGGAGAAAATAGAACAATGCCAAGCTTCATCCTCTCAAATTTTGGCCTTCCTCATACTGGAGAATTGGTTCCTGAAAATGGATTTACAACAAGCCCACCAGAATTCATACAAAGTATTCAGACTTTTATAGTTGAAGAATTTGGGGTAAAAAAGCATGAAGTTGAAATAAATACTTCATATAAAGGTGGGCACATCATGCAACATTTTGGAAATCCTAAAAATGATTTTGGGAATAAAGTAGTTGGTATTCAAATAGAATACAACCGGGGATTTATCATGGATCAAGGAACACGAGAACCATATTGGGATACAATAAAAGACTTTAATAAGAAATTTAACAGGGTGATGGAAAAAGCAGTAAATTTACTTTGGGATTTATCTTAACTTCTCCAATCATCGCGGCGTCCGCCTTGATAACTAGGTTTTTTATCTGCTCCACTTGAACGTCTTGACCCACCTGAAAAACTTCTTGAGCCTCCACTTGGTCTACCACTGCCGCCAAAATCTCGTCTTGGTCCACCTCGAGAAAATCCTCCACCAGATGATCCACCACGTCCACCTCTAAATCCTCCACCTGATCCGCCTCTAGAAGGACCTCTGTCTCCACCGCGATCGCCACCATTTCCATCTCCTTCAGGTCTTTTTGATGGTTTGTCAGCATCTTCTCCAAATTTCATAGAAAGATTGATTCTTCCCATATCATCAATCTCTTTAACTCTTACCTTTACTTTTTGATCAAGCGTAACAACATCAGCTGGATCCTGAACATAATCAGTTGACATTTCTGACACATGTACGAGTCCTTCTTTACCTGGAAGGATTTCTACAAATGCTCCAAAATTCATCATACGCTTAACAGTTCCTTCATATTCCTCACCTGGTTTTACTTCATGAGTAAGTCCCTCAATCCACTCGACTGCTTTTTGTACTGCTTCTTCCTCAACTGCTGAAATTGACACTGATCCATCATCCTCAACATCAACCTGTGCTCCGGTTGATGCGATGATGCTTTTTATCATCTTGCCTCCAGGTCCGATGAGTCCACCAATCTTTTCAGGATCAATCTTGATCATCTTGATCTTTGGTGCAAATTGACTGACTTCGGCTCTTGACTCAGAAAGTGCCTTCATCATGACTTCCAAAATCTCGAGTCGAGCTTTCTTGGCTCGAGCAAAAACTTCAGAAACCATCTCGTCGGTAAGAGCATCTTTTTTAACGTCAAGTTGAATTGCAGTTATACCCTCTTTTGTTCCTGCGACTTTAAAGTCCATGTCACCTGCAAAATCTTCAAGACCAATAATGTCAGTCAAAATTTTGTATTTGTCACCCAATGTCATAAGACCAATTGCAATTCCTGCAACAGGAGAGGTGATAGGTACTCCAGCATCCATAAGAGCAAGTGTAGATCCACAAGCTGATGCCATGGAAGTTGATCCATTTGAAGACATAACCTCAGAAACGACTCTTATCGCATAAGGGAATGTCTCAAGAGGAGGCAAAACTGCTTCCAATGCACGTTGTGCAAGCGCTCCGTGTCCGATTTCTCGTCTATTTGGGCTTCCAATTCTACCAGTCTCTCCAACTGAATATGGAGGGAATGAGTAGTGATGCATGTATCTTTGGGTTTCTTCACCCTCTAAAGTTTCAACCAATTGGCTGAATGAAGATGATGCAAGAGTAGCAATTGAAAGAACTTGAGTCTCTCCTCGTGAAAATAGTGCTGATCCATGAACTCGTGGAAGATATCCGACAGATGAAGTGATAGGTCTTACCTCGTCAAGCTTTCTTCCATCAAATCTCTTATCTTTCTCAACGATATTTTCCCGGATGATTTTTTTGAATACATAGTCGACTGCGTCAAATATCTTACCTTTATCAGGAGCACTGTCCCCTTCTTTTGCATTTTTACTTTCCGCCTCAGCAATAATATCTGCAATCTTTCCAAGATCACCACTCACATTTTCACCCAAATCTCCTTCAAGAACTTCGATGATATTTTTCTTATATGATTTTTCTACGAGTGTTACATAATCAGCCTTTGCCTCGTCAATAGTTAACTCGATCTTTTCAACTCCGATTTCTTTTGTGACTTCCTTAACAAACTCAACTAATTTTGATCCCCATTCACGAGCAAGAGTTACCGCTTTTAAAGCTGTCTCTTCAGGAACTTGTAATGCTCCAGCCTCAACCATAAGAGTATGCCCCGTAGGACTTGCTGTCAGAACGAGATCAAGTGAAAGTGGATTAGTAGTGTCTGGATTTGTGACAGGCGTATTTGTGCTGTCTTCTGTCAAAACTCCGGCTCTCATTGCTCCAACTGGACCATTCCATGGAATTTTTGAGATGGATAGTGCCATACTGACTGCATTGATAGCCAATATGTCTGGGTCATTTACTCCATCAACGGATAAAACATTTACGATTACTTGGACGTCTTTTTTAAGTTCTTTTGGAAATAGTGGGCGGATAGACCGGTCAATAAGCCGACCTGTTAGAACTGCATCATCAGTAGGTCTTCCTTCTCTTTTGACCCATCTGGATCCTTTGATCTTTCCACCAGCATAAAGTCTTTCTACATAATCAACTGATAGTGGGAAATAGTTAAGAGTAGTGTCATTTCTTCCCATGGTGACCGTTGCAAGTACAACTGTGTCTCCCATGCGAGCAAGGACACTTGATGTAGCAAGTTGAGCCAACTCGCCCATCTCAAATGTTATGGTCTTACCATTAATGTCGAATGACTTTGTGATTTTTTTCATTTAACTATTTTTTTATCCTTCCCCCAACAACAAACAAGTAATTGTGGATATTCCTCTATTTTATTTTAAGAGGCCGACTTTTTTACCTATGCCTTCAGCACGGATTTTGTCAACTTTTGTTAAGAAATTAAAAAGCCTTCTTCTCTTTGATAACATATTTAGAAGTCCACGTCTACTGTGAAAATCTTTTTGATGGATCTTTAGGTGATCTGTTAATTTTGTGATCTTATGAGTAAGAAGCGCTATCTGCACTTCTGGTGATCCAGTGTCTCCGTCGATGACGGCGTTATCCTTAATAATGACTGTTTTTTCGTCGGTTGTTAATGGCATGACAAGTATTTTAACAAATATGAGGCAAATATACAACTAATTGTTATTCTTGGAGCTTTTGAAGACTTTTGGCATCAACCAATCATCTGGAATTTCATCAGTTGGAGTCTCACTAAAATTTTGTTCTTCTGGCATTGCAACTTCTTCTATTGGAGCGACAGTAGGCTCATTTACTAACTGTGCGTCCATGATTTCTGGTTCAACATCATCCATTACGGGTGTTTGGGTTGGTTGATTTTGAACAGGAGCAGTAGGTCTTTCCTCTTGTCTAATACGGTTTCTAATATCGTCAACCGCTGCTCTCCCCTGTGGAAATTGCTGTTGTGAACGTTGCGAAGCCACCACCGGATTGATTCTTTGTGGATTGTTAAAACGTCTGTTGTCAACTGTGTTTTGGTTTTGCTGCCCTCTTTGTCCCTGCATATGCATTGCAGGAAAATCAGTGTCATTCACTCTTTGAGAACCAGAGTTTGAAACTCGTGGTTGTCTGTTTTGTTGTCCACGTGGATCACGGTTTTGATCACGCTTGCCCTGAACATTGTCCAAGGGTCTTGGAGCGTTTTGAAATGATTGATCACGTCTTGGCTGTTGTTGCGGTTCGTCATTTCTTCTTTGTGGATGCATCTCATCAGTTTTTCTTTGTGCTCCTTGATACATTGCGTTTGAAGCAGCTTCAAAAGCCAGTGGCGATGTATTTTGTTTTGTAAAATTTCGTGTTGCAAAAAGAACGCCATCCAATATATTTTGCGCTACATCAATATCCATCGGAAGTGAAAGGTCTTTTATGATCTTGCCGATTATTTCAGAAAGGGAGGAGAATGATTCGTCAACAATTACAATATCTCCAAAACGGGTGTTTCCTGAAAAGTTGTCGATATTTACGATTTTGACGTTATTTGTATCTGCAACTCCCATAAGCTCACCCATTGTCCCTGCTCCAACAGTGATTATTGAAGAAGGTGCTCCGCCTTCCCATATAAGTCTTACGTCAGAATTCGTGAATGGAGTGATACTCTTTCCCTCAGCTGCGGTGAGATGAAAATTAATATTTGTAGGATTTTCAGAATTAGGAAATTCAGTAAAAAGTACTTTTTCAACTTCTCCTCTTATGTATGGAAGTGAAACTACGAGCTTACCTGAGTTACTTGACGCAAAGTTTTCAGTAATTTTATTGACACCAACGAGATTTGAAACCTCAACGGTTGGAGCTTTCTTTGAGATGATCTGAACCTTTTTACCAGCTTGAGACAACGAATTGTAGAGTGCAAGGGAAGCGGCCACAGTATCAAGATTTTGATGACTTCCAATAACGATACCAAGGTCGGCTGCCTGATCTAAAAAGCCTTTTAAAAGATTTATTTCCTGCGCAATTGTAGGATTCATATTTACAAACAGGATATTACCATATCACCTATAGTAAAGTCAACTTGTGGATCTATCATAATTCCACATTCATTACCGCGTCCCAGCTCTTTTACGTCTTTTTTCCCCTGTTTGAGGGACAGAATTTTACTGTCGGGAGTTTCTTCATCTCCACGGGTGATTATGATCTTGTCTCCAACTGCAAGTCTACCCTCAGTGATTCTGACTCCCAAAATTTGTCCTTCATTTCCTTCAAAAGTTGCTAAAATCTGTGCTTTACCAAGAATTTTTCGCTGTTGTCTTTCACGAATAAGAGCAATTGCATCTACCAATTCATCCAAAAGATTATAGATGATGTTATATGTCCTATAGAATATTTTATTTGAATCAGCGAGGATCCTTGCTTGTTTTTCTATGGTGACGTTAAATCCAACAATAATTGCATTAAAGTCTTTAGCCATAAGTACATCTGAGGCAGATATTTCTCCTCTTCCCTCATATACAACCTCAACATCATCAGGTAAAGTAGCCAAAATAGCCTCAAATTCCCCGCTTGTCTGAGTCTTTATGATCACGGGAAGTTTTTCATTCTGCTTGTTTTGGAGAAATGTCATAAGATCTGCTGTCGTGTGAGTAGCTAGTTCTACCTCTTTTTGATCGGTTGATATAGCCTTTGAGTTGACGATGCTTCCCGCTGGAAGTACTTCTGTAAATCCAAGAACTTCAACAGCATCTCCAGGATATGCTACTTTTACTTGTAGACCCGTTGTATCTATCAATGCACGTATTTTACCTGCCTCTTTCCTTTCTGTATAAATCTTATCCCCTACAGCAACGTGTCCGTTTTTGACGACAAGGGAGGCCAAAATTCCACGTCTCTTGTCTAATTTTGCCTCAATAATGACACCTAAAAAGTCGGAAATATCAGTTTTTTTGATCTCAGAAAAATCGTAGACGATAACGATAAGCTCTAAAAGGTCAGAAATCTTATCCCCAGTCTTGGCACTAACCCCAATAAATGGAACATCGCCGCCAAGTCCTTCTAACAAAACCCCTTCTTTGGCTAACTGTTGTTTTATCTTTTCGATTTGAGAACCTTCAGCATCCGTCTTTGTAAAAACTACAATAAAAGGCAATTTTGAGGCTAATATCTTTTCGATCGACTCTTTCGTCTGTGGCTTTATCCCATCATCTGAAGCGATGATAAGAAGAACGATATCTGATGCGCTGACTCCGTGAGAGCGCATATTGGCAAATGCTTCGTGTCCTGGGGTATCTATAAATGTAATAAATCTCTTTTTTCCTTCGTGTTCAACTTCAATTTTTGAGGCTCCGATGGCTTGGGTAATACCGCCGGCTTCACCACCAACGATGTTACTTTTGCGGATGCTGTCTAGTAAAGTAGTTTTTCCGTGGTCAACGTGACCTAGAACTGATACGACAGGAGGATAGATTTTTGTAGATTCGACTTGTTTTTCCATATTGATTGCGTTATGACTCTCATGATTAGGCTTTTTCCTCAAGCTCAGGCTCAAGAGGGGCTTCAATTCCTTCAACTTCAATATTGTATCCGGTCAATTTTGAGGCAAGTCTCACATTTTGTCCTTCTTTCCCGATAATAAGAGGTAGCTCTTCTTTTGGAGCTTTGACAGTTGCTACTTTTTCTTTCTCATTGAGCTCAATTGTTAGATTTTTTGCAGGAGAAAGTGCATTTGCGATAAATCTTGAAGTATCACTATTCCATTGAATAACGTCAATCTTCTCAAGTCCATCAACAGCATCAATAACTGCCTGGATACGTACTCCTTTTTGTCCTACACAAGAACCAACGGGATCAATACCCGACTGATCTGAATGGACTGCGATTTTTGCTCTAGATCCTGGTTCACGGACAATTTCTTTAATAGTTACACTTCCTGAAGCAACTTCCGGAACTTCACGTCGCAATAATCCTTCCAAAAGTCCATTATGGGTTCTTGACACGATGATTTCCCGACCTCGCTTTTCATCATCAGCAATCTCAACGATGTATACTGCCATTTTTTTGTTAAGGTAGTAATTCTCGTTCTGGATTCTGTGGTTTGGTGGGATAATAGCTTCTGCTTTACCGATATCAACAACAATTGCGCTTCCTGCAAATCTCAAAATATTTCCGGTAACGACAGTCCCGATTCTCTTCGTGTATTCTGCCATGATGGCATCTTTTTCTCTTTCACGGATTTTTTGAAGAAGTACTTGCTTTGCTGTTTGGGTAGCGATTCGTCCAAATCCTGGAGGTGTTACATCTTTTCCTTCATACATGATTTTTGTCTCACCGGTATTTGAATTGATTTCAGCCGAATATTTATCAGCCTCAACTGTCTCGTCTTCATCAACAGTTTCTTGGACATGATCTTTTTTGTAGGCTGCAAGTATTGCAGTCTTTATGCTCTCTAAAATTATTTCAGGATCAACTCCACGCTCTTGAGCTATTTGGTTAAGTGCGAGTGAGAACTCGCTTCTTTGTATTGCTGGCATATTGTTCTTTACTACGTAAAAAAAATGGTGGGCCACTCCCACCACTTCTTTATGTAGTTACAGGATTGATTTTAACAGAAATGAGGGCATAAAGTCAAGGAAGCGACCTCAAAAAATAAATATAAGATGATCTGTTTGGTAATATAAATATACAGATTGTTAGTCTTGACAGTCCTGCCAAGTGCTGGCATATAATAACTAACATTATCGTTCTACGTTGCCCCTTAGAACTCTGGATTCATCTTACTTTCGACCTGCCATGACAAATTTAAACTGCTCAAATTATTGACCCTGCGATATTCGGAGGGTTTTTTTGTGATTTAAATATAGTCTGGTTCGGCAGGAGTATCTTTACAAAAAGGAGGTGAAATATATGAATATCAAGCAAAAAATCGCATCAGCAGTTGCATTCGGTACAATGATGGTGAGCGTAGTAGCCCCAGCATCATTTGCAGCAACAAATACTGTTACTGTTACCGGAAATGGGGCTTTCAGCTACACAAAAGCTGTAGTCAAAAACATTTCATCAACAGCAACTGTTCAAGAGAACACAACCGCTGTCAATACATGGGCTGGTTTGTCCGCTAACACAGGAAAAAACAAACAAAACTTTAATGTAGGAAATGGTGGTTCAAACAGCATTACAACTGGACCTGCTACCAACATAGTTGGTATCAGCGTTACTGGTGGAACTAACACAAACACATCCCCATGTGGTTGTGCTGGTGACAACACAAATACAGTAACCGTTACCGGTGGAGGAGCATTTAGCTCGTCAAAAGCTGTAGTGATTAACAGCAATTCTACGGTTGTTAGTCAGACAAATACAACAGCTGTAAATACCAATGTATGGTCAAGTGCCAACACTGGTGGAAACAGTCAAAGTTTCAATGTAGGCGGAGGCAATTCAGTCACAACTGATCCAGCTTCTAATACAGTTGGAGTAGAAGTTGGTGGGTCTACAAACACTAACTAGTTTTTTTCAATTCAAACCCTCTGCAACCAAAAGGTTCCGGAGGGTTTGTTTTTGAATTATGAAAATTTCAATTTTTGAAATAATCTTGAGGTTAGGGGTGTAAAGCTTAAACTCATAGTATTTGATTTTATTTATCTCCAATTATATAATACCATCACGTTTTTATTCCAAACCAAGAGTTTTATCTGCTTAAAACATTCACGTTCGGAAATAAAACCAACGCACCTTGAAATCATATTCTTGCAAGATCAAACTTATTGATCGCAGTCTCGCCGAAGCTTTAACGGAGGCGGATACTAGTTTTCGCTCGCTGAGAAGAGAATCTCTTGTCTTCTGAGCGAGCGAAAGCTTATAAAATTACGCCTAAGGAGAAAAATTGATGACAATCCAATTGGAAGGCACTTCCATCGGAGAGTTGGGCTTCTCCAACCGGGTGTACAACACCCTGAAGAGAAACGGCATTCCGACTGTGGAGATTCTTCTCACAAAATCCAAAAAGGAGTTGATGGAACTTCGTAATTTCGGAAAAAAGTGCTATGCTGAAGTGCATGGACTTCTGTCCGAACTGGAGCTGATCGACCACAACGAGGAAGACATTATCCTCATGCCCGAAGTCCTGAAGCGCAACACTGAGGGTGGGCACAGGTTGCAACTCTATATCCTGTCTCAAGCACTGAAAAGGGTAGCCCGCTACGGAGACTCTTCATAACTAACGACCTGTTCGGGGCAACCCGGACCCAAAACGCTGAGGACGCACAATTGAAGAAGATTCTAGTTCTGATCCTGGTCATCGTGGCCACATTCTTCACCGCTTGCGGCGATGGGTCTGATGAAAGCCCCAAGCCAACCTCCAATGGTTGGCTTACAGCCTTTGCCGTGATAGGTGAGGACAACAACTTCCCCTCAGTCGATGAATCCTGCTGGGACTGGTTTCCAGAAGGCGATGGCGTCTTTTGGATGATCACCAACGGCAGCAGTGGACAAGCCCTGACCTTTCCATTCCGAAGCGTAGAAAAGGGGAGTGCACTCATCGAAGAACTGGGCAGGATCAAAAACGGAGATGTGGTTTACGTAAAGAACACAAACGGTATCCAACCCATCTTCAAGATCATCGAGATCGACCCTGTCAAAGGAGGCGTAAGAGTAGCCCCTACAGGCAACGCCACAGGCAACTGCAAGCCAACTGGGTCGACCGCCTGACAAGATCAGGCAAGAATGTGACAGCGTAACCGCTGCAAGGTGTACCCGGGGGAGGCAAGGATCGAGTTTGACTCGACGTCCTTTCTTCCCCCATACACTAAATTGGGCGGGCAAATACAAGTAACCGCTTCAGTGCAGTCCCTACCGGAGTACACGTTTGAAGAATTAATATATCCCCCTGATCCTCTTTTAAATACTTCACTTCATTTGGCCAAACTGTTTTTTTATCATAGACCTTGTACCTATATTCTTTCCCATCTTTTCTAACTATAATAATGTTCCCCTTTTTAACAAAATCCAATCTAAAAAATGCGGTGTTATAACGAGTTATTCTCCATGGAACATCTGATGAGTGGGCAAAAAAATACATGCTGCCTTTTTGACCAGGCAGACTCGTTCCTTTTGCTTGTGCTACCCCATTTTTTAACTTTTCAATATACTCTTGCTGATTGAAAGGATCAACATTTGCAATAACTGGTGAAAAAACCTTTATTGAGGGGATTTCTATAGAAAACCCAGCACTTTTCTTCTGCGCTTCCGTAAAGTGAGGTGGAAAGAAAAATTCTTTCAGAACTGGGTAATAAATAAACAAAATCCCCAGCAAAGAAATTGCGATTAGAATATTTCCAATTTTTTTTCTCATAGATAAACCGTATTTTACCATCAAAAAACCCCTTTCGGGGTTTTGAGTTTAAGGCTACTCTTATACTCTTGATGGAGGTGCATTAGCTCCATGGAAACGCAGATACAGCCCGGAAATGAACATGAAGAAGAATATAAGTGTTGCAAAGAGTGACCATGGGATGGTGCTTCCTGTCATTGGAAGTACATTTCCTGGTGTACCATTTGAAGACCCTGAAGATGAGCTTCCGCTTGATCCTTGAACATAAGATGTTCCAGGAGTTGGAGTTGAAGGAGTGGTTGGAGGCTCAGGATTTTCAGGCTTGCTACAGTCGCATGCAATCTCAAAAAAGCTGCTGTTGATATTCTCATTGTTGATTGTAACACTATTTACAATACCGCCCGTTACAATTGCGCTATCCCCAAGATTACCCAATGTTGTGTTTCCTCCAGTATTCAGGTTATTTTCTACATTGTTAGTAATTGAAGCCAAGTTTGTGTTTGCTACAACAACACTGACGTTTGTCGTAAGATATGCATTGTTCAAAGATCCTTCCCCATTACCAGATATCATAAGAAGGCTATTTCCCAATCCATTTGACCCGAAATATGCACTGTTGTTGATGTTTTTATTGTTTATTGTTGTTGAAGAGAAAATATTTCCCGTCGTGATACTTGTTGAACTACCATTATATGAAGCTTTGTTATACCCGGTATTGGCGTTCGCTGTAATATTATTTGAAATATAGGCTGTATTATTTTGTCCAACAACAATGCTTGTCGAATTTGAGTTTACGGCAACATTGGTAGAATCTGCACCATTACCAATTATATAGGTGGAGGAGTTATTTTGGCATCCACAATCGGTGTTTGCGTTGTTTGTATTGATATTTTGATTGTTGACTGTTGTTGATGAATTTACTTCACCAGTTGTAACACTAGCACTTCCATTTGCATTATTTGATGTTGTGTTATTCCCAGTGTTTGAATTCGAGGTTACATTGTTATCAATGTTTGAATTATTGTTTTGCGATACCTGGGTATTATTTTGTGAGCTGACCTGAACTTGATTTGAAGAATCTGATCCATTTCCGTTGACTGTCACGACTATTTCGTCTGCTTTTACGTGGCTTGTTAACGTGAGATTTGCAACTAGGCAGATCAAAAATATGACTGCTTTTTTAGTCCATGAAATGGAGAAGGTTTTTGGGACAGAAACTAGTCCCGAAAACTTCATCATAGGAAGAGATGTATTCCCCGGATTGCGAGTGTTCGGACAGGAACAAATGATTTTTTAGCCAAGAATGCAATTCCAAAGAGTGGAAGTGCAAGGAGCAACCATGCGAGATTTAGAGAAATTGTCTTTTTAGCTACTGTCGCAGAACCGTCTTGCCCTACGCTTTTTGCAACAGTAGCGTCATTGTAAGTGGTCCCTCCTCCAGTAGTAATGCCTTGTACGCTTCCACCTGAGGTGTTTGTATTCCCGGTTGTTCGGACTATATTTTGAGCTACTGCATTTCCGGTTGCTGCAGATACTATTGATGAACCGTTTGAATTTGAATTCCCATTATTATTATTGTTGTTTGATCCACCCGTAGATCCACCTGATGTAGTGTTATGAGCTTGTTGCTGTTGGTTTGGCCCTACAAAGTCACCAATCCAGCTTCCGAAAACATTAACAACTGTGACTACTAGTTTTCCGCCGCCGGTTATATTGTTGTTGACGAAGTTAACGAGATTTGCGATGACATTTACATCTCCTGTTTTGATGTTTGAATTTCCGCCTGTGTTGTAATTTGCATCATTTCCACCAGTGTTGGCATCAAGGTTTACATTATTTTCAATCTTTGCGTTGTTGGTTTGGGTTGTTGTTGAGTTGTTGGTTGTGTTGTTATTTGCAGTATTTGTTGAATTGTCACCATTTCCTGAGTTTGAAGTATTGGCACCAAGTGCAGTAACTTCACCTGTTATTGGATCTACTTCAAATTCAGTCCCTGCGCTTCCAGCCATTGTTGCACCATCTGGGGATCCAACGATTTTTCCTATCCATTTGCCAGCTTGGTTTACGATAACCAACCACCATGTGCCCCCATCAATATTCGTATTTGCGACATTGAGGACATTGGCAACTACATTTGATGCTCCTGTTTCGATTCCTGAATTTCCACCGGTGTTAAAACTTGAATCATTGTTTCCTGTTGTTCCATTTATGTTGACATTGTTGTCGATAGTGGCGTTATTGGTCTGGGTTGTTGTTGCGTTGTTAGTTGTGTTGTTACTTGCAGTATTTGTTGAATTGTCACCATTTCCTGAATTTGAGGTTGATGAAGATCCACACGTGGTACAAAGGAGTGAATCAATAGTTGATTGTGGCAAGAGTATATCTCCTACCAAGTTTCCATATATATTGACTACGTTGTAGAGCACATTCCCTGCGATATTATTGTTTGCCATCGTCAAGACATTTGCACTAACATTTGCATCCCCTGTCGTAATATTTGAGTCTCCACCGGTGTTAAAGCTCGTGTCATTTCCTCCAGAATTTGCAGATAGATTGAGGGTGCTACCAATTACAGCGTCGTTTGACTGATCAGTTACACTATTATTTGTCGTGTTATTTGAAGCATTATTTGTGGAGTTTGCTCCATTTGCCGTGTTTGAAGTGTTGTTTGTTGCACCGCATCCGTTTGTACAACTACTTGTTGCATTTCCTGGAGCAAGAACAATATCTCCCGTGTGATTATCAGCGATGTCAAATGTTGCAACCGCAACTCCATCAACATTTGTGTTAAGTGATGTAATTACGGTTCCTGTCGTATTTGCATCTCCTGTTGTAATAGAAGAATCACCAACATTGAAAGAAGCATTATTGTTTCCTGTATTGGTACCTGCTGTTAGATTGTTTGCTACATTTGCACTATTGTGCTGGCCAGTGGTAGCTGAATTACTGTCTGTTGATGAGGCACTGTTATTTGATCCAATACCATTTTCTGAATTCGTAACTGATGCTCCACCTAAGCAGGTGTTGCACCCTCCATCAACAGCGGCGTTATTGTTACCAGTTGTTGTAATCCCAGAATTATTGGTAGCATCCCCAGTTCCAATTGTTGTGTCTCCTACATTGCCGCTTCCATTAGTTGCACCGGTTCCTGATGTCGTATTAGGATTAACTTCCTGATTTTGAGCAGGTGCATCTCCACTATGTCCCTCATCGTTATTGTTTGGTGCTGGTGGTGGGGTAGGTGCACTAGGTGGTGTACTGTTGTTGTTCTGTGGAGGGGTTGGTGCGGATGGCGCTTGATGAGGTGCATCATTATGTTGTGGAGGTGTTGGTGCACTAGGTGCTGAAGGTGCGCTTGGAGCCGATGGAGCTGAAGGTGCGCTTGGAGCAGATGGAGCATCTTCTGCAAGAGCCGCAATCGGAGCTGCAAGCTTTCCTACAAAAATAACGAGTATTAATGTTAGCGACAGTAGTTGTTGTATTCTTTTGAGTGTCATATTTATCTTTTTAAGTTTTATGTTTATAGTTTTAAGTTTTTTTTGTTTTCAAAACTTGTAGGGTGATCTTGTCGAAGTGCTAACAAAAGCACCCTACTTGTTCCGTATCAAACTAAACGTGCATTCCGAAGAATGCCATTAAAGCTTGAAAGTTGAAAGAAACAGAAACACTTGAATTTCCAGGCATTGGAATTACAAATGGTGCTCCTCCAACAGTGTTGACATTACCGCTGTTAGAAACATCGGTTACGTCAGTTGCTGCTCCGGTGTTGATAGCTGGATCAGATCCAGTTTCTCCGGTGTTAAGGTCAGCATCGTTACCTCCGGTCTTAGCAGTTGCTTCGACATCGTTATTGAGGTAAGAATTGTTTCCTTGTCCAACGTTATTAGCGTTAACTAAATCAAGAAGGATAGTATTATCATTCTTGTTCCAGAAGTCATAACCATGATGGCCATGTCCTTGAGGTGTAGCGCCATTTCCGTCGATCTTAGCAAGAACGTCAGTGACGCATCCGCAGTCGAGGTTAGCTGAATTAAAGTTAACCATATTATCTACGTTTGCTTCTGACCAAGCAGCTCCGGTGCCGATCATTACATCGCCTCCGGTGTTAAACCCTGCATCGTTGTATCCTGTCTTCGCTTTTGATTCAACATCGTTATTAACGGTTGCTGAATTATTTTGTGAAACAGTGTTGGTATTAGCGAGTTTAGCGTCAATCCAGTTGTCGCTACCTGCACCATTACCAGAAATTACAAAAGAAGCAGAATTGTGTCCAGCTCCAGCTCCGCCTCCGATCATTGCAGAATTTGCATTCGCAACGGTCGTAACGTTTGCTACAGCTGTAGCAGCTCCAGCGCCGATCATTACATCGCCTCCAGTGTTGCTATTTGCTGTGTTGCCACCACTATTTGCCTTGTTCTCAACTTTGTTGGTAACGTTAGCAACGTTATTTTGTCCGATAGAATTTACATTCGTATCTTTCAAAGTAACGGTATTGTCAGAATAAGCTCCGTTTCCGGATATTTTGACATCAGTGTCTCCTTCACAATTGCATCCTGCAATTTGAGCAGCATTGCTGTTCAAAGTGTTGGTCACGTTTGCAACGGTTGTAGCTTTTCCAGTGCCGATTTGTACATCGCCGCCTGTGTTAAAACCAGCTTTATTGTTTCCTGTGTCTGCATTTGAGGTAACATTGTTGGTGACATTTGCTGTGTTATTCTGAGAAACAGTGTTTGTGTTGGTTTGATTAACTGTTGTGTAGTTATCTGAACCAGCTCCGTTTCCAGAAATTTGAATTGTAGTATCCGCAAGAACTGGAGATGCTACGCTTACGAGTAGAGATCCAGCTGCGACTACTGAGAAAATTTGTTTTTTGAAATTTGTCATATATATTTCACCTCCTTTGGTTTAAGATTTCTTTTTCAAGAGCACTTCGTTTCTCCCGCCTAATTTTATTTCCGGTAGCCCCAAGAAACAAAAAAACGGAGACTTCCGCACACAAAAATTGATTGTGTGAAGAAGCCTCCGTTTGCGGTCAGCTCTATCTAATTACCCTAACTTATATACTATATAAATAGTAGTGTCAAGACCTATTTAGCTACTTATAGCTATCTAATCTTTACAGAACTTTTTTGTATATGGGAATGGGTTTCCATGTGACTTGTAACACTATGCGATTCTTGCCTTTCAATATCCATACTTGTCTTGTGGATATTCCTAACTATGATCTGAGTGATGACTTTATTTTGGACGAAAATTTCAATGCTACCGTATTTAACGCTTTCTAAAGCCGTCTTTATTTCGGCTAGTAGATGGTTGGGGATATTATTCTGGTTTGAATTGGTCATACGAAGTCAAACGATCACTTAATTTGAATTTCGATTTAAAATTTAGAACTTAAAGTTGAGATCGATATTTTGTTTTGATCCATCAATCTCTCCAACTTTCATATGGATTGTCTTTTTGGTATCTGCGTCGTCAAGTGCGATTCCTACTCTTGTGAATTTGGTTGATATTGCTTGTACTTCGACTGGGTCATTGTGGATGTCAGCTGCAAGTTGCTCATTTGCATCCCCTGCAGTAATGATCCTGATATAGTCTCTTGTATTTAGTTGAATTGTCTTCTTTAGATTGTTTGTAATTTTTAGATTTACGATAAGAAATTCCCGTCCAGAAACTGCAGTTGCACGTTGTCCTTGGACAATGATCTGTTTTTGGATATTGACCGACTGGATCATGTATTCAAAATTACCAACAACTGCTCCTTTTTCATCTTTTAATGGGAACATGAATTTTCTGTCTAAATTAATGGTCGAAAGTGCATTTGGAGCTGCAACTTGATTTGAGTCAGCTGGTCTACTCTGTGCATCCGGAAGAGATTTCACAAGACTTACAATTGAAGCGAAAACTACAAAACCTAATATCAGAGGAAAGATAACTTTTAGATATTTTTTATCGAATTTAAATTTATTTCCGGACATTCGTGGAAATTTCATTCTTTGTGCGCGAGAAGTAGCTCCTTCTGACGCTTTGTTGATACCACTACTCATTGGGTTATAGATGCTTGAGAAAAGTTGGAAAGAGAAGTTTTTAATTTTTGCAAGAAGTACTTCAAAATTAACGCTTGGAAGGGTTAATGTGACTTCTACTTTTTTTGTTGTTGCCAGAGTTGTATGTTGTGACATATGAACGCGGGCAGTTGTATTGGGGATATTAACAAACGGTACAAACTGTGTCAAGAGGAAAATATACGAAAATATGTAATTCCCAAATTTATAGTAATGATGATAATATAATATGTATGAAAAATAATTTAAAAAGCCTCAAAAATATTTTATTAACACCATTACGTCTATTTTTTAAACTTACGTTGAAGCGCAAGATTATAGTAATTATACTTGGCATTATAACCTTTGCAGCTATCTCTCAGACTGTATCAAACATCACAAAACCATCCCCCTATACTACTGAAAAAGTCAAAAGAGCAAATATTACTGAGATAGTCACAGAGTCCGGTAACATCGTGGCCAGCGGAAAGAATGATGTTTATTCACCAACCAATGGGGTTGTGACTGAGACATATGTTGACAATGGTTCCCGCGTCACAGAAGGACAAAAATTATATATGGTAAAAAGCTCAGCGACAGATCAAGAAGCACAAGCGGCAAATGCAAATTACCTGTCAGCGGTTGCAACACTTAATGCGGCAGAGGCTGGTGCCAACACCCTAAGAGCTGATATGTATACAAAATGGGATACCTTCAGAAATCTCGCGACCAACTCCACCTACGAGAAAGGTGATCAATCACCTAATACTGAGCAAAGGATGTCTGCTGAATTTCAATCAACCCAAGACACATGGTTGGCTGCTGAGAAAAAATTCAAAGATCAGCAAACCGCAATCCAACAAGCAAGGTCTCTCGTCGCATCAACATACAACCTGTACAAGGCAACTCAGGATGCAGTCGTCACTGCCCCAGTTGCAGGTACTATAGAAAATTTGGCTGTTACGAAAGGGTCTACTGTTTCAATTAAAAGCTCGACACTTACTGGAGTTTCTTCTCCTACTCTTATTATATCTTCCGATTCAACTAGTGAGGTTGCAATAAAGTTATCCGAAACCGATATCTCAAAAGTGGAGCAAGGACAACGGGCGATTGTTTCGGTCAATTCAGTTTCTGATAAGACGTACAAAGGAAAAGTTGCCAGAGTTGACTCGATTGGAACCGACACTCAAGGTGTAGTTACATATAGTGTCTATGTTGAGATCACAAATCCAGACAACAAGATAAGACAAGGCATGACGGTTGATGCGGACATAGTTACAAAGGAAATAAATAGCACCATAAGTGTGCCTAACTCTTCGATAAAACCTTATCAAGGAGGAAAAGCGGTAAGAATACCTGATAGTAGTATAAAGGAAAAATACCGTTACGTTCCTGTTGTCGTTGGGATCAGAGGTACTGAAAGAACCCAAATAATAAAAGGAGTGAGTGAAGGACAAACAGTTATTACCGCCGTATTAAATGAGAACATAAAAAGACCCGGATTGTTCGGAAATTAAAGATCGTGAAATGTCAAAAAGTGTCCCCCTCATTGAACTTGCAGATATAACAAAAGAATATTTACTTGGTAATGGTGAAATTTATCACGCGATCAAAAAACTAAGCTTGAAGATATTTGAAGGTGAATTTGTTGCTATCATGGGTCCTTCAGGAAGTGGCAAATCAACGACGATGCATATTTTAGGTGCTCTTGATATTCCTACCCGCGGAAAATATTTATTTAAAGGAAAAAACATAGAAAATTATTCCGAAGATCGGCTTGCCGAAATTCGGAACCGCGAGATTGGATTTGTTTTTCAGTCTTTCAACCTACTCCCAAGGACTACCGTTCTAAAAAATGTTGAAAGACCCATGATCTATGCAGGCATTCACGAGTCGGAACGCAAAAAAAGGGCTATGGATGCCCTTAGAATGGTAGGTATTGAAGATAAAGCTAACAACCTATCCAATCAAATTTCTGGAGGCCAAATCCAACGGGTCGCTATCGCCCGTGCCCTGGTTATGAACCCTTCAATAATTCTTGCCGATGAACCGACAGGAAATTTAGACAGCAAAACATCCCATGAAATCATGAAATTCCTAGATGGGCTCAATAAGAACGGAAGAACTATTGTAATAATCACTCACGAACCAGACATCGCCGAATATGCAAAAAGAGTCATTAAAATCATGGACGGAACAATAATTTCTGACACAAAAAAATAACATGGAATATAAGGAAATCTTTAAAAGCGCAATACAAGCATTGAAAAATAACGTTTTAAGGACGTCACTCACAATGCTTGGAATAATTATCGGAATTACAGCCGTAATACTGATTTATTCAATTGGCCAAGGAGCTGTTGCTTTCATCACTGGAGAGCTTGCTTCATTTGGAACTGACTATTTTCAAATAAATCCCGGTACGAGTCAATTAAGCACTTTTGCTGGATCCAAAGCTCTCTCTTTTGATGATCTAGACATGATAAAAGATGATAAATCTCTAACAAATATAAAAAGTGTTGCTCCATTTGCAATGACATCAGTCAAAATATCAGCGAATGGTGAGGAAAAAGACTTATTGGTGTACGGAAGCACACACGAGGCAGCTGAAATATTGAGACCGGACATCATAAGTGGAGAATTTATAACAGAAGAACAAGAACTCTCTTCAGAAAAAGTAATAGTTCTCGGAAAGGATACGGCAGAAACATTTTTTGGAGTTGATTCCTCTCCAATTGGCGAAACGGTTAGAATAAATAACAAAATATTTCGTGTGACAGGAGTCCTGTCATCATCTAGTGCGCTTGCTGGAGGATTTATCAACAATTCCGTCTTTATCCCAATTGATGTAGTAACAAAAGAGATTGTTGGGGATGAAGTGCTTCAAGAAATTGACATAAGTGTCCATGACCAGAACATCATCAATCAAACGATGGAAGACGTCGAAACTCTTCTTCGCGACAATCACAACCTAAAAGAAGGTGATGAAAACGACTTTAGAATCTCAAGCGCTCAAGATATCCTAACCACGGTTCAGACAATAACCAGCCTATTAACCGCAATGATTGCTGGAATCTCTGGAATCTCTCTTGTCGTTGGAGGAGTCGGGGTTATGAATATCATGCTTGTTTCAGTAACTGAACGCACCAAAGAGATAGGACTCTTAAAAGCGATTGGTGCAAAGCAAAAAGATATTTTAACCCAATTTCTAATGGAGTCAGTTGTCATGACTCTTATCGGGGGTCTTATAGGAATAGCACTTGGTATCACTGGTGCTTTTGTTGTTTCAAAAGCCGCAAATATTCCGTTTGTCGTTAGTTTTCCTGCAATCCTAATTGCAGTTGGGGTCTCAACTCTTGTGGGAATCGTATTTGGTCTTTACCCTGCAAGGCGTGCCGCTCGACTCTCACCAATTGACGCTCTCAGATATGAATAAACCTCTTGCCTAATTGGCAGTTGACTGATACAATTGATAACAATATATGGCAAACCGTATCAAGCGGTTGCCAAGCTCAAAAAGATCTGCCCCGATCTACACTCGCTTTAAAAAGTTTGGTAATTTCTCAACATTCAAATTAAAGATAAAAAACCTTTTAAAAAGAGCTGGTAAAACAATTGACAGAAAACCTTTAACCTCATTCTTTGTTGTGCTTCTTGTGATTTTTGTTCTCATCGTGGCTGGTTCTTTTTTAAGAAAACCAAAGCAGGAAGCAACAGTTACCCCTCCTGAGAAAGAAGTTGCTGCCTATTCTATAGGCTCTGCACCAACTATTAAGGTACAGGCACAAATTGAAAAAAGTGGAGTTATTAAAGTTGTAGCCCAGACTCCTGGAATCGTCAGTACTATAAACGTCAGCGAAGGCCAACAGGTCGGCAAAGGAACAACGCTCGTAAGTCTTTCCTCAAATTATCAGGGAGGAAATGCAGCTGGAGTTCAACGTGAAATCGCATACGCTACCAACAAAAATGCGAAAGACACACTAGATACACAAAAAGATATCATCAAAAAACAAAGAGATTTAGCTAATAAGTCAGATGATAATTCAGATCAACTAAGAGACATCACTTCAAAATCAATTGATGAAACAAAATCACTTTTAAGTCTCAATCAAGACATTGTTTCAAGTCTTAATTCGACCCTTTCAACTCTTGAATCAACAAATGTTGGAGGAGCAAACGACGCTCAGATCCTACAGACAAAACAAATTATTTCTCAATATCAGTCAGCTGTCAATCAACTTCAGACAGGAGTAAGAGCATCTGAATATCAAGGAGCCGGTGACAAACCACCTGCAGATCTTTCTAATATGACCAAAGACCTTACTCAAAGACAGTTAGATCTTCAAGAAAAAGCACTTACCCTTTCAGTTGAGGTCTCGGCACTTCAATTAAAACTTGCCCAAATCCAGGAAGGAACCATGCATCCAGCCGCTCCATTTACAGGAGTCGTTGACAGAATCTATGTCACTGAAGGAGAAGCAGTCAACCCTGGAACACCAATTGCTCTTATTCATGGCGCACAAAAGCTAAAGGCAGTAGCTCGAGTGCCAAGAGACATTGCGCAAAAATTATCCCAAGTTGATGAGGCTACCCTTTCAATTGATGGAAAAACATATAAGACTGCGCCGGTCTATATCTCAACAGAGGCAACTGATGGATCACTATACTCCGTAATTTTTGATGTACCGACAGACTTTCAAGACAATCTGACTAACAACGAATTCATAACGGTTGAACTACCTGTTGGATACGCTGATACCTCAACAGCAGTTCCTTTTGTTCCGCTGGATGCCATCTATCAAAGCACAGATTCCTCATATGTTTTTGTAATCAAAAACGGCAAGGCAACTACTAAAAAGGTCAAATTAGGGTCTATCGTCGGACAATATGCACAAATAGAATCGGGTCTTACTTCGGGAGATGAGATTGTCCTGACAAGAACGGTTGTGGCAGGGGATAGTGTGCGCCGCACCAAATAACATCTCATGGAACAAAAAAATTCATACCTGTCACGTCTTAAGTTTGATCCGACTTTGCTTTCATCCTTTAAAGCAAAATATTTATCTAATATCCGCATTGTTCTGTTGTTGCTTTTTTTGATCGTTGCAACTGGAGTATCAAGTTTTCTGACCCTTCCGAGAAGACTAAATCCTGAAGTCAAAATCCCAATCGTTGCCGTGACAACTATTTTGCCCGGTGCAAGCCCAAAAGATGTTGAGGAACTCGTCACAAACCCAATTGAAGACGCCATCAAAGGAACGAAGGGAATAACAACCCTTAACTCAAGTTCCAACGAATCAGCTTCAACAATAATTGTTGAGTTTAGCTCAAATATAAGTCCAGACAAAGCTGAGGCTGATTTAAAATCAGCAGTAGATACCGTAACAGATCTGCCTGAGGATGCAAAAGACCCAATTGTCAGAAAGTTTGATTTTGAGGACCAACCGATATGGATATTTGCCGTAAAAAGTAATGATCCGGCATCACTTTATAGGTTTTCAAAGCAGTTAAGAGATAAGCTTGAGGATGATTCTATTATCGACAGAGTGACCGTGAGTGGCCTTGAGGATCAGGAAATCCAAATCCTTGCTGACGCTGAGGAAATAACCAACAACGGAATAAATCCCCTAATGCTGTCAGGAACCATCCGCTCACTCTTGGCATCCTACCCGTCAGGAAATGTAAATTCACAAAGTCTCTCATTCCCAGTCGGCATTAATCCATCAATTGCTTCAACAAATGATCTTCGCAATATGACTCTTAAAGTAGAGGGAGAACAGGTAAAACTATCTGATATCGCCTCAGTCTCTGAAAAGACAAAACCAGGACTTCAGAAGGCGTTTATTGCTGACAACGCTTCAAAAGCAGAAACGGTAGCTACCTTTTCAGTCTATAAAAACAGTTCAGCAACTATTGATGAAGGATCACAAAGGACAAAAAAGATTGTTGAGGATATGATAAAACCATACAAAGACACGTTCAAAGTCGTTAGTATCACAGATTCTTCCCATCTTATAGATGATGAATTTGGAAATTTAACTGACAGTTTTCGTGACACATTAATACTTGTCTTTATTACATTTCTTATTTTCCTTGGTATCAGACAAGCGCTCATTGCTGTTCTTACCATCCCACTCACCTTTCTTGCTACTTTTACCGTCATCCACAGCGTTGGACTCTCACTAAATTTCTTGACTTTATTTTCACTTCTTCTGGCTCTTGGACTTTTAGTCGATGACACGATTGTTGTAGTAACCGGTATGACTTCTTACTACAGAACCAAAAAATTTACACCACATCAGACTGGTCTTTTGGTATGGCGCGATCTTATTGTTCCCATCTGGAGCACAACAATTACAACATCATGGGCATTTTTACCTTTACTTCTTTCGACAGGAATCATAGGAGAATTCATAAAAACAATTCCAATAGTGGTCGCAACAACTCTCTATTCATCAACAGCAATTGCTGTTCTTATAACAATACCACTTATGATTGTTGTCTTGAAATTTAACATCCCCAGAAGAGTTGCCATCCTCATGAAGATCGTTACTATTCTTCTTGTTGTATTTCTTATATTGACCCTATTTAAAGGCAACCCCTTTGTGATAGTGATTCTTTTATTGACCGCTCTTTTTGCATATATAACGATAAGGGAAAGGGCATTGCTATACTCGAAATTTGAAGATCTTATTGGCCGTACAAGAATCAGAAATACTAAAGTTCTTGCTACTCGCTTCAATGAACGGTTGATAGATATAGAGCATCTAGCACTTTACTACAAACGGGTCATATTAAGGATTCTTTCATCGAAGTCTGCAAGGAAAAAAGTTCTGATAGCAGTTGTCATCTTCTCTATCTTTTCATATCTTTTGGTTCCTTTAGGATTTGTTACCAATGAATTCTTTCCTAAAAGCGAAAACGATTATATCTATGTGAATTTGGAGATGCCAAGCGGATCAAATACAACAACCGTCACAAATGCCACAAGTTCACTTCTTGAAAAATTGAGAAAAACAAACGGCATAGAATATGTGTCTGCTGAGGTCGGTAAAGGGATTGATGCCGGAGCACAAGACTTTAGATCAGGTGGAAATGTAGCACTATTTACATTGTCACTTCCTTCGAAAAATGAAAGAAAAATCGACTCGCTTGAAATTGCAAATAACATTCGGGAAGAACTAAAACACATCAAAAGTGAAGGAAAAATTTCAGTCGTTGAGTTGTCTGGAGGACCACCGGCTGGAGCTGAAGTTCAAGTGCAACTATTGGGGGATGATTTGGCGAAACTTGACAGTTATGCAGATCAGATAATGGCTTTTCTTCAAAAACAGCAAGGAATAATTAATGTAACAAAATCAGTAAATCCCGGCACGTCAAAGATAGTATTTGTTCCTGATTCTTCAAAATTAGCTGCTTCGGGAATATCACAAGACTCACTTGGTATATGGCTCAGAACTTTCACAACGGGTCTCACGTTTAAAAGTGTTAAATTCGGGGAGAAAGAATCAAAAGACGTTGTGTTTCGTATGAATCAAGACACACAAAGCCCTGAGGATCTTTCCCGTCTTTCAGTTCCGGATAGCGACAAATCGTATGTGCCTTTACTCTCTTTGGGAGAACTGAAATTAGATACAAATCCAACCGCAATAACGCATCTTGATACCAAAAGGACGATATCGGTGAGTGCTGGAGTGAGTAAAGGTTATTCTGTTTCAAAATCGAATGAAAGCTTGCTGAAATATGTAGATGGACTAAAACTTACTGACGGATATGAGTATAGGACTGGTGGGGTTAATGAAGAAAATCAAAAATCAGTCACCTCAATCCTACAATCTATGATCCTTGCTGGGATTTTGATTTTAGCAACTATGGTCATCCAGTTCAGAAGTTATAGAAAGGCTCTTATTGTCATGCTTGTTATTCCCCTTGCCGTCTCTGGAGTATTTATCGTATTTGCACTTACCGGTACGCCACTTTCTTTCCCAGCACTTATCGGGGTGCTTTCCCTCTTTGGAATAGTGGTAACACACGCCATGTTTTTAGTGGACAAATTCAATAGAAACTTAGCAATAAATATGCCATTTAAAGAAGCTATTGCAGATGGTGCCGCAAGTAGGCTAGAGCCGGTCTTTATTGGGTCATTTACCACCATTGTGGGACTTATCCCTATCTCTTTATCAAATCCTCTCTGGCGTGGACTTGGAGGGGCTATTATTGCAGGACTCGCTTTTTCAGGAATCATCATGTTATTCTTCATTCCGGTAATGTACTATATCGTGTATAGGCACGACTATGAGAAGAAAACTTCTGGAACAAATCCCCGAGTTTAGGAAAAAAATCCGTTCCTTTTATAAAGAAAACAAACGAGAATTTGCGTGGCGAAATACTTCTGACCCTTACGAAATACTCGTCTCGGAAATGATGCTTCAGCAAACCCAAACAGGACGGGTTATTGAAAAATATGCGTCATTTTTAAATGCCTTTCCAACCGTTTCACACCTTTCAAAAGCATCCACTTCAGAAGTCTTAAAGGCATGGCAGGGCTTGGGATACAACAGAAGAGCACTATATCTGAAGCGCACAGCTGAGATAATTTGTGAAAAGCACGATGGTACTTTTCCCAAGCTCAAAGAGGAATTAGTAGAACTCTCCGGAATAGGTGAAAATACAGCTGGTGCGGTAATTGCATTTGCTTATAATGAACCGGTAATTTTTATCGAAACTAATATAAGACGTGTATTTATTCATGAATTTTTCCGTGAAAAAGAAATTGTTGACGATCAGGAAATTTACCCACTCATTGAAGCCTCTTTAGACACCAAAAATCCACGCGAATGGTACTATGCGTTGATGGATTATGGCGCCCATTTAGGAAAAACGGTAGTTAACCCAAACAGGAAAAGTAAGACGTATTCCAAACAATCAAAGTTTGAAGGATCACTGCGTCAAGTCCGCGGAAAGATATTAAAACTCCTTTTGGAAAAGCCTACGACTGAAACGTCACTATCAAAACGAATTGAGAACAAAGAGTTTTATGCAACAGCTCTTCATCAATTAGAAAAAGAAGGTTTTATTGTAAGAAAATCAAATAATCTTTCTCTAAAGCCTTGATTTTAAAAGTGTATTTTTCTAAGATATATATATGACAGATCTAAAGAATTTCTTTAAAGAAAACAAACTTGTCCAAAATTACGCATGGATTCTTATTCTTACCGTTTTTTTCCTCTGGCTGGTCAATTATTTTAATATTTCCTATCCTCTCACCATAACCTCCCGCGCTGCATCTGGAGAATTAGCAGTTGTTGGCGAAGGAAAGGTCGATATAACTCCAAATAACGCATCTGTTGATCTTGGGATTGTAACCAATGATGCAAAGTCCGTTGATGATGCACAAAGTCAGATAAATAAAGTAAATAACGCAATTGTTGCAAATCTTACACAACTCGGGATTGATAAAAAGGATATAAAGACTTCAAATTATTCGATAATGCCTAATTATGATTACTCCAAAGGTGGGGCTGGAACTATTACCGGATACAATGGCAACACAACTGTTACAGTTAAAGTGAAAGACACTTCAAAGTTACCTGACGTAATTGCGGCCGCAACCAAGGGTGGCGCAAATCAAGTAATGGGCACCAACTACTCCGTCGAATCTCCGGAAAAATACAGAGAGCAAGCCCGCAATAAGGCCATAACAAATGCTAAAGAGCAGGCACAAAAATTGGCAGGAGAACTAGGAATTAGACTTGGAAAAGTCACAAACATTGTAGAGTCTACAAATGACAATGGATCTTATCCATTAATGTATAAAGCTGAAGCGGTAAGTATGGGCGGTGGAAATGCTCCTGTCCCAGATCTTCAACCAGGAACCCAAACAATCTCATCCTCAGTCACTCTCTACTTCGAAAAGAGATAGTAAGCTTTTTTACCTCAAATTTGGTACAATACGATACTTGTGATTGATTTTAAAGTTACATACAAATCCAAAAAATCGAATGCCCGAATAGGAATCCTAAAGACTCCTCATGGCGAAATTGAGACCCCTTCTTTTGTGGGGGTTGCAACACAGGCTGTTGTTAAGACATTAACCGCTGAGGAAGTAAAGCAAACCGGTAGTCAAATTTTGATTTCAAACACTTTTCATCTCCATCTCAAACCAGGCGAGCAATTCTTAAAAAAAGCAGGAGGAATACACAAATTTATGAATTGGGATAGACCTCTTATGACTGATAGTGGAGGTTTTCAAGTTTTTTCTTTAGGGTTTGGCCGTGACCATGGGGTTGGGAAAATATTAAAAGAAAAGTCAGATTTGGTCATCAAATCAGGAAAAAAACCAAAGAATGTAAAGATAACTGAGGATGGAGTATTTTTTCGAAGTCCTAAAGACGGTCAAAAATTATTCATTGGACCCAAAGAATCTATCAAAATTCAGGAAGCAATTGGGGCTGACATTATGTTTGCATTTGACGAATGCACATCCCCTGTTGCTGACTACTTCTATACCAAAAAAAGTCTTGAAAAGACTCACAGATGGGCTGAGATTTGCCTAAAAAGTAAGAAAACAAAACAAGCATTATACGGAATAGTCCAAGGAGGGAAATTTGAAGATCTGAGAACCGAATCTGCTAAATTTATAGGCTCTCTCCCATTTGATGGATTTGGGATTGGAGGAGAATTTGGTGATGAGAAACACACGATGACTGATATGTTGGGGCTTACCCTTCCCTATTTGCCATTTGAGAAGCCGAGACATCTTTTGGGTATTGGGCATTTGGAAGACATTCCAGAGATAATGAAGGCAGGGGTGGACACATTTGACTGTATTGTCCCTACTCATTACGCCAGACACGGTGTTGCTTTTACTTCAGAGGGGCGACTTGATATGAAAAAAGCTAAGTTTTTAACCGACAAAAAACCATTAGACCCGAAATGTGATTGCCCAACTTGTAAAAATTACAAAAGAAATTACATATGCCATCTTTTAAAGGCAGATGAGATAACTGGACTTCGACTCATGACCATGCACAACCTCTACTACTTCAACGCGTACGTTGAAAACCTCAGGAATGATATAAAAAACGGCTTGTTATAAATTTTTGCATTTCATGGCGGCGCCGTTTCAGAGGCCGAGATGACGCTTGCGCTAAACTTGACACACTCACCTCTTTTTTACTATCATGGATATATGCGAAAAAGACTGCTCGTTATATTTTCTGTCTTAATTTTCGGAATTTCTCCATCCCTTGCTTTTGCTGAAGATTCTGCAACTACAAATACTATCACCTCTGATACTACCGTTACTGCTACCCCTACCACGACAAAAGAAAAACATAACGAAACATCAAAGGTCCGCCCTACTATCGCCTCCGCCATGAAAGATGCAAAAACTGAAATGCACGACAAGAAGGAAGAGGTAAGAACAGAATTTAAAACGAAACTGGCAGAAATCAAAGACGCTAAGAAGCAATCTATAGTCACAAATATTGATGCCAGAATCAATACAATCAATAAGAACCGGACTGATGAAATGTCTAAAAGACTAGAAAGACTTACTACTATTCTTACAAAAATATCTACAAAAGAGGCTACTCTTTCTTCCGAAGGAAAAAACACCACGACGTTGAAAAACGATATCACAGCAGCAACTACTGCAATCAATGCAGCAATTACTGCAGTTAGTGATCAGGCTGCAAAAGACTATGTCGTAACACTAACAACTGATACTGCACTTAAAACCAACGTCTCAACAGTAATAAAGCAATTCATGTCTGATATGAAGGCTGTGTATGCTAAAGTTGTCGCTGCCCAGTCAGCAGTACGTAAGGCTCATACGGATCTTGCAAAACTTATGGGTGTCACTCCATCCCCTACAACAACTACACCAACAGTGACGGCAACAACTACACCAACGCCATAACAATCTAAAATATGGAAAATAAAGACCAAACAACACCAACAACACAAATCCCACCAACACCGGTTCAACCGGAAGCTACAACGCCAGCAACACCTCCTCCAACGACGGGCGCTCCTTCCGCAAGTCAGACTACTGTACCTCCTACTCCCGTCCCACCAACACCTCCACCTGTTGCAGCAACAGCTCCTGTTGTTGCACCACCTTCTTCTGGAAAGAAAAATAACGGACTTCTTGTCGTGGCATTTATCCTTGTTACATTAATCATTATTCTAGGAGCACTTTATTACATCATCATGAAGCAATCCTCATCTCAACAGCAAGTTTCGCCAACTCCTGTTCAAAAGATTGTCGTCACCCCAACAACGCCACCGGTAACTCCAACCATTACACCAACTGATGAGGATATACTAACTACTCCAGTCCCCAATCCTGAGGAGGACACCACCCAGCTTAATACAGAAATCCAAGGACTTTAATTTACGAAAGACTTGAAAGAAGAGAAGAAACGAGAGAGACTACTATGCTAAAAAGTATGGCTGTCAAAATTCCACTCACATAAAATCCGGGTACGACTGATCCAACAAGCAGAACAAGAAGTCCATTTAAGATCAATAAGAACACTCCAAGTGTCAAAATCGTTAGCGGGATAGTCAAAATCACTAGAACCGGTTTTAGGAATGTATTAACAACACCCAAAACTATAGCTACTACCACAAGCGTTGTTATAGAGTCTATTGTTACACCCGGGATGAGAAATGCAGCCACAAATACCGAGATTGTCAGGATGATGAGTCGAAGTATCAAATTCATTCTTTTATTATATCCCTATGCATAGATTTATCAACTCATGCCGATCTTCTGAGATTGAATTCTAAAAGATTTTTTAGTATTTCTTTTTGATTTTTCTCCCCTTCCAAATTATTAAAAATTCTCCAGACGTTAACCATGATATTTTCGATATCCTGATCCAATAGTTCTACGATTTTATACTTAGAAATTAAATTCCGGATACTACTCATTTGTAGCATGGTAAGATCTGCATTTCCAAAAGCCTCATTGAGCATTTTTCTTTCATCACTATCAACTTTTTCATAAAGAAGAGAACGTATGAGTGTTTTTTTGTTCTCCCTGATATCTGACCCCACCGGTTTCCCAATAACATTTTCGTCACCTAAAATTCCGATGACATCATCTTTCATTTGAAATATCGTCCCGATATATTCACCCAGTTCTTCAAATTCATTTTTTATAGACTCCTGTTTTTCAGAAATAATACAAGCCAAAACAAACGGGAGCGAAAAAGTATATCTCGCAGTTTTATATTTATAGACAGAATATATTTCATCGATTGCCGCTTCTTCAGGGGTCTGACCAAACTCTGAGTCAATTCCTTCAGCTAAGGCAACAGTTTTAATCTCTTTGGATAAGTATGCTATTAGTTTGCCAACAGATTGTGATTCAACCCCTGAGATCAACTCCATCGCCAAATAAAAGGAAACGTCTGCAACCATCATTGCTATTGAAATTCCATAATGCTTTGCTTCTGTGGCACCGAGACTTTTGCCTTTATCTTCATAGCTTGCAAATATTGTTTTTCCGCCACGTCTCATGTAATCATTGTCGATGATGTCGTCCTGAATCAAAAGGGATGAATGTATGAGTTCAATAGCACAAGCAACTTGTATGTGATCTTTTGTAATTTTTTGACCCAATAGTTCGACAGTCAATAAGAATAACGTTCCGCGGATCAGTTTTCCTTTAAATACAAATTCCTCTAATGAATCGATGATTCCTTGCTTCTGAAGAGAATCTGGTATTTCCTCTTTTTGTAACTGTAAAAATTGTTTTAAATTTTCTTCGATAAGATTTCTTGAAGAAATCGAATATTCTTGAAATGTCATAGTGGATTTGCTTGAACCATATTATACTTGAATTTGCAGCTTAAAAATAGTTTTGAGGCAATTATTGTTGTTTTGGAGCAGGTACAATATTTAGAGGCATATTGCTCATAAATCCGGTTAGATTCTGATGGGTGGTCTCTACAATCTTATGTAATGCTTCGTTACTATTAAAAGCATTGTGAGGCGTAACAATGACTTTTGGATGTTTTACCAACATGTGATCCTCCAGAATTGTCATTAACTTATCTTTTTCAAACGAGAGGGAAAGCAGGTCTTTCTCTTCTTCTAACAACGGCTCTTCTTCTAAAACATCAAGCCCTGCAGCTTTTACTTTTCCGGCATCCAATGCCTTAAGAAGTGCCATACTGTCAATTAAAGCTCCCCTGGCTGTATTTATAATTACAACCCCATCCTTCATCATATTAAATTGTTCCTCCCCTATATAATGATGTGTTTCTTTCGTGTAGGGAATGTGTAGTGAAATAATATCTGATTGCTGATACAAAACAGGTAACTCCACGAATTTGCATCCCAATTCTTTTTCGAGTGCATAATCTGGGGTTCTTTTGTAAACAATCGCGTTCATTCCAAATCCTCGCGCTATCCGTATTACGTTTGTTCCGATACTTCCAACTCCTATAACCCCAATTGTTTTTCCTCTCAGTTCAAATCCCGTTAGACCACTTGGCATAAAATTTCCTTCTTTCACCCGCTCAATGGATTCCGGAAGTCTTCTTGAGATTGCGAGAAGCAAAGCAAACGTATGCTCAGCAACAATGGTTTCGCCATATGTTGGAACATTTGAAATCAAAATGTTACGATTTTTACATTCATCGGTATCAATATGATCAAAACCAGTGGACATTGTTGTAATAAATTTAAGATTTGGCATCTTGTCTAAAAGTTCTTTGTTAAATTGAGTATGAATGAAGGTAATTACTACGTTAAAAGTATCAAGTCCGGGGGTATTCTCATCGAGAGCTCCATCAAAAAAAACGAGTTCATTATCTTTAATTTCGTTTTGGAAATATTCTTTTTCCCAAGGTTCTAAGTCAAAAAAAGCTAACTTCATGGCAGTTAATAAAGTATATGGAATTTATCACCTAATAACAAGAGAATTGTTCTCGACCGTTATTACCGCAGCCCCACCCTTCTGAAGGGTATTTGATAACAATAATTTTGACAACTGATTTTCGATTGTTTGCTCAATGAACCGTCTTACGTTTCTGGCACCAAATTCGGTGCTAAAAGAATTTTTAGCAATAAATTCAGTAACATCATCACTATATGTCAAAATGATTTGTTGCTCAGAGATTTTATCTATCGATTCCTGCAAGAATAACTTAGCAACAGAAACAGCATCTTTTTCTGAAAGCGGTCTAAATACAATTACATCATCAAATCTATTGATAAGCTCCGGTTTGTAGACGCCTGATTGCTGAATTCTCTCAATAAGCTCTCTCTTAACATCCTCAACATTCACACCTTCTTTATATTTCTCTCTGATAAATTCGCTTCCGGCATTTGAAGTTGCAATGATAATGGCATTTTTAAATGAAACAACTCTTCCGAGATGGTCAGTCAGTCTTCCCTCATCCAAAACTTGCAAGAAAAGATCATGTACACCTTTTGATGCTTTTTCAAATTCATCCAGCAGTATCAATGAGAAGGGGTTATGTAATATTTTGTCGACTATGCCCTCTCCCAATAAGAGGTTAATAGCATCATCATTTTGATACTCGCTCATGTCAAGCCGAATCATCGCACTTTCATCTCCGAAATACGATGAAGCAAGCGCTTTGGCTGTTTGTGTTTTTCCAACACCAGTTGGTCCTAAGAAAAGAAATGAAGCTATTGGTTTTCCTTCATTTTTCATACCACTCCGGACCCTTCTCATGGCATTAGAAATTGCAGAAACAGCTTCATCCTGGGAAATTACTCTTTTATGGATCATTGCCTCAAGTTCGAGTAGTTTTTCACTTTCTTGCGTGTCAGGCTTATCCAATAATAAATTTGTCTTCTCACCGACAAAACTTCTGACTTCTTCTTCTGTAATTTCATTAACGCCATGAGTTTTGCAGTTAGCAATAACATCATCCAATAAGCGAATTGCCCGTCCTGGTAGAGCTGTTCCGTCGTTTTCGTATGAATCAGACAAACTAGATACCTCTTTCAGGCCGTTATATGAAATCGAAACATGATTTATTTTTTCTAAATCTTTAGATTTTTCCAGTATCATAAAAAGGGAAGTCTCAGGATCTGGTTCGGCTACCTCCACAACATCAAATAATTCCTTTACTTCTTGTTTTTGATAGATGAAAGTATTGAATGCATCCTCGGTGGTACTGCCTATTATCTTGATTCTGCTACTTTTAAGATACTCAACCAATGATCCTGAAATATCCATATTTAGCCCTCCGCCCCCAAAAATATTTTCAATATTAGGAATGTAAACAACAACATTCCCCGCATGCGTTAACTCAGAAAATAATTCAACAAAGCGCGCTTCCAGATCTCCTTGATTTTCGATTCCAGCAAGAAGACGCTCAGAATAAAACTTAAAGACAATCTTGTTTGAAATATTTTTTGGGAGAACCCCCATATCTGAATCGAGGGCAAATTCTGCTATCAATGCTGTCTTACCGACTCCCGCAGGTCCCACCAGAAGAACGTTACTTGAATGATTTTTTGAGAGCGCAGTAATTAATAAATCGTATTCTTTTTCGCGCCCGATTGGAGTTATAACTGTTTTTGAAAGTATTTCTCTCGTGAAATTGTATGCATATTGCAATAATTGTTGATTCCATCCAAACACAAAAAAGTCAAACGCACCACTGCCAGTAAATTTTAGATGATGCTGTTTTTTGCGATCAATACCGTACTGTTTTCTGACCCATGAGAGTATAGTTATAATATCTTTTTCATCGATGCCTTTTTCAAACAAGGTCTTATTTTGACTATCGAGCAACAATAGATATGCTGCGTATACATCAACTCCATGAATGTATGAGCCCTCAACAGTGTGAACAAGTGCTGCTGCCTTCTGAAGCACATGTTCTTCAGATATATCTACTTCATTTTTTGCGTAAGAATACTGCAACAACTTATTAAAATATTTAACTTCACCCTCCCCCAGTAATTCTTTTATAACCTCTGCTACCGTTTTTTTTCTCTCCAAAATTGCACGTGTCTTAAAATCAGCGCATTCGATGACATGAAGAACGTTGTCTGAGATTTTTTTAGAAGGAATACTATTCTCGAGCTTAAAATGGATAAAGAATTCCTGAAGTATCAAAACGAAATACACCGGCAACAGATGCATAATAAATGTCGGGTTCTTGAGATTGAAATAAACAATTACCCCAATTCCAAAAAAAATAAGGACACGTAACCACCGAATGACAGAATTGTCGAAAAAATAATAGAGAAAATAATAATTGTTTTTCATTGTTATGAACTCTTGTAAAAAATAAGGGCTATAAGTGCAACTGGTATCAATATCAAAAAGACTCCAATTAAAAATTCGATAAGCAAAAGAAAAATAACAACAAGGAGAGACACTGAGATAAGAACGGACTTGATACACATCCCAAAAATAATGGAAAACAAGACCAATCCTTGCCTATATTCATTCTTAAGAGGTTTGAAGAACGTTTTAATAAGAAGAGGAAGGGACAGTAAAGAAGCTACATACCGGTTCAGATCAATGAAGAAATTAAGCAATCCTCCGAGAACATCCCTATACCAAAAAGTAATTAAATAAAATGGGTAATAGATAAAGGCAAGCATTTATACATTTAGTTTACGGTAAGCTCGAATCATAAATCAACAATAGGTCTTGTATGGTTGTTTGAGTCTTTGAAAATATTGTATGATTAGCTTATATAGACTCGAAACCAATCGAGTTATATGTGTTTGTCTAACTGCCCTATATGATTCTGTCCGATGATCAAATAAAGGCACTGGTTTTAAAAACCGGCCTTGCTACACAACAAAGCCTTCAAGAGCTCGTCGAGTTCTCAAAAAACTCCAACGTAACCCTTGCTGATGCTCTCATTGAGAAAGATGTGATTTCAGATGAAAATTTAGGAATTCTGATAGCCGATTTTCTCCATATTCCCTTCATTGTCCTTTCAAAACTCTCTATTCCTGAAGAAGTCTTTCATGTTGTTCCTGAAAAGATAGCTCGAAAGCAAAAAGTAATACCATTTGAAAAAAATAGTGAAGGATTAAAAGTGGCAACGGTTGATCCACGTAACAGTGAGGTTCTTCAAGCAATCAGTAAAAAAACAGGACTAAAAGTGATCCCGTATCTGACTACTGAACGGGACGTTGATAATATCTTGCGTATATATAAGAGGGATCTTCAAAAATCCTTTGAACAACTCCTACAAAAAGAGCTTGGCATTTCAGATATCTCAAAAGTAACTGATGCTGCTCCAATTGAAAAGATTGTGAATCTTCTGGTAGAGTTTGGATACAGTGACAAAGTTTCTGATATCCATATCGAGCCTGAAGAAAAAGATTCTCTCGTTCGGTTCAGGATTGATGGTATATTACATGATGTTTTATATCTTCCTAAAAACTTCCATGAAAGAATTATTTCTCGTATCAAAATACTTTCAAAACTTCGAACAGATGAGCATCTGAGCCCACAGGATGGAAAGATGCGTATTAAGCTCGATGAAGAAAATCTTGATATCCGCGTGTCTGTACTTCCAATTGCTGATGGCGAGAAAGCAGTTCTTAGGCTTCTTGCTTCACACTTCAGGCAATTTTCCCTGATAGATCTTGGTATGAGTGAACCGGATCTGAAGAAAGTAACCAATGCTTATAGCAAATCGTATGGCATGGTACTTTCGACCGGACCTACCGGAAGTGGTAAAACTACCTCTATCTACGCTATTTTAAAGATTCTTAACACTCGAGAAAAAAATATCACAACAATCGAAGACCCTGTTGAATACAGAATTAAAGGGGTCAATCAAATCAATGTAAACCAAAAAACCGACCTTACGTTTGCTAATGGGTTGCGATCTATTCTACGGCAGGATCCGAATGTTGTTTTTGTGGGAGAAATCCGAGATGGAGAGACGGCTGGCATTGCAGTGAATGCTGCTTTGACTGGTCATTTAGTTCTCTCGACACTTCACACGAATGATGCAGCAACAGCACTCCCACGACTTATTGATATGAAGGTTGAGCCTTTTCTTGTCGCTTCAACCGTAAATGTCATCATTGCACAACGTCTGATAAGAAAGATTTGTGATATGTGCAAAATGTCTTATGACATATTAAGAACTGATCTTGCTAAAAACTTACCACCTACCATTATTTCAAAACACTTTGGAGACAGGGAAAATATTAAACTATATAAAGGAAAGGGTTGTAAAATTTGCCACTCGACGGGATATTCGGGTCGACTTGGGGTATTTGAGGTGTTGGAAGTGACAAAAGACATAAAAGAATTGATTACAGCAAAAAATGATTCTGACATCATTACAAAAAAAGCAGTAGAAGAAGGAATGACCACTATGTTAAATGATGGACTGATAAAGGTATCAAAAGGAATTACAACTCTTGAAGAGGTTTTACGAGTAACGAGAGTAGAAACGTCATCATGATGGAATTATTTAACAGCAACAATCCAAAGTCATTGAGGATCTCAACAGCTGAGAAACTTGGCTTGATTAGTAATCTCGCAACAATGCTTTCTGCCGGCATCTCAATTCTTGAAGTGGTTGACTCACTTCTTGAAGACGCAAAAGGTAACCAAAAAAAACTGCTTGATTCTTTAAAAGCAGATCTTGCTCAAGGAAATCATGTATCAGATGCGTTGGCAAAATTTCCGAAGATATTTGATAAAATCACGGTCAATCTTATCAAGGCATCCGAGGAAGCAGGAACCCTTGACGTAACACTGGTAGACCTAAAATCTTCGATCAAAAAAGACGCAGAATTCATGGACAAAATTAAAGGTGCCTTAACCTATCCGGTTCTTATCCTTTTTGTCTTTGTGGGGGTGCTTGTTATGATTTTAATTGTTGTTATCCCTAAAATTTCCAGTGTTTTCCTTCGACTCAACGTTGACCTACCACTTCCAACACAAATACTCATCGGGATGTCGCAGGTCTTAACACAATACACGATATTTGTCTTTCTCGGGCTAGCAGTCATAGGAATTGGTGGTTTTCTTTTCTATCGGGAGAAAAAAAGAACATTTCTGCACTTTCTTTTCATGCTCCCGCTTGTATCTACCCTCTCTCAGCAGATAGATCTAACACGGTTCTCAAGGAGTCTATATTTATTACTGAATGCCGGAATTCCTATTGCTGCTGCTCTTGAGCTTGCCCAGGAAGTTGTTCTTAAAAAAGAAGTCAGTGACGCGATTGGTCACTGTAAAGATGTTGTTTTGGCGGGTAGTGAGTTGTCAGACGGCCTGAAAAATGCAAAAAATATTTTTCCAAATATCATGATAAAAATCACCGAAGCTGGGGAAAAAAGCGGATCGTTGGATAAATCGATGCAGGATGTTTCCGAATACCTAGACTACCAAGTTGAAAACACATTAAAGACACTAACAACACTTCTTGAACCTCTCATGCTTATTTTTGTAGGAGTACTTGTGGGTGGAATGATGCTTTCAATAATAGCACCTATATACGGACTGATTGGACAAGTAAGTTCTCACTAGCATGCATCATCTAATAGAAAATAGACAGAAGGCAATAGACAGAAGTACTGGAAACAAAAAAAATAATCTAATGTCTAATGTCTTTTTTCTAATGTCTTCTAACCGTGGCCTGACATTAATAGAGCTGCTTCTTGTTATAGGAATTCTTTCTATTCTTTTTGCGATAGGCATCGTTAGTCTTACCAATATCAGAGTTATTTCCGGTAACAATAGTGCAAGTGTTGTCCTAATTTCTGACCTCAAAACTCAACAAATAAAGGCAATGACCGGAGATACTGAAGGGCGTGGGGTTCCTGATAATTATGGTGTCAAAATCCTATCAAATAGATATATTCTGTTTCATGGAATTACATATAACCCACTAGACACATCAAATTTTTCAGTACCGGTAGACAATGGATATATACTGAGTACAACATTCCCCAACAGTACAATACTCTTTGCGTCAGAAAGTGGTCAGTTGGTCGGATTTGTTCCTAACCAAAATACAATCGCTCTAACAAGCACACCGTCTGGGCAAGTCAAAACCATCCAATTCAATGCTTATGGAACAGTTACAAATATTAATTAACAGTATTAAGAATCGACAGGAAGGACAACTTCTGATTGAGATTATCCTTGCTATCGCGATAACGGCAATCATGCTCCCCGCGCTTTTGACCGGACTTTTTTCATCAAAACAAGGAAAGGCGCAACAAGGGCAAAGGGTTCAAGCTGTTGCTCTTATGAAAGAGGCAGAGGAAGTAGTAAGAAATGTTCGAGAACAGGGGTGGACACTTTTCTCTGTCAATGGTACGTATCATCCGTTAATTTCGGGGACTACGTGGTCGTTTGCATCCGGAAGTGAAAACGTTAATGGATTGACAAGAACAATAACGGTAAGCGATGTGTATCGGGATAGTAATGGGGTAGTTGTAACAAGCGGAGGAAGCCTAGATCCATCAACGAAAAAAGTTTACATACAAATAACATGGGGACAACCGTATGCTTCTTCGGTTGATTCTACTATTTATGTAACCCGATATTTGCAAAATAATGCGTCAACCCAAACAAGTATCGCGGATTTTAATGCCGGCACAACTATCGATACTGCCGTTACCAATACGTCAGGAGGAGAGATAACGCTTGCACCAAATACAAAAGGTAAATGGTGTTCTCCGAGTTTTTCAAGTGCAACCATTACTCTTCCCGATGGACCCCCTGTTGCAGTTGCGGCAACAGCAAGCGCTTCCTCAATATCCACGCCAAACGATGTCTTTGTGGCAACCTCACCGACAACTACGAACACCTACAAGCTCGCCCATATAAAAGTGCCAGCAGATATTGATCCTCCGGTTCCTACACTTCGTGGCACTTTCACCCTTAACGCAGCAAGTTATAGTAACGCATCCCTTGTTCCAGTCAGCCCAGGGATTGATAACAGCTTCATCACAAATGCTGTTAAATACTACAAATCATCTAGCGGTAAATTGTATGCGCTTCTTGCAACAACCAAACCTGATCGTGAAGTCATAGCAATACTTGTTGACGATGGAATTACCGGCAACGATAACACAAATAATGGAGAGTATCAGGATTATATAAATAAGATCTATAAATATTGGACTTTTTTCGACACAAAGATTTACGGAACAGCTTCGGGACTTGATACTGGATTTTTGAGTCCGACCGCAAATGCCGCAGACACTGGTGGGGATGGAAATGGTTTTGAATCAAACCCAACTAGGGCGTATTCGTCTAACTCTTCGTATGCTACTGACTCCAATAGTGGCAATGGCAATGGGACAAACTGCACGGGATCTGATAAAGACAAACATAGGTTCTATAATTACGGGATCTCTTTGCCATCCGGCGGGACTATTGATGGAATAGAAATACGACTGGATGGTAGAGCTGACAGTACTACCGGAAGTCCTAAATTTTGCGTACAACTATCATGGGACGGTGGCACAACCTGGACAAGTGCAAAATCTTCAAACAATTTAACTACTAATAATGCAACATATACGCTTGGTGGATCGTCAGATACCTGGGGAAGAACCTGGACGGATAGCGATATGAATGATACAAATTTCCGAGTACGGATAATTGATGTCTCAAGCTCTACCCGTACGTTTTCCCTTGATTGGATTGCAACAAAAGTATATTTCAGTGGGGGCACCCTCACGACATCTGATCAAGCACCCTATGGAGCGGGGGCATCATCCATAGCGGTTCTTGACGACAGAGGATATGTTACCTCTGGTGGATTCTTATATGCCTTTGACCTGAGCAATATCGACAATAAAAGTCAAAGCAGTGGCCTTGATATGATTGGGTGCAGAATAGAACTTGACGGTGATGACTGTAACGCCTCAACAAGCAGAATTAGAAAATATGCTGCAGGAAATACTGGCACTAATTGGGGAAGTGAATCTGCAGGACAAACCGCTTGTGTTGACGGTGGAAATACGCAAATTTATGCAGAAAATGACATCTATCCGGTCAGAGTTGGTAACAATATATATGTGTATGCAGCGGTTGGCGCAGGAACTGATCCAGAGCTTGATATAGCAAATGTAAGCACCCCTCCAACGGGGGCTTCGAGTCCTTCGATTACAGCAAGTACTTGTGGAACAATAGCAAGCGGAAATGCTTCATGGAAAAGAGGAGGATCTTTGGATTTCAATTCAGCGAGCAACACGCAAGAAACTGCTAACTCGGTGTTTGCCAGCCCTGATGGGACACGTGCATATATCTCATCCAACGGTACAGTGGACGCCAATAGTGATGGGATTCCGGACAGTTGGCAGTTTTATATAATAAATACAACTTCAAAAACAGCTCCTGCTTTTCTCTCAGGAACTCCCGCAACCGGAGCCACAAGCGGATACTATTATGGATCGGGTGCTAATGCAGAATTATATCCAAGAAGATCACTTACCGTATTTAATGGCTCTCGTGCGATTGTTGTCGGGAAAGATGGACTGACAAATGGCAATAATGCTGCCGAATATCAAGTGGTAAATATTACGAATGAGTCTTCACCTTCTTTCTGTGGAAGTCTTGATTTCAACCAAGGGTTTAGTGATTTAGCATCAGTAACTGAAGCTGATAATGATAAATTTGCTTATCTTGTTTCAAATACCGGGGTGAACGAGCTAAAGATTATTCAGGGAGGACCGGATGGAACATATCTTGACACCGGAACATATGAATCTAGTCCTCTCGATCTTGGGGCGAGCGTACAGCTAAATAGGCTTACTTCAAATGCCACAGTCTCTGCCAGTACAACACTGCAGTATAGAGTTGCAGCCACAATACCGGTAAATGGTTCGTGTGCAAATGCAACCTACACATACGTAGGACCCGATGGGACAGCAGGAACATTCTTTCCTGCAACCGGAGGAGCTATTCCATTGAGTGGTATTACAGGTTTTCAAAATCCAGCACAATGCGTGAGATACAAGGCGTATCTTTCAACAACAGATTTTAACGTAACGCCAACTCTTTTAGATGCTTCAATCAATTATTCACCATGATTTTTTTTAAACAAAAAATAATAGTTATTAGTCAAAAGTTATTAGTTATTAAAAAAAAACTACCAGCTACTAACTACCAGCTACTAACTTCTAAACGTGGGTTCACTCTCGTCGAACTCCTTATTTACATGGGGCTTCTAACAGTTTTGATTCTAATATTTACTGACATATTCACTTCAATAATTGATAATCAATTAAGCTCAAGAAACACATCAAATGTTGCTGATGATGGACGCTATATTTACTCACGATTCATCTATGATGTAGGGCGGGCACAAGCAATTACACAGCCTTCAACCTATGGCAGTTCTTCTGCAGTACTTGATCTTACAATCGGTGGACAAAACTATAGTTACTCTCTTCTAAATAATAATCTTGTTGTGACAAGCCCGGCAGGGGCATATGCCCTTAATGGGTATGGGTCATCAATATCGGGATTACTATTCACCAAGGTAGGGACAACAAGCGCAAAAAGCACTGTTCAGATTAATTTCACAGTAAAGGGGGTCGTGACAAGCAGGGGAATAAAAGATCAACAGATATTCCAAACTACAGCCGGACTACGATGAAAATATCACCTACAAATCAACAAGGACAAACACTAATTATTCTTCTCATTTATATGGTTATTGCTATTATCGTAACAACCGCTTCAATTGCCCTTGTAATCAATAGCTCTCGAGGTACAGATAAATTATACCAAGGCGCAAATTCTTTAGATATTGCAGAAAGTGGAGCCGAAACTGCTATGATTAAATTATTAAGAGATCCCAACTACATTGGCGAGACAGTGACAGTCGGAAATGGACAAGCGGTAATAACGGTAAATGGCACCAATCCTAAAATAGTAGTCTCAAAAGGAACTCTTAATAACTTTACGAGAACAATTCAAGTGATTGTTGATACAAGTAATAATGTGTTAACAGCTACATCCTGGAAAGAAATCTGATATGGAAAATGTAAAAAAACTACCAGCAATACTATATTTAGATAAAAATGGATTTTACTTTTATGAGGAGGGGTTTCCTAGTGTTGTAAGTCTTGCGTTCCTTGCTACATCCGTAAAAGATATGGATGTAATAAATGGCGCTTCGATTATGACTCAGGTTAAGTCATTTATTGACCAATATAAAATACCCCCAGCGATAATAAATATCATTGTTTCACCAAATATCACATTTGAGAAGGACTTTGTAGACCTTACATCAGAGGCTTTGGAGGAAAAAACAAAAAATTTTGTTGATACGATCCCTTTCGAAAGTGTCATGAGCAAAAGGTACCCAATTGATAAAGGTGTCAAGGGCATCGGATGGAATGAAGAACTCTATTTAGAATTAAAGATGAGTTTTGAAAAAAATTCTTTTATAGTTGACCAGGTGATACCATACCAACTTCTGGGCTCTGACCAGACCCTCATCCAGAATTTTACCCAAGAAAATGCAGCACAACTACTAAGACGAATGGATCATCTTAAGCAATTTACCATGCTAACTGTTTTAAAAGAAAAACCACAAGTAACTCAAAATGCTGATGATAAAAAGTCATCAAAACCAAAACAGAGCAAAACCAGACTGTATGTCATGGGTGGAATATTTGTGATTCTTTTCATTATTCTTGGATACATGCTTCTCAATCAAAAATAGATTTTGATATATTCAGGTTCAAAATACCCTACGAACAATAAATTTTCGATGTTTGCGACCAATTAAAAATTGGTGCTTGACAAGATTTTTTGGATATGATTAAGTGAATACAGATATGAAAACTGCCCAGTTGAAAAATCAAAAAGGTTTCACACTCATCGAGTTACTCGTTGTTATCGGTATACTCGCTGTTCTTCTTGCAATCACTCTTATAGCTATCAATCCAGCAAGACAATTTGCTCAAGCAAATAATACTAAAAGATCATCAGATGTTAATGCAATATTAAATGCTGTTGGTCAATATGCTGCAGATAACCATGGATCACTTCCTGCTGGACTTACTGCTAATTGTTCTGCTGCTGCTTGCGACATCACGGGAGTTGTCGCTGCAGGAAATATTGATTTGTGTCCAGCGCTTGTAACTTCATACCTTGCTGCTCTTCCAGTAGATCCTTTAACTAATAATGGAACTCCAGTATCTACTTGCAATGCAACATATGTAGCAGGTTACACAATTCAAGTAAGCGCAGCTGACAATAGAGTCACCGTTACAGCTCCTGCAGCAGAACTTAGCCAAGTTATATCAGTAACCAGATAAAATTAAATTAATCTAAAATAAAACACACTGCGGTGTGTTTTTTTGTGGGTAAATTAGAACCAGTGCTTCTTTTTTGATTCACGGTCAAACTCTTCAAGAAGTTCCTTTTGTTTTGATGAGAGTTTTGTTGGGATTTCAATTTCAACTCTTACATAATGATCTCCATGTTGCGAACTATTTACATGCTTTACGCCTTTACCTTTTATTCTAATAAGAGTTCCTGGCTGAGTCCCTTGCGGAATCTTGAGTTTAACTTTTCCAACTACTGTCTCTACCTCTTTGATACTCCCGACAGCAGCCTCCACCATCGTTAACTTGAGATCGGAAACGATATCGTATCCTTCTCTATGAAATTTACTATTTGAAGAAACTGAAATCACAATATCAAAATCTGAAAACTGTATTCTTGATCCATCATTGACTCCCGCAGGAACCTTTATGTCTTTCCTTGTCCCGTCTAATGAAACGGATTTTGTTGTTCCTTTAACTGCCTCCATAAAATCGATTCTGAGTGAGTACGAAGGTTTTCTTCTTCCGAAAGGTGTCCCTCCCCCCCCACCAAAAAATTGCTCAAAAATGTCGAAGGGGTCTGAAAAACCACCAAAATCCTGTGCGCCACCATTTGTTGAATATGAATAAGTAAATGGACCCTGTTGGCCGCCAAACCCTCCAAATGGTCCCCCAGCACCCGATCCACGGCCACCATTTTCAAATGAAGCACTCCCGAATTGATCATATTGCTTTCTTTTTTGATCATTACCCAATATCTCGTATGCTTGGTTTATTTCCTTAAATTTCTCTTCTGCTTCTTTTGACTTATTTTTGTCAGGATGATACTGCACCGCAAGTTTTCTATAAGCGCTTTTTAGCTCTGCAGCAGTTGCAGTCTTACTGACACCCAAAACTTTATAAAGATCATTACTCATATGTTGTATTTTAGCAGTTTATAGCCTCAATTGCCAGATTCAACTTATCATTGTGGGGTACATTTGAGAGGACATAATTGAATCTTCTTTCCAGACGCCACGCACGTCGGATCTGGGGTACACGTATAATATTGCTCTGGCGTCGGAGTTGGAGTACCAAGAGGTTCGAATTTACCACTTCCGCCTGGAACCGTCGTTGTTGTTGGAATGAGGGTCGGGGTTGGTGTTGGGGCAATAATAGTAGGTTGTAAAACAACTGGAGTTGGTGTTGTTTGAAGAGGATTTAGGGCAATAAATAATTTCATCGTCGTTGGTGAACCACTTGGTATAGTAAATGTTCCTTGTCCAACTATAGAACCTGATACTTTAACAACCAGAGTATACCCACCAGAAGGAACAGTATGAAAAGCGAAGTTACCGCTCGTATCCGTTGTAGCACTTGAATTCAGTGCTCCAGTTGTCGTAATTTGTGCACCCGAAAATCCTGATTCTCCTGGATCAAAAGTAGAATTACTATTCGTATCAGTATATACCGTACCTATGATTTCATTTATGATTACCCCTGGAGTAGATCCACCCGGAACTGGACTTGATGTAACAGTGGGAGTAATTGATGACGTTGGATTTGGCGAAGGGTTACCGGATGTTGCACAGGTTGCAGGTTGCAAGGTTGCTCCAGAACATGTAGGACTTTTTGAAACTCCAAGTGGTTGCTGGTCGATAAGTGTTGCTTGCATTGCTCGGTTAACATTGTCACACTCTGTTGAGGAGGCACCATATATGTCACTACAAGCTTGTAAAAAAGAGGTGTATGCGTCTTTGAAATTTGAGGTTGCTGATAAATATTTTGTTAATGCCAAATATATAATTGGGTAACTTTTAATTCTCCCAATACCGCTCACAGAACACCCGTTAAAATTTCCCCCATCTGTCATAAGATAAAAAGTTTTATTTATTATTCCGCTATTTATGTGTACTCCACCAAAATCTGCAGCAGTACAAGCAAACGATGAAAGCTTGTCAGGCTGATCTCTTAATAATGGATTACTCATTGATCTCAGCGGTACGGGAAGACCAGATGAAGGTGGCAAATTTTCTCCTAATTCCCAATTGTTATCCATCGCACTTCCAAAAATATCAGATACTGCCTCATTAAGAGCACCTGACTCATTTGAATATATAAGCCCAGCAGTTTCACCAGTTATAGCATGTGTCAATTCGTGACCAGTTACATCAAGAACCACAAGACCAGTACAAAAAACCATTTCACTGCCATTCCATTGAGCATTTGGACAACTGTTTCTTGGGGCTCCTCCGGTACCAATATTTGGAGGAACTCTAACATACCCATTATAGGAAGCACCCCTATTGTCATAACTGTCTCTATTGAAGTTGAGCTTGAAATAATCATATGCCGTATAAAAATAGTTATATAGATTATCAGACTCTGTATCTCCAGAAGCAGCTGATCCTTCAGCCCTCACCTTGGGGCATGATGTAGTACCACTACAATTAAAGATGTTTCTATTTAGTAGGTCTCTTGTTTGAGACTCCGAATAAATAAGTTTTCCATCACTAAGGCTTATGACATATTCTGTCCGAAAAATTGTTGGTTTTCCTTCTGACTTTATCATGATTCTCAATGCAATTTGATTTTTTGGATTATCTGAAATACCAAGGAGTTGCTCATTTATATAAATTTTCTTTGCTCCCTCAACCTCAAGATTTGCAGTTTTACTTTCTCCTTTTGCTATATCTAATGCAAGTTGGATAGCTTTGGATTCCTGGATATTTTGAGAAGTGACTTCTTTTGTTGAAGAAACATTCCCGCTTATGGAATATACTTCACTTTCATTTTTAATATGAACTGCAACGGATGACTTATAAATAGGAATGCCATTTAGAGATTGGGTAAAGAAATAATGTTCATTATTGATCACTATCCCGTTTTTCTTTAGATAACTATCATCCTTGTCTTGAGCTTGACGGGTAGGATTGGCATTTTTCGAAAAACCATCCGGGAACAATGGACCTGAATTTCCAATAGATGGATTTTTTTGAATAAACTCTTTAGCTGCATCCAATCCTTTTTTATTCGATTTATAAAGATAAGTGTTTGTCGTGTTGATGGAAAATATTGTTCTTCCGGTATCTCTTGTTATACTTGAGTAAGGCGTTATTTCTAATGCATCAGTATTCGATTTCCCATTGAGGTATGTTATCAAAAAGCTAGCAAAAAAAACTACAATAATAATTACTAATGCTACTAGTTTTGAATGCTTTTTGATTATTTTTTTGGGGGCTCTCAAGAACTCACTCATTGTTTTTTAATTGACACCTGGGCAGTTGAATCGGTAGAGTTTTCCAGAGTTACTTCCAACCCATACTCAATGATTTTATCAGTACATTTCCCGGCAATACCCCCACAGGAATAACTTAAAATTTTTCTTATATCATCTTTTACTAAAGCGATGTCGGTTGTTGCAATACAGTCAAAACATTTCGAATCGGGTAATATTGCTCCTACATATTCTATAGTCACGCTCGTTGTAGGGACAGTGACGACCTTTCCTTTTATAAGGCTCATTTTAATCGGGGCAGTAGAGGAAGATATTGTGGGAACCGGGGTAATTACTGGAGCTTTCACGCCCGGAGTAACCGTTGGAACCACATTGGAGTTATTGCTGTAGATAAAAAATGATCCAAAAATTATAACAAGCGTAATACATACTATGATCGCAATAAGAATTATTTTTTTTGTATTTTTTTGACTTGTAGGACTGATCATAGCATTTTGATCAACAACAATGGGAGATTGTGATTGATCAAGTATATTATTTTCCATACAAAACTTATTTACTGGATTGCAGTTGTAGGATCTTTTTGCATCTGTGTGCCATCAGATCCTAAGGTTGGCATCGGGTTTGGAGCAGTTGACCCTCCTCCTATTCCATCAGCATTAAATGGATTGAACGGCGGAGGTGCCATAGGGTTTTGGATAGGTGTATAAGGATCTACAATCATACTGTTTGTGGGTGTTGGAACCGGTTGCGTAACACCATTTGCTGGGGGGAAACCTGGTTGTTGTTGAATTGTTGTCCCGTCTGGCGCAACTGGATTTGCCCCAGGAACAGCTGCAGGCGTTGCACTTTTAATAAATGTGTACTCACCCTTTGCCATATCGTAATCAATTTTTACGGTATCTCCAACGACAAACTTCTGTCCAATGATTTGAATACTTATTGGATTCTCAATGACATTTTGAATAAGTCGTCTCAATGGTCTTGCTCCATAGACTGGGTCAAAACCTTCACCACCAAGCATCTCAAGCGCTTTATCACTAACCTCTAAATTAAACCCTTGTTCCTTTAAGAGTTTGGCAGTATGACCAATATTAATTTTTGCTATCAATTTCATGTCTTGCTTTCTTAACGGTTTGAAAATAACTACTCCATCAAATCTGTTAACAAGCTCCGGTCTAAAGAATTTTGTCAATTCATCCATAAGCTTTTTAGATAAATCTGCAAATACCTTTTGCATATGGGGATCTTGATTTGCAACTTTTGGAACCGCAGCAACCGCTCCATTCGCACTAACAACTGAAGCTGTAGTTGTAGCTGTAACCGGTGCTGCTGTAACTGGTTGTGGCTCTACACCAGGAATTGGAATTTCAGTTGCTCCTATAGGCGCTGTTCCTGTTAGAAGGGTAGTTGTGGATACTGCCTCTGCCTTGGCGTTTGCATCTCCTTGCTGCTTTGCATTTACTAATGCTTCTTGTATAAGTCCACTTCCAATATTTGATGTTGCAATAACGATTGTATTTTTAAAAGAAATTGTATTTCCTTTGTTGTCAGTCAGTCTTCCATCCTCAAGGAGCTGAAGAAGAATATTAAACACGTCCGGATGAGCTTTTTCAACCTCATCAAGCAGTACTATTGAATAAGGCTTTGCACGCACTGCCTCAGTTAATTGACCTCCTTCTTCGTAACCCACATATCCTGGGGGCGCACCTATGAGTTTTGCAACTTCGTGCTTTTCCATATATTCAGACATATCGAGTCTGATCATCGCATCATCTTTTCCAAATAATATTTCGGCCAAAGTTTTTGCAAGCTCTGTCTTTCCAACTCCTGTTGGTCCTAAGAAAATAAATGACGCAATAGGCCTATTGGCGCTGGCAAGACCAATTCTTCCACGCCTAACTGCTTCGGCAACAGCTGAAACCGCCTCCTCTTGATCAATAAGTCTTTTATGGATGAGGTCCTCAAGCTGTAGCAACTTTTTGCCTTCATCCTCAGTAAGTCTTGTTATAGGAATTCCTGTCCAGTCAGAAACTACTTTCTCTATGTCTGCTCTTGATACATTCGAATCTTGCCTTTGACCCTCAGCCTTTTTTAGCTTAACCTCAGCAGCAGCTTCGTCAAGAAGGTCAATCGCCTTGTCGGGAAGGTACCGCTCTCCAACATATTTCTTAGACAATGTAACAGAAAATTTTATAGCATCAGGAGTCAGAACAACCTCATGAAACTTTTCGTATTTTTCCTTTAATACTTCAAGCATTTTCATTGCCGTCTCCTCATTTGGTTCATCAACGATTACAGACTGAAAACGCCTCTGAAATGCCTTGTCTTTCTCAAAATACTTTCGATATTCGGCTGTCGTTGTGGTTCCGATCAATTGTAATTGACCGCGAGCAAGATATGGTTTTATTATGTTTGAAGCATCCATGGCTCCTCCACCTTCTTCTCCTGCCCCTATCAATGTGTGGATTTCATCAATAAAGAGAAGGATCTTCCCGCCACTGACCTGAACTTCTTTTATGACATTTTTGAGTCTTTCTTCAAATTCTCCCCGGTGAGATGCTCCGGCAATAAGGGCAGCCAAATCAAGCTGGATAATCTTTTTATCTTTCAACTGATCAGGAACTGTTCCTGCAATTATTTTTTGAGCAAGTCCTTCAATAACAGCAGTCTTACCTACCCCTGCTTCTCCAATAATGATGGGGTTATTTTTTGTGCGCCTCAACAGAATATGAACAAGTCTCTCTATTTCCTTATCGCGACCAATCACCGGATCCAATTTCCCATCTTTTGCTTCGTTGGTAAGATCAATCCCAAATTGCTCAAGAACAGATTTTTTTCCGGCTGCCTGAAAGGTAGGATTTTTAGAAAGATTTTTTTCAAGACCCTCCTTCTGTACACCTTTGGAGGAGAGGTATTGAGATGTAGTATCAGAATTAAAAAGTGACAAAAGGATATCTTCAGGAGTTATAAAACTAGATCCTCTATTTTTAGCCATGGTAAATGCATCATCAAATATTTTTTGAGAAACAGGGGAAAGAACGGGTGGGCCTTCAAATGTTCCTGGAGTTTGTTTTTGCTGCAGCTCACGAGCCAGATCCCCTGCATTAACAGTAAACTCTTGAAGTGTCTTATATACTTCTTTGTCATAAAGAAGCCCTAGCAAAACAATATCGGGCTCAATGAGGGCTAGTTTTGCTTTTTTTGCTTCATTTTGAGCTTGTTGAAGAACTTGATTTGCCCGTGCGTCTAAATGCGTTAGACTCTCCACATTTTGTCTTTTTACGGGATCCATGCCAGCAGGCTGTATAGGACTTTCCACAACCTGTTGTGGTTGATTAGCATTTTGAGCTACTTGATCTCCAGGCCCTTCACCTTCTCCGTATTTTTTTGTACTAAATAAATTTCCAAACATAGTTAATTATATGCAGATATCAACTCTAAACTCCAGGAGCACCTCCAGGCTGACTTCCCGGCTCATCTTTTGGCTCGTCAGTTGGCAATTCTTGTTGCATTGCCATCTCGGCATGTCCAGCCTTACTTACATCATCAGCTCTATCAACCATTGTGTCTTCCTCTTCTTTCTTTTGATCTACGGCTGTTAATACAGACTTGGCAGCTTCCATTTTTGCCTTAAGATATGAGATAACTTCAGTCTTTGAGAATCCACCCAAAAGTAAGAATGGCAAGATATTTGCTACCCGCTCCATTCCCCTATCAACATTATCCTGGTTCTCAGAACTGAGAAGATTGATGGTCTCAGTTATGTTTTCTACATCTTGCTGTATAAATGAATGCTTGTCTGATGGAATTCCGTTTGGTCCGACTGGAGTTTCCATATTTTGATAATTTTCTTGCCACATTTTCTTAACATCTTCATATTCTTCTATGCTTACCTGCTGAACCTGATTCGTTTGTGGCAACTTTACATCCTTAATATTTGCGAGTGATTCTTTTTTCTGTCCTGGTAATACTGCCTTGGTTTTGTTATTTACTTCTTCAGATACTTTAGAAGCAGATAAAACGTTGTCGGCCAATTTGTCTCCTTGTTTTTGTTGAGCAACAAGCTTTTCTTTAATTGTTGTGAATTTCTCCCTATCATGTGTGGCGGTCGCAGTGGTCGGCTTTGAGATCTTTTCGAGTGTTTCATGGAACTTGTTTACCTCGGTTCTTGAAACACTATCATGCTTCATCATTGATGTCTCATATCGCGCGATGTCTCTCATCTTAGGAACAGTAAGATTTGCAAGGCGCAATACGTCACGAGTCTCCCTTACAGATTGCAGACTACTTAGTGATGCCCGCTCCAATGTACTTGTTGTTCTTGAGGCAGGAATTTCCATCGAACGTTTGTTGAAGAATGGAATGCTCTTAGCAAGTCCAAATGGTGAAGGTTGCTGCGGTGGCTGGCCCGGGGCAGGGGACGGTCCACCATACGCCTTATTAAACCAGGAGTTTGAGGTAATTTTTTTAACAACCGGGCTTTCTCCAATTGACATCCCGGAAAGATAATCAAGAAATATTTGGAGCAATAAGAATGGCAAGAGAATTACCACCCAAAGCATGAGAAGAGCGACAACATACAGGGCAAAGGTATCATTAACATTTACCGAATTATCCAATCCAATTTGCTGGCCAGGCCCTCCAAGCAAGATATTTATAGCGGTCTTGTACCTGACTTGATCAGGAACATTTTTTGAAAAATCAAAAAACATCGGTATCCCACTTCTCCAAACATTCACAAGACCGTGAAGAAATAGCGCAAACAATGGAGCGTATAGTAGCCAACGGAAAAACTCTCCTATCCAAATTTTTGCTGTATTTTTGACGGGTCGGAAAAATAAAAGGAGCGGAAATATTGGAGAAACGATAATAAAAAACCACAAGATGATTTTTCTTATGATAAGAAGTCCTGTCATGACATAGTAGGTTATTGCCGTAAGTTTTACTAAAAGAAGAGATATAAATGCGGACTCGTCATATTCTATACCGACCTTCCTAAAACCAAGGAAATCGTATTGGAACGCAATATAGAGAAGATCTCTTGAATCAATATTTCGATTTGTTCCATCTAGGGGATCTTTTATGTTGAGGAAAAATCCTTGTAAAACATCCGTCGCTTGGTACAGAAACCTGATAATAGCAAAAGACAGTACAACAAGAACTACAATAAAGATGAAACGGGGAATAAATTTCATAATTGTCAGATTTTGACCGCGGGTTATGATCATTACAAAGGCAGATCCCAAAACAAATAGAGCCAAAAGTACAAAAACGATATTTCTAACAAGTGCCCAAAATGTTTGAATAGGATTTTCACCCGTAGAAGGCAATACAATCCATTTATAATTTTGACTTTGAAGTGTCCAATCAAGAAAATTGTTGGCTCGGGTTGCAGTTTTACCGACAAAGGTAACTTCCTGATCTTTTACCCATCCTGTTGTGACATCAGGGGCTGTTGTAGGAACTGCTTGTGCATGGGTGGGACGACTAAAAGAGAAAAAGCCAACAAAAAGTATTGAAAATAAAAGGACTTTGATAAATCTGGGCAGTTTGTTATGCATATCAAGAAAATCCTGGAATATGTAGAATATTCGTCGCGACAACCTGAATAAATACAAACCCAAAAATCGCAAGCAAAATCCCAATGATGGCGTATGTTATATATGATTTACCTGTTTGAAGCTGCGCAGGATCCCCCCGAGATATAAGAATGTGGTATCCACCTATAATAAGAAAAAGTAATCCAACCAAGCCAATGAGTCCAAGCCCCCACGTATAAAATTTGCCTACAAAACCCGCAGGAGAACTAGGAAGACATCCAAAATCTGTCAGTATTTCGTTAGGCAAGCAGGTTAGAGCCATACTCATTAATACTAGCATTTTTTATGCTTGCAAGGCAATGTTTTTGGAAAAATTAACTAACTACTTCGCCTTCTTCGGCGTCTTCTTTCTTTGAGGAACTGTCGTCGGTGTTGTCGTCCGATTTTGGCTCTTCCGAACCTGTATTTTTATGTTCTTCCGTACCCTGTCCACTGTCTCCTGTCCCTTGATTCGCATACATCTTTTCTCCGACCTTTGAGATTTTCTCTGAGAGATCCTTTGTTTTTGATTCGATCTCATCCTTGTCTTCTCCATCTTTTACCTTTTTTAACTCGGAAATTGCCTCTTCTACTTCCTTTTTGTCCGCCTCTTCAATTTTCCCTTCCATATCTTTCATTGATTTTTCTGCCGTAAAGATGAGATTATCAGCACTATTTTTTACCTCAATAAGTTCTTTCTTTTTCGCATCCTCATCTGCATGCATTTCTGCATCCTGGGTCATCTTTTTGATTTCATCATCTGTAAGCCCAGTTGAACCTGTTATTTTGATGCTTTGCTCTTTCCCAGTTGCCTTATCTTTTGCTGTTACAGACAAGATTCCTGACGCATCGATGTCAAAAGTTACCTCAACTTGCGGTACTCCCCGAGGTGCAGGTGGAATTCCATCCAATATAAATCGTCCGAGTGACTTGTTGTCGTTTGCCATTGGACGCTCTCCCTGAACAACATTAATTTCGACTTGTGTTTGATTATCAGCTGCTGTTGAGAATACTTGTGATTTTTTACTTGGAATTGTTGTATTTTTCTCAATTAATGGAGTTGCAACTCCACCCATTGTTTCGATTCCAAGCGTCAAAGGTGTAACGTCTAACAAAAGCACATCTTTCACTTCTCCACCCAGAACCCCAGCCTGTACTGCAGCACCAACTGCAACAACTTCGTCCGGATTTACTGATTTATTTGGTTCTTTGCCAAAGAATTTTGATACTTCCTCAATTATTTTTGGCATTCTCGTCATACCTCCAACAAGAATTACCTCATCAATTCCTGATGTTTCAACCTTAGCATCTTTTAAAGCCTGCTTGACTGGTCCAAATGATTTTTCAACAAGGGGGGAAACCAATTGCTCCAACTTTGATCGTGGGATTTTAACCGTTAAGTGAAGTGGTCCATTTGGTCCTTGAGTTATAAATGGTTGATTGATCTCAGCTTCCATTGATGAAGATAACTCAATTTTTGCTTTCTCAGCAGACTCTTTAAGTCTTTGTAGAGCTTGAGGATCGGACCGAAGATCAATATTATTGTCCTTCTTAAATTCATCTGCTAGGTAATCGATAAGTACTTGATCAAAATCATCTCCACCAAGATGAGTGTCTCCGTTCGTTGCTTTTACCTCATATACTCCTTCTCCCAATTCGAGGACTGAAATATCAAATGTTCCTCCTCCAAGATCATAAACTGCTACTGTATGTGCATGTTTTTTGTCTAACCCATAAGCTAGTGCTGCTGCTGTTGGTTCGTTAACGATTCGGAGTACTTCAAGTCCAGCAATTTCTCCAGCCTGTTTTGTGGCTTGTCTTTGGGCATCGTCAAAATATGCAGGAACGGTAATAACAGCTTGAGTTATTTTGTCTCCCAAATAATCCTCGGCATCCTTTTTTAGTTTTTGAAGAATTTGTGCAGAAATTTCTTGTGGAGTAAATGTTTTACCATCAACCTCAACAACAGCCATGCCTTCGCGCCCAGACTTTACATCGTATGGCAAAAGCTTAAGGTCTTTTTGGACAGACTCGTCTTTCAATTTTCGACCCATAAGTCTTTTTACTGAAAAGACAATCTTTTTTGGTTTTAGAACCATCTGACGCTTTGCAACATCACCAACAACTCTCTCGATTGGATCGACAACCGAAGGAGTAGTGTTTCTTCCTTCAGATGAAAAGATGACTTTTGGAGAGCCTCCCTCCATTACAGCCATACATGAATTTGTTGTTCCTAAATCTATTCCTATAATTTTTCCCATATGTTTTTAATTATTTAATAAACTTTATACTTTATTCTATATTCTATATTCTTAATTCTTAAGGTCTTCCCCGTTACCAACTTTTACCTGTGCTGGACGGATCAGTCTTCCATTTATCATAAATCCCGGTCTTACTTCTTCAATTACGGTGTCTTTGGCTCCAGGTACCACTTCTATCACTTCCATTGAGTCTGCATTATATTTTACATTCTCACACTGTATCTTATCAATACCATTTTGTTGTAAGACTTCAAGTATTCTTCCGATTGTCAATTTTACACTCTCATCTGTTGTATATTTTCCTGCCAAAAAGAGTGTATCAAATGCAGGCAAAAGTGCTTCTATTAATTGCTTGTTTGCAAATTTGACTGCCTCACTTCTTTCATCAAAACTTCTTCTTTCTAAGTTTCTATAGTCTGCTACTGCCCGTTTTAGTTGCTCATCAAGTTCTTGTATCTTTACATCCCGTTCGTCTACCTCTTCGGTAATCTCCTCAATAATTTCTTCTTCGTCCTTTTTATCTTGTTTTATCTTATTATTATCCATCGCACTAATCACTATTTACTAATTCCTAATCACTGATTTTACCATCCTGCAACTTCTTCTATTAAAGAGCCGTAGTATCTTACTAGTGGTACGATATTTTCGTATCGAAGTCTTGCAGGCCCGATAACTCCAATAGTACCATCATGATTTCCTCGCGTGTGGAATTTAGAAAACACAAAACTGTATGGTTTGAATAGTTCTAATTCCAAATCTTCTCCCAAAATTACTGAAAATTTCTCATGAATATTTCCAAAAATCGTATCAAAATAAGTTGAATTATCTAATAAATTTAATAAATTCTTCGTGACATCGATGTCATAAAATTCTGGCATATCCAAAATGTGAGAGTATCCAGAACAGTAAAAGTCACCCATGTCATTTCTCGCAACCGCCAATGTTCCTGTTTTATCAGCTAGTCTCTGAGTTGCTGTACGCATGAATTCTCCTTCTTTTTCCCGTACATCCCAAACCTTTTCTTTTGCTTCAACCTCCTCAGCAACTGAAAGATCCTTCTCTTTCATTAATTCATTGACGTACAGTTTCATCGCTTTTGAAGTCGGAATACGGCCAGCCGATGTATGAGGTTTTGCAAGATATCCCTTTTTGACCATTACGGCCATCTCGTTCCTTATCGTAGCGGGGCTCACACCTACATCATACTTTTTCTCCAATGTTTCGGAGCCGACTGGGTTTGCCGTATCGATATATTCTTTAACTATCTGCTTTAATATCTCGATTTGTCTCTGTGTTAAATCGTACATAATAAGATTGTAATGAAGTTAATGAATTCAATCTCATATAACCTTCCGTTTGGTGATATACGAGATTAGCAATACTATATCACGAGTGCTAAATTATGTCAAGCCCCTCCTATTTATGGTACTCTAGACGCATGCAGAAAAGGAAAAAATTGATCCCACATTTGATTATTGCCATACTTGCACTTCTTGGCGTAACACTGTTAGTTATTACTTTTAGTCCCGCCCGTCACATAGATTTATCTTTTACAAAACTTTCCCCAGTCATACCATTTTTCTTATGCGTCTTTCTCTCAATAGCCGGAATATTAGGGTTTATTTTGAATAATTTGAGACACGGTATCCTCGCAGCACTATTTGCAGTTGCTTTTTTCCTTTTGCAAATGATGCGGTACAACAATATTTTTTACACAATAATACTCATTATTATCTTTGTTCTTCTTGAATTTCTTTTTTGGAAAAAGAAGTGATTTTCTTTTAGCCTCAAAAATTGGTATAATATCGTATGAATAAATATTTTATTACAACTGCAATTCCTTATGTAAATGGCAAACCACACATTGGTCATGCTCTTGAATATTTCCAGGCAGATACGATAAGAAATTATCGAAAACTTTTAGGAGATGATACTCTATTTCTATCTGGAGCTGATGAGAACGCATTAAAGAATGTTCAGGCAGCAGAAAAAGAAAATATTCCGATACAGGAATTCTTAGACAAGAACTCTCAGGTTTTTAAAGACTCATACAAAAAACTTGGAATTCATCTTGATGTTTTTGAAAGAGGCTCTGACCGAGAAAAGCATTGGCCTGGAGTCCAAAAATTATGGGAACTCTGCGATAAGAATGGAGATATCTACAAAAAATCATACACAGGTCTATACTGTGTTGGATGCGAGAGTTTTAAAACTGAAAAGGAACTCGTTGATGGAAAATGTCCAGATCATTTAACAGAACCTGAAAAAATCACTGAAGAAAATTACTTTTTCAAACTCTCAAATTATCAAGAAAAGCTTTTAGAATTAATCGAATCTAATAAACTACAAATAATTCCTGAAAATAAACGGAATGAAATTATTTCTTTTATCAAACAAGGGCTTGATGACTTTTCCATTTCAAGATCTACTGAACGAGCCCGCGGTGTTGGGGTTCCAGTTCCCGGTGATGATTCACAAGTAATGTATGTTTGGTTTGATGCTTTGGCAATTTACATAACTGGCATTGGATACGGATATGATGAAGAGAATTTTAATAAATGGTGGCCGGCAGATATTCATGTTATTGGAAAAGACATAAATCGTTTTCATACTGTTTATTGGCCCGCGATGTTAATGTCTGCTGGGCTTGATATTCCAAAAACAATTTTAATTCACGGCTTCATAACGTCGAAAGGACAAAAAATGTCAAAAACACTTGGCAATGTTATTGATCCATTTGAAATTGCCCAAAGATATGGGCTTGAACCATTCCGCTATTTTATGCTTTCTCAAATTCCAACTGATGATGATGGAGACTTTACAGAAGAAAGATTTCGGGAAATTTACAATGCACACTTAGCAAATGGTATTGGAAATCTTGTCGCAAGAATCGCAAAACTATGTGAAAATGTTGGATTTGTAAACGAGAACACACAATACGAGCTTAATACTAAAGTGACAGCTACTATTGAAGAATATAAATTTAATGTAGCACTAGAACATATTTGGGGGAAGATTTCTGATTTGGATCGAGAAATAAATGAGAAAAAACCATGGACTCTTGAAGGAGATGAATTAATTAATTTTCTGAAGGATGCAACTCATACGATTGGTCTTATCGGGTATCATCTTCAACCATTTTTACCGGAAACTGCTGCGAAAATTTTAAAACAATTTAGTGGAGAGATAAAAAGTTCAGATTCCCTTTTCCCCCGGATTTCATAAAAAAACCTCCCGTAGCGAACGAGAGGTTTTTTAAAGCCTAAGCTTAAACAGTTAAAAGATTACTTTTTTGATTTTGCAGAAATTTTGATTTTTCGGGGCTCTTTCTTTTCTGCCTTTTTGAAGACTAACTTTAATACCCCATTTTCAAGTTCTGCGACCGGTTCTTGATCGGCAACTATTCCTTCAGGAATTCTAAATGAGTAGTTAAATGTATTTGCCATCGAAGTCATGAAGTATCTTCTCTTAGTAGACTCTTCGTCATGCTGTTCAGCTGATCCACTAATTCTGACTACTCCATTCTCAAATGTTATATCTATTTTTTCTTCAGGAATTCCAGGAACATGAGCTTCGGCTACCAAAGAGTCCTCAGTCTCATAAAGATTTAATCCTTGTGACATGAATTTTGATACACCAGGAAACGTAGGGAACTCAAAATCATCATCCAAAATTCTGTCTAGATTCCATGGATTTAATCGCATTAATGACATATTGTTCACCTCCTTTACATTATAATGATGAACTATTCAAGTTCAAATCATTCAATTTCTATCAGTATAGCACCGAGAGTGCTAATTTGTCAATACTTCCTATCTCTGGTATGATTGGTTTACTTTAACCCCTATGAAAAGGCGTCTTCTTTTGGCTCTATCTATAATCCTTGTCGCATCAGGTCTCTTTCTTCTAGTGCGTGTCATCTATAGTTTTAAAGATATTGAAAAGGGAGGTCTACAAGTTACATCAAATGTAAAAGGTCGTGTTCTTTTGGATAATAAATATATAGGTGATATCCCCGTTAGAAAGATCAATCAACCCGATACTGTTGCAGTTGGGAATTATGAATTACGTATCGAGCCGGAGGACAAAACACTTACTGCATACACAGCACGAGTGAGAGTAAATGGAGGAGTACTCACGGCAGTTGACAAGACTTTTCTCCCTGGATCTTTAGGAAGCTCCTATGTTCTAACTCTTGAGAAGTCGTCAAGCCCAAAACCACAAATTGAGATCACCACAATTCCTGATGGCGCCCTCGTTACAATTGACAGTGTTGCATTAGGAGCAACACCTTTCAAAACAGATTCCCTGTCAGCATCAGAGCATGAGGTGGAAATACAAAAAGAGGGTTTTGCAAAAAAAACAATACGAATAAGGACAGTCGACAATCATATTCTCGTAGTAAGCGCGAGCTTGGGAACTGGTGATATCGGCACCATTCCGCAAATTACACCAAGTCTCTCACATGCATTAACCGGAACGCCTGCCGCTTCTCCTTCACCGGAAGTTACAGGCAAAGTTACAATACTCCCAACACCGAATGGATTTTTGAGAGTTAGAAGTGGAGCGGGAACTTCTTTTAGTGAAGTGGGAAGGGTCAAACCAAATGAAACGTACGATATTCTATCAGAACAATCTGGGTGGTTTGAAATTCAACTTGATGCAACAACTACCGGATGGGTAACTTCCCAATATTCTAAAAAAGAATAGTTAGTGTAGCGACTGCATAGGAGCGGAACCAAGACTTTCTACTATAGCTTAGATTTATAATCCTGAAGAAAGGCTTATCCTCCTACGAAATAAATTATAAATATAACAAGAAATCCCCAGATGATAACGGATGCGAGAAGTGGTCTATCTGTAAGAAGTACTTTGTCAGGACTTTCTCCCTCTTTTTTCTCATAAATATCTTGCAAATATCTCATGACTCCATAAATTACCGGAATAATTGTTACCATGAGCCACTTTCTGTTGAAATATGTCGGAAGATATTCTGGCAGTAAAACGTCTAGTCCAATATGGAGTCCTTTTGGAGTTGCAAGAAAAGTAAACAATCCATAAAAGACAAATGTTGATGTAGCAAAAATTGTTGAGAAAGAATCAAGTAATGCTTCTGAATAATGAGATAACGTCTTTCTGACCTCATCAATTTTTGCACCTTTAACATTTTGCAGAAGCGTTAACTCAGATCTTCTCTTTCCAACTGCAAGAAAAAGAGATAGAGAAACTGCAGTCAAGAGTAACCAAATTGACGTATGGAAATTTGAGATAGCTTCCCCCGCGAGTATTCTTAAAATGTATCCGGTCGCAATAAAAAGGATGTCAAATATTGTTATCGATTTAAACACGGTAGAATACAATATTTGAAGCAATATATATGAAATAGCGATAACAGTAAAAAGATAACTGGTGTTTAGCGCTATAATAAAGGCTGCAGTAAGGATCAATGCTAATAAAAATACAGCTTCCGGAACTGAAATAATTCCGCTGGCAATTGGTCTCATCTTTTTAAATGGATGGAGCCTATCTTTTTTTACATCTAAAATATCGTTGAATATGTATGTTGCTGATGCGAACATGCAAAAAGCAATAAACCCACTAACAACCTGGGAAAGGAGATCTAATTCAAATAATTTACCAGCAAAGGTAACGCCCGCAAACAATGCAAAATTCTTAATCCATTGCCTTGGACGCAATAACTTCAATATATAATATCCGTGTCGTAACATAATTTTACCAATCATCGCTCGACTAAAATCGGAACGATTTTAGTCGTAGTCTTCTTTCTTGCCAGCTACTCGCAACATAAATACAAACCCCAATACGACAACTCCCACCAACATTATAACAAAAAGTTTTCCACGACTAGAGACACTTAAAGCAACAACCCCCAAAAGTAATGACATGAACCAATAAAAAACGGCTATGCTTCTATGCCCCATCCCATAATTTAATAGAAGGTGGTGGAGATGTCCTCGGTCATGCCAGAAGGGAGATTTTTTTGCTAACAATCTTCTGATTATTGTTATAGCAGCATCAACACTTGGCACTCCCATAACTAGTACTGCGGTTGCCAGTTTCACCCCTGAAGTTATAGAAAGTATTCCAATAAAATAACCAAGTATAGTGGCACTGTAGCCAGGGAATATTTTTGCTGGATAAAAATTGTAGACTAAAAATCCTAGAGACGCACCACCTACAATAAAAGAGATCATTGATGTTGCGTAGCTTAATTGCTCAGTTGAAACAAATCTAAAAGCCGCAATACCAATAACAAAAGCCGAGATTGCAGCAATGCCTGGCATTTGTCCATCAACTCCCTTACTCCAATTCAACATATTCATAACCCACACGATCCAAATGATTGCTAAGAGATCTCCCAGATGAAAGGTTTGAGACAAAATGACAAATTGAAAATTAGTAAAATGCAAAATTCCTCCTAATGGATTTGTGATAAAGGGAACAGTAACTCCTGCATATACAGCAATGGCTGCTGTTAGAATATTGATTCCAAACCGTATATATGGAGACAGATCAAATTTGTCATCCAAAACTCCGGTAATAACTACGATAAGGCCTCCAACAAATATGGTCTTGATGAAGTTATCAAACGGAACAAAAATAATCGCTGCCAGTGCAATTCCAATATAAATAGCAAGACCTCCTGCCCTTGGGATTGGTTTTTTATGTAGAATTGCAGGATGAATATGTTTTTTGGGATCATCCATCAATTTGGCTTTCTTTGCGAATTTAATGATAAAAGGAACTGCAACTACTGTAATGAGAAAAGCAATAATAGGAGCTAAAATTAAATTTTGCATTAAAATGTTAGAAATAATATCTGCAAATAAGCAAGCAATCCAAGTAATAAAATCAGAAAACAATTAAACAAAACAATCCTTGAGATAAGAACATATTTAGTATAAACAAAAGTCGCCAATAAAACATTCCCAACAAATATAGCAACAAGTAGCATAGGCAAGATAATTGTAATATTGGAACCAATCAGTCTTTGTTCACCCCAAGGCATGCTATTAAAAAATGGGATCAGCGGAGGAAGACTTCCATATGTGACAATTATTATGGTTATGAGAGGAACAATAAAAAGAATAGACAACAATAACGATATCCTTACAAATTGGTCACTCAATACTGTACTAAATTTCTCTTTCATAAATTTTGGTTCCATCCATGATATACCTCAATTGATACGATGATAGTATGTTGTCGACAACAGGTACATCCATTGTTTGTATTATATATTTTGGTTGTTCTTTATCAATCTGCTGTTTCGTTATTGTGTCTGCATTTTTATAGAATGTGATGTGATAAGCAACCACATATTTTCCAATAGGAAGCCTGTTGGAGAGTGCATATATCTGTGCGCTGTCAGACCAGAGAAAAACTCTTTCATTGCTTTTTATATTCATACGGATAAAATTTGCTATGTCATAATCCCGAGGGGTATTCCGGTCAAAAAATGCCTCGTACTCAACGATGTGCTCTTTGTTCATTATAAATTTTAAATAATTACTGTAATAAGGAATAGAACGGAGATAGATCTGAAAATGGAAATACGCAAAATAACAAATGACTACAATTGCAACCACGTTAACTATGCGTAATTTTACTTTCTCAAATAATTGTCCTATCAAAAGAGAAAAAACCGGAAGAATTACAAGTGAATAATGTATATAAGGTCTTTCCGAAAAGAATGCGTTATACAAAGAAAATATCAACCAGAGATAAATAAACAAAGAAGTCTTTGATATCCTCGTTCGATTCACGAAGATTATCATCAAACCAACGGATAATAAAATGGTTTTAATAACGAGTATCCCCATCGGGAATATAAATCTATTTTGCTCTCCTACGTACGAAACATTCTGCAGAAATACAGCGCCGATAAATTCCTTTGGGATTCCCAAAAATAAGAAAAATACAAAACATATCACAAGAAGTAAAATGGTTGATAGAAAAAAATCTAAGAAACGCCTAACGTTTTGATTTGAAATCACAACTCTACTTGAAAATAAAATGAATGTCATAAATGCTGCAAAGTCAAAAACGGCAACTATCTTTGTGATGACAGCAATTGACAAAAGCAACCCTGCATAAATAAGTTTTTTCCTTTGTTTGTTTTCGAGATAAGAATAAATCAAATAAGCTGCGCTTATAATAGGAAGTAACATAAAATTCTCCGCGTTGGCTATATTTCCTTCCAAGATAGGTAGACCAAAAAGTATCGAAAATACCGTTGTCGAAATGTAAAATGACAGAGGATTTTCAAACATTTTTTTTGACAACAGAAAAAAGATTACCGTTGAAAATAAACCGGCAAATAAAGATAAAAGTTTTATCAAATAAAGATTCCCATTTACTAATGCGTAAATAATGTAAAGAAGTGGCGGCTTATTATCCCAAATATCTTTATATAATGTCTTTCCTGAAAGCAAAGCTCTTCCAATCACTTGATATATTCCCTCATCGCCGTACCAATGAGGCTCTATAAGAGAGGGGATTCTAAGAACTACAAAAACAGTGCAAATAACGAGTAAAAACCAGGCATCGCGATACTGGTAGAAAGATTTTGACTTATAAATTCTCAAAAAAAAACTTTTCATGTAGATTAGACTTTCTCAGTGACTTTGTACTCTAATCTTTTTCCTATAATAAGCTGTATGTGGGAAATTAAAGCAGGAAGTGCTGACAAGAAAAATCCAGCAACTGGCATGAAAAGAAATTCTACGGGAAAAAGCATCTTTCTAATTCGTGAATGTTTTTCTTGGTTTTTCTTTGGCCCTAAAGAATAATCTACATAGATCATAGCCAAAATGGAGACAAGACAAAGAGTCAATATGAAAGCAGAGATATGAGGTAGTGTATACCCCAGATTTGTTCTCGTAAAAACCGGGTTAATTAACGCTACTAAATTTGCAGAAATTGTAATAATAAACCAGTTCACCGGCCACAAGATATGGTCTACAATGACATTTGTAACAAGCATCGTTTTTCTCCAGAATGGAACATTGGGTACTGTGAGATACCATTTGATGTACGTTGCGTCATCTGCAATTCCCCATGACCATCTCCTCTCTTGATGATACTTATTCATCAAACTTCTTCTGTATGAATGTGACATGGCTGCATCCATTGAAGTTTTGAGAAATATCGGCTCTACAACAACTCTTCCCTTCGTTTTGAAAAAGGCTTTAAAAAATACTCGATAGTCCTCTGGGATCACATCCACATCCCAATTCCCAATGTCCATGAGTAATTTAAATGAAAGTGAATAAACTGAATTTGGAACTAGACGAGTATGCTGTACAAGAACCGATGTCCTCCAAAGACTTCCAAAGAATGAAATTACTCTTGTAAAAGATGGCACTTGCCAAAAATTGTTGTATGTTACATTTGCTGATTGCCAAAAAGTGAACAATGGATCTTTAACAGTAAGAAAAGAATATGAAAGATAAGAGAAGAATGATTTATCAAAGAGTACATCAGCATCTGCAGATGTCACTGTCATACAATTGATATCAAGCTTACCTGATTCAACTAACTTTTTGTATGCATCAGCGGCAGCAAATGCTTGATTAGACGACTTTCCTTTCACTTCATCTGGTAGATCTGGATGGAGCGTATAGTCAAACCCCCCAAATATTTTTTCGTACTCTTTTTTTAACCTATCTCCCTTTGCTGAAACGTCTTCTTCTCTCTTCTCAAAAGCCATATAGATATAGATCTGATGCATTGGAAATGTTTGATCATGAATGCTCTCGAGTGTCTCTTTTATTTTTTCATAACTTTCCTTATAGCTTGGAATGACGATAAGATGGTGAACTTTAGAGAAATCCGGAAATGCTTTTGCTTTTGCTAACCAGTCAGTCCGCTCTGCACTCCTGATCTTTCGTGCTGCAACATATGAAGTACCCACTAAATGTACAGATTTATAGAACCAATACACGTCAAAAAAGATTATAAAATAGGAAAGAGCTATCGGGAAAAAATACGCACCCCACACCGGCATTGTAATCAAAAAAAGTCCTATAACAGGAGGAATGATCTCAAGTGCCCTTCGGGATTTGATAGGATATCTGGTAAATAATCTGTCGAGTGTTGTATGCATTATTAGACTGAAAAAACAGTGCGAAAATTACGCTCGATTTGAGCCTCAAGAGTATTATATGAAATTCCCTTAACCTTAGCAATGAACTCTAAGATGATAGGGATGTTGGCAGGAGTATTCCTTTGACCTCGCAATGGATTCGGAGACAGAAAGGGACTATCAGTTTCGGTCAAGATCATATCCTCTGGAACAAATTTCACAAGATCAACAAGTGGTGTTGTCTCACCGGGTGGAACCCCATCATATGTTATGTTTCCATCAAATCCTACCTTAAATCCCATGTCCAAAACCTTTTTCGTAAAATCGATATTTCCTGAAAAACAATGAAACATCCCAGGCGCACCCCGCAACCGATCTTCATAGTCCCCAAGTATATTAAGAGTTTCATCCCAAGCAAGTCGTGTATGAATCTGTAAAGGCAAACCAAGCCGTATAGATAGTTCTATTTGTTTTCTAAAAGCATCTTCCTGAAGATCGACGGGAACAACTCCATTGGTTCGGTAATTCCAGAAATCCATTCCTATTTCACCAATTCCTATCACTTTGGGCTGCTTTGCCAACTCCTCAAGCTGTTCTAGCCAGTCCTCTGGCATGAGACCTTCATATTGCGCGTCAGATTTGTCTGCATGATGCGGGTGGATGCCAACAATTGCATAAAGCTCTTCGTATTTTTGAGCCAATTTGACTGCCTTTTGGGAAGAGTCTATCGATGTCCCAGTGTTTACGATTGTAGAAACTCCTTTTGAGACAGCGTCAGCAATAACAACATCGTAGTCGTCTTCGAATTTATGAAATTGCATGTGACAATGCGCATCAAGCATAGAGTAAGTATAAAGAATTAAGTATCGAGTATAAAGTGGAAACAACTAAAAACTGAGGACTACAAACTGTTAACTAATAATCCATGCCGCCCATGCCTGGCATTCCGCCGCCGCCCATAGGAGCTTTATCTTTTTCAGGAAGATCAGTAACGAGTGCTTCAGTTGTAAGAACCATCATGCCAACTGATGCTGCATTTTGAACAACACTTCGGGTTACTTTTGCAGGATCGATGATCCCAGCCTCAAGCATGGATCCATACTGCATTGTCATAACATTAAACCCAAAATCAGGAGTCTTACCTTCTTCAACTTTTGATAATATCAACCCTGGATCTTCTCCTGCATTTTTTACAATCCATTTCGTAGGCTCTCCGAGCGCTTGATACAGTATCTCTACTCCCATTTTTTGATCTTCACCTACAATTGAGTCTTTTAATTTCAAAAGAGCCTTTCTGGCTCGAAGCAATGTTACTCCACCTCCAGGAACTACTCCTTCTTCGATAGCAGCCTTTGTAGCAGCTACTGCATCGATAACTCTTTCTTTCTTCTCTTTCATTTCAATTTCAGTTGCTGCACCAACATTTATAACAGCTACTCCACCGGCCAATTTTGCGAGTCTTTCCTGAAGTTTTTCGCGATCAAAATCTGAAGTTGTTTTTGCAATCTCTTTCTTAAGAAGTTCAATTCTTACAGCAACATCTTTTTTGTTCCCTTTTCCTCCAATAATTTGAGTTGATTCATTTGTTGACCTTACTTTATCTGCACGACCAAGATCCTCTATAGTAACGCTCTCAAGTTTTCGTCCTAATTCTTCAGAAATAACTGTTGCCCCGGTAAGCATAGATATATCCTCAAGCATCGCTTTTCTTCTATCACCAAATCCAGGAGCTTTTACGGCCAAAACATTGAATACTCCCCGAAGTTTGTTGAGGACCAAAGTTGTAAGAGCCTCCCCGTCGATGTCGTCGGCAATAAGCACTAGATTTTTACTTACTTTCACAAAATTCTCTAAGAATGGTAAAAGTTCTTGAAGGGATGATATTTTTTTATCTGTTATTAATATGTAGGCATCCTCAATTTCTGCCTCCATTCTGTCAGAGTTAGTAACAAGATATGCGCTAGCATACCCTTTATCAAATTCCATTCCTTCTTTGTAGTCGATTGAGAATTCTATTCCTTTTCCTTCTTCAACGGTTACGATTCCGTCCTTTCCTACTTTATTTAATGCGTCAGCGATAAGACTTCCGATTTTTTCGTCTTGCGCAGAGATTGTTGCAACCTTCAAAACGTCGTCTCCCTTAACTTCTTTTGCCATTTTCTTAACTTCTGCAATAACAGTCTCTACTCCTTTTTCTGTACCGATTTTTAAAATCATTGGATTTGCGCCAGCAGATACTGCTCGAAATCCATTGTCGATGATCGATTTTGCAAGAAGAGTTGCCGTTGTGGTTCCATCTCCGGCAACATCATTTGTTTTTGAAGAAGCCTCTTTAACAAGTTGAGCTCCCATATTCTCAAATGGATCCTCAAGCTCAATTTCTTTTGCAACTGACACTCCGTCGTGGATTACATTTGGTGCGCCCCATTTCTTGTCAATTGCAACATTGCGTCCTTTTGGCCCAAGGGTTGTGACAACAGCGTCAGCCAACTTATCAACGCCTGCTTTTAAGGCTTTTCGTGCATCTTCTCCGTATTTAATTTGTTTTGCCATATTGTTTTTTATTAAATAAATTCTAAATTCTAATTTCGAAATTCGAAACTATCTTTTCGTGCTTCGAATTTAGTGCTTAGTGCTTCCACCCTAATTTAGGATGGCTAATATATCTTTTTGTTCAACAATTGTCCACTCTTCATTTTCGACCTTTACCTCATTTCCACCCCATTTTTTGTACATTACACGGTCTCCAACTTTTACGACCATTTTTTCTTGTTCACCTTTCGGCGAGACATTTCCTTCACCAATTGCCATAACAATTCCCTCTGCTGGTTTTTCTTTTGCACTATCCGGGAGAATAATTCCGCTTGCAGTCTTGGTTTCAGGAACAACTGGTCTAACCAAAACGTTGGAAAAGAGTGGTTTTATAGTAATATTAGCTGCCTTTGTCATAGAAAATGTCCAAACAAGTCAAACTTGATTGGACTATTTGCATTTATACAAAACCGTTATCAATTTGTCAAGTAGTCTGCTAATTTAGCAGTAGATACGCTTGCAAAAGTAAGCAAAATCTTCTACGCTAATATCATCTTGTATTGCAGGCTATTAGGCTTGTGACCTTGAGATGGAATGAACATTTTTAAAAATAAATATTTTCTCCTTGGCAATCTGGCTTTCTTATTAATAGTTATTCCTGTCGTTCTCTTTTTCGTGAAGAATCAAACTTCTACCCGAGGGAGCGCTGCACCCACAAGCACTCTTTCATTTATTGATCCTACAGTGATAGCCGACCAATGCGATAATACCAAAACCGCACGACTAGTCCTTAATCCTGGGCAAAATGTGGTCAATAGAATCGCACTAGCCCTGAAGTGGGATAAGACAAAATTTGACGTCGTATTTACTCCCAACAAGACTGCGTTCCCTGATATAGCAAAAGACGCTACTCCAACAGCCGATGGCATGACAATTACACTTGCTATCGGTCCTGATGTAACAAAAGCTATAAATACTACAACTGATGTCGGGACTGTGCAGATAAAACCAATTGCTCCAACAACCAAAGTTGATCTTGAAGTTGACCCGGTCAATACAAAAATCTTTTCACTTTCAAGTCAAGATGGAGCAGCCGAAAACGTACTCAATCCCGGAGGACTTGTACCGCTTCAAGTTGCTATAACTGCAAAGGTCTGTACGGATGCTACTATTACACCAACAGTCACAAGCACTCAGTCTCAAACATCAATAACACCTACAGTTACCACACAACCAACAATAACTACTGCGGTCACACCAACAACTGCACCAATAGCGACAGCTACCCCAACCTCTGGTGTTGCTAACCAGTCACCAACTTGTCTCAATCTAACATCTTCTACGTCTTCGGGTTCAGCACCACTTTCAGTAACCTTGACAGCAACGGGAAGAGATACTGACGGAACCGTTTCAAAAGCTACATTTAATTTCGGTGATGGATCTCAGCAAGATGTCACCACCGGACTTGGGACAGCATCTGTCTCAGCGCAACTGGCACACACATACAATTCTGGAGGGAACTTTACATCTACCGCAGTATTTACGGATAATTCAGGCGCAGTAAGCGCGACATGCTCACAAGTCATTGCAGTCAGCGGAGCAATTGCGACCATTCCACCCACTGCTACTCCAACCATTGAGCTTGGGAGCTTGAGCCCAACAGATACTCCAACAGCAACTCCAACCATCTCAAATCCTGGTGGAGTTAGTGTCACCTTCGGTCTGATTGGTGGAATTGTTCTTGCAATAATCGCCGGCATCTTCTTACTAGCACTTTAAAGTTTACAATTCTCATTTTTCAATTCACAGTTAGTTTTCACTGAATAATTAAAATAATTAAAGTCAATGAAAATTAAATGGAAACTGAAAATTGGAAACTGGAAACTATATTCTGTTTATCCTGATTAAACTTTTAAGATGCTCATGAAAGCTTCTTTGGGGACGTTGACGCGACCGATACTTTTCATCTTTTTCTTTCCTTCTTTTTGTTTGTCGAGTAACTTATCTTTTCTCGTTCTATCCCCTCCATATAGTTTCCCGGTAACATCTTTCATATAAGCACCAATCTTTTCAGATGCTATTACCTTCGCTCCGATCTGAGCCCTTACCGCAATTTGGAAGGAATGCTTGGGAATTGATTTGGAAAGAGTCTCAACAATTCTTCTTGAGAAAGACTCTGTGTTTGATTTGTGAACTATAAATGACAATTCAGGAACCACTACATCATTTACTGAAATGTCTACCCTTTCCAAGTCAGAATTTCTGTAGTCTAAAAAGTCGTAGTCAAATGATGCATATCCTGCTGATGCAGATTTTAATTTGTCATAGAAATCGTAGACAATATTTGAAAGTGGCATTTCGAAAGTCACTTTTACTTGTGATCCAAAATAAGAAACGTCTCCCTCTGTCCCACGTCCTTTATAGACAAGATCTAAAATTCCACCGAGATATTGTGATGGTGTATATACTTCCCCTAAAATGAATGGCTCCTTGATATCATTTTTTGAGATATCAAAATCCTTAGGACTTGAGACCTCAACACCATCTACTAGATAAAGTATGGAAGGAGGCGCACTGAATACATCAAGATTGTATTCCCGTTCTATCCGCTCCATCACAATTTGTGAGTGTAATAGTCCTAGAAATCCGCAGCGAAAACCACTACCAAAAACTGTTGAATAATCAGGAGCAATAACAAGTGCAGCATCGGTTAACTTTAATGAATAAATTGCTTTTCTTAAATTTTGAAAATCTGATGAATCAGTTGGGTAGATAGACAGGTAAACAAAAGACTTTTGCTCTTTGTATCCCGGTAGACTTTCTCCTGGATTTTTTGACAGCGTCATTGTGTCTCCAACTTTTGCTTGGGTTATATCTTTGATGTTTGTGATCACATACCCTACGTCTCCATTTTTAAGAATTTGGGAAGAAGTAAAATTGGGGGTCATAAAACCCACGTCCATGACAAGAGCTTTAGAATTATCTGACAAAAAGGTTATCTCATCGCCCTTTTTAATATCACCATTTCTAACCCTTACAAAGATGACAATTCCTCTATGCTCATCGTATTTACTGTCAAATATGAGTGCTTGCGTTTTATCTCCATCTACAATTGTTGGCGGCGGAACTTTCTCAATTAAAACTTCTATCAACTTTTCTACACCAAGCCCTGACTTTGCGCTGATTCTTAATATTTCAGATCGGTCAAAACCAAATGATTCAACAATTTCGTTTTCTACTTTTTCAACCTCTGCGCTATCAAGGTCTACTTTATTGATAACAGGAATAATAGTAAGTCCCAAACTTTTTGCCACATTGAAATGACTGACGGTTTGCGCCTGAATACCTTTTGTGGCATCAACAACTAATATTGCTCCTTCGCAAGCATAAAGAGTACGAACAACTTCATATGAAAAGTCTACGTGTCCTGGAGTATCGATGAGATTAAGAATATAATCCTGACCGTTCAAATTATATTTCATGTGAACTGGGGCAAGCTTTATTGTTATTCCCCGTTCCCGAGAGATTGGATTGCTATCCAAATATTGCTCTTGTTCTAGTTGAGAACGGGTAAGAGTACCTGTTATTCCCATAAATCTGTCGGCAAGCGTTGACTTGCCATGATCAACATGGGCAATAATTGCGAAATTCCTTATATTATTTATAATGCCTCCTTTCGCGGTTATATGAGCGACAGCGAAATATGATTACTACGTTGCGAATATTGTTCATGTAGAGATTATATCATCATAGATGCTACAAGCTTCGCATATACCTTTGCCAATGGTGTACCAGTTGCCTCTGTTAGAGAAAAGGGGGATTGTTTCAAATATATTCTACTAGGGGTTGAGTTTTGATCCGTCGAGGAGTTCGCTGATTTGCTTTATTATTTTGTCATGATACTTAAATTGTTTTATGACGGCAATTATATAGAAAGCTTCTTTGATATCAAGTAACCATGTGAAAAAAATATAGGCAACAATTCCAGTTGTTGATGCAATTCCGGTTAAAATAAGCAGATTTATGGTTCTTGTTGTGTCAAAAACTAATTGATCCAAGAGCTTTATCGGAATATATAAAGCTACTCCCATAACCAAAGTTGCTGTCAGAATTTTTAACGTTGTTATAACTATCTCAAGTTTTGGCAAGGTGATTTTTGCGTTAAGGGTTATGAGTAAAAGTATAAAACTCATAATATTACCTATTGTGAACGATACCCCAAGATAATAGACAGGAAGCTTTAGGAACAAAATAAAATAATAAGAAAGGGCAATATTAATAATTACGGAAAACAGTGTTATAAAAAATGGTGTTTGTGAATCTTTCAATGCAAAAAATGCTCTTGAAAAAAGATAGATTGCACTTTGGGCTGCTATTGAAATCCCAAGAAGTGCCAGCGTAAGACCTGTTGCAACAGTAGCATCCCAATCAAACCGTGATGCTCCAAAAAACAACCGAACAATTGGGATCCTCAAAACAACAAGAAGCGCACTTATCGGAAGCGTAAGATACATGATTTGATTGAGAGAGCTAACAAAAATCGAAACAAATTCCTGAGGTTCTTTTGACTTAAGAGAAAGTGATGGGAAGGAAGCCTGTGCAATTGATTGGCCAAACAATAGTACTGGGGCAAGCATTAATGTTTGCGCTAACTCAAGTATTACAAGTCCGCGGGCTGTCGTAAAGGAAGCAAAGAAAACGTTAGCAGTAATTGCAATCTGCGCGATGAGTAATGTTAAAGACCGTGGAACCATTAAGGCTGCGATTTTTCTCACTGCATAATCACGATGGAGAGTGAACCGAAAACGAAAGCCAGTTCCTCGAAGCAATGGAAGCTGTGCCGCAAAAAAGAAAAATGCTCCGATGACTACTCCAAAAGTCGCTCCGTATATACCCAAATGAAAAATTCCAGAAAGAACAGTTATCCCAATTATTATCCCAAGATTATATAAGGCAGATGCTATCCCTGGAACCAAAAAATGTTGAAAAGACTGCAAAACTCCGGAAAATACAGTTCCTACAACAAAAAACACCTCAGATATCTGGATTATGATCATGAGATTTGCCATAAGCTCTATCTCACGGTCAGAAAATCCTGGAGCAACAGCGCGGGCTAGGGGGTGAGCAAATACAACTATAAAAACAGAAATGATCACAAAAACAAGAACCCCGTAGGATAGAATGGCAGAGGTAAATCTATTTGCCTCATCTTTTTTGTTTTGGGATACAAATTCAGAAAAAATTGGAATAAATGAGGTAGAAAGTGCGCCCGTTATAAATATCTGAAAAAGAAAATCAGGAACCCTAAAAGATGCTAAAAATACACCCAGATCACTTGATGCTCCAAATATGGCAACAAGAAGCCTATATTTGAATAGTCCCAGAACTTGACCAAATATTGTTGTTGCCACAATAAAAAAAGCAGCTGTAAAAATATTTGACTGCTTTAATGTTAACGCTTGTAGTCCCTTTTTAAAAATGTCTTTTACCATTGTTTGTTTATCAGATACTACTAAACAAACAATGTCGAAACATTAATTTCTTAATGTTGTCCCATTGTTTATTTTTTGAGGCTTCTTTTCTTGTAATTGGTCTTTATCCATGTTAGAATAACCAAGTTCCGAATACAATACATTTAAATTTATGCCAGTAATTAAATCAGCAATTAAGAAATTGCGACAAGATAAAAAAAGAGAAAAAGCTAATGACGCGCTCCGAGACTCATTGAAAAACGCCGTCAGAAGCGCTAAAAAAACCAAAACAGGTAAGTCTGTTGCTAAAGCTGTTGCTATAGTCGATAAAGCAGCAAAGCAAAACATAATTCACGGAAATAAGGCATCCCGCCTCAAATCTTCACTAAACAAACTAGCAAAACCTGTGTCAGTAAAAAAGGCTGACATTAAAGAAACGAAAGCCGTCAAGAAAACTGCTCCAGTCAAAAAAACAGCAGTCAAAAAAGCTTCTAAGTAGTTTTTGATATAGCCTCATTTTTTCCGCATTTTGCTTTGACAATCCCTCAAAAAAACTCTACACTGAGATAAGTACCAGTGCAATTACTGGCTTATTAGCTATGGCAAAAAAAGCGGCTCCAAAAATAAATATCAACCTTAGCTCGGCTGGAAAAGCAACGGTAGGAAAAGTTGTCTACGGGTGGACCATTGATGCTGGACGCGCAATAATTGTTGGGATAGAACTAATTGCTCTGGCTGCCTTGGGATATCGATTTATTATCGACAGACAAATAGTCGATCTCCATGATCAAATAAAAACACAAGAAGTCTACATTGCAGCTCAATCAAGCGATGAAAAAAGATTCAGAAGTATTCAAGAACGTCTTAAAAACATAAAGACAACAAATGAACAAACTGAAGCCAAAGTTCAAATCATGAACGAAATCCTAAAAGTAATTTCATCAGGAACATTTTTCGCAACTAATTTGTCCATCAATAACAACAGTATTCTCGTAGACGGTAGTACTTTTTCTATCTATACACTTACCGATTTTCTCAATAATCTCAAGAAATTTCCTTCAGTTGCAGCCATATCAATTGACGAGATCAATACTGCCGATGAAGGGGTGAGATTTAAGACACGCATTGATATTAAAGATATCGCACCAACACCAAAAGTAAAAACTAAATAATATGTTTAAAGACAAAGATAAATTGAAAACTGAAATAAAGAGCCTCATAGACAAAGGGAATGCGATGTTAAATGCTAGTCAAAATAAGCAACGGGTGACTGCATATCTCTATATAATTTTTTCCCTTTTCGCATTATCATTCTTTGGTATATTTGCCATCGGCCCCACAATCACAACGATTTCAAATCTCAACAAACAACTTGAAGAGGATAAGTCTGCACTAAAACAACTTCAAGATAAAAATGCCGCCTTAAAATCTCTAAGCGCTCAATATCTTGAAATAGAACCACAGCTCGAACTGATAGAAAACGCCATTCCACAGAGTTCGAAAGTTGCTGATATTTCCAGACAACTAGAACTATTAACGGTTAAGCACAATCTTATCGTTCAAAAATTAGATAGTGGGCTTATGGAATTGTATCCGGCTAAAAATACGAATAGCCCAATATTTTCCTTCTTATTTTCTATTGGCGTAAGTGGTACCGAGCAAGATATCAATGCATTTATTGGCGACCTTATTAATATGGGGAGAATTATAGGAATTGAGAAGCTTACAACCGGAAAACAACAAAACAATCAATTCTCAGCATCAATAACCGGTCGTGCCTTTTTCTATAAGGAGTAGTTTAACTTTCTTGAATTAAACTACTCCGCATATGAGCAAGTGCTAACGAGCGAAATACAGAGAATGAGCTTTTAAAAAATATGTTAAAAAATCTTTTACTATTGGCAGGATTTAGCACATTTGTTGTCATTGTTATTGTTGGCTTGAATGTATTCCATGATCATGAAGTTTCTTCTTTACCTTCTTCCACTCAAATACATATAACTGCTATTACGCCAAATTTCGATGTCAAAACCCTCAATAATTTGAAAAAAAGATCAGCAATCTCAGTAAGTCTCCAAGAAAAAAGTGCCGTAGTTTCTGAAGACTCGAAGCAAACAACAACGCTTCCGACCCCATCAATTAGTCTTACTCCAGTTACTGCAACAAAAAGTGCCATTCCTATCATTACTATTACGCCCGTTGTGCAACCGTAAAATATGAAAAAAGGTTTATTTAATAAAAGAATCCCAACCATGGTTGCTCTCCTTATCCTCGTGGCGGTTATAGGAATATCAACTTATCTTATTCAGAAAGGGGTTTTTTATGTCGGAAAAGCCGCTCCTGATACTCAACCACAAAATGTATCAATCAACAATGTCACTGACACCTCCTTTACTGTTGTTTTTACGACTGCTGGGCTTACAGACTCTGTTATTGGTATGAATGATGCGACTGCGGGCAATTCTATAATATTTGACGATAGAGATAAAAAAACTGGAACACATAATAAATATTATTCTCACCACATAACTGTTCCTAACTTATCGCCAAATACTTCCTATACTTTTAAACTAATAGTTGGAGGAAAAGATTATCTTAGTAGTGGATATTCTGTCAAAACCGGTGGACAAATAACTACTCCACCCCCTAGCCAAAACCCGATTTTTGGAAAGATAATCCTTCCCGATGGAACTCCGGGCAGCGATTCCGTAGTTGTGTTCAAGACTGGAGGAGCTGGACAAGTTTCAGCAGTAACGGATCTTAAAGGAGAATTTATAATCCCCACTAATTCAATACGGGATACCACAAACAGTTCGTATGTGATTCTTGACAATGACTCAACCATAACAATTACTGCTTATCGTGAATTGATGAGCGCGTCTGTTACAACGAATTTTAGGGTAGCACAAAATCTACCCCCCATAACTCTACAACAGCAATACATATTCACCCAGGCAGAAGAAAAAATATCAACTATGAGTTCTCAGCTTACTGTTTTTCTCCCTAAATCGAGTGTAAAAACTGTCGAAATCACCAGGCCAAAACAGGGAGAATCATTCGTAGACTTACGCCCTCAGTTTACCGGAACATCATATCCCAATAGCAACGTTTCACTTTCTATCCCTGGCTTACTACAACAACAGGTCACAGCAAAATCCGATGGTACATGGTCATTCAAATCCATCAATGATCTACCTCAGGGCAAACTCACTATTACAGCAACCGGAACTGATTCTAAGGGTAATAAAACGACAGTCTCAAGAGTATTTAACATCTTCCAGCAAGGATCCCAAATTGTAGAGAGCGCAACTCCCTCTGCAACACCTACGATAAAACCTACAGCTACATCAACTCCAACTCCACGCCCTACAACAACACCCACCCCATCTCCAAGTCCAATTCCAACTATTACTCAAGGAGCAACTCCCACACTACCCACCACATCACCTACTACATCTCCGACTCCTACACCAACTGCAACAGCTACCCCAACTCCTTTACCGACCATTTTTATAACTCCAACCAAACTACCTCCAATTGCAAGCCCAGGGGGAACTGAAAATACAATTGCACTTACTGCATTCTCTATTATTCTTATCGTCGTAGGAACTGCACTACTTTTTGCCCTTTAAATTTAAAGGTGCTTGTGTTATCAAGGTTTATTAATTAATATTTGAGAATATGAAAATAGGAATTATTGGAGCGGGATTTAGTGGACTTGCAGCTGCATATTATCTGCAAAAAAAGGGCCACCTAGTAACTCTCTTCGAAAGAGATAAAAAGCCAGGGGGTCTCGCAATTGGATATAAAGAACCAGAATGGGATTGGACACTTGAACAACACTATCATCACTGGTTCACGAATGATAAATATATTCTTAATCTTGCGCGTGAAATAAATCACCCAGTAATCATAAAGCGTCCAAAAACCAGTTCTTTTGTAGAAGAGAAAATTTATCAACTCGACTCACCCCTTTCATTATTGAAGTTTCCAAAATTATCAATTGCAGACAGGCTGCGCATGGGTGTCTCTCTGGCATTACTTCGATATAATCCATTTTGGAAGCCACTAGAAAAAATAAAAGCTGAACCCTATCTTCGAAAAATAATGGGATCGACGGGTTATCAAAAGCTATGGGAACCCTTAATGGTCAATAAACTCGGCAAATATTCATCTCTTGTTTCATTAGCATGGTTTTGGGCGAGAATATATAAAAGAACACCAAGCCTTGCGTATCCAACAGGTGGGTTTTTGAAATTCGCAGATCATTTAGAAAAAGTTATCAGAAAGAATGGAGGAGAATTCCACTACGAAACAGAGGTTTCCCAACTATCAGTTGGAAAAAGCCCAATTATTAAATTTAAGCAGATCGATACACCAAAGATACAAACGAAAGAATTTGATGCGGTTATTGTTACAATCCCTTCTCCTCTTTTTATAAAAATAACCCCACAACTATCACCATCCTATGTTAAAAGATTGCAAAAACTGAAAGGGATCGGAGCAATAAATTTAGTTCTCCGGTTGAAAAAGCCCTTTTTTACAGATGGCACATATTGGCTCAGTATGTGTGATTTAAAGTCCCCAATACTGGCTATTGTTGAACATACAAATTTCATGAAGAAAAAAAATTATAACAATGAACATCTCTTATATATAGGAAATTATATGGAGATATCTGATAGCCGCTTTACGATGAATGAAAAAGAATTACTGTCCCTTTACGAACCTTGGTTAAAAAAAATTAACCCTCATTTTAAGAAAGATCTCATAAACCTCAAGCTTTTCCGAGCTCCTTTCGCACAACCAATTATTCCCGTTAATTACTCGAAATATATACCACCCTTTACAACACCGCTTAAAAATGTTTACCTTGCTAATATTCAGCAGGTGTATCCGTGGGATAGGGGAACAAATTATGCAGTAGAGTTAGGCAAAAAAGTGTCAGAGATTATTTCCCGCCCATGATTTCGCTAACAAGGTTTTATTCTAAAAACAAAAAAATAATCTTTTATTCTTTGATTTTTATTGGAATCTTCCTCAGATTTTATAACATAAATTGGGGAGCACCTTTTTATTTTCATCCAGACGAACGGCAAAACATAGCCTATCCAATTCTTGATTCTAAATCCTTATTGCAAAGGGATCAGAAAAATTTCGACATAAACCCATTCCCGCTTATTGTCATTAAAAATACCTATACACTGATTGCTGCAATTAATGGTAGAGCCGCAAATCCCATTGAAAATATAATTCTAATTTCCAGATTTTACAGCGCCACTCTCTCCATTTTAATAAGCGTTTTGCTTTTTATAATTGGCAAAAGAATATGGAATTACACAGCTGGAATCCTCGCCCTCACACTAAGTATTTTTAGTACCGGCCTCATTCAGTACGCTCATTTTGGAACAATTGAGATGTGGGAAGGAATATCACTATTATTAGTATTTTTTCTTTGTGTAGAAATTCTAAAAACAAAAAGAGTTATACATTTTCTTTTTTTAGGCATAGTGTTTGCAATAGGTGTCGCTACAAAATTTTTAGTTTTAACGGTAACCCCCATCATCTTAATACCATTTATTCCTTTCCTTATTGCTGTTATCAAAACACGAAGTAAAAAAAATGTCATCAAATTATTCAGGTCGTTCTACCTTTTCGCAATTGGTTTTATAATAGTAATTCTTATTTTTTTCCCCCAATTATTTCTAAGAATAACTCAAATAGAAGATAGTCTTAGATTTGAATCCTCCGTTGCAACCGGAAAAATGCCAGTATTTTTTACCCAAGGGTTTACCAACACAACCCCTTTTGTGTTTCAAATAGAAAAAGTCTTACCGTTTCTTCTCAACCCATTCATTCTCTTACTCAGCGTATATGGACTGCTATTCCTTTCGGCTAGAGTAATAAGAAAAAGGGATGCATATACCCTACTGCTACTTCTTAGCTTTTCCATACCCTTTGTTTCAACGTCAATTCTCTATGTTAAGTGGACGCGATATATGATTCCTCTCATACCACTTTTATATATTGTTGTTTCAGTATTTATTTCTGAAGTTGCGACAAGCATAAAGCATTCGGGGGCAAAAAAAGTTCTTTTGATTATTCCGATACTACTATCTATTGTATTTTCTGTAAGCTTCTTTATCACTGTTTATTTATCTCCACACACAACGGTAAGTGCAAGCTCTTGGTTTCAAAACAAATATAGACAAGTCAATCACGCAATCAGCGAACCGTATGATATTGGAATTACCCCCTTTAATCCTCTTGTTAAAGACCTACATTTGATTGATTTTTATAGCATCGATACGGATGACAGGATGAACGAGATGCTTGAATCGAAGGTATCAACCTCAGAATTTATCATTCTCCCCAGTCAAAGAGTCCTAAAATCAAGAATTAACAATCCAACTGTTTTTCCACGTGGGTTTACTTTTTACAATAACCTACTCAACAACAAAGGAGATTTTAAATTGGTATACAAAACTACATGTAACCTGGTGTGTCAGATTGCATATATTGGTGATCCAATTTTTGACAATGAAGAAACGGTAACAGTCTTTGACAGACCAACCGTATTTATTTTCAAAAAAACACAGTAGCATGCTAAAACTATTACAAAAAATTAGAAAACAATATAGATATGAAGCATATCTTTTAATAATCGTTTGTGTTGCTTTCTATCTTAGAACCTTTAACATTAATTGGGATAATGGGTATTATTTTCATCCGGACGAAAGAGCACTGATAATGACTTCTCTTCCGATCCAATTTCCGACGAGCTTTGGCGATATCTTTTCAATCAAAAGCAGCCTCAATCCACATTTTTTTGCATATGGATCTTTACCCATTTACCTTATTAAGATATGTGCCGAAATTTTTGGAATCATAAATCCTGTGCTGAAAGTGTATGGAGGAATACACATCATAGGACGACTGATATCTGCGAGTTTTGATACTGCAACAGTATTTGTGATCTATTTAATTTGCACGAAGCTTTTTTCAAAAAAAGTGGGAGCACTATCCTCACTCCTGTATTGTTTTTCCGTACTTCCCATCCAACTATCACATTTTTTTGCAGTAGATACAATCCTTACTTTTTTTATGACAACTACGATATATCAACTTGTCATTTTCATGGAAAAACCCACCATCAAACGTGCAGCTCTCTCCGGTATATTTTTCGGCTTTTCATTGTCTACAAAAGTAAGTGCCTTAATACTTATTCCAGTCATAGTAATCTCATATATACTTTCACTTCGTTATAAGAATAAAAAAACTAAGCAGAAAAAATCAAAAAGGATAGAAGAAGTTTTATTTTTTATAGTTTGTTCTCTAGTAACTTTTTTCTGCACACAACCTTATGCAGTAATTGATATCCGCGAATTTACTCAGCAGACTTCAGCACAAACACAAATGTCAAATAACGCATTTATATTTCCCTATACATTACAGTACGTCGGAAAAATCCCTTATTTCTACGAACTTAAAAATATTTTTCTCTGGGGACTTGGACCTATCATAGGAGTATTAAGCATTTGTGGAATTGTGTATATGACAATCAAGCAAGGAAAAAAAATATTGTTTGTACTGCCAGCTGTTTATTTGTTGATTTATTTTTTTACATTTGGGAAATTTGCTGTTGGTTTTATAAGATATATGCTTCCTATCTATCCCATGTTCACAATTTTTGCCGGATGGTTTCTGTCCGAAATCATAATTAAGTTTATACCAAAAAGATATTTAAAGAATTATTTGATTACTAAATGCTTGATCCTTTTATTGGTATTTTTCATTTCCATTTATCCCATGTCGTTTCTGTCTATTTATCTCCATCCCAATACCCGCATCCAAGCGTCTGACTGGATCAATAAAAATATCCCGCACGGAAGTAGACTAGCTGTTGAGCACTGGGATGATTCCTTGCCAGTTTACGGAATGCAAAACTATACCCAACTCACATTGCCCCTTTATGACCCAGATACGAAAGAGAAATGGATGAATATTGAATCGACTTTAAGAGTAACAGATTACATAATTATTGCTTCTGGACGTCTATACTTACCCTTGCAAAAACTTACCGACTGTAAAAATTTGCCAGCCAATAGGTGTTATCCGCTTACGGCTTCTTACTATAGAAATCTTTTTTCAGGAAAACTTGGTTTTATAAAAATAAAGGAGTTCAAAGCTGAACCAACTATCCCACTTATGAACTTTGGAATCAATGATATTTCAGCCGATGAGAATTTCACTGTTTTTGATCATCCCAAAATAATAATTTTTAAAAAAGAATAACTCGTATTGAAAATGAGGTTATTATTCTGTATAGTTGATGCTTGTTGGATCACGTAAATTAATAATGAAAAAATCATCACAACAATCTGTTCTTATCACCGGCGGTACCGGTTTTTTAGGAGTACACCTTGCCCGTTTTTTATTAAAGAAAAAATTTAAAGTCATTCTTCTTGATACAGCTGATCAAACGGCAAAAGATCTAGTCGGAAAAGTGACTGTTGTTAACGCAGATATTCGAGATCTGAAGAAAATTGAGTCTTCATTTAAAGATGTTGACTACGTTGTTCATGCAGCAGCAGCTCTACCCATACATCACGATAAAAATTATATTTTTGACGTAAATGTGAATGGAACCAGGAATGTACTAAAGGCTTCGCTAAAACATAAAATAAAAAAAGTTGTATTTATCTCAACAACTGCTATGTACGGTGTCCCTCGTACTCTTCCGGAAAAAGAAACAGATAAAATTTATCCTATCGGTTATTATGGAGAGTCAAAAGCAGAAGCCGAAAAGTTGTGCCGCGATTTTGCAAAAAAAGGCCTTCGAACAAATATCCTTCGCCCAAAATCATTTTTAGGACCCGAAAGACTTGGTGTATTTACGATTTGGTTTGAAGCAATATACCAAAACAGACCAGTTTTTATTCTTGGAAAGGGGCACAATCTTTACCAGCTACTCGAAGTCGTAGATCTTTGCACTGCAATAGAAAGCGCTCTATTGGTTTCAAAATCAAGGGAGACATATAATGTGGGTGCTGAAAAATTTGGAACATGGCAGGAAGATCTCGGTGCACTTATAAAACATGCTAAGTCAAAATCAAAAATCATTTGCTTGCCAGTAAAACCAACGCAACTAGCTCTATCAGTACTGGAGAAATTTAACCTCTCTCCAATTATCGCCTGGCACTATCTAACATTTCCTGTTGATTCATATGTCAGTATTGAAAAGGCTAAAAAACAATTAAAGTTCACTCCAACGAAAAGCAACCAAGATATTTTGACTGAGACTTACGACTGGTACAAAACTCACCGAAAAGAATTCATCGGAAAAGAAGGAAAAACCCACCGTACGATATGGAACTTCAAGTTAGTAGATTTTGCACAAAAATTTTTCAGATAATATGATTATCGGATTTGACTTTGATAAAGTATTTATTGATTACCCTCCGCTTGTTCCATATACACTCGTCGACTTTCTTTATAAAGGTGCAGTCGTGTTTAAAAAAAATAAATCAAAAAATCAAAAAATTCATTACCGTTTCCCAGGATTAGTCGAGCAGAAAATCAGAATTTTGTCTCATTACTATATTTTTAGACGACCAATTTCAGAAAATATCAAATTCCTAAAAAAAATATCTGAAAGAAAGAAAAATAAAACATATCTCGTATCGAGCCGCTTCTCATTTCTTAAAAAAAGGACCGAAGAAATTCTCACAAAATACAACCTAAATAAATATTTTGATGGGATATACTTCAACTTTGAAAACAAACAGCCACATTTATTTAAAGAGCAAACAATAAAAAATCTTAAAATAGATACCTATATCGATGATGACCTAGACCTTTCACTGTATCTTGCCCAAAAAATGCCAAATCTCACCATTTATTGGGTTAGGGATGGAAGAAAAAAGGAAGGAAATCTTCCTAAAAACGTCGTTGCTATAAAAGACTTAAAGGAACTGTATGCCAATCTTTTCAAAAAATGAGTAGCGATTTCTTTAATGTCTCAATTTGGTGGTTTTATCTTCTTATTATTGGATTGATCTTTTTTCCTCTTGGAAGAATTTTATTCGATAGGTTTTACGATAAGGGTTATATTTTTTCAAAATCGTTAGGGCTTTGCATTCTCACATATATTATTTATATTGGTGGAACGTTTCACCTTCTTCCTTTTCAGAGATTTTCTATATTTTTTATACTGCTAGTTATTTTACTTCTTGATATTTACCTTCTTAAAAAAAGGAAAATAAAAGTATCTTTTAACAAAATAGGTGTAATTTTATTTCAAGAAGCATTATTTTTAATATCACTAGTAGCCTGGTCTTACATTAAGTCATTTCAGGCAGATATCCATGGTCTAGAAAAGTTTATGGATTTTGGATTTATGAATTCTATTTTGAGAAGCACATACTTCCCACCTACTGATATGTGGTTTCCACCTTTTTCCATTAATTATTATTATTTTGGCCACTTGGTAACCGCGACTCTTATGAAGCTCACAAATATAAATCCGTTTGTCTCATATAACATAATGCTTGCGACTATATTTGCATTTACAATTTGCTCTTCATTTTCATTTGTTGCAACTCTAACATTTAACATACTAAAAATTAGAAGAGCTAGTTATCTGGCCGGAATACTTGGAGCAGCCATAACAACTCTTGGAGGCAATTTACATACCATATATTCATTTTTTATTCCCTATTCACCCCCCGAGAATCCCATTCCTTTTTGGCAACTTAAATTTTCACAATCCTTTCCCAACAACTACTGGTATCCAAATGCGACAAGGTTTATCCCTTTTACAATACATGAGTTTCCATCTTATTCTTTTGTGGTATCTGATCTTCATGGACATGTACTTGATATTCCATTTGTTTTTTTAACTTTAGCGCTTATCTATTCAATTTTTCTTGCAAGAAAAATTACATTTACCTCTTCGTTTTTCATAGCTTTTATGCTAGCCATTATGTACATGACCAATGCATGGGATGGGATCATATACTTTCTCCTTTTTGGGCTGGCGGTTCTACTCTGGAAAAGTGATATATTAAAACAAAAAAAATTAACACACAAAGTCAAATGGTTTAATGCCTTCGCAAAAATTAAATCTATAACAAAAAAGGGCGCCTATGCATTGGCTTGTGGAAAATATATTGGGTTTGCCGTTGTCAGTTATTTGATTTTTACCTTTCCCTTTAACCTGCATTTCAAACCTTTTGTTTCTGGGATAGGAATAGTCTGTCCTCCCGATTTTCTTGTTCATATCGGTAAAATTGGTCCACTTCTTTTCGAAGCCAACCATTGTCAAAGGTCCCCATTTTGGATGCTCGTTATTTTATATGGATTCTTCTACTTCTTTGCAATCGCCCTTGTACTCAAAGTTGTAAAATTAAAGAAAACTCCTCCAAGTTTAATTTATGTGCTTCTTCTAATACTTTTGTCTACGATTCTTATTGCGGCACCCGAATTTATTTATGCAAAAGATATTTATCCCGCACATTACAGAGCAAATACGATGTTTAAGTTAGGGTATCAAGCATTCATAATGCTTTCGCTTGTTTCAAGTTTTGCAATTACATATCTATTTCATAAAGGCAGAAGATTTCTTTGGCTTCCTATAACTTTTGTGCTTTTAGGACTTGTCTTGTTGTACCCATATTTCTCAATAAATTCATATTTTGGAAGTCTAAAAGAATATAAAGGATTAAATGGACTTTCATATTTAAAAATTATTCAGCCTGATGACTATGCTGCCGTTTTATGGATACAAAAAAATATTAAAGGACAACCGGTACTGCTTGAGGCTCAAGGAGATTCATATACTGATTATGAGCGGGTATCAGCAAATACAGGCCTTCCAACCCCTCTTGGCTGGACAGTTCATGAGTGGTTATGGCGTGGAGACTATAGCTATCCTCAGTCAAGACTTGAGGATATAAAAACACTCTATGAAGGCAGCATCCCACAGATAAAAACTCTGATCAAAAAATATAATATTTCTTATATATATATTGGAGATATGGAAAGAAATAAATACCCATTACTTGAAGAGCAAAAATTTAACAAACTGGGAAATGTTGTCTTTAAGAAGAATAATACTTACATCTTTAAGGTTTCTTCTGAATAACTTTGCCTGAAGGGCTTGGGGTAGGAGTGGTTATTCCAATTTTTCCAACTGAACATATACTATCCTCCAAAAGACAGGTTACATACTTTTGAATCTCTGAAAAATTTCCATTTCCCACTCTTGGTATCAATACCCATTTTGACCTATATTCATCTGATATTGGGGGGTTTATTACTAGTCCATATCTAGGAATTGAAAGATCACCTTGATCAATTACATAATTTTGAATTTGTCCGTCTTTTAGTTTGTTAGCAAGCTTTATGAAATCATCTATTTTCTCGACATTAATATTTGTATTGATATTGTCTTTTAGAATATTATAGACACCTATTAACTTAACTGGATTAAGAAGCACTCCTAAGGATAGAGCCTTATCTTTAATTGCTGAAATCACTAATTGTTGGCGTCTACTCCGCGCAAAATCACTGCCTTCTATTCCGACTCCATGTCGGGATCTCACAAATTCCAAAGCTGTTTCACCACTCATATGAACCTTTCCTTTTTCGACATGCACATGTTTATATCTGCAAGAGAAATAATCCCACATGTCAGTTTCCGCAGAAACAGTGGCCGTGAATTCCTTGATCTCAGTATCAGACTTCCCACAACTATCTTCTTCTTTTCCATCGATTGGATAGGAGTAATCATCAAGCGTATTTGCAACATCCACATCAATTCCATCAAGATAATCAACAAGTGTAGTAAAGCCTTTAAAGTCCAACACGACAACATAATCTATCTTTTGCCCCATTATTTTATTGAGCATATTTTCGACTGCGGAAATACCGTTATTTTTTTCTTGCGCGGTAGCGTAAACAGAGTTTATTTTATCGGATGCCTCAGGAAACCAAAGATCTCTTGGAAGTGAGAACATATGAACTTTCGTTTGCTTAACATTAACATTTGCAAGAATTATCGTATCGGATAACTCTGGACCATCATGTTTTGCACCACCAATTCCAAGCAACGCAATGTTAAAAGACGACTTCTCCGGTTTTGTCAGGTTTATCGCCCTATCCACCGTTACTCCGTATAATATGGAGAACAAAGCACCTATTTGGGATTTAAAAATACCGACGAGGATTAGTAGTACTATGCCTACTAACAAAATTACATTTTTCTTGTGGAGCTTTGTTTCTTTTACCATGTCAGAAGAGATAAGAACGACTCAGCCTCTAAACTAGCACCACCAATAAGGAATCCAGAAAGTTTTTCAATATCTAAGAATCCTTTCAAGGAATCTTTATTAACACTTCCACCATATAGTAATTGTAAACCTGATCTTTCTTCGGTAACTAAACTGAATACTGACTTTATATGTTCTGGGTCGTCAGGGTTACCTGAGCCAATTGCACTTGGGGGCTCGTAAGCGACAACACTTACACCCTCATGAATAACACTATGTTCATCTTGTATACATTGAATCACTTGTAGGTCAGATGCTTTTGCTTCACGTACCTTATTTTCTATGTCCATTTCACTTTCATGTAAATATTTCTTCCGCTCAGAGTGTCCCACAATAACATACTGAGCAAATTCCTTTATCTGTCTTGCATTAATCTCCCCCGTGTAGGCTCCTTCTGGAAACGAAGAAATATTCTGAGCTGCTAATTGGATGGGTAGCTCATATTTTACAATAAGATATCTCGCTTGCGCCAAAAGGGTGAATGGAGGAGCAATGATGATTTCTTTATTTGTGAGATCGATTTGTGTTATATTGTCTCTTACAAACTCAAAAAACTTAATAGCTTCCTCTTTTGTTTTGTGGGACTTCCAGTTAGCAACGAATAGTTTTTTGTCCATAGGAACAACTGTTTAAGATATAATATCATATCGACCAATGCAAGACATTCTCAATAAACTCAACAAGGAACAAAAAGAAGCAGTGATTCATGTTGAGGGACCGGCTATTATACTGGCAGGAGCTGGAAGCGGCAAAACAAGAGTATTGGTCCACAAAGTCTTATATCTTATTGTTGAAAAAGGAATAAATCCTGGGAATATTCTCATGGTAACATTCTCAAATAAAGCAGCAGGGGAAATGAAGGAACGCATCAAAGCCCTCTTGCACTCCTTTCCTCTTGATACTTCTGCAGAGCCCACCGTTGCAACGTTTCATTCCTTGTGTGCAAGAATACTGAGGAGAAATGGCATTAAAATTGGTATTCCTCATAATTTCGTGATCTACGATACAACCGACCAGCTGGATACTATTAAAGATTGTTACGAAAAACTTGAATTATCCATTAAAGACATCCGTCCCCGCGCAGCGCTTGAGGCTATATCATCGGCAAAAAATCAGATGATAACTGAAGATCAATACGTAAAATTTGCTCGTGGATACATTCAGGAACGAGTGGCAAAAATCTACCCTCTCTATCAAAATTTACTGGCAGAGCGAAATGCTTTAGATTTTGATGATTTGTTGAATAAAACAATTGATTTACTGAGGAAATCTCCGGAAACTCTTGAGTTTTATCAAAACCTTTTTCAATACGTCCTAGTAGACGAGTATCAGGATACAAATGTCAGTCAATACCGCTTAACAAAATATTTAGCCGGAAAACACAATAATATTTGCATTGTTGGAGATTTTTCTCAAAGTATTTATTCATTTCGGGGCGCCGATTATAAAAATTTGGAAAAATTCAGAACAGATTTTCCTGATTCTAAAGTCTATAAATTATCACAAAACTATCGATCTACCCAAACAATACTCGATGCCGCACACGCAATTATCTCTAACAATAACTCACACCCTGTTTTGAAATTGTGGACTGACAATAAAGAGGGGGATGAAATCAGTATTTTTCAGGCAGAAAACGAGCACAAAGAGGCTGAATATATCGTACGCATGATAAACAATAAAAAACAGTATGATCCCACCTTCAGTCTTTCAGATGTTGCAGTTTTGTATCGCATGAATGCCCAATCAAGAACTATAGAAGAAATATTTTTACATTACGGTATTCCATACAAACTCGTTGGTGGTGTTCGTTTTTATGACAGGAAAGAGGTTAAAGATGTTCTTTCATATTTATCATATCTTTCAAATCAACAGGATGCTGCTGCTTTGAAAAGAATTCAAAAGCTTGGAAAAAAAAGATTTGAAGATTTTGAATTTTACAGACAGGAATTCAATGAGGCAAACTATGCAGAAAAAAAAGAAACAATTACAATTATTGACGAGGCTCTCAAAAGATCTGGTTATCTTGAGCGGTATGATGCTGAAGATTCTGAAGACAGAGCAAGACTTGAGAATATCAAAGAACTTAGGTCAGTTGCTATTGAATTTCCAAATCTTATACAGTTCTTAGAAAATGTTGCTTTGGTTGAGCAAGAATACATGCCAGATGGACAAATGATTACAGAAAATGATGAGGCAGTAACTCTTATGACTATGCACGCTGCAAAAGGATTGGAATTTAAAATGGTATTTATTATTGGATTGGAGGAAGGACTATTCCCCCATTCAAGGGCACTTTTTGATTTTGGAGATCTAGAGGAAGAACGACGTCTTTGCTATGTTGGAGTTACCCGCGCTAAAGAGCACCTTTATTTAACTTATGCTAAGCAACGAGTTATTTTTGGTCAAAGAAATACAGCAACTCCATCACGCTTTATTTTTGAACTTCCTGAGGAAGTACTCACATATAACAATGTTGACACAAGTATCATAAATAACGAATACTGGTGATATGGACATTGTTGATATTTCTGAACATAACAAGAAAGAATACGATTCTGTTGTAACCCACCCTCTACAATCCTATGCATGGGGAGAATTTAGAAAAAAAACCGGAGTTAAAGTAATTCGTCGTGGTTTTTCTAAAAACAATAAATTAGTTGACGGATTGACATTAACAATTCACAAAGTCCCAAAAACTAAATTTACAATTGGATATCTACCAAAGGGAAATCTTCCAACCAAAGAGGTGTTAGAGGAACTAAAAAAAATTGGGAAAGAGGAAAACTGCATATTTATCCAACTCGAGCCTAACATTCTTAGTAGTCAGAAGCTAGAAGCTAGAAGCCAGAAGCTTAAAACTTCCTTTCATCCACTTTTTACAAAATTTACCTTTATTCTTGATATTTCAAAAAGCGAAGAAGAACTGATGAAATCCTTTCATTCAAAAACGAGATACAACATCAGAGTAGCTGAAAAACATAATGTAAAAGTAGAAGAACGAAATTCTCAAGAAGCTTTTTCGCAGTATCTAAAACTGACCGAGGAGACAACTACCCGACAGAAATTTTTTGCACATACCCCTTCTTATCACACTAAGATGTGGGAAACCCTAAGACAAGAGACAGGAGAATTAAGTGCTCATTTATTAACTGCTGTTTATAAATCAGAGGAAACTGGGAATAAAGATGTCACTCTTGCTTCCTGGATATTGTTTGTCTTCCATGACTATCTGTATTATCCATATGGTGCTTCTTCTACAAAGTTTCGAAATGTGATGGCATCCAATTTGATCATGTGGGAAGCTATAAAGTTTGGAAAAAAACGCGGTCTAAAATATTTTGATATGTGGGGCGCATTAGGAAATCCCCCTGATATAAAAGACCCATGGTATGGATTTCATAAATTTAAAGAAGGGTATGGTGCAACGCACACAGAATTTGCTGGAAGTTTTGATCTAGTAATAAATCCCACCCTATATCAACTCTATAAAGTGGCCGATAAAGCCCGATGGGCTTTTTTAAGAATTAAAAAGTCTTTCTAGATTTTATATAGATATAGTTCTCCTTTTTTCTTTACCAATTTTAATGGGACTTCATAACGATAACTAACAATTTTTGTTCCTGGATTTAGTTCTTTTTTTAATTTTGGCATGATTCTTTTAATAACTGCAGGAACCAAATAAAAATACACGACCGTTGCATCATTTATTTTTACTTTTTTAAAATCAGATCTCATAAATGAGGCGATTGGAACTTTTCTGAAATATTTTTTTATCCTGGAAACATAATATCGAGTGTGATCAATCTCAATACCCACTGCTTTTTTTGCATGATATTCTTTTGCAGCAATTAAGATAAATTCTCCATCTCCACTACCCAATTCGTACACGATATCTTTATCTGAAATGTTTGCTAGCTTTGCAGCATTTCTTGCTGACTTTTTGTCAGTTCTCCACCAAGGACTCCAAGGACTATCAGGTGGCCAAACAAAAGTAAGAATTATAAGAAGCGCAACAATTAGTAAGAAGCTTATGATCATCTATAATTTGAAAAGCATTTTTCCTATGATATTTTTCTTTTCTATAAAACCAAAATTACGACTGTCGATACTCTTTTCTTTGTTATCTCCTTCTACCCAAATTTTACTGTTTATTATTTTGACAATTCTTTTACAAAGAATAAAGGGCGGAACCATTTGACGGAAAACTATCACGTCCCCAACTTTTGGGTTTGAAAAAAGATAGGAAAATGTCAGCACTTCATCGCGCTCGGAAAGAAATGGCATCATGCTATCATTTTTTATTTTAAATCTTTTGAGTGGGAAGTTTTTGAGAAAATTCACTTTGAAGTTTTTGACATTTCAAATATTTCTGCAATTTTATTTACGCTCTCAACCAGCTCTTTTGCTATCGTTTCGTCAATTTTTTGCTTGTTTTGAGAACACAACCTTGAAGTTTTCCATATCGTGTCGTGAAGATCAGGAAATTGCTCTAAGTGTTCAGGCTTAAAATAGTCAGTCCATAGAATAAGTATTTCTTCCTTACATTTTCTGGCATGTTCTTCTTTCGTCCAGATCATTCTTGTCAAACTATTTTTATAATTAAGCTTTGCTTCTCTATCATCACCGGTTATTTCTAAAGCATTTATTTTTTGCACCATGGTAAGAACTGTTGCTGCTGCTATTTGGGCGGGGCGGGGATCATATATTCCGCAGGGTACGTCGCAGTGGGCAGAGGCATATTGAATAGGAAGGATACCAAGAAGTTTTTTGAGGAATCTCATATATCTACTATAGCAAATTATGATTTATTTGGAAGTGGACAAACGAGCCGTGCATCGTCTCTGGCTTTTTGAAGACTATCATTTCTTATTAGAGGATCTGCTAGATCACCGTCGCTTTTTATTAAAAGATCACGGCAAAAAACAATATTTTTCTCGACAAGTCTTTTCTTTTCTTGCTCTGAAAGGGACGCTAGAAGCGTAATCGGATACATCTCTGGTTCTTCGACAAGATCTTGTAGATTTCCATGCTCTGGATAATTCCATGCGATAACCGGCATACCTTTGCAATTAGCATAAGCAATGGCCTCAGTGGTGAGTTTGGTATTCGTTACCAGCCAAACATTCTCAACTTTATTTTTTTCTTTAACATCTAAAAATCTAGCGTATGTATAAAGTGCTACCTGCACGTCTGTCTTGACGACATGATGATTGTGGAATTTAACCTCCACAATTTCTTTGTGTCCATCCTTCTCAAGAACCAAATCTATCTCATGCTTTACGCAGTCACCATTCATGATGACATCAGTTGCAACTGTGTATCCCATACTCCTAAATATTTGCGCAAGATACTGCTCGAAAGGAAATCCTGTAGGTCCCAATTCAAATATAGCTTGACGGAGATTGAGTCTCAACGATGATTTGCGATCCCGTGGCTCCAAGTATTCCATCACGTGATGGAAAAGTTCATCAGTACTCATTTCCCCATTCTGGAATTTTTCTTTTATATGTGCGAGGATCTCAGGCTTCAGGTCATCCGGCACACCCACACGATTCATCGTACGGCGTACCTTCTCTTCATCATAAGCCTCTACATCACCTGACTTCTTAACAACGACAAATTCACCCATACATCATTATTGCAAAACGCGAGTGGGAAGCGCAATTAACTAAAGAGAATTCTTCAAGCTTTGAATATCTGAAATTAGGATTGAGGCAAACGTAGAATCGATATTCTTTTTGTCTTTATTTATTATCAATATCATTGTATCCAAAGCAGCCTTAGTAAACGATTTATTGCGAGACTTATTCGCTATTTCCAACCCACCAAGAAGAGCAGTATAAATGCCAACATTTTTTATTTTCTTTAGTTTGTAAGCCGCTATTATCTCTTTTTTGATGTAATCAAAGGTTATTTTTTCACTTTTTGTATCATTCGAATTTGTTTTATCAAAATTTATGATAAATGTATCTTTTGTCCCATTTAGATTTCCACTGTCGGTCTTTTTATTTACTTCCCCATTACTATCGTAAAGATACTGATCTAATTGGTATGAAGCACCCACACTAGATAAAACAACCGAATACTTACCACTTGCAGGCTTTGGATAATAATAGATCTTAAGTGGCCCTTTCGTATTTATTGCCAACCCCAAAGGGTCTGAGATTGCAGACTGGATAAAGGACTCGCCAACAGGGTTACCATTTTGGTCAGTCACATTGAGATTAATGTTAGGATCTACAACCAACATGATATATGAAAGATCAGAATTAACCGGAGTATATGTACCCATAGTAAGGTAATTTTTATTGTAAGGACCCTCCAGTGAAGTTCTATCATAGTATGGATCGTTGATAAAAAAAGTAGTGTTTGCAGAGTCTGTTCCTGTTGCGACAATAAAATGTCCCGGCTCTTCTAGAATGGGTGGTATGTTCTTCCCTAAACTGCTCGCAAGGATATTATCATCCCTGTGATTTATCCGTTTGTATTCTAAAGCATCAAACGGCAGTATGTTAGTGATCTTTGCCAGTCTTGAAAGTCTTGTTAGTGCAAGCCAATTAAGCAGTCCATTCCTCACGTATCCATCAATACTTCCCTGAAGCCAAGAATTAACAGTTCCAGGCGTTAGATCCTCCCCTGCTGGTGTCTTTGTAATCCCGTTGTGCCTAAAGACCATAACAGCTGATGTTAATGCACATCCCCATGTTCCTATACTTTTTGATCCAGGAGTCCAAGCAAATGCGTTGTCATAGATATTATTCGCCCACGAAGAGTCGGTCTGCTTTATCAATGGCACACCTAAGGTATCGTCATCCTCAGTTGTAACTTTCACATTATCAAACCACGTCTCTCCTGAAGGGTCACTCCCAACACCTGCTCTCAAACCTATTTTACCTAATGGTAATGCCGAGGAAAGTGTTATCTCTCTTACTAATAACTCGTTTATAAAAATTCTTAAATGAGTCGGTTTAACAATTATTTTTATGTGGTATGTATTTCCGTTGGGATATCCTTGAGACACAGTCGTTAAAACTTGATCTATTGGTCCACCTAAATCAAAGTCTCCAGGCGAGCCAAAATGAAGTTCGTATATTGTGGATAGTCCAGGGTTTACTAAATCTGGTCGTATTATATATGGGACATTATGATCAGTCCCACTAACAAAACGTGCATCAACTTCAAAAGTATAGTCATTTAGGAGCGTTGGCCAAAAAGCGTCTAAAGGAATAACATTATCGGCACATCCACCTTGTGGGGGAATATAAACACCAAATTCACCATTGACCACCTTCCAGGTTGCGCTACACCCAGGAACTGGAGCGGGAGAATACATTACCCACTTGCTTGGAAATGTGTTATCGGGAATTGAATTAAAATTATCCTCAAATACCGTAGCTGCGAAGGTTGGCCTAGCATTAAATAAAACTAGAATACACAAACAAAAAACTAGGGCAAGCAATTTTTTCATTTAAGTATGTATATAATACTCTTATCATTCTCTACCTTTATAAAACAAGTAGCAAAAATTATATGAAGAATCTGTTAGCAATAATTTATATATACTACAATACTCCGACAGAGATTTCGGATTCTATTAATTCGTTAAAGGCTGCAAGCAAAAAAAATACTTATGAAATCATTATCGTTAACAACAACTCTCCAAAGCCACTTCCTGTATTTTCGGAAAAACATAATATTACTATTCTAGACAATAAAGAGAATAACGGCTATGGAAAGGCTGTAAATCAGGGGGTTAAATTTGCAAAAGGAGAGTTAATATTAATAGTTAACCCTGATACAATTTTCCAAAAGGATTCTATTGATCTTATGATGCAAAAAATAAATAGTGACAAAAAAATTGGAGTTTTAGGCCCTCAATTAATAGATAGTGGTGGAAAAATATTGCATAGCATATCTTCCATGCCCAACCTACCAGATATCTTATTTGCTCTTTCGTTAATCAATAAAATTTGGCCAAATAATTTTTATTCAAAAAAATATTGGGCTATAGGTAGAGATAGAAACATGGAACAAGAATCCGAGACCGTAGGAGGAGCAGTAATGCTGATACGAAAAAGCTTGTTTGAAAAAATAAAAGGCTTTGATGAAAGATTTTTTCTCTATTTTGAAGAAGCTGATCTTTGTAAAAGGGTGACTAAAGCTGGATATAAAGTATTATATTATCCGAAAGCGAAGGTAGTACACCTTGTTGGAAAAAGCACACGAGATAAAAAATTCATAAAGCGAAATTACGAAAAAAGCAGATTTTTGTTTCTAAAAAAGTATTATGGATTATTACCAGCCATACTAACTGAAACATTTTTAAGACTTCCTTCTTATATTGCCAAGAGGAAGTAAGATATAATCATCTAATGAAATTGACACTTATTCTAGCGAGTTCCGTTGATGGGGTCACCAATCAAGGAAAAGGAGAAGATCATCATTCTTGGCGTTCTAAAGAAGATGAATTGCATTTTAACACTACTCGCGATAATGCAAAACTCATTATCATGGGTTCTAAGACCTATGAAGCAGCAAAGGATTTTATGGAGCATAAAGATGGGAGACTGAGAATAGTACTCACCAAAAATCCTAACAAATATAATGAAAAAAAAATTCCATGTCGACTAGAATTTACGAATGAAACACCTGTAAAACTTATGCAGAGATTAGAATCTCAAGGATTTGAGACTGGGATACTAGTTGGAGGAGCGCATACAAATACACAGTTCTTAAAAGATAACCTCGTTGATGAAATTTGGATAACAATTGAACCATATTTAAAAGGTATCGGTCTTAATACAGCTGCAGATACTGTTGATGTTTATCTAAAACTGATATCGTCTGAAAAATTGAATGACCGTGGGACACTTCTTCTGAAATATAAAGTCATATAGATTCTGAGGAAAATCCAGAATGACTTATTTCTGAAATATTTTTTAAAGTTTTTATTCTTTTGAGATTTTTCTCGTCTTTCAAAAAAGAATTGAGAATTTTATAGACATCAAAATCAGAGATGGCTATTGCTTCTGGGTTCTCTTCATATAAAAATTCCGAATACTTTCCTAGATAACACCATTTATCAAAAACCAGACCCTCTCCCATTTCTTCATTTTTCTCAATAATTACAATTGGTCCTGAAAAGGGCCATGCCCTCAGCTTAGTGGACGCAAATGCCATGATAAATCGTGCGTTAAAAAGAGTAGCGCTCTCTTTTCCTACACATGCACCTTTGCAATATCCTAGGTGATATGAAAAACAGGGGCCTGAAGATTTATGAAGTCCAACCATTTTTTCGCAAAGACTGTGTTCTTTTACGATATTTGCGAGATGTACTTTCATCGATTTTTGACTTTTGAAAATTCCGAGTACTTCTTCAAGTTCTGAAGACAAGATCTCTTCTCCATTTTTTACAACTAAAGAAAGGTACCCATTTTTATTTTCTTTTTTCTTTATGAAATTAAGTTTTCTGGTGTATCGTAATTTCCTATTATATATAGGCTGCATTTTCTTGATCATCTCCGATTCCAAAAGTAGAGCACTTAATTCTCCAGGTGTTACAATCGTTTCTATTCTTTCAATTTGCTGCGTTATTTCCATTTCCGTTGTCGACTCAGTATCATTTATAAAATGTGAAAGTACTCTATCCTTTATGTTTACACTCTTTCCTATATATAGTGGTATTTCACTTTTTCCAAAGAACATATATACTCCACTTTTTTCAGGAAGTTGGTCGACATCTTTTCTCAAAAGTAACGGTGGAAGAGAGGGCTTTTTTAGAATTATATTGTATGCTTTTAACAATTTTTCTTGCGATACATTTTTTTGTACTTTTTGCAAAAATTCCCACACAACAAGAGCGTCATCAAGCGCTCTATGACGCCGAACACATTCTATTTCAAACCGTTGCATAATGCTATCTAAATTGTGATATGTAAAATCCGGAAATAGAAGCCTGGACAATTTAACTGTACATAACTGCTTCGCACTATACGGTATCCCAATTCTTTTATATTCGTTTTTAATAAATGAGTAATCAAATCGTGCGTTATGTGCAACAAATACACACCCGTCTAAAAGATCTGCCAACTCCTCTTTTATTTCTGAAAAGAGTGGTGCGCTCTTCAAGTCTTTCCCAAGAATTCCAGTGAGGTTTTCAATAAATGGAGAAATCGCCACTTCAGGATTTATAAGAGTCTCAAATTTTCTGACAACTTTTCCTTTTTCTACTCGAAGCACCCCAATTTCAATTATCCTGTCGTATGGAGCAGCAGCACCTGTTGTTTCTACATCTAAAATGGCTAGATTATCAAATTTCATAGAGGACATCCAAGATAGAGCAAATGGATAAGAAAATCAAGGGTAAGGTACCTTCAATGTTTTTAATATTTCTATGGTTGAATATCCAAATTCTTAGCATGATAATAAAAACGCTATTAAAAAATATTCCTCCAAAAAAATAATCAAAAATTCTTTTACATATTACACCCGCACTATTCTTGTGGCATCTTTAATACTTGCAATATATTTGTTTATACGTTTTTTTATTAATGGTATAACTTCATTGCCATGCACATCGTGTGAGAGTGCAGGAGCACATATTCCTTTTGCCCAAAGTCTCTTGGATGGAACAATATTTCAAGATAATCCATCCTACTTCTACCCAGTGTCTACAGAGATTATTTTGGCATTTTTCATAGCCCTCCATATACCTCTGAATTTATTTAATGTTCTTGGTGTGGTTTTGCTTTTCCTCTCCATATATATCCTTGGCAAAAGGAATGGTTTTTCGAAGGAATCATCTTTTATGTTAGCTTTTTCTGTTTGCACTATTTACAATATTTTAAGAGACGTAAACTCACAATTGATAGACATATATCTACTAGTCTTCTACACGGTGAGTCTTGTATGTTTGCAAAAACCCAAAAAGAGTCTTTTGTATTTCGTTACGACTGGCTTTTTTTTAGGCATGCTTATTGGAAGTAAATATTCTGCACCTTTTTACACACTGTTCCTATTTATTATTTATGGCAAAGGATTACTAAAAAAAATGACTCCCACTTATATGATTGCGTTTCTCATACCAATTTTCGTTTTTGGATTTTCATGGTATATACGAAATTATGTTAATTTTCAAAATCCTTTTTATCCTCAGCATTTTCTATTCTTCAAGGGGGAAGTTACATCTCCTGCCTACGAATGGCCATATTGGAAAATAGCACTCAATTATCCGAAAGAGTTATTGAATACTCTCTTGTCTGATTACATGATATGGTTTGTTCCGACACTTGCTATCATTCCAGTCTCTATTTATATCGTTGCAAAAAGAGGGTGGCCCTTCTTCCTAAAACAAAAGCTTCTGCTACTTTGTATTTTAAATTTAGTATTCTTTTTTTTGCTTCCCGCCCCCGCTTCTCATAGTTACAATGCAATAGTTTTTGGGATCAGATATTCATATCCTGCATTACTCTTAATAATTTTTCTGGCATTTTCATTTACTCAGGCAAACAAAATGGTTGGAACAATATTACTGATAGCATTTACAAATACTGCGCTTGTCCTATTACCATATGGTTATCATCCAAAGTTAAATATTATTATAATCTCGCTCATAGTTATTGTTCTCTACTTATTACGATATATATTTAAAAAGCAACTCTTAGTTCAGAACGCAAAATGAAAAAATTTCAGCATTATCTGAAATCTATTAGTATTGTATTTTGCGTCCTTATAATTTTTTCCTCTTTATCCTTTCAAGTCTCTCAAGCACTAAGGGTTCCTTCTCATGGGGCATGGGGAATTTTCCATTATTATATTGGTGGTAAGTATCTTAATGAATTAGGATACTTCGATCTTTATTCATGTACCTTAAAAGCAAACAACACTTCTTGGAGAGTGATAGAACATGTTCGTGATTTAAAAATATACAAAATCATTCCAGTCACTGAACTATCAGAATGTCCAGTAAGTAATTTTTCAAAAGAAAGATGGCTAGAGTTTTCAAAAGACGTTGCTCTTATCACCAATAAAGCACCTCTTCAGTACTGGGAAAATGCATTGACCGATAAAGGATTTAATGCTACTCCTTTTTGGGCTGCACTATCTGCCATTATCGCAAACATTATCCCTCTCAATAATTTAACGTATCTCTTTTTGTTTAATCTCGATATTCTTTTTGTAATTATCACTTCGTTAATCGTATGGCGTAGCGCAGGAAAATATATTGGTCTCATAACACTTACTCTTTCTTTTCTATACTCTGGGACTATCAATATTATTGGAGGAAATTTTTTACAATATCTTTGGCTACCACTTCTTGCTGGAAGTTTTTTTCTATGGAACAAAAAATCATATGGCAAAAGTGGGGTAGTACTGGGTCTTGCAACAGGCCTTCAAGCGTTCCCCGTTTTTTTTGCTCTTCCAGTCTTATTCACATTTATAATTGCACTAATAAAAAAACGCGCTAAAGAAATAAAACCTCCTTTCTCTTTTCTTAAAACATTTACTGCTACTCTTTTAATTTGTTTTATTGTTGGAAGCATATACAGCAGTGTTTCTTCGTGGAGTCGGTGGGGTGAAAAAATATCAATTCAAAAAAATTATATTAATGGAGAGATTTTTAATATCGGATTACCAAGTCTTTTTGCAACTGTTCTTTCAACTGATCACAATGATTCAAACACTTATTCTGAAGACTACACCCATACAATCCAAAGAATAAAAGTCATCGAAAAAAATTCATTACTTCTCTATCTAACATCAGCTCTTCTCTTAATTCTTGTTTTTAACACTCTGTATCATCTCAAGAAAATAAATCCTATGATTTTTGGCTATTTCTTTATATATATAACAACAACCCTTTCTCCCTATTATTATTTGACGCTTGCCATACTTCCTTTTGCTTTTTGGAATAGTGCTACAAGAGTCAAAAGATTTGCTCTTTGGGAAACGGTGGGATTATTTCTTATCCATCTATTACTTTTTCCGATAGGATATGTTGTATTTGATTACCAAAAACATTTACTCAGTGAGATTTTGATATTTACCTTTTTGGGAATATTACTTTTCTATATATATAAGGAGGGAAAAAGATAAGAGTTTAAACTCGATTTTACAGATTATAGGGCTCTGTTTTTTGAGGTCAAGTTTGGTATAATGAACCACTGGAGGAGTCTTATGAAATTCTTGCTATGCAAGAATGTTCTGCGACCCTTTATAATAGATAATCTTTGGAGGAGTCGCATAAGCAAAGCTTGTACGACTTATTGATAACAAGGAAGTTAATTTTGGAGGAGTCGCATAAGCAGAGCTTGTACGACTTATTGATAACAAGGAAGTTAATTTTGGAGGAGTCGCATAAGCAGAGCTTGTACGACTTATTGATAACAAGGAAGTTAATTTTGGAGGAGTCGCATAGTTGGTCCATTGCGGGGGGTTGCTAACCCCCTGAGCTCTTAAACAAGCTCGCGCAGGTTCAAATCCTGTCTCCTCCGCCAGAAGCATTTAAGATATAAGTAGAAAAGAAGAAATGAGAGGTCGCATGAGCTTAAAGCTCTACGACTCTCAAAATTAAGGAGAGGTCGCATAGTGGTCGAGTGCAGCGGTCTTGAAAACCGCCAACCGAAAGGTTCGAGGGTTCGAATCCCTCCCTCTCCGCATACCTTTATCTGAATTTTTAGCTTCAAAATTTATTCCGCAAGAATTAT
>CAZDED010000002.1:0-52145 GCA_964504535.1 uncultured Gammaproteobacteria bacterium
ATATGAATGAAGCTGTAAAATATATGATTGACAGGGTGGAAAAACCAACAAGCTAATGTTTCATTGACTTTTCTTACATTTCTGGATTAACGTAATAGATATCTGATCGAGAAATTCAAGAACTCCCTCACATTGAGACTTAAATGAGCATTTCAAATAATTTTCAAGGTTTTATTTTATAATTGATTATGGGTAAAAATATTCTTGTCCTTGGAGCTACAGGACATTTAGGAAAAGTTCTTACCAAGACTCTCCTTTCAAAAAACTATACTGTCACTGCCCTTGTCAGAAATCCTGAAAAATTTGATTCAAGCTGCTCTAAAGTAAAAATAATAATCGGAAGTGTCATGGGTGAGAATGATCTTCGAAAGTCATTAGATAATATTGATGCTGTAATCTCTGTCTTAGGACATGGATTTAGGACAAAATATCCCATCCAAGAAATAGTAATGAAGATTCTAATTCCATTGATGGAACGAAAAGGGATTAAACGTTTGATAACAATTACTGGCGAGGGTTTGTTTGTTTCAACTGATAAAAAATCATTGAGGGCAGATATAACATCTGACTTACTAAAACTCATAGATCCATACAGGATGAATGATGCAGTAGCTCAACAAAGAATTATTGAGAAAAGTTCTCTTGACTGGACGGTTGTAAGAACACCAATACACACAAATAAAGGACCAAAAAAAGCTTTGCACGTCGGCATAGCTCATCCTCCTATTTGGAAGACTATAAATCGTATGGCAGTTTGCGAATTTATTTGTGAATGTCTAGAAAGAGAATTGTGGATAAGACAATCCCCTATTATTTATTGAGTCGTGCTTTGAAATTGGTTTATGTTTCTTATGCCTTGTGGCGTGTGATCTATGAGATCCCAAAACCCTTTTGAAGCGTTCCCGCCAGACTACCAGCTACTCATGGCAAAAAAAATACAGTAATTAAGAGTGTAGACGCTTAACTGTAAGTGATAGAAGAAGAAATGGGAGTAAATATGATACTCTAATATAAGAGCTCCAAAAGTTGGTACTATGTCAACTACCTATTACCACTGGGATTTCTTATCACCCCAGAGATAAAGGGTGCTTAATATGGGCCGATGCTTTTTGGAATCAAATAGATTAATATGCCGGATGATATTCGATATAAAAATTTAAAAGAAAAGCTACAAGAGCGTAACCGCAGTCTTAAAGAGAGGGTAGTAACAAAACACAGAGAGGCTTTCGAGTGGGCTCAGGACAACACAAAACAGATAGCTGCAGGTGCTATGGGAGGACTTCTACTTATTTCATCTCCGGGAGCAAATCTACTTCCAAAACCTGATGACAACTCGCATAATGCCCAGTTTGTCGACCTACCGGAGAATATGTTTGTCGTTTCTGACGTTAAAAAATATCTTCCTGATGAAGTAGGGGAGATTCTTCCACAACAAGAGGAAAAGATTTCTGAGATATTAAGCGGATATTATGGTTTTAGCGTAAAACCAGAGATAAATGGCTTCAGACTCAACAGGACATATGGATATATTGGTCTTGAGCAACATCTAAAAAGATATCCGGGAGACAATGTGGATGAGCATTTCCAGACAGACTTTGAGGCAAATCAATATAGGTCATCAGGGCTTGCACCAGGTCTTGGTGGGTTTGGATATTTTGCACATTCAAAGAAAGAATTGACACAAAAGGATATCGACCGGGAAAAATATTACATCGCTGTTCAATCCTTTTTAGCCCCAGGATTTTCAGAGAAGACACGTGAATATATCAATTTTTTTAAATACAGAAAGATGCTTGTGGTCAATCCAAATAATGGTCGGGCTGTAGTTGTTGTTATTGGTGATGCTGGGCCAGCAGTATGGACAGGAAAGCAGCTTGGTGGATCGCCCGAGGTTATGGGACATCTGGAAAGAGTAGATGGGCGTGCACGCGGAGCTGTGTTATACTTTTTTATTGACGACCCAGAGGATAAAATTCCTTTAGGACCGATAGAGCCAGTAGCCAGTAGCCAGTAGCCAGAACATGGACACACATTTTTTTAGTCATTTAATTGAAATCGAAACTTTAGAAACAGAAATTGATGGGTTTGAACTTCCTGATGCTCAAAAAGATGAGATAAGGCAACTCGTTCATGAAAGTATCTATCACAATGTTTTGGATGCGATCCTCTCAGAGCTTAACGAGGAGGACAAAAAAGTTTTTTTGTCACACCTATTGTCAGACGATAGAGATGAGATATGGGGATTTGTTAATAAAAAAGTATTGTTTATTGAGGATAAAATAAAAAAAGCTGCTGAGGATATAAAAAAAGAACTCCACGAAGACATAAAAAGCACCAAGTAAATGACTAAAGACCAACTACTCCAAGAGATTGCCCGCGAAATTGAAGTATGTGATGAATGCAAAAAAGGTAAGCACGGAAAAGCAGTTCCCGGAGAAGGAAATGCTGATGCTGACATATTTTTTGTGGGGGAGGCTCCAGGAAGAAATGAATCTGAGACGGGGAGACCATTTATCGGTAGATCCGGAAAGCTTCTCAGAAAGATGATAGCAGAAGCCGGACTGACAGAAGAAGACGTATATATCACAAGCCCTGTCAAATATTTACCTGATTATATAACTCCAACTCCAGAAGATATTGCCCATGGTAAGACGCATTTTGACAGACAGGTAGAAATTGTTGACCCAAAAGTTATAGTCTTACTTGGACGAGTAGCCTCACTCGCTGTTCTTAACAAGAAGATATCAGTGGTTGCAGAGCATGGAAAAATCATTGAGGAAAATGGAAGGAAATATTTTATTACAGTGCACCCCTCGGCTGCTTTGAGGTTTAAAAAGATGAAAGCAACACTAGAAGAAGATTTTAAAAAGTTAAGAAGTATAGTTACCTGATGGGTCCTGGCTCTCCTCGCCCCCAGTCGAGCCACCCATATTACTTATGTGAATTTTTTACGAACCGGTAGTATCCGAGGAAAAGTGCGGTAGCAAGCCCAATTGATACTACAATAAATCTGAATATTTCATCCCCTGCTCCAAAACCCCGTATTATTGCGTAACCAAGCGTAAAAACACCACCTAGTAAGAGTCCATCTGAAATAAATTCAATCTTTGATAAAAGTGTGATGCTAAGTACCAACACTAGCAAAGCGGCAATAACGGATATTGTTGAGACATTTTTACTATATCTTTCATTTTCTTTCTGGAAGTCCCGTTGCTGCCTATCATATTTTATCTGCTCTGTTCTTACTGCAGCTGATTCTGTGGATTTGCCTCCTTCCAGAGGGTAAGAAAGACCTATTGGATATTCAGGCATCTTTGGACCTTTATAAAAAGCAGCGATTCCTACTCCAACAAAAGTAACTAAAAGAACAGCGAGGAAAAAAGTATAAATGTATTTTATTAACATCTAGTGATCCTTGTTATATCGGTCTTCTATTGTTTTTAGTTTGTCATTTAAAGCTCTTTCCATGTCTACATGGGTTACAGCCGCAAGTTGCATTGTTGTTATGATAACGTCTGCAAACTCTTGATATATGTGTCTTTTATCGAATTTATCAAGCTTTGACTTTCGTTGAAGACGAAGGACACTAAGAATATCGTTACATAGTTCTCCAACTTCTTCGTTGAGTTTGACTGTTTTTGTCAAAATTTCTTTTTCCTCTTGTGAGTACAGCTTGTAATGTGGTCGTGTTACAGCCGTTAGTACATTTACCCGTTCTTGAAGAGTTTTAATATCCATACAATTACTATATTACACTATTTGATATATTATATACGTATGTCAAGAAGGAGTGTGATCAAGGAAGCAGAAAAAGAACTCATAAAGGATGCTGAAGTTGTGATGCGTTGGAGTACAAAAAGGATTGTTATTGCAACAGTTCTTGTCGTTCTTATCATTGGTGGAGGGTTGTATGGAATCCAAATGATGACCCAAAATGCAACAAAAGTATTGGGTGCAAAGACACCAAGTGATGGTCCTCAAATAAAGATTCCTGATCAAAAGAATGTCGAGGGGATAATTGATACCGCAAAAAAAGATCTTTCAAATATTAATGCAAAAAATATTGTGCAGTCTCAACCAAAACTAAAGAAGATCATTGATGATCTAACAAACCTGACAGGCTCATCCGGAAGTGCGCGGTCTCTTATATGTGATGCACTATGTAAGTGAGGAAGGGTATAGAGTATAGTGTTTAGGGTTTAGTTTATATTAATTGTATGAATTTAAGACATAAGATAGAAACATTTGAAGAATTACGGGAAAAATTTTCTCCTATTAAAAATGTCAACGATGTGCATCGGGAAAAGATGTCTTCTTTAGAGCGTGTTGCATTATTCATTACCCGGCGAGTAGGGACGATGGGGTTTTTCTTGATAATTTTTACGTGGACTTTATGTTGGCTGACATGGAATATTACTGGACCGATCGAGATGCGTTTTGATCCATTTCCTGCATTTGTATTGTGGTTGTTTATTTCAAATATGATCCAACTTCATCTGATGCCTCTTATTATGGTGGGACAAAATTTACAAGGAAAGCATGCGGAGTTGAGATCTGAGAGGGATTTTGCCACCAACAAAAAGGCAGAGAAGGAAATTGAAACTATTCTTTTGCATCTTGAACGACAAGAAGAGTTGATAGAGGAGCTGCATAGAAAGATTGACAATATTAAAAAATAATATTGTCATCCCGCGCTCGATGCGGGATCCAGAATTTAAAAACTATTTATTCTTGATACTTTCTGCCGGAGAAAGTATCCAAAGCCTCTGGCACGTCGCACTCCGAGTATTCAAAACTTCATTCCACTCACTGAAAGACCGGACTACCTTTTGCAAAACAAAAGTCGATTTCCATTCCATGGGGTCGCCTTTCCTCTTTCTCCCTAAAGGGACTATTCGTTTCATTACGTTTTCACCCCAAGAGTGCTAGTCATTTCATGGCGGCGTCATACGCTTCTTGCAAAGCGCCAAATTACAGGATGAAAGAATACATTTATTGATATAATGTTTAAATGGAAGATTTAAAAAATAGGGCAGAAATTGTCCTTAAAAAACTAGACATAGAAGGAAAGCGAGTCCGCTTCCGTGAGATAGAGGCAAAATCCACTGATCCTGAATTTTGGAAGGACAACCAAACAGCAACAAAGCTCATGCAGGAAATGGGGCTTTTGCAAAAAGAAATATCAAGCTATGAGAAAATTAAAGAACTTTTGGCTTTGGAAAAGTATGAAGAGCTTGACAAGCCTTTAAAAGAGATAGAAGTATATCTATATCTTTCAGGACCGCTAGACAAAGCAAATGCAATCCTTTCGATCCATGCAGGACAAGGTGGGGTTGATGCTATGGATTGGGCTAGCATGATGTCCCGGATGTATCAACGGTTTTTTGAAAGACGCGGATTTAAATTCGAGATAATTGATCAAAATAACGGCGAAGAAGCTGGGATCAAAAGCATAGACTATCTAGTGGAGGGAGAATTTGCTTACGGGTATCTTAAAGGAGAGAATGGAACACATCGCTTAGTCCGTCTTTCCCCATTTAACGCCAACAACTTAAGACAAACTTCATTTGCACTGGTCGAAGTACTTCCTCAGACAGATGATGACACGACTCTTAAGATCAATGAAGATGATCTTGAATGGGATTTCTACAGAGCATCATCTCATGGCGGACAAAATGTTCAAAAAGTGAGTAGCGCAGTTAGACTTACACATAAGCCCACTGGAATAATTGTAACCAACCAGACAGAACGTTATCAGGGACAGAATAGAGAATACGCATTAAAACTGTTGAGAGCAAAGCTTCTTGCTCGACAAGAGGAGGAAAGAATTGCTACTGAAAGGAAAATAAAAGGGGATTACAAGGCTGCATCTTGGGGTAACCAGATCAGAAATTATGTTTTGCATCCGTATCAGATGGTGAAAGATGTTAGAACTAACGTTGAAACAAGTAATACAGAAGCAGTTTTAGATGGAGATATAGATATATTTATCGAAGCAGAGTTAAAAGATGTTTCGAATTAAACCCCCAATAATTTTATTGATAGTAGGATTTCTAACCTACGCAAATAGTCTTTTCAATTCTTTCGTTTTGGAAGATAGGGCAAACATCCTCAGAAACCCAAGCATTCACAATTTTTTTAATATCCCAAATTTATTTTTTCACCAAGTTGGCGGACAAGAATCATTGGGTTACTACAGACCAGTATTATTTACTTTCTATACCATTCTCTATTCGATTTTTGGAGAATTTACATTTCCGTATCACTTTATTCAATTATTGTTTCAAATCGCAAATAGCTTTCTCATTTTTGTTTTGTTCAAGAAGTTTATGAATAAAAATATTGCATTACTCATATCAGTAGTCTTTCTAGTCCATCCTATCAACGAAGAAACTGTTGTATGGATTGCAAACCTTCAAGATGTTTTGTATGTTTTTTTTGGATTGCTGTCACTTTATCTTTTGCAAAGAAAAAATATCTCATTAAAAACAATTCTTCTTTCAAATCTGTTGGTTTTATTATCATTATTTTCCAAAGAGGCAGGAGTGCTCTTTGTGATCCTCGGATTTTTGTATGTATATCTGTATCACAAAAAAGATTTTTGGTTTTATAGTTTCTTTACTGTCATAAGTAGTATTGTTTATGTCTTGTTAAGACTAGCTTCCCAAATCCCTTTTCAGAAAGAATCATTAGTTCCGATTATGAAACTGTCACTTATTGAGCGAATGATCCAGATGCCTAACATAATTTTTTATTATCTTAAAACATTCGTGTTTCCTTACAACTTAGTTGTATATCATTCAGAAGTAATTCGTGAAGTTACAGTTGAAAACTTTTATTTACCATTGTTAGTTGATCTAGCCTTTTTGATATTGTTGTCATTTGTAGTCTGCAAGGTTTTAAAAACAGTTAAAAATAAAAGCATGGTTTTGTTTTTAACAGCATGGTTTTTTATTGGACTTATGCTCCACATACAAATAATTCCTTTGGATTTTACCGTTGCTGATCATTTCTTTCTGTTCCCACTCATCGGGCTTTTAGGTTTAATTGGTTTGTTTATAAATCAGTTTGATAAAAAAATCTTAAATCAAAAATTAGTTTTTGGATTTACGTTTTTAGTCTTAGGTTTGTTTTTCATTCGTACTGTTGTTCGTAATTTCGATTGGCGTGACCAACGGACATTGCTGTCACATGACGTTAAAGTTAGTCAAAATGATTATCTTTTGGAACTTGTCTATACAACTGAACTTATTAACGACAATAAATTAGATGAAGCATTCATCCATGCAAACAAAGCGCTGTCATTGTATCCGGAAAGCTATATTGGTTGGAGTAGTCTTGGGGCAATATACTACCAGAAAGGGAACTTTAGTGAGGCAAAAAATTCTTTTGAGAAGTCTATAGCATTTGGTAAAAATTTTGGGACGTATGAAAACATGGGATTATTGCTTCTCAAACACGGGTCTTTGACGGAAGCAAATAAATTTTTAAGAAATGCTACCACGACTTTTCCTAACAGTAAGAAATTATGGTATTACAAATTAATTTCTGAACTAAAATTAGGAAATCATGATGATGCTCTTGTCTCTGCAAAGAACTACTATTTGTTTCAAAAGGACCAGCAGAGTTATACGATCTACTCGTATCTGCTTGAAAAAAAGCCCATAAATATTGAATTCTAATTGCAGTTTTCTAGAAATTTATTTATGAAAAGTGGTGCTTGAGGGTCATTTCTTTTCTGATAAATAAAAGTCACATTCTGCAAAGCGGCACAATTTTTTGGCTCGAAATCTAAATATTTCAGATTCATTGAAAGCCACGGTTTTTCCCATCCTACAGTCCCAAAAAAATTAACGAGTTGTCTTACATTGTTTTTAGAGTTCAGATCATTTGAAGAAAGCTTAAGATTATTTTGGTCAATAAAATTATCTTTTATAAGATATTGGTTACTCTTATTATTCTTCAGAAAGATAACGACAGTGTTATTTAGATAAATCATTTTCCAGTTAGGGCTTTTTATTATGTTGTTCAGAAAACTTTTCCCCGAAGGGGATGTGTCAGTGTGGGCAACAATGGCAACGTTAAATTTATATTGTTGGTCGATTCTGTCAAAGACATTTTGGGAGCTTTGCATCGGGAAATAAACATTATCAAAAAAAGACTTAGGATATGCTTCGGGTCTCGCGTCGACAAAAACTTTTTCATTAGGATAGAGACTAAAATCTAAATAATTCCCTATGTCGTAGTTATTATAAATTGGCCCATTAATATTATTCATCTTAATAAATCGAATTGATTCTTTTGCGTTATCTATGGTTCCAAACCCAAAACCATGGATCTCAATATTTTGTTTGACAGAAGGGGCCAGTAGTAAAAGAACTACGATAAAAATTCCAATCTCAAATTTTGCTATCAGCCTTTTTGTATATTTTTTTTGTTTTTTCTCAAGATATTCAACTATTGCTGATGCGACCTTTACTAAAGGGATAAAGGTTCCGATGGCAAATAATGGAAACATACGAACAGCAAACAAACCAAAGAATGTAAACAAGCAACTCAAAAGAATGTCTATTGGTTTTAGCCTGTTCCATGTAAAAAGAATTCCGATCCATAATAATGCAATTGAGATTTCAAAGAATAAAAATGTCGTGTCTGCATAAGAATTTACGGCAGTCAGAAATCCACTGTTCTCCTCAACTTTGAATCCATAATTTTGCATCACAAATAGTGGATAGAGGGTTCCTTTGATGAATGCAGGATTGATTAGAGTAGAGGCAAGAGTGCAAAGAAGGACAACAATAAGTGTTTTGGATTTCTCAATCTGGAATTTGTTCTTGATGGCATCCGCTAATAAAAACAGGAGTATTGTGAGAGGACCTAAAAAGAAAAAAATATGGAGATTGGTCCACAAGATCTGAAGGGGTATTAATATATAAATAAGCCTATTATTGGCTTTTTTAAATCTATACAATGCAAAGATAAAGAATGAAAGGAAAAGATAGCTGAAAAGTTCCGGTTTGATGTCTGTCCTTTCATAAACAACTTGTATGTAAAGTAATGACACTATTAAGATCGAAAGAAGATTGTATTTTCCATACACTTTTCTCAAAAGTAAAGAAAAGCTTGCAACCGCCAGAACAAGCCCTAGAAGTATCAACCCATTTCCTCCAAAGAGTTTGAAAAAGACGTAGAAAACAACTTCAGATAACCAGTTGGCATTTATGAAAGGAAAATTTGGATTCGTGTATGAAAGATAGTTAGTTGAAGGGATTGTATGGGTGGTAATTATGATTTCACCCATCCTTAAGTAATAACCCAGATCACCAACGAGATTTGTTACCGGATGCAAGAAATAAATAGTCAAAATAATAATGACAGTAACAACGCCAAGCATTTCATCATTATACTAAAGTGTAGGTATGCTAGGGTTGAATAAAACCTCAGAATATGTTTATATAAGTAATACATGGAAGATCAAAAAACACCAAAAAAAGAGTTGATTCATGACCTGAATTCTTCAAGAAAGAAAGGAAAATCAAGGGTAAAACCTCTCATGTTAACAGTACTTGTAGTGCTTATTCTTGGAGTAGGGACTGGATATGTCGCATCAAGCTTTGGGGGTGGAAAAAAGGGTCCAGTGTCAATAAACAGTAATAGCTCCGGAGGCAAAATCGAAAAAGGATTTTCAGCCGGTGTAACTGACACAAAGGCATTCCCAGACACAGCTGAAGGTAAGTTGGAAGCAGGAGGAATTGATGGTGAGGGTGAGTATCACCTCGTCCGGCCAGGTGGAGACTCTCAAAACGTATATATGACATCATCAGCAGTAGATTTATCTCAATTCGTCGGTAAAAAAGTTAAGGTCTGGGGTCAGACTCAATCCTCACAAAAAGCAGGATGGCTCATGGATGTAGGTAAAATTGAGGTGATGTAACCCCCACTGTGGTTCACAATGATAAAGTTTCAAGAAGTATCAAAGCAATACTATTCGGATCTTGCCCTTGATAGGATTAGTTTTTCTATCGAAAAGGGTGATTTTGTATTTCTTGTGGGACCAACCGGTAGTGGCAAGACGACGATATTCAGACTCATTATTCGCGATTTGCTTCCAACAGAAGGCGAAATTCACATAGGGGATATAAATGTCTTAAAGCTTCCAGGCAATAAGATAAGGCAGTTAAGACGGAACGTGGGAGTTATTTTCCAAGATCTCAAGCTTCTTCACGACAGGACAGTAGGTGAGAATGTGATGCTGCCCCTTCAATTTTCAGGTGTTTCTGAAAGTGATGCGAAATCACGTGCCGAAGAGGTACTGACCAGTGTGGGACTTGGGGATGCATTTGGTAAATTTCCTCAACAATTATCGGGCGGAGAACGCCAAAGAGTCGCTATCGCACGAGCGCTTGTCTTTGATCCTGAAGTGATTTTGGCAGATGAGCCAACTGGAAATTTAGACCTGGATACTAGTATGCAGATACTTGATCTTCTCGACAAAATTAATAAAACAGGAACTACAATTTTCATGGCTACCCACAATGATAGAATTATTGATACCACTAAAAAGCGTGTTATTGTCCTTGAGAAAGGTAAGTTAAAAGAAGATAGAAAAAAGAAAGGGAGTGGAGATGCTCATCATGCTGTTGAGACACATCCGGAAAAGAAACAAGCTGAGCATAAAGAAAAAGTTGAAGAAAAAAAGGCAAGAGAAGACGGAAAGATTACTCTTGATGAGTTGGTAAAAAAAGAAGAATAACCATGCATATCCAAACAGTTTCTAAATACATTAGAAGATCACCATACCAATCAATTGCGGCTATTCTTATCATGTCGCTTACTTTTCTGTCTATTGCTGTTTTTTCTATTATTACCATAATCTCAATACGGGTGATAAATTATTTTGAAACACGTCCTCAGCTGTCTGTTTTTTTTAAGCAGGATGCTACAAATGATGATATAAAAGCCTTGCGTGCCCAATTAGAGTCCACCGGTAAAACAAAAAGCATAAAATTCGTATCTCAAAATGAAGCACTTTCTATTTATAAGCAACAAAATAAAGAAGACCCGTTATTGTTGGATCTAGTCACGTCAGACATTTTGCCGGCATCACTTGACGTTCAGGCAACTGACGCACAGTATTTATCATCACTCTCTCAAGTTGCCAAGGGCTCAAAAGTAGTTGATGAAGTAGTTTTTCAGAAAGATATTGTTGATACTCTCATCAAATTTACGAATGGACTTCGACAAATAGGAATAGTAATTATCTCAGTTCTATTATTAGTGTCTATTTTTGTGATACTAACAATAATAGGTATAAAAATTACAGTCAGAAAGGATGAAATTGAGATAATGAAGCTCATAGGTGCAAGCAACTGGTTCATTAGGACACCTTTCCTATTAGAAGGAATATTTTATGGAGCAGTTGGTGCAATTATTGGTTGGGGAATCTCATATGGAGTGCTTGCTTTTTACGCGACACCAAAGATAGAATCTTTTTTTGGAGGGGTGCCTGTCCTTCCGATAGAACCAGTACTTATGGCTGAGGTATTTGGGATACTATTCATCTCTGCCGTAATTTTGGGTGCGTTTTCAAGCTTTTTGGCAGTTCTCCGGTACCTAAAATGAGTTATTATGATACGTTTGAAGTATTTCAAAAAAGGTCTTGGAGTTTTTGTTGTTTTAATAATGTTTTTGGCGTTTCCTTTGGCTATTTTTGCTGAGGATCCAACACCTACCCCAACTCCGACTTCAGGTCCAAGTTCAGCAAATTCTACCAGTAACATTGGGGATTGTAGCGACAACCATATCTCTGTAGCAGATTGCCCTAACTATCTTCAAAATAAATTATCTACTCTGCAAGGGCAAGATAAAACTCTGTCATCTCAAATTGCGATTGCGGACAGTCAAATAAAATTGACCGAGGCAAAAATTGATAGCACTCAGGCGCAAATTGAAAGTCTCGAAGATGATATTGAAATTACGAAAACTAAAATTTCAAGCTCCGAGGGGGATCTGGATAAAACTTCACATGCATTTGTCGGTAGGGCAAAAGCCGTGTACCAGGTGGGAACTGTTGACCCATGGCAAGTACTTCTAACATCAAACACGTTGGACAATTTTTTTACAAGATTAAAATATTTGAAAATAGTGCAGCTTTTTGATAAGAAAAACATATACGCAGCGGAACAAGCCAAGGTAAATTATGCAAATCAACAGGATATTTTGGTTGACAAAAAAAGACAGGAAGAGGCCTTAAATGCAAAGCTTGAGGATTATACGGATCAACTCAATCAGGATAAAGAATCGAAGAAAAAGTTGCTAGCAGAAACACAAGGAAGTGAAGCTAACTACCAAAGGTTACTTAATGCAGCGAAAGCACAGTTGGCAGGGTTTAGTAACTTCGTAGCAGCACAAGGAGGAGCGTCTCTTCTCTCAGGTCAAACCTCGTGTGACGGGTGGGGATGTTACTATAACCAACGTGATTCAAGCTGGGGAGCGATGGCTCTCAATGGAACTCAATATACACTTGCAAGTGATGGTTGTCTTGTGACTTCAATGGCAATGATATTTACGCATTACGGTCGTCATATAACTCCTGTTGATATAAATTCCAATCCTTCCAATTTCGCTTCTTACTATCCAGCATATCTATTGTTTACTATATCTGCGGGAGGTGCTACAGCGCAGCGCGTCGGAGCTACTATGGATTCGGCATTGGCTTCAGGAGACCCATTGGTTGTAGGAATCAACGCGTACGGAGGAACTCACTTTGTTGTCATAAAAAGTGGTTCAAATGGAAATTATGTGATGAACGATCCATATTTGTCGAACGGACACGATATCAGTTTTACTGACCACTATTCGATGGGGAGTATATTCTCGGTGCAGAAGGTAGTGTTTATGTAAGTCGGCTTCACTTCGTTCGAAAAATTCCCGATCGGGTCGCGCATTCCTTGAAATGCAAAAAAATGGGTACATGTTATGCCTTTGGTATGGAGTAAGTGGGGGTTGAAAGTTGATAGCCTTTCCTTTTAAATCTAGATAAGAAATCACCGTGAAATTATTTACCAAACTTTTATCGCTAATTTGTTTTGTTATCCTTTTTTCTTTCCCACAGAAAATATATGCTGCTTTGTACATCAATGAATTTAGTTCGAGTGGTGGTTCTGACTGGGTGGAAATATACAATTCAGATTCTTCAAGCGTAGATTTATCAAATTATATAGTAAAAGATTCTAGTACAAATACGCATCCCATGTCCGGATCCATAGAAGGGAACTCATTTGTAACTTTTGATTGGAATGATAATTTGAATAACAATGGCGACACTATAAAACTTACATTAAACGACAATGTCATTGATGAAGTTGTATATGGGGCAAATGGAACCGCTGCCCCCTCAGGTAGCCAAACAGCAGGGAGAATTCCTGACGGATCTTCAACATGGACGTTGTTTACAACCGGCACAAAAGGTTCTACAAATACTTCCCCTACTGTAGCACCCACACCAACTCCATCTCCGACCCCAACGCCATCACCAACTCCCACAAAAACACCCACACCAACTCCATCTCCCACACCGACTAAATCCCCAACACCAACTACCGGTTCTACCCCAACAGCAACTACCAAACCTAGCATTACTCCGATTCCAACAATTGATCCTAATCGTGAAGGAGGAACTGAATCAGCTACATTCGATCAGCCGGTTGAGGGCAACGAAAGTATATTGGGCAACAGTACTGGGTTTGACAATCTGCAGTCAGGGATTTCAGAAGATAAGAAGACATATAGTTGGGGAAAACTATTCATACTTATGGGTGTTGTTCTTGTTGGTGGAGCCTGTGGTATACTTTTGTACAATAATTATAGAAAACAGAAAGATGATGGGTTAGCCTCAGGGTCATGATAACAGTAAAAATTACAAAAACAGCAGAAGAGACAGAAAAAGCAGGTGAGGAGTTTGCACGAATAGTAAAACCTCAAGATGTGGTGTTTTTGATCGGTAAATTGGGAAGTGGAAAGACTACTTTTGTGAAGGGATTGGCCAGAGGGCTAGGTATTGTATCTCGGATCATTTCTCCAACTTTTGTTGTTGTAAGACAACACAGTCTCCCAACAACAAATTACCAGATATTAGATGGTAAGGTGACGACCCTTTATCACCTGGATCTTTACAGACTCCAAAGTTCCCAAGAAGCTTTGGCAATTGATCTGAAAGACTATCTGGATGATACGCAAGGAATTGTAGCAATAGAATGGCCAGAGTTATCCCAACAGATAGTCAATAAAAAGGTATGGAAAGTAACATTCGATGTGAAAAATGAGTTGCGTGAAATTAGTATGTCTTATGAATGATGATGAAATTATAAAGAATTTCAAAGACGGAAAAGTAGGCATATTTCCCACAGATACTGCTTTCGGGATGGGCTGCAGGATAGATGAAGTTTCAGCTATTGAGAGAATATACAAGATCCGCAATCGTCCTGAAGAAAAAGCTCTTATTGCACTTGTCAGCTCAGTTGAAATGGCAGAACAATTTGTCACAATTCCCCGTGAGGTAAAAGTACATCTTATTGAAAAATATTGGCCAGGAGGGCTTACGATAATCCTAAACTGTTACCAAGAAAAAATTCCTTCAATTGTTAGAGCAAATGGACCAACGCTTGCAGTCAGATGGCCGGATCAAAGAAAGCTTTGCAGGATTATTGAAGGTGTAGGTGTTCCTATTGTGGCGCCCTCAGCAAATTTTTCTGGAAAGAAAACACCGCTTGAATTAAATGAGGTAGATAAGAACCTGCTTACGGCAGTTGACTTTGTAGTTTCTGGTGTGTGTACAATAAAAGGCGTCAGTACCATAATTGATGCCACGGTAACACCTTGGAAAATTGTTAGGGAAGGGGTTGTCTCAGTAAAAAGTCAGTAGTCAGTATGAAGAAGTTATATATAGACACTAGGGATAATAAGAATGTTATCGCAAAACTTGAGATTGATGGCGAAGTTTTTGAAACTCAATCTACCAATGAAACAAGAAGACCAGAATCGATTGTAAATCTGATAGATGAGGTTTGTAAAAAAGCTGGGATAACAATAAATGAAGTTGACGAAATAAATGTTGAGGAGGGTCCCGGATCGTATACAGGCCTTAAAGTAGGTGTAAGCGTTGCCACTGCTTTGTCATTTGCCCTTAATAAAAAAGTAAATGGAAAAATGAGTGGTGAAATAATAGAACCAACGTACGAATAAAAAGTATAACTGCCCCTATGCACATTCTACATTTTTTTATTCCGCATAAAAAAAATAACCACCGTGCAAAATTACTCCACAACGTCACGTTAGCTGTACTTATATTGGCTGTCGCATTAGCGTCCTCCTTGTCTGTTTATGTGCAAAAAACGCATCCGGAGGTGCTTGGAATACGGTATCAAATATCAGATCTGGAATTATTGAATCTAACCAACTATGAAAGAGCCCAAAATGGGCTTCCTCCCCTTTCAATGAACTCTCAGTTATCAGAAGCTGCCCGGAAAAAATCAGCGCATATGTTTGCCAATAATTATTGGGCACATTTTGCACCCGATGGTACGAGTCCTTGGGATTTCATAAAAGGAGCAGGGTATGGGTATTCATATGCCGGAGAGAATTTGGCTAAAGGATTTACCACATCATCAGATGCAGTTGCTGCATGGATGAAGTCTCCAACACATAAAGCCAATATTTTAGCTTCACAGTACGAAGATGTAGGGTTCTCTGTGGAGGAGGGAAGGCTTCAAGGTGAAGACACAATACTTATTGTGCAAGAGTTTGGAGCTAAGGAAAATTCAGCTGCTGTCAACCCAAATGGTACTCTTGCATTGTCTGCTGCAAGTGGTGCAAACAAATTTCCTGAAGTTAAAGGTTCGGCGGGAGTCCAAGCCGCACCAAGGGGGGAAATCCTTCCTCAAAATATTACAAGACAGCCATTGTTTGATATTGGTATCGTAGCAAAAACTATTACATTTATTTTACTTTCAGCACTTTTGATAGCCCTTGTCCTGGATTTTATAATTATAGAAAAGAAGAAAATCCCAAGAGTTGTTGGAAACAATTTGGATCACATAATTCTGATTACGATTTTTGTATCGTTCTTATTAATGGCAAAATTAGGAAAAATTATATGATTTTGACACAAGCTCTGCTTATGGCAAAATTAGGAAAGATCATAAAATCACATATGAAAAAAAATCACGCACTACTATACCTCATAGAATTCCTGATCATAGGAGGCGGATTTGCAGTGATATTAACGTTATCATTGCCTTTTTATACACAACTTCTGATAATATGTAGTATTCTTGGTCTGTATATTGTCATTGGATTGTTGCATCACAAAACGCATCGTGATATTAGTATTAAGGTTGTGCTAGAATATATTTTAATTAGCACACTGATTTTTGCATTATTTGTGTTTCTTAACACATCAAGAATATAACTATGAAGGGAATGATTCTTGCGGGGGGACTTGCAACACGACTACGACCATTAACGCTTGTTACCAACAAGCATCTACTTCCTGTCTATAACAAGCCAATGATCTACTATCCGATTGAGGCTATGAAAAATGCTGGAGTCAACGAGGTCCTTATCTCGACATCAGGTGATCATGCAGGAGGATTTGCAAACTTACTTGGTTCTGGAGATGAATTTGGAATGAGATTTTATTATGCAGTTCAAAAGAATGCGAAAGGAGGAATTTCAGATGCGATAACTCTTGCAAAAGAATTTGTCAGCAACGAAAAATTATTGGTAATTTTGGGAGATAATATTTTTAATCATGATCTTCACAATTCCGTTAAAAGCTTTGATGAAAGACTGACCGGTGCAAAAATATTTGGTGTAAAAATGCCTACAGAATCAAGACAATATGGAGTTATTGAAATGGGAGAAAATGGACAAGTACTCTCTATAGAAGAAAAGCCGGAAAATCCAAAGTCTGATATTGCTCAGACTGGAATTTATATGTATGACAATAGAGTTTTTGATTTCATTTCCCAGCTTACGCCATCAGCTCGGGACGAATTAGAAGTAACCGACCTTAACAATATATATGTAAAAGAAGGTTCAATGGAGTGTGAATTAATAGATTGGTGGATTGATGCAGGAACATCACATGACGAATTATTAAAAGCCGGCCAAATGGTAGCTGAGAAAGTTGCATCTGGTCAATTAAGGTCTGTATAGTGTAGAATATTTAACTATGTCGCTCGCAACAACAGAAGAAGCAAAGAAAGTTTCGACTCGTGATCATTCTGGAAATGATAATGGGTTTTTGATAGAGCTTTTCAAAGATAAAGAGTCGGGACAAAAGACAGAAGTCTACCTCACTGCTGCTATCCCTGGTGCATTTAAAGGATATCACCTTCACAGAGTGAGAGCTGCACGGTACGTAGCAATTAAGGGAATAATGAAAATCACTCTATACAAGCCAGGTGAACCAGAGTCAAAAGAGGAGCATATTTTAGATAGCTCAAAACCATCAAGACTTTTTATACCTAAAGACATTGCAACCGGTCTTGAAAATATCGGAGATGAAGAAGCATGGCTGGTCAATTATCCAGATCCTGCATACGACCCTTCACTCACAGATGAGCAAGTAGAGTACACCGAAGAAGAACTTCTCCAAGGCATCGTTAAGTAATATCTCTCATTGATAATAATTCCTGTTCGCATTACAATTCAACCTTATTATGGCAATTAGTGAGCGCGCTATTGAAGCTGTTGCGGCAATAACTCCCGACTCTGACATGGAAATGCAGACGAAAAGAGTTTTGGATGATGTTTTGGATGTCATGAGGGAAAATCCAGAACAGTTAAATACAAATATAGATGTTGCAATAGACCATTACAAAGAAGTTCTGAAGGCTAGTCCAGCAGTTATTCCGATAATAACCCCTGTACGGGCAGCTGCTGTTTATCTTGACGAATTTGTTAGAGCGCCCTTGACGGATGCCTCTAGTACCTACAAACAACCAACAAGTGGTGTTTTTAATAGCATAACCCGTGGCATATATTATCTGTCAAGCGCCCTCACAGAAGCAGAGGGTGCCTTAAGTCATGGTGTTTCTATGCAAGTTATGACTGAGCTTAGAAATGAGGCACGAAATTTATCTCCCGAGGAAAGAGACGAATATGTTGCACGACACAAGCCATTTAGAACATTTCTGACAGAACGTAGAATGGGGATTTTTTTACAAGACAAAACAGGGGGCATACTGTTGTGGAAGGAACTTTCTGACATGATTGACCTTAGTCAAAAAAGTTTGCCCTATTTTGGAGACGTGCCAATGGATCCGAATACAATTGACCCAATAACTGTCATGGGTGGGGAATTTGTAATCGATGCGTATAGAATGCTTTATCCTGCAGCAAAACAAAAATTAGGAGAAGGGATAGTTGTGAGTCAATGATATAATGCACCCATGGGTTTAGAAGCTGGAGAGTTTACCAATCAACACGTATCACCTGAGCAGGCTATCGAAATGTTTGGGCCAATTCCGAAAGTCCAAACATCTTTTACGGTTTTAGAATCGCAAGTTCCACCCGAGTTTGGACATGTTACTCACCCGACACAAGCCTCTATATACTTCGAAGAGATGATGAGAATCATGAATGAACGTGGGTTAGGATTTCAAACTCTTCTTGAGAATGGTGTTAGGGCAAGTGTATTGGTTGCGCATGCAGATTTGGGACGAGATCTAAAAGTTGGGGATGAGGTTGTATTGACGACAGATACTGTTGAACTAGAAAAGCAAATCAGATTTGACCAAGCAATGAAAAGGGGAGCTAAAGATATAAGCACCCATCAGTATGTTGTGGATCTCAGAGGGATGAAGCGTGGCATTCCAATCGATGTTCCACTCTGGGTTAGCGAGAGACTAAGGACTGACATCAAACCTCCTGAATCTCAAGTGCAAAAAGAAGAATAATTCATAGAATCAACTCAGTTCTTCCGTACTTTTCTCCAATTCCTTTAACTCAAAAATATCAGTTGTCTAGTCAACGATACAAAGTTCACTATTCATCGTTTGACATTCTTTCTTTTAAATCCAATATATTCTCTTCTTTTTAAAATCATTGTAGATGCTCCTACTATTCTATGACTTCTCCTTTTATATTCAGATTCAACTTTTTTCCACGTTCTTCAATAAGCTTGAAGCACTCGGGATTCTCAGACAGGGCTCTAGAAACATTTGCTACAGTATTTTTACCAACGCTCAAGATTGTACTTATCTCCTCAATCTTTATTCCTGCAATAATGTATTCAGCGACCAATATTCGTCTTCCAATCTTGATTCTTTCATCTAAAGTTAAAAGACCATTAAGTATTCTGTCTACTTCTTCGCCATCACGAGCGGCCAAAAAAGCGTTCCTCAGCTTATTAAAAGACTCAAAAACGTCGTCTTGTTTAAGGAAATTATATCTTCTCATCTCAGTTGTCTAGTCAACGGATCAATTTAATGGTACAGCTTATTTATGCTTATTTGCAAACAAAGTTGCGATCATAAAAATAATATTTGATATACTTTCTGAGTGAAAACTGTAGCCTTTGTGATCCCTGGATATCATCATTCCCCCGACAGGAAAATATACACAGATATTATTGATTGTTTTGAAGCAAAAGGTATTAAAACTGTTCCGGTAAAAATTTCTTGGCAATATCATACGATGACTTTTTGGGTTGAAGAATTTCTCAAAGTTTTTGAAAGTTATAAGGGGGACAGAAATATATTTTTGGGGTTTTCTTATGGAGCAATGATCTCATTTATCGCCTCAACGAAAGTGAAGGTTGACGCTCAAATTTTATGTTCCTTATCTCCATATTTTGCAGAAGATCTAAAATCTTTACCTCATCGGTGGAAAAAAGGAAAACGTAGGATTGCAGATTTTGAGACAATGAATGCAGAAGTTTTAACTCCTCGAATTAATACAGACACCTATGTTTTATATGGTACAAAAGAGGGGGAGCAGATCCATAATAGGGCTCATAAAACGTTTGAATTATTAAGATCTTCAAAGCAGTTGATCCCAGTCATAGATTCGAAGCATGATATTGGAAATCCTGACTATTTAACTGCAATTAAAAAAGTAATTGCTCAACTTTGATATACTGAAAGCATGGATCTAAAGAAATTCGTTCAGGACTATTTGGCCAGTGCTCAAGTTATGCAGATTGCAACCGTCCATGACAACAAACCATGGATCGCAACTGTTTACTATGTAGCGGATTCTGAGCTCAATCTTTATTGGATTTCAAAAGGAATGAGAAGGCATTCAAGAGAACTTGAAAAAAATTCTCATGTTGCAGGCAGCGTAGTTGTAAACCACGTGTATGGTGAAAAAGTCAGAGGCCTTCAGGTTGAGGGAGTTGCCGAGCAACTGAAGGGAAATGATGCCGAACAAGGGATAAATGTATATAAATCCAGATTTTGGATTGTTGAGGAAAGGGAAAAAGCACTGTCCGGGGAGAACGAGCCTGCCTATGTATATCGTATGAAACCTGAGCGCTACGTGTTAATAGATGAAGTTAATTTCCCCGATAACCCACGTCAGGAATTAAAAATGTAATTAGATGTAGTAAAATACTCATTGCAATGACTGATGATAAAAAAACAATTTTCGAATTTCTAAAAACGGTCAACCATGGAGTAGTCGGAACGGTAAATAAAAACGGAAATCCACAAGGAGCAACTGTGGGGTTTGGCCAGACGGAAAATCTGGAGTTAATTTTTGGTACAAGTGTCCTCACGCAAAAGGCTGAGAATATTTCCCAAAATAATCATGTCTCATTTGTAGTAAATGATCCTACTCATGCTGTGCAATACGAAGGGACAGCAAGGCTTCTTGAGGGCGCGGAAAAAGAGAAGTATACGAAAATATATTTTGAAAAAAATCCAGGTATGGCAAAATATTACGAGCTAGAATCCCAAGGATACTATCTAGTAACTCCCAAGTGGATAAGATACATAGACCACACAAAATCCCCCAATGGAACTATTGAGATACGGCTATGATCGATTCACAGGATTTTATAAAGAAAGTTTTGGAAGAGGCATCGGAGATTGCACGCAAAAATTTCGGTAAAACTTCTTCTATCACAACAAAAAGTGGTGACAACAACCAAGTCCTGACCGAGACAGATTTGGCCATTGGAAGGCTCATCGTTGAAAAAATAAAAGAAACATTTCCAACTCACAATATCATTGAAGAAGAAGCAGGGGTTATTGATAACAAATCAGAATTCACATGGGTAGTTGACCCTGTGGATGGGACAAGCAACTTTGCCAACGGCATTCCATTATATGCAGTAATGGTTGGATTACTAGAAAATAATTCACCAATTGCTGGAGGAATTTCACTTCCATCATTTAATGAGATATATGTTGCAGAAAAAGATAAAGGTGCATTTTGTAATGGTAAGCAAACATACACAACAAAAGATGAAAGTCTTTTGAAAGTTCTTGTCGCATATGGGATTGATGGACATCAGGAAAATCCAGACGTTACATATAGCGAAACAAAATTGCTTTCAGAAATAGTTTTGAATATCAGAAATCTTAGATCAAGTAACAGTGCATTTGATACAGCAATGGTAGCTAAAGGCGCGTATGGAGCAACATTGAACAGGACTAGTAAGATTTGGGATAACGTAGCCCAGCAAATTGTTCTCGAAGAGGCAGGGTGTAGCTACACGGATTTTTTTGGAGAACCAATCGACTATAGTAACCCTATCTCAAAAGCAAATGATAATTTTACTTTTTGTGCCGCTCCCCCTGCCCTTCACATCGAACTACAAAAAATTATTCACAAAAATTGAGCCTGGTGATATAATCACACCATGAGTGCAAAGCAATACAAACCATTTTCATATCGCCACCAGGAAATTCCACTAATTATTTATCCTGTAAAAGATGAGCATCCACTAGATGCTTTGTTTGATAGAAATGATACGAATTCTATTCAGAAATATCTAGACGATTTATATAAAAAAAACAAGGAAGTCCTTTTAAAAGGGACATATCATATTGTTTTTGTTTGGAATTTGGAGGAAACAAGAATGGCTGACATTTGGGTACATAATATGGATAATTTTGCTGATCCAGGATCTGGTCCTCTTATAGACTGCTTTATCTTCAAAGATTTGGAGAGAAGCCATGATGCAGGTATTGCATCAGGAGATGGCATGATAGTTCTTGGACGAGAAGAGGAGTTAAGAAGAAAATTTGATGAAATAGAAGAGTATGTAGATCGAGAAAAACATATACCCGAATTTCCTGAACGAATGGCACCAACAGAGGAATACTATAATAAATAAAATGAAAGGAAACGTAATAATTCTTCATGGAACTGGAGAAGGCCCACAGTATATGTGGCTTCCGTGGATAAAGAAAAAACTTGAGGAACAAGGATTTAAAGTTTTTCTACCTTTACTTCCCAATACTGACGACCCAAAGCTAGAGGAGCAGACAAATTATTGTTTGGAAAACCTAGATATAAATGAGGAGACAATACTGATTGGTCATTCTTCAGGGTGTCCATTAATGTTAAGTATTCTTGAACAAACCCCAAAAGTAATTAAGAAAGCAATTTTAGTTGCTGGATACACAAAGCCATTAAAAATTGATCCGGCAAATACAAAGAGCATAAAAGAAGATTTTAAATGGGAGACAATTAAAAAACATTGTAACGAATTTGTGATACTAAATTCTGACAATGATCCGTGGGGAGCAGACGACAATCAAGGAAGGTATATCCAAGAAAAAATTGGAGGTAAATTTATCCTTATGAAAGGACAAGGACACATGGGCTCTTTAAGTTTTAACGAGCCCTACATGGAATTTCCGTTTCTGCTACAATTAATTGATGGCACAAAAGAAGAAAAATAAACACCTGCTCATTATTGTGTTGGCAATTATTGTTCTTGTCATTGGAGCTATTTCATATTTTGTTTTTACAAAACCTAAGGTTACTCAACCACCAACTGAAAATCAAACCCAGGAGACCACTCTTCCATATTCAGATGAGATTCAGGTAACAACTCCTACCCAAAATGAAAAGGTAATTTCCCCCATAAAAATTACAGGTAAAGCAAAAGGAACATGGTATTTTGAAGGGACATTTACAGCTGAGCTTTTGGACAGCAATAATACTTCATTAGGAACGGTACAGGTTAATGCAAAGGGAGACTGGACGTCTGAGAACTTCGTGCCATTTGAGGGAGATCTCACCTTTTCATCCCCAGCCACAAAAAATGGAACGTTGGTCATAAAGAAAGACAATCCATCAGGCCTTCCTGAGAACGACAAGACACTTTCTATCCCCGTCACCTTTTGAGATACGGTTTAACTTTGGTATACTTACATACGTAATGTCTAAAATTCTTGTAACCGGTGGAGCCGGATTTATAGGTTCCAACTTCGTCCTCTATTGGGTCAATAAATATCCACAAGACACTGTAGTTGTTTTTGATAAATTGACCTATGCAGGCAATCTCGAAAATCTAACAACAATTGAGAAAAAACCAAATTATTTATTCATACAGGGAGATATAACAGAACCTGAAATGGTAGACAATGTTATGAAAGATGTTGATGTCGTTGTCCATTTTGCTGCAGAATCCCATGTTGATAGAAGTATCAAAGAGCCGGCTGCTTTTGTGAAGACAAATGTGCTTGGTACCCAAGTTTTGCTTGACGCAGCAGTAAAGCACAACGTCAAAAGGTTTCATCACGTTTCAACCGATGAGGTATTTGGAGCCTTAGCTCTGGACACAACTGATAAATTCAATGAACTTACGAAATATGACCCCCGAAGTCCGTATTCAGCAAGTAAGGCAGGGTCTGATCACTTGGTTCGTGCTTATCACGAAACGTTTGAACTCCCCGTAACTATCACAAACTGTGCAAATAACTACGGTCCATATCATTTTCCGGAAAAACTTATCCCACTTGCCATAACCAACATATTGGAAGGAAAAAAAGTTCCCGTCTATGGAGATGGATTGTATGTCAGGGACTGGCTTTACGTAGAAGATCATGTAAGAGCTATTGAGCTTGTTCTTCAAAAAGGCAAAATTGGTGAAACATATTGTGTTGGAAGTATGACTCAGGATGTAAACAATTTAGAAGTTGTCAAAAAAATTCTGACGATCATGGGTAAGGATGAGAGTCAGATAGAATTTGTGAAAGATAGACCAGGGCACGATAGGCGGTATGCTATCGACTGGTCCAAAATCCATAATGAATTGGGATGGGAGCCATTGAACGATTTTGATACATGGCTTTCAAAAACCATCGACTGGTATAAAGAAAATGAAAAATGGTGGAAAGATATAAAAGAAGGAACGTATAAAGATTATTATCGGCAGCACTACAACATATGAGAATAATTTTGTCCGGAGCGTCAGGGCTTATCGGTTCCCGGTTTGAAGAATTGCTTTTTGAGACACACGATATCATTCCCTTGTCTTCTGAGCATGGAGTTGATATTACCAGTCAATCGTCTTTGGCAGAGTTTTTCCTTGGTAAAGGGGTAGATGTAGTGATTCATCTGGCCGCAAAAACAGATGTAGACGGTTGTGAGTTGGACCGGGAAGACGACATGAGTCAATTGGCTATTGATCCGGCAGATATCATAAATTTAGATGTAAAAAATCTATATAGTGACGATTGGAAAGATAAAAAAACAGCTTTTGCTGTCAACACGATAGGGACAAAAAACCTATATGAAGTAGCCACAAAAAACGGTGCAAAATTTGTATATATATCAACAGATTTTGTTTTTTCCGGAACAGAAGATTCTTATGACGAGGAGTCAACTCCAAATCCTGTTGATTGGTACGGTATGACAAAATACTTTGGAGAAAAGGTTGTTGATACTGCAAACAATCTTATTGTCAGACTTTCTTTTCCATATGGTCATCAAAGTCCTGTCAAAAAAGATGTTGTATGGAAATTGTACGATTTCTTAACTTCACGGGATGAAGTAAACCTTATTTCAGACCAAGTCATAACTCCAACCTTTATTGACGACATTGTATATGGTTTGGATTTCTTATTATCAAAAAATGCAAACGGAATCTATAACCTAACGGGTGGAAGTTCTTTGAGTCCAATGCAGATTGGAGAAAAAATAAAAGAGGTATTCTCTCTTTCAACCAAAATCGGTCCATCGCGTTTGGAAGATGTTTATAAAGACAAAGCTTTACGTCCACAAAAGTCTGTTATGAAATGCAAAAAAATTGAAGAATTAGGATTTAAAACAAAAACGTTTGATGAAGGACTAGCTTTGATTAAGACAACATAGTAAAATGACTAATCTAATTTCTATTTAATAAAATGAGAATAACTTTCATCGGACACGGATACGTAGGACTTGTAAGTGCATCAATTTTTGCAGATTTAGGTAACACTGTAACGGTAATTGGGCACACTCCTGAGACAGTTAAAAAGCTAAATGGTGGAAATGTTCATATCTACGAACCAGGACTTACCGAGCTTGTACAAAAAAATCTTGCAGCAGGAAGACTCTCATTTACACTCGATTACGATTCGGTAAAAGATGCAGAGCTTGTATTCGTAGGAGTTGGAACACCACCAAAGGAAAGTGGAGAAGCTGATCTTACTACGGTCCTTGAAGTTGCAGAAAACATAGGGAAAAACCTCTCAGGTTACACAGTCGTTATAACTAAAAGCACTGTACCAATCGGTACTAACAAGAAGATTAAGGAGCTTATAAATAAAGTTAAGGACGCTAAGGTGGAATTTGATATTGCATCATGCCCAGAATTTTTACGGCAAGGATCTGCAATCTCAGACACACTGTATCCGGACAGGATAGTTATAGGAACTGAGACAAAAAAAGCTCAGGATCTATTGGTCCAACTACATAAGCCGCTACAAGAGAATACAAATTGCCCACTCGTTCTTTGTAACCTTGAAACTGCAGAAATGATAAAGTACGCGGCAAATTCTTTTTTGGCAATGAAGATTTCATTCGCAAATTCTATAGCCCAACTTTCTGAAGTAACAGGGGCAGACGCATTGCGTGTTCTTGAGGGGATAGGTTTTGATAAAAGAATAGGAAATTATTTTCTACAACCGGGACCTGGGTATGGCGGAAGTTGTTTTCCAAAAGATGTTAAGGCTCTTATATCTATCGCGAAAAATTATGATTATGATTTCAAGCTCTTAAAAGAAGTCGAGAACGTGAATTATTCAGCTAAGAAATCTGTCGTTGAAAAAGCCGTAACGATGCTTGGCGATCTAAATGGCGTGAAAATAGGTATTTTAGGTTTGGCTTTCAAACCAAATACCGATGATATGAGATTTGCACCATCAATTGAGATAGTCGAATGGCTCAATCAAAAGGGTGCAGAAATAACAGCTTATGATCCCCAGTCAATGGAAAAAGCAAAAAAGATAATTAATGGTATTATTTTTTCTGACGATTCATACGCAGTTTCAAAAGATGCAGATCTTTTGATAGTGCTTACGGATTGGAATGAATTTAAAGAATTAGACTTCAATAAAATTAAAGACAACATGAAATCCTACAATATTATCGATGCAAGAAATATTTATGACCCCGAAAAAATGAAGTCTCTCGGATTTAAATACATGGGAGTTGGACGTTAATCATGCCAAAAGCTTTTGTCACCGGAATAAATGGGTTTGCAGGGACTCATCTTAATAATCTACTCTTACAAAAGGGTTATGAAGTTTATGGAACTGTCAAACCTGATGGTAACAACTCTGATAATGGGAATCTTTTTTCAGTTGATATTCAAGACTTTCAAGCCTTAAAAAATGCTATCGAAAAAGTATCTCCAGACTATATCTATCATCTGGCGGCTTTAACAAGTCCTGGTGAAAGCTTTAAAAATCCCTCCGATACGATAACAACCAACATAAGTGGGCAGCTAAATATTCTTGAAGCCGTAAAACAGCTGCAATTCATGGAAACAAGAGTGTTGGTCGTATCATCAGCTGAGATTTATGGAGCAGCGAAAGAATCTGATCTTCCCATGAAAGAGGATACTCCGCTCAGGCCATTGTCGCCATATGCAGTAAGCAAGATAGCTCAAGATTATCTTGGATATCAGTATTCCCACTCTCAAAATGTAAAAGCAATAATAGTTAGAACTTTCAATACGGTTGGACCAAATCACGCTCCAATATTTGTTGTTCCCTCATTTGCAAAGCAGATTGCTGAGATAGAGAAGGGAATAAAGGAGCCGATACTTCGTGTTGGAAATCTTGAAGCAAAGCGTGACTTTACAGATGTTAGAGATGCTATGCGCGCGTATGAGTTGATCATGTTGAAGGGAGAGTCGGGTGAAGCGTATAACGTTGGTTCTGGTAAATCCCATAGGATAAAAGAGGTCTTGGATATTCTACTGTCATTTTCAGAAAAAGACATAATTGTCGAAAAAGATCCGGCTCTTATGAGACCGGGTGACATACCGGAACTTCTGTGTGATTATTCAAAGCTCCACCATGCAACAGGGTGGAGACCGGAAATTGAGCTTGAGCAGACGCTAAAGGACACTCTGGACTATTGGCGCAATATTGTTTAGAATTATTAACATTATATGAAGAAGGCATTAATTACGGGAATAACAGGGCAAGACGGAAGTTACCTCGCAGAATTATTATTGTCAAAAGGGTATCAAGTTTTTGGACTCGTTAGACGCCTTTCAACTCCTAATACAGAAAATATCCGGCATTTGCTAGACAGAGTTGAGTTGATCTCGGGAGATCTTTTAGATCAAAAATCTTTAGATGATGCAGTACGGGAAGCTCAACCAGATGAGGTATATAACCTTGCTGCACAATCCTTCGTGAAGACTTCATGGAATCAAGCTGTTCTTACCGGAGAATATACCGCACTTGGTGTTACTCGAATGCTCGAGGCTATAAGAACAGTCAATCCTAAGATCAAATTTTATCAGGCATCTTCTTCAGAAATGTTTGGAAAAGTAACAGAAACACCCCAAAAAGAAACAACCCGTTTTTATCCACGCAGTCCATATGGTGTCGCTAAAGTATATGGTCACTATATAACCCTCAACTACAGAGAAAGTTATGATATTTTTGCTTGTTCAGGAATATTGTTCAATCATGAGTCACCGCGTCGTGGAATAGAATTTGTCACAAGGAAAATATCTCATGCAGTAGCGCGAATTTCTTTGGGAAAACAAGACAAGGTTGTTCTGGGAAATTTGGATAGTAAGCGTGATTGGGGATTTGCAGGGGACTATGTTGATGGAATGTGGAGAATGCTACAACAAGATACTCCGGATGATTATGTGATTGCAACTGGTGAGACACACAGTATAGAAGAATTTGTTCAAGAAGCTTTTAAGGTTGTTGGGATCGATGATTGGAAATCTCATGTAGAGTCGAATAACCCTAAATTTATGAGACCGGCGGAGGTAGATTCTCTCATTGGAGATTACTCAAAAGCAGAGAAGGTTTTGGGATGGACACCCTCTACAAGTTTTACTCAGTTAGTTGAAATGATGGTTAAAGCTGATCTTGAAGCAGAAAAGAAAAACGATCTCTAAATTCCACTGCAGCAACTATCTTTTAAATTCCATTTTTTTGATACAATAAATGTACATTTCGTAAAAAACTTATATGAGTAAAATACTAGTTGCTGGCGGTGCTGGATTTATTGGATCAAACATATCAAAAAAACTATTGGATGAGGGGCACGAAGTCATCGCTGTTGACAATCTAATATCAAGTTCCGAATCAAATATAGCTGGACTTGTAGAAAATAGCGCATTTAGATTTGTAAATCATGACGTGACAAAACCTCTCCCGGATGACATGACTGCTGAGGTAGTTTTTCACCTTGCCTCACCAGCTTCACCAAACCATCATAGTCGTATCTCATACCATTCTTTGCCCATGGAAACGATGATGGTAAACACTTTAGGCACTTTGGAGCTTCTAAAGTTTGCTCAAAAAAATAACGCAAAATTTCTATTTGCCTCAACTTCAGAGGCATATGGAGATCCTTTGGAGCATCCTCAAAAGGAAGAATATCGTGGGAACGTCTCGACCACTGGTCCAAGAGCAGTTTATGATGAGGCAAAGAGATTCGGTGAAACTATAACTTCATATTTCTGGCGTGAGAAGGGGGTAGATGCTCGAATAGTCAGGATCTTTAACACATATGGTCCCAATATGCATAAAGATGATATGCGCATGATAGCACGCTTCATCATGCAAGCCTTAGCAAATGAGCCTATTACAATTTTTGGTGATGGATCCCAAACCCGCTCTCTCTGTTATATAGATGATCTTGCCGAAGGTCTCTCACGACTCATGTTTTATGAAAATACGAAAGGTGAAGTTGTAAATTTAGGAAATCCGGAAGAGCATACTGTGATCGAATACGCACAAATAGTAAAAGAGCTGACAAATTCTTCAAGTGAGATAGTACATACAGAAGATCTTCCACAAGATGATCCGATGAGAAGGTGTCCTGATATCACCAAGGCTAAAAATTTACTCCAATGGGAGCCACGAGTGTCACTGAACGATGGTCTTTTGAAAATGATCGAGTACGTAAAAAGTATGTGATTTTATGAAAATTTATATCGTATCTGCTGCATATAACGAGAAAGAAAATGTCAAGGAATTGATTACAATTTTTGAAGAAGAAGTATTTCCTCAAATCAAAGATCATGACATGCATATTTTGATTGCAGATGATAATTCTCCTGATGGGACCGGGGATGTTGTCAGAGAACTTATAGGGAAATATAAAAATTTGGGCATCAATCAGGGTGAGAAAAAAGGACTAGGAGCGGCCTATGTTAGGGCCATGGGGCATGCTATCGAAGAAGAAGGTGCGGATGTAGTTATCAGTATTGACGCAGATCTTCAGCATGATCCACGTGCTGTACCTTCATTTATCAAAAAAATGGAAGAAGGTTACGATGTTGTGAGTGGTACCCGGTATAGTGGTGGGGGGTCAATGCCGGCAAAATGGCCCATTCAAAGAAAACTTTTCTCCGTTACCGCAAATCTTCTTATGAGGTTAATTACCGGAAGATTTTACCTTCATGACTGGACAGGAGGATACCGGGCAATAAAAAAAGAAGTATTTATAAAAGAGAAAGAAAAAGTCAGAGAGTATAAAGGTTATACATTCCAAGTTGCTTTTCTTTATAAGACATTGCTTGATGGATTTAAGGCAGGGGAAGTGCCAATTCACTTTAGGATTAGAAGAATTGGAGATTCTAAAATCGCGCCGCTCGCCTACATCGTCAATGTTTTGAAGTATGTAATAACTGAGCGTATCCGAGAATTAGCATTTGGACCTTTTGGAAAGTTCATCATTGTCGGAGGATTTGGATTCTTATTGAATGCAATTATCCTAAGGGTATTAGTAGACAAATTGCATTGGGTACCATATTACGCTAACTTGATTGGAGCTGTTGTAGCAATATTTTCAAATTACAATTTAAATAACCTCTGGACTTTTAGACATCACAAGGCAACCAGTTTTTGGAAATATATTCTCAAGATGCTCCAATTCTATATGACTTCAGCATTTGGAGTTATTGTGATCCAAACAGGTACAATTTTTATTGGAGTGCATTTTATAACTCAGCAAAAAGATTATTTCATCTATTTCATAGGTGGTACTGGAATTCTTCTGGTATGGAATTTCTTTGTATATTCTAAATTTATTTGGAGAAAGAAATAAACATCCTTCATGTTTGAAAAAATCAAAAAATATATTTCACATCATAAGATTGAGATAACACTCCTCGTAGTAATTCTTGTAGTAGCCGCATTTTTCAGAATCTATAAAATTTCTGACTACATGACATTTCTTGGAGATGAAGGAAGAGATGCTATAGTTGCCAAAGATATATTACAAGGGAATTTTACCCTTCTTGGGCCAAGAGCTAGCGCAGGCGACTTTTTCTTAGGTCCCATCTATTACTACATGATGGCTCCTTTTCTTTTCTTATCAAACCTAGATCCCGTTGGTCCAGCAATTATGGTAGCACTTTTTGGAGTTGCTACCGTTTTCCTCGTTTATTACGTCGGACATAAGTTTTTCAATGCCAGGGCCGGACTCATCGCCGCTTCCCTCTATGCAATTTCGCCTCTGGTTATTGCATATTCCAGGTCTTCCTGGAATCCAAATGTGATGCCCTTCTTTTCCATTCTCATGCTTTATCTGCTATTTGTAGCTGTCAAAAAACAAACGTTCAAATTATTCTTAATAGTTGGACTACTTCTTGGTATTTCTATGCAGCTTCACTATCTCACGACTTTTCTCGGGGTAATTGTTTTCTTTTTCATACTAATTGGAGAGCCATTACTTGAAAAGAAAAATTTTTTAAGGAGATATATATATCATTACTTAGAAATTTTTATAGGCTTTATAGTGGGAATATCGCCATTTTTGGCATTTGAAGTTAGACATGGATTTCCTAATATAACGACTATTTTTAAATTTATCTTTGAGGACAATGCTGCAAAGGGATATAATATACACCAGTCATTTTTAGGAAATATTTGGGATGTATTTTTTAGGCTTTTTGGCAGACTTGTCACAAAATTCCCTCCACCTGATCAGATAAATGTTGGGCTTCATACAAATCTTCAGATTTGGTTTGTAGGGACTATTCTTCTTGCGGTTGCATCTATTTTTGCTCTTAAGTATGTGAAAGAAAAATTGAAAGTATTGTTGCTTGGACTGTGGATATTATTTGGGATACTTCTTTTCGGACTCTATAAAAAATCAATTTATGACTACTATCTTGGATTCATGTTCCCTGCACCATTCCTACTCGTGGGAGGGCTTCTCAATCACTTGAGTGAACTAAAGAAGTTCAGGTGGATGGGAATAGTTGCCGGAGTCATATTTATTGTTCTTGTCGTAATCAATCTTTCGGGCAACCCTTTCCGCTATCAGGGCAACAAGCAAAGGGATCAGGCAAGAAGGATTGCTGAGGCAGTACTTGCACAGACGGGTGGGAAGCCATTTAATTTCGCACTTCTTACTAAAGGGAATTCAGACCATGTATATCGTTATTTCTTTGAGATAGAAAATAGAGCGCCTGTAACATTGCAAAATATTATAGTCGACCCTGAGAGAAAAAGTGTGACTGACCAGCTTATGGTTGTTTGCGAGGATCAGGAGTGTCATCCACTTGGGAATTCTTTGTGGGAAGTTTCCGGTTTTGGAAGAGCTGAGATCACCGGTGAGTGGTATGTACCATTTGTAAAGATCTATAGACTCGTTCACTATAAAGAACCTGAGGCAACACCTACTCCTAAGGTGTATAATCCTCCTCATGCAGCCAAGTGAACGGGAGGGTGCTCCTCCTAATGATGAAATTTTAGAAATTATTTCTGGAGTCGCATTTAATCCATTCGAAAAAGCAGATGGATTTTATCAAAAAAGCGATTTTTTGAAGGATTATAAAATTCCATGGGATGATGCTTGTGATTTATATCTGAGAAGGAAATTTTCATTTAATAATATCGAAGGATATATAGATGCGATAAGCGAAAGAGCTGATTTTCAGGATAAACCGCATACAAACCCGTATGGAGATGCTAAATTCGATATTGAAAAGGGGCAAGATCAGGAAGGGAATGAGTATGCTATCTATCATGAATTGCCAGCAATTTTACGATTGAGTTTTTTCTTAAGAAGTCCCAGGGATTTTGTATCACTAAATAACACAGGCATATCACTCTTAAGTGAAGAGGCAAGATACATCCTAATACATACGTACTATCAAAAATCCCAAGATATACTTCATGCAATAGAAGACGGAAAACCATATGCCATCCCTGAAAGATTTTTCGTTGAAAACGAGGCATTTTTAAGAACATTGCGAAGTATAAAAGATAAGGATTCTGAGGTAACTTACAACGTTAGTCTATTATGGTTTCCGCCAAAAGTAGATGATCTTAAGAAAATTAAATTAGTATTTGAAAAAAACAATGGAAGAAATGATGGAGGCACCCGGCCTGAACCAATAGCACCCGCTCCTAGTGGGAGAGAATTAGTCACTGTTTAATACCCCAAAAAGTTAAGGTGGAGAAAGCCGGTCGTAAGTAGGGCAAATAGAAGAACATCAAAGGCAGCAACAATTCCTGAAGCAGCAGTTATTGCTACCATATCATGTCTCAGGTACTCAGCGTCTTTCTGTCCAATTGTTGATTCTGTAGGTTTTATGACGGTTTTTACCTTTTGAATGGACTTTGCTGCAGTTAAGTTAGAGACGGAATAGGTTGGAGCCTCTTGATGGAAGTGTAGAGCATGATTTTCTGTTTCGACATGGTGTCTTACTGAAGCTAATTCTTTTTGTTTTCTTGTTTTCCTTTTCTTGGACATAGAGCCTCAAGTTATCATATTGACTCTCTATTTTCAAGATACTAAAATGGTAGGACGCTTATGAATTCGATCCCCCTTTTGATTCTCGTTGTTATCTTGATAGTGTGGAACGGAGTGCTATCGTATTTTTTCTATAAGATATGGACGTCTTTACAAAAAATATCGACAGGTGAAAAAAAAGAAACGATAATTGATCTGTTAAGTAAGGTTCTTGAGCATGAAAAAAGACTGAGTCAAACGCTTGCTGAAACCAATAAAAAAGTTGAGGGCTTGATATTTGACTCGCAATTCTATATACAAAAGATAGGGCTTGTTCGGTTTAACCCATTTAATGACACCGGAGGAGACCAGAGCTTTATTCTTGCGCTTATTGATGCGGAAGAATCGGGAGTAGTCATTTCAGGACTACATACAAGAAATGGTACAAGATGGTATGCTAAGAAGATAAGTAATGGGCGCGGCGTTGAGCATGAACTATCAGACGATGAAATAAAAGCAATAAAATCGGCCACAAAAAGAGCCAAGAAATGATGTATGCAGGACGAGGTTGAGAAAGAAAAGATAGTAGTAAAAAAGAGCAGTATGAATCCTAAAATTTTAATAACTGGTATCGTAGTTTATATTGTAAGCGCTGTTGTTTCGTTCCTAATATTTAGTGGTCTCTCGGGGCCAAGCATCACTCCTGTTGCGGCGCCAAAAAAGACGGCTGATGGAAAGTTAATGTTTGATGATACTCTCCCAAAGACAGAAAGTTGTCCTCTAAATGGAGCTAAATATTCAAAGCAGCAACGAGCCTGGTGGGAGAAACACGAACCACTAGGAGTCATGATAGAAAATCATACTGAAGCTAGGCCACAAAGTGGTATTTCATTTGCCGATGTTGTTTACGAAGCGATTGCAGAAGGAGGCATAACAAGATTTCTCACCGTATTCTACTGTCAGGATGCTGAGGTCGTCGGTCCAGTCAGATCAGCAAGGACCTATTTTATTGACTTCCTTTCTGAATACGGAGCATTTCCACTGTACGCCCATGTCGGAGGAGCAAATAGCGATGGCCAGGCTGATGCATTAGGACAACTAGAGACTTATGGCTGGGCTGGGGTAAATGACCTCAATCAATTCTCGATAGGTTTTCCAGTATTTCTAAGAGACTATGACAGACTCGGTAGAACAGTTGCCACGGAACATACAATGTATTCCTCTACAACTAAATTATGGGATTATGCTGCCAAATCAAGGAAAATTACGAATGTTAATGAAGAGGGAGAAAAGTGGGATACGGATTTTGTGCCTTACACCTTTAAAGAGGATGTGGCAGTTGGTGCGCGTCCGGCTACTCAAACAATCAAGTACGATTTCTGGGATGGATATGGAGATTTCAGTGTAATATGGACGTACGACAAAACAACGAATTCATATCTAAGAACCAATGGTGGAAAACCTCATCTGGATCTAAATACAAAAAAGCAGTTATCTGCAAATAATGTAGTCATATTATTCATGAGAGAAAGTCGTGCCAACGATGGATATGAGGGAAACTTACACATGTTATACGGCACCAAAGGAACAGGAAATGCAAAAGTATTTATTGATGGAGTTGAGACTGATGCGACATGGTCCAAAAAATCAAGAACTGCACATTTATACCTTAAAGACAAAAGAGGTAAAGATATCGAGCTCAATCGTGGAAAGATTTGGTTCTCTGTAGTTTCTCCTACGACAGACGTTACTGTTAAGTAGAATACAGTTTTGTTCCCCTATTCTCTCTTGTAAAACATTAAGGACTAGTATAATATATGTACTCAGAACCATATGTTTGATGATTTGATTACTTCCAAAACCCGCATCAAAATTCTACACCTTTTTCTAGGCAATTTAGGCGAAATGTTCCATGTTAGAGAGATCGTACGAAGAGTTGACGAGGAAATAAATGCTGTAAGACGGGAGCTGATGCTTCTTGAAAAAAAAGGAATTCTAAATCGGGAAGCTCGTGCAAATAGGGTCTACTATTCTCTCGATACTTCTTATCCATTCTATAATGATCTTGTTAAAATTCATGCGAAAAATTCAGGTCTCGGTCGCGATATCATAAAAAATAGGGCTAAATTAGGTAGAATAAAATACGCAATGCTTTCAGGTGATTTTGCGAAAAATTCACAAAATAGCGGTGAAAGCGTTGATCTTCTTGTTGTTGGAATTGTTGTATTACCGGAACTTTCACTAATCATCAAAAAAGAAGAAGAGCTGAAAAAAAGAGAAATTAATTATACAATTATGAATGAGGATGAATTTAATTTCAGAAAAGGTAGACGTGATCCTTTTATTTCCTCAATCATTTATGGTTCACGGGTAATGCTTCTTGGCGACGAAGAAGCATTGGTTAAAGAATAACTATTCCTATGAGAAATTCAAAAATATTTAGCGTTAGCCAAAGATTTTTATAAAATTTATCCCTATGAGAAATTCAAAAATATTTATTGTTATTATTTCTGTAATCTCAATTCTCTTATTGTTACAAAATATTCCAGGAAAGATTGACCTTCGATCCGTAAAAATTCCATTTTTAGAAAAGAATAAGCAGATTTTAAATACAGTCATTGATCCATCAAAGCTTGATATTAATTTATTGGGAGTTTCTATCAAGAAAGACCTTTCTTATAAGCTGGGTCTTGATCTTCAGGGTGGAACACAACTAACTTACCGGGTGGACATGAAAGATGTCAAGAAAGAGGCGCAGCAGGATGCTTTCGAAAGCGCAAGAGATGTTATAGAGAGGCGCATAAATTATTTGGGAGTCTCAGAGCCTACTATTCAGACGATAAAGCTTGGAAATGAATACCGTATAGTTGTTGATCTTCCAGGTATGTCCAATGTGTCACAGGCGATTGATCTTATTGGTGCGACTGCTCAGCTTACATTTTGGGAGGGTGGAAAAGACAAACCCCTCAAAACACCTGGAAGTGACATGTTCCAATATACTCTCTCCCAGGCCATTGGAGCAAATCCAATCCCCACAAAACTGTCAGGAAAAGATTTACAAAAAGCGACCGTTATTTTTGACCAAACAACAGGAAAACCGCAGGTACAAATTCAGTTCTCGCAACAAGGCGCAAAATATTTTGATGAAATTACGAAGAGAAATATCGGTCACCCAGTTGCAATCGCGCTCGATAACCAGGTCATAAGTGCGCCGGTAGTGCAGACAGAAATTGCTAACGGGATTGCGGTAATATCTGGAACTTTTACGCCTGATATTGCGAAGAACTTGGCCATAGCACTTAATGCAGGAGCTCTTCCGGCACCACTTCATGTTATTGCACAATCATCGGTAGGTCCATCTCTGGGTATTGATTCATTGCACAAAAGTATGTTTGCTGCAATTATTGGATTTTTATCCATCATTTTCTTCATGACATATATTTATCGGAAAGAAGGGGTGATAGCATGTATTGCGCTTGCTATGTACACTGTAATTACACTCTTTATATACAAGCTCATTCCAGTTACATTGACTCTTGCTGGAATTGCTGGATTTATACTTTCAATTGGCATGGCAGTTGATGCCAACATTTTGATTTTTGAAAGAATGAAAGAAGAATTACGTCGTGGCAAGCCGAGGGAAATTGCAATGAAAAACGGTTTTTCAAGAGCTTGGACTTCAATTCGTGACTCAAACATAACAAGTATCATCACATGCGTGATCCTTTTCTATTTTGGAAGTGGTATTGTGAGAGGGTTTGCGTTAACTTTGTTTTTGGGAATAGTTGTAAGCATGTTCTCGGCAATCACTATTACCAGAAATTTACTTTATGTTTTCGACACAAAGGAAAGGAAGGTAAATTCGAAGCACTAAGCACGAAATTCGAAACAATATAGAAAATTCAAATTTCTAATGTTTCAAACATTTTAATTTGGTATTTGTTTCGTATTTAGATTTTCGGATTTCGAATTTAAGAAAATATGGATATTGTAGGAAAAAGAAGAATATTTTTAACTATTTCGGGAGTTGCAACAGTGATATGTTTGGTATCGATTATTTTATTCGGTTTTAGATTGTCAATTGAATTTACCGGAGGCTCGAAGCTTGAAGTTGCGTCAACAGATGGCAAATCTCTTGATGTTGCTAAAATCAAAGAAATATTTACAAACCAAAAAATAAAAGTAGTAACTATTACCAAAAATTCTGACAAAGATGTGATGATCAGAACTGATCAGATCACCGATGCTCAGAAGAATCAGGTTCTAGCAAAGGCGCTCGAGCAAAAAATCAACATCAAGGAAAAAAGCTTTGACACATTGGGACCAATTATTGGAGCAGAAACTACTAACAACGCATTTAAGGCAATTGGGCTTGCTATCCTTGCTATTACTCTTTATATTGCCTTTGCATTTAGGACTGTTTCAAAGCCTGTTTCTTCCTGGAAGTTTGGAATTAGTGCAATTATTGCACTTGTGCATGATGTAATAATAGTGGTTGGTACATTCTCTCTTCTTGGAGTAATGTTTGGAGTTGAAGTAGATGTCTTATTTATAACTGCTGTTTTGACCATCATGGGATTTTCCGTGCATGACACTATTGTTGTGTTTGACAGAATACGGGAGAACTTGATAAAGAATGTACGAAATCATACTTTTGAAGAAGTAGTTAATCAAAGCTTTAACGAGACCCTGGCAAGATCCCTAAATACGTCTCTCACTGTGGTTCTTGTTCTTTTTGCCCTCCTTCTATTTGGAGGAGCAAGTATAAAGTGGTTTATTGTCGCATTTTTGGTTGGAATTATCACCGGAACTTACTCATCTATTTTTATTGCAAGTGCTGTCTTAATAGAGTGGTATGATTTGAACAGGCGGGGAATAACTCTTAAAAAACTTCTGAATAAGAAAAAGAAAAAGTGAAATCTACTCCGAAAGTAACTAAGCAAATCACAGTTTTTGTAGGTTTGATTGTTCACGATGGCAAACTTCTAATGGTTCAGCGTGATGAGCCTGAGGTAAAAGGAGCACATCTTAAATGGGAAATACCAGGAGGAAAGGTAGATTTTGGAGAGACACCCGAAGAGTCAATTGTTAGAGAAATAAAAGAAGAAACAGGAGTTAACATAAGGGTAAAGCGTTTGATACCGACCGTTTACACCAAATATTGGGAATATCAATGGGGAACACAGCATACTCTTCTTCTTGGGTATGAATGCGAGTTTGTATCGCAAGGTAAAAAAACGGCAGACCATCATGTAAATGATGTAGCTTGGGTAGAGTTAAAAAATGTTAAACAACTTGATAGGCTTCCTGGAGTAGATTTTTTCTTGAAAGCTTTGTTAGCTTAATTTTTCGCGAACAATAGAAGAAACTATAGAACCTTCGGCTTTGCCTTTAGTTTTTGCCGACAATATTCCCATTACTTTTCCCATGTCAGCCATTGTGGTGGCCCCAGTTGTGGCAATAGCCTCATCAACAAGCGCTCTTACATCTTCTTCCGAAAGTTGTTCCGGCAAATAACTTTGCAAAACCGCAAGTTCCCTTTTTTCTTTATCAGCAAGCTCTTGACGGTTTCCTTTCTCATACATCTCAATAGACTCGCGTCTTTTTTTGATTTCCCGACCTACAACTTCAACAACGTCCTCATCGGTCGCTGTATATCCTGCCCCTCCTTTTTGGATTTCGTGATATTGAAGTGCTGATTTTAACATGCGGATAGTAGACAGCTTTTCTTCAGCTTTATCTAGCATTGCCTGCTTCAAATCTTCTTGGATTTTATCTTTCAAATTCATGTTTATATTTTAACAGAAGCTAAGTTCATTGTCATTTCTCCAAAACAAACATTTTTTCTTCTCTTGTGCCGACAAGAGAAGCAGAAGCTCTTTGCATATCAAGGGTCGCTAATTTTTCTCTCTCGTGAAGTGTGTGATTTCACGCCCTCCTCATACCACTTTGCGAGGAATCCCCCGTCTTCACTTCATTCGAAAAATTCGGGCGCGCATTCCTTGAAATGCAAAAAAAAGTAATTATTGGATAGCGCTATCCTTCGTTTCGGGCGAATTGACCAGTCGACAAGGACTTCTTGTAAAAATAATAAAACAACAACCAACTGGTAGTTAAATAAATCATATTAAGAAAAAATGCAAAAAAGAAACTTCCCCAATCAGTAGTTGTAGTGTTAAGGTTCTTTCGGGCACTCTCAAAAACATGCGTTGCCGGAATATAGTGAGAGATCACTTGAAGAGGTTTTGGCAAAATAGATATCGGGAAAAAGGAAGCAGACAATGGTTGGAACAGAAAAATAAATCCCCATGACATTGCTTGGATTCTGGTACCAAACCTAAATATCACACCTGTCAGAAACATCCCAATTGCCCACGAGAAAATTATGAGATTTATGAAATTTAATATCAGATTTATAATACCTATCTGCAACACATTAAATCCCGCTGTGAAATAGATGATAAGGATAAGTAGGGACAAAACTAAAGCGCATTTAAGGATAGAGCTTATCATAAGAGCAAGAAAAAACTCGAGCGTTGAAAGTGGGGTCACAAACATATTGCTTAGATTTCTTGACCAAACATTCCATAACACCGAAACAGTTATTGAGTACTGACCAATTCGTATTATCTCCCACAGCACGAGACCGATAATTAGGTAGTAAGCCCCTGTGGGATTTGAGCTTCCGGCAAGATATTTTGATACAAAACTAAAAACCGTAACGGTAATTGATGAAAAAATAAAGAGATCAAAAATTACTTCCAAAGACCTTTTGGTGATAAAGTACTCCTGCTGCATGATTGCAAATATTCGATTTAGCATATTATTCGTTACGGGCAATATTTAAAAATACATCTTCAAGAGTTGGTTTTTTTACTTCAATATCCGTAATATAAATTTCCTCATTACTGATTCCAAAAATTAATTTTGGAATAAGAGTTTCTTTGGTATCTATAAGAACCGTAAATTTATTTGGGAAGGAGAATTTCTGCCCTTTTTCTGAGAGATACTTTTCAACTCTTTTCTTGTCTCCTTCAAAAGTAAGTTTTAACTGTGCTGCATCAATCCTTTTTGTAAGCTGTAGTGGGGTATCATGGGCAACGATTTTCCCATGGTTCAGAATAATGACCTCGTCACAGATTCGTGTCACTTCTTCCATGTTGTGACTGGTATAGACTATGGAAAGTTTTTTATCTTCACGCAATTTTTCGATATAGCTTAGTACTTTATCTGCAATATCAGGATCGAGAGACGCAGTCGGCTCATCAAGTAAGAGAAGCTCGGGGTCATTTAGTAGAGCTTTTACAATATTTACTCTTGTTTTTTGTCCTGCTGAAAGATCCCAAAACAATTGATTCAAAATTTCTTCAATCTCAAAATATCCTGATAACTCAGAGATTTTTTTGTCTACATTTTTTATGTTATAAAGTCTTCCAAAGACCAATAGGTTTTCACGTACCGTTATTCTTCCCTGAAGAGTGTTATATGCTGATGCAAAATTTATTTTTTGGAGCACCTGTTGGCGATTCTTGAAAAAATCTTTCCCGAAGTACGTTATTTTGCCTGAAGTGGTTGAACTTATACCTAAAAGCATTTGGATAGTTGTTGTTTTTCCAGCTCCATTGGGACCAAGAAAACCCAAGATCTTACCTCTTTCCAAAGAGAAAGTTATATTGTCAACGGCAATAAAGGTGCCGTATTTTTTTGTTAAATTTATTACTTCCAGTATTGACGACATTACCCAATTGTACCAAATTTATATTTTCTTGAGTATTTTGTAGAGTTTTGAAGTATCTATCTGTTTTACCAAAACAATATTTCCATTCCGCTCTAAATTTGTTATTCCATTCATAAAATCATCCCGGCTTCCAAGAAAGTGAAGACTATTCCACGTACTACCAGTATCTATTAGCAAATATTTTGGATTGCCACCTACTCGAAACCATCTGCATGTTGGAAGTCCGCATGGGCTGTTAGTTTTAAAGTCTCTTAGGTTTGGGAATAACGTGTAAAGTTCCTTTCTGTGAGCAAGATGAGCCCCTATGTTGATTTGAGTAACTATAGATGCATCATTAGGAATCAGCTTTACTATCCGATTGATGTTGGCAACTTCAGGAGGGATTGTCCAGAAATATTTTTTCGTCAGGTAACTTAATGGAAGGTGAAGATAGTATTGCAATAGTGCAGCGCAGATCAAAAGATAAAGAGCTGTTTTCCAATTATTTAGCCTTCTAAATTTTGCAATTGTAATAATAGTTGGCCAAACTAGAAGTAATCCCACTGTACTTCTGTAATGGAGAAAAATTCCTTCAGTTCTAATAGCAATGTGACCCAAAACAAAATAGTGACCCAAATCCCCGACAAAAGGAATAAGATACATGAAAGAAAGCATGGGGAGAAAACCGAACCATCCTAGAGAATATAAAAATGTTTTTTGTTTGTCGACTGAATCAATAAAGTAGTATGGATTTATGTCGCTTAAGAGACCATTGGGATTTGCAAAATGATATCCTCCCGGTACAACATTTGGAAAGTACACAAAGAAGACAAAAAATAAATAGAGAAGAGAAATAGTTCCTGAGATTATAGAAGTTTTTGTTCTGTTTTTTAGAAAATACGTGATACTGATAAGAAGCGTTAAAAGAGCTATGTCTTCTTTACAAATAATGGCAAGAATCAAAAAAAGGTAGGAGAGCTTACTTTTTTTACATTCAAGAAAATACAAAAACCAAGACATAAATCCAACCGCAAATACCAACGTATGAACATCCGACCAAACTGCAAACTGTAAACCGAAAAATGCAAGGTATGTGGCAAAAAGAACGTTTGAAACAATTGGTTTTAATCCGTATTTTTTAGCTAACAAATATACGGCAACACCCGAACCAATTACACTTGCAACTTGAAGAGTAATCAAAACATGCACACTGTTTATAAGCCAATAAATAGGGGCAAGTAAAATAAGAATAATTTCTAAATGATCAAAATAAATAGGGGCGTCGTGGTAGACATGTGTTGTTGATATTGGATTTAGGAAACGGGAGTATTTCCATATCGCTTGATCAATTATAGAAAGGTCATATCCTGAAAGATACGAATAATGTTTTACAAGAGAGAGAGTCAGGTATGCTATTGCAAACACTAGTGCAATAGAAATAGTAATGTAGTTCTTTTTGATGAAAAAAGTTATAGATAGGGATTTAATCTTTGTAGATTTCATGGAGTCTTTGCATTAAATAGTCTTTGTTGTTTTTTGATAAATCCTCATCAACTTCAATAAATAATCTCTGCAAAATATCTCCTATTTTTCTTCCCGGTTCAATATTTAGTTCTTTCATGATGTCATTTCCATCAATCGCCATATCATTTATAGAGAATGGTGGATTGAGTTGTTCCTCAAGCCTCTCTTTGAATTTTTTGAGTCTCCAGGATTCCGCAGTCTGAGTTCCTCCGCCGAGCCTGTCCCCAATTCTAAGATCTATCATGTCCTTAACATTTTCAAGTCCCACTCGTCTTATAAATCTTCTAACTGCACTATCTGTGATGTGTTCATCAACCGTGAACATATGCCACCTTATAAGTGTGTAGATCTTATCTTTGTCTTTGTTTGAGAACCTCAATCTTTCTGCAATTTCCTTTGCCACTTTTGCTCCAACCACCTCATGGTTGTAAAAAATAATATAACCATCACTGTCAGTAGCGGCAACATATGGTTTTCCCACATCATGAAGAAGTGCCGAAAATCTTACGAGCGGATTTGTCGAGGGGCACTCTTTGAGTGACAGAAGATTATGTGTAAAAACATCAGTTGTGTGGTGTCTTCCTGGCCTTGCTTGTGAAATACCTTTACCCCTAAGAAGTTCTGGAAAAATAATATCAAGAATTCCTATTTCATCGAGTAATACGATGCCGTCGTATGCATGGTCGGTTGAAAGTATTTTTATTATTTCATCTCGTATTCTTTCGTGAGATATATGTTCTATAAGGTGGCAATCATTTCTGATTGCCAAAAGCGTTTTTTCTTCTATCTCAAAATTTAATTGGGCGCAAAATCTGACTGCTCTCATAAGTCTCAGGGCATCTTCCTTGAACCGTTCATCAGCATTACCAACCGCTCTTATCAGTTTTTTCTTAAGATCCTCCTGACCATTTACTTTATCAATTATTTCTACTTTGTCATTCGCAAGCAATTTAATAGCAAGCGCATTTACTGTAAAATCCCTTCTTGTAACGTCTTCTTCCAAAGTCTTTCCCCATGATACTTCACCAGGGTGCCTATGGTCTGAATACGAAGATTCGGTACGAAATGTTGTTATCTCAGCGTAGTCTTTCTGATTATCTTTTTTTGTAGGGTACTTTACGCCAACTGTACCAAAGTCATTGTCACAAAAAGAGTCCGGGAATACTTCCTGAATCTGTTCTGGCGTGGCATTTGTTGTCATGTCCCAGTCAGTGACCGGAATACTCATCAACAAATTTCTCACACAACCACCCACAAGATAGACTTCATATCCAGCTTTTTCGAGTTGATGATAAATATTTTTAACTTCGTCTTTGATTGATAAATCCATGTGTTATTATGAGAGTTACTATAAAAAAGTATATCATGAAACACTGGAAGTTTTTAAGTCAGAAGTCAGAAGTCAGAAGTCAGAAGTCTACTCAAGAGGTAGTAAAAATACTTCTTGAAAACAGGAATCTTATTTCAAAAGAAGATATTAATAAATTCCTAAACCCAGATATTAAAGCTACATCACTTGCTTCATGTGGAATCGACGAGAAGGAGTTTGAAAAATTTAAGACAAGGATCGAAAAAGCAATTGTAAAAAGTGAAAAGATAATTATTTTTGGAGACTATGATGTCGATGGAATTACAAGCTGTGCAATTTTGTGGGAAACCCTTTACTCAAAGACAAAGAGCGTTGTCCCATATATTCCAGATAGGGCAGATGAAGGATATGGCCTATCAATAAAAGGTATTGATAATGTACTGGAAGAAAATCCAGACACTAAAATTATCATAACAGTAGACAATGGAATAGTAGCATTTGATGCGGTCGATTATGCCAATAAAAAGGGGATTGACGTCATAGTAACAGACCATCACGTAAAAGGAAAAAAATTGCCTAATGCCTATTGCATAATACACACCACATCCCTGTGTGGTGGAGGGATCTCTTGGGTTTTAGCGAACGAGTTGCAATATGAATCAAGTGAAAAAGTTCATGAAAAACTAGAACTGGCAACTCTTGCAACCGTTGCCGATCTCGTACCATTAATAAATGACAACCGTGCAATAGTAAAAGAAGGACTTGAGGTTTTAAGAGACACAAAAAGGACAGGTCTTATCGAGCTTTTAAAAGAGGCTGGAATTGTGAAAGAAAGCTTGGGGGTGTATGCGATTGGGCATGTTATCGCACCCAGACTTAACGCTACGGGTAGGATCCAAAGCGCTATGAATGCCCTACGACTTCTTTGCACTCGAGACCAAAAAAAAGCGCAGGATTTTGCAAAAATGTTAGGAGGGGTCAACCGTGACCGTCAAGGATTGACAGAAGAATCAGTAAGTCATGCCAAACTTTTGGCAATAGAAAATAGTAGTCATCATATAACAATCGTTTCAGATGTCTCATATAACCAGGGGGTCATAGGACTTGTTGCCTCCCAGCTTGTTGAAATCTACTACAAGCCTGCGGTAGCTATAGCAATTGGCGAAAGTGTTTCCAAAGGTTCTGCCAGATCTATTTCTGGGGTTAATATCATAGAACTTTTAAGAAGTGTTTCTGACCATTTGCTTGAGGCAGGAGGTCATCCAATGGCCGCCGGCTTTAGTGTAGCAACGGAAAGAATTGATGAGTTTATGAAAGCTTTGGAAAAAAAAGCATCAGAGGTTGTTACTGAAGAGTTGCTAAAAAGATATCTCAAAATTGACGCTGTGATCCCCTTCTCAATAGTTACAATGGAATTTTTAGATGCGATCGGAAAATTAGAACCATATGGTATGGGAAACCCAGAACCAGTATTTGCTACAAAAAATGTCTCTATAGTTGAAAAAAGAAGGATTGGTCGTGAACAAAACCACCTCAAATTAAAAGTAGAATCTGATGGTAAGACTTTTGACGCAGTAGCTTTTGGGATGGCTGACAAGATAGACCTATCAGAAGGAGACACAGTGGATATCGCCTACATAATAGACAAAAATGAGTGGAATGGAAAAGTCAGTCTGCAGCTAAAGATTAGAGATATTAAACTATACTGACTGTTCTACTGGTTCAGGCGGAGTTGATTTTGGAACTTCAACAGGCTTTATTTCAGTTACCTGTGAGATTTTGGATAACTGTTCTGACCAGTCATTCATACGCCTTCTCTGCTCGATCTCAACGGGAGTTTTGTATTCTGTTGGTGGTTTGATCTCCTTGCTTTCCAACAGTTTGCGGTATGCATTAGATTGCTCAGGTGTTGCATCCATTGCCCCTGGTTTCATTGGTTTGTCAAAAGGCTCTACAATATCTATAGAATCGATATCAGACATAACTTATATAAACAAATTTTAGCTTTGATATCAAGATCGCATAACCGGTATCAGGGCAAAAGATGTATCAGGTGACATTTTCTTTTCTATAGGTTGAGGTCCCAGAGGTGCTTCTGGAAAGAATATCTGATAATGACTATCTTCAAGTCCTTTGAATTTTACAGGTTCGCCAATCATATTTGCCACTTCCTGCAGTTCAAGTTTTCTTTCTTCAGGAGTTGGTTTCCTGAACTGTTCAGCATAAATTTCGTTGTTATTTGTTGTAATTTCTGTCATGTATTTTAACCAAAAAAAACTCCCTTTTTGAAAGGGAGTTCGCGTATTCGTAACACGAATCCCCTAAGGGTTAATACCCTTAAAGGAGTTGTTATTCACTAGGTGTTGCAAATTTCTCATTTCCCAATCATTATAGTAATTCATTTTTTTCTTGTCAAGCTATATTTTGAAGCGAAATATGATATGATACAGCTATTATGCAAAATCGTATTCTAACGAGCGAAGTGGTCAACAAAGTAGGCGAATCAGTCGGTATCTCGGGGTGGATAGAGAGAGTGAGAAGTCATGGAAAGGTAGCATTTTTTGACATCCGCGATCGTGGTGGTGTTCTTCAGGTTGTAGCCGCAACTGCCGAAACCGTAACTTCCGTCGAAGTGCTATCCGTCCAGAGCGTCGTTACCATTACTGGAACTGTCAAAGAGCGAGGAGAGCGGTATGTAAATCCTAATATTCCATTAGGATCAGTTGAAGTAGAATTGACCCAACCTGTTGAGATCATCTCAAAAGCAGAAGAGATGCCATTTGATATGGGTGGGACTGAACTAAATCTACAACTCCCAACGCTTCTTGATTTTCGTACCCTAACATTACGAAACCAAAAAATAGCTGACATCTTTCGGGTACAAGCAGAAGTACTTGAAGGATTTAGAAAAGCAGCCACAAGCATCGGAGCTGTTGAGATAGTTGTTCCTACCATTTCGGCTTCTGCAACCGAAGGAGGCGCAGAGGTATTTCCGGTGCAGTACTACGGGTACGATGCATATCTTACTCAAAGCCCTCAGTTATATAAACAAATGATGGTGCCTGTATTTGAGAGAGTTTATACCATAGCTCACGCATATCGTGCGGAGCCTTCTGTCACAACCCGCCATCTTGCGGAAAATACTCAGATGGATATGGAAATTGGGTTTGTAGATTTTGGTGAGTTATTAGATATCTTAGAAAGTGTAATAGTAAATATTCTTAAGAGCGCTCAGGAAAAGACAAAAGAAATCTTAAAAGAATATGGAGTTTCAGAAATTGCATTTGGATCTATTCCTCGGCTCAAGCTTTCGGAAGCTCAGGAAATCATCTTTAAAGAATTCGGCCGTGATAGTCGTGGAGAGAAGGATCTTGCTCCACAAGATGAAATAGATATCTGTAAATGGGCTCTTGAAAAACATGGATCAGATCTGGTCACCATTACTCATTTTCCAACAAAGAAAAGAGCTTTCTATACAATGCCGGATCCTACCGAACCAGAAAATTCACTTTCCTTTGACATTCTTTTTAGGGGGGTTGAGATATCCAGTGGAAGCCAAAGAATTCATGAATACTCAAAGATTTTAGATGCCATAAAAGATCGCGGTATGGACCCGAAAAATTTTGCATTATATCTTCAGGCATTCGAATATGGAATGCCTCCCGAAGGTGGATTTTCTTTTGGACTCGAGCGAATAACTATGCATATTTTAGGCCTTGCAAATGTGCGTGAAGCTTCTCTTTTCCCAAGAGATATGGAGCGAATAGATGAAAGACTCTCAATCCTTGCCCAAAAAAAATAAGAATAAAAAAAATCTTCCAAAAACACACGTTTTCGATTTAGCAATCATACTTCTGCTTTTGGATATTGCAGCTGTTGCTGTGGTGGTTTTTTACATCCAAAAAATAAATTCATATTCCATCCCTCAGTCTAAAAACCAGTATTTAAAAGTAAGCCAAGTTCCTTTGTCTTCTAATCTTGAAAGTATTAATGCATCTGCAGCGGCATATGTTGTTTATGACACTTCTACAAGGAGTGTAATTGCAGGTAAAAATCAAAATTTACGGTTTTCACCTGCTTCAACAGCAAAGGTAATGAGTGCAGTTCTTACCCTAGAGCATTATGGACTTGATGAGTATCTCACCGTTCCAGCAGATATTTATACTGTTCAGGGTTCAAAAATGAATTTAATGCCGCTTGAAGAAGTGACTGTCAGAGACCTTCTGTACGGGATGATGTTGCCATCAGGTAATGATGCTGCCTATACGCTTGCATATAATTATCCAGGGGGAGTGGCGGGGTTTGTCAAGGCGATGAATGAAAAGGCACGTGAACTGCAGTTGAATAACACTTATTTTTTAGATCCGGCAGGATATGAAGATGGTAACTATACAACCGGAGCAGAGCTTGCGAGACTCGGTGCATATGCGATGCAAAAAGAAGTATTCAGGTCAGTAGTTAAGACTAGGACAATTGATGTAAATAACCGGACATATACCCATAAATTCCATCTCGTAAATTTAAATGAACTTCTGCAATTTAATAATGTTTTGGGTATTAAGACTGGGTTTACCAATGAGGCAGGGGGAGTTCTTTTGACAGCCATTGTTAAAAACGGAAAACTCTTGGTAGTTGCTGTTCTTAAAAGCCAAGACAGATTCTCTGACACAAAAGACCTTATGAATTTTATTCAGGAGAAGGTTGATTTTTCCTACCCCAGCAACTAATCGGAAAGTGATGAGGCAGGTAGCGCCTCAACATAAGCGGTAAAATTAATTCCAGTGAACATAATTATCGGCATCAAAAACTCACTACTATCGCGGTTAAGGTAATATTTCAATTCAACATTTGTTATATCGACTGAAGTCAAATTTTGTGGATTTATCATGTATGCATTTCCATTCTTAAGATCCTCCAAAGCTGCTGCTGCAGATTTAACCGGGTAATCGCTCGATTTATCCATGTCGGGTTCATGATTGTAAAATTCTCCTTCAAGTACTTGAAAACTTCCTCCCGGGTAAGATACTACAAATTTAATTTGCGAATCATTGGGGTTGTCATAGACAATAGGTATTTCATCAACGCTTTTTTGGATAAGTGACACTCGAGCATATTTTGCACTTCCTAGATTTTGTGCGGGGACAAGACTGTTGCCCTGCATCTGAAGATATTCTACTTTTGTTTTGTCCATATCAAGATCCGTTACTTTTGCATTGAGCGTTTGCAAGAACCCTCCAATATCCGACTTGATGCTGTCCTCCGAAGGCATGAGATTTGATGACCCTAACGCAGGATTTTGTAGATAGTTAGAAGTAATAACAAAATTCTTAGTAACAATATCGTATTTGATAACAGCTCCACTTTTTGGTTGGGTCCACTGATAAAGCGTGTCAGTCAATTTTGTTTGATTGTCTATGAAATTTGCTGAGTCAACTGTATGCTTTGCGCTGTCCAACGCTAATAAATTTGGTTCCGGATGCACTAATTTGTACACATTTACTTTCGACGGAAGGCTTGGAAGGGTACCATCTACCGTGTTGACGGTAAAGAGTATTCCGGGAGTGCCAACTGTAGGGAATTTCAAATGCGGTAATTTCCCCAAAGCTTCTTTCGGTGGTTCTGGCGGTTTTGGAAAAAAAATATTTTTGAAGAGAACTCCTCCTTGGACAAATATGTAGATAAGAAGAAGGATGCCTGCACCTATTCCTCCTACTTTTAAGATGATTCTACTGTCTTTTGTCACCGTCACTAAATTGGCCATATTTTGAACTATATTGAGTATATTGAAATATTACGCTAGAATGCAATAGTATGGATTCAAAAGTCAAAGTAAGGTTTGCTCCAAGTCCCACCGGGATTTTACATGTCGGGGGTATAAGAACAGCCCTTTTTAATTATTTTTTCGCCAAATCGCAACACGGAGAGTTTGTCTTGAGAAATGAAGACACAGATCAGGCACGCAAAGTCGAAGGATCTGTAGAAGCAACCCTTGAGTCATTACGTTGGTTAGGTGCAACGTGGGAAGGGTTTGTGACCCAGTCTGAAAGGCTCGATCAATATAAGAAATATGCTCAAGAACTTTTAGAAAAAGGACAGGCACGAGAAGAAGAGGGGGCTATACGTTTTATCACTCCAAAAGAAGGAGTAACTTCCTGGCACGACCTGATTGGTAATAAGGATGTATCCTTTGAGAACAAAGACATTGAAGATTTCATCATCCTTAAAAAGGATGGGTATCCTACGTATCATCTTGCAAACGTTATTGACGATCATCTGATGGAAATAACACATGTCATACGTGGTGAAGATTGGATCCCATCAGCACCAAAGCATCTCATGTTGTATTCCGCTTTTGGATGGAAGGCCCCATTTTTTGCGCACGTTCCAAATGTATTAGGTACCGATGGAAAAAAATTATCTAAAAGAAGAGGTGCAAGGAGTGTATTAGATTTTAAGAGCGAAGGATATTTGTCTAGTGCCCTTTTGAATTATTTGATGCTATTGGGATGGTCACCAAAGAACAATAAGGAAATGCTATCAAAAGAAGAGATTGAGAAAGAATTCCGTTTGGAGAATATAAATCCATCTCCTGCAATTTTTGATGAAAGAAAATTATTATGGATGAATGGAGAATACATCCGTAATATGACAGTTGATCAATTGGTTAATGCATTAAAGACATATGACCCAACTATTACCGAAGGCATAGATGACACAGATTTTAGGAAATACGTTGCCAGTGCCCAAACAAGGATCAAGAAATTATCTGAATTTAAGAATTATGTTTTGCCATTTGTTAGGCCAGAAAGTAATGGAAGTCCTCTTTTGCAAAAATTAGGCGGCGTTTTGTCTACTCTTTCTGAGTGGAATAAAGAATCAATATCGACACAGATGGTTGGCTTTATGAAGGAAAATAATATACGGTATCCGGAAATATATTTCGACCTGATCGGCCAAAAACAAGGATTGCCGTTAGGAGACGTATTTGAAATACTTGGAAAAGATAAGACATTACAACTCTTGAAGTAAAATGCTAATTCCTATATCCTTAAGGAATGAAGCTTTTGGCTAATACCGTCGCTTACTTGCTACATCCCGTAACCCTTACGCTTCCTGCAGTCTTTTTGATAGTTTATACCTCAACATTAGATTTAAATCTCTCGATCTATTGGACTTTTTTGTCGCTGGTTTTTACTGGTATTATTTCAGCCTTTGTTATTTTCGGTGTTAAGAAGAAATTTTTTAATAATATTGATGTTTCTAATAGAAAGCAGCGAGTCATTTTGTATCCTGTTGTCATAGCGGTTGTTTTATTGTTTGCTCTATTTGTATATTCCCAAAATGGACCACGGTCCTTAGTGTATGCAAGCTGTATGTTTGTTGCTGCACTGATTGTTTTTGATCTAGTCAACACAAGAATAAAGGCAAGTATTCACGTAGCAGCCGTTGCATCACTCGTTACTGGAGTTGTCTATCATTATGGAGGTAGCGCGTATCTTCTTATTCTTCTGATACCACTTATGGCATGGGCCAGGATTGTTGAGAAAAGGCATTCTTTACAAGAAACAATCGTTGGTGGTGTTATGGGTGTACTATTTTCATTTATAGCAATATTTATAGTACAATTTATTCGATGAATATTTATAAATTTATTAGATCCTTCGGCTATGCTACTGAAGGGTTGAAATTAGCGGTAAAAGTCGACCAGAATGTAAGATTTCATATCATTGTGGGAGCTTTAGTTTTTATAACATCAATATTTTTGAAGGCATCCAAATTAGAATTATTATTTGTCGTATTTGCTATTTTCTTTGTAGTTATTACGGAGATGATAAATACTGCTATTGAGGAAATGACAAATCTGATATTGAAAGAACATAGTCAGGAAGCAAAGATTGCAAAAGATGTTGCGGCAGGTGCAGTTCTTCTTGCTGCCACTTTTGCTATAATTGTGGGAATTACCGTTCTCGTTCCAAGACTTCTCAGCTTGATTAGTTAAACTGCAAACGTAAAACTTAAAACTTCAAAAAAATTAGTTCTTTTCCCTTGTCTGAGAATGTCCGTGGGTGAGGGCTAGGATCTCGGACAGCTTTTTTACCTTTTGTATAGCGAAGTGAATCAAACAGGCAAAAAAGTCAGTGGATAAAATTAGTTCTTTTCCCTTGTCTGAGAATGTCCGTGGGTGAGGGCTAGGATCTC
>CAZDED010000002.1:52245-166839 GCA_964504535.1 uncultured Gammaproteobacteria bacterium
CCCTTGTCTGAGAATGTCCGTGGGTGAGGGCTAGGATCTCGGACAGCTTTTTTACAAATTTGTGTGCGTGGTCACGGCTCATACCAATGCGGGATACGACTTGCAGCTGATTTGAATTCCCAACTTTCTGACAAATATCAAAAGTTACCCCATCATCATTTACATTCATAAATACTGTATCGGTATAAAGAATGTTAACCTTTTCAGGATTTAGATTTATTTGAAATTGTTGATCATCTTTTGCTGCCATATTATTATCGAAGAGAACTTCCCGGTTCGACTTCTTTTATTGGTGAGATAAGGGTAATATTTTCAAGATCATCCCCAGTTGCAAGAATCATTCCTTGGCTTTCCTCCCCCATCATTATCCGTGGTTCAAGATTGACGATAGCAACTAGTTCTTTATTAACAAGCTCTTCAGGGGTATAGCTTTTTCCGATTCCTGAAAGTATTTGCCTTTCCTCGGAGTTACCGACAGCCACTTTTAATTTTAATAATTTATCAGAGCCTTCCATCCTGGTTGCTTCCAGAACCTTAATGATTCTTAAATCAAGTTTTGCAAAATCGTCAATAGTAACCATCACGTATTGTTATGCTAGCGCCCGACTGGTTGATTGTCAAGTTTTATGTAAACAAAATAATCCCCTACATGTTCTTTCATTCTATAATTTTTTCTGACATATGTACCTATTTCTGATTCATCGTTTTCCGAAAGCAAAAATACTACCTTTACGTTCTTTGCAATCAAATTGTAAACAACAGATTGCTCGTAGTCTGATGGTTGGATAAAACCTGGGAAATCGTATGGTGTAGGATTTTCTCTTTCTAAGACAAAATATTCAAGAGGAGCATACGTATTTATAAAAATATATTCTCCCTTTTTTGTAGAATTGTTAACAATATTTAAAAGCGTATTATTGATGCTTTTGAACTGAGGATTTGTGAGAATCTTTACTTTTCCGCCTATATACTGGTTGTTTTCAGATAGCATCCTATCCCACCGGTAATAACCCCTAAAAAGAGCGCTATGAAATCCCAGAAGAACAAGAATAATCACGAATGAATAAACGGTTATCTTTACAAAACTTGTAGGAAATTGATTGGCAATGATAACAATAGGAAGACCAATAAGACTTAATATGGGAACTACATGGACATAATCTGTTGTAGGTCTAATTCCAACAATAAGATACAAAAATACCGCAAGCGGAATATACATGAGATGATACCGTTTCCGGTATACAAGAATCCCAATCGCAATGAGAGATAGATACAAAGGAGAAAAATACAATAATGAGCGTGCTGCAATTTTAACTGGAGTGTCACTGTAAAAAAGAGGGGTAGTGATGTCGTTCTGAAGTAAAACCTTCCGTATTGTAAAGGTATAAAAATCTGATGCGAAAGAAGCGAAAGAATCGGTTAGAAGCAAATATGTACAAAAAATTATTATTCCCCAAGCCAGTCCATAAAAAACATATAAAATATCTGTTTTGTTTCTATTTTTTACGGTAAGAAACGAAAGGAGAGTAGGTAAGAAGATGATGCCGAAATTTTGTTTGAACAAGAAAACTACAAAACACAAAATCCCAACAGTAAAGGGTAAAAATGGATATTTTTTTGTGTTATTCTTTGCAAGCAAATAAAGAATTGCAAGAGTGAAAGGTAGAACAAACATGACTGGCCACGCGAAGTTTATGTGGCTTGGTCCCCATGCGAGAAATAATACTGCGCTGATATATCCATAAATATTCCGTTTTGTAATTTGCTTGGTGAGAGAATAAATTAGAATCACACTTCCAAAACTGAGAAGCACCATAAGAATCCTTGATGAAAGAACAGATTCTCCAAAAAGTGAAAAAAATAAGGATACAAGATACACACTCCCCGGAGTGTAGCTGAAATGAAAGTCCTTATATAAAGTCAAACCCGACAATATGTTGTGGGCACTATTTAATACATAACCTTCATCGTGAATAATAACGCCCCGCGTATGGAAAAAAAGCAAAATAAGAAAAGTAGATATAAAAAAATAAGAAGAAACTGATAACTTCATCCTGCCCATGGATTGGACTCATTATAGCAAAAAATGAATAGTTTGATATATATGAATGAATTATATTTTCGCTTATAATTAAAGTTCGTCTATATAACTATGTTCAGAAATCAAATTCAAAAAATATCGGAAAACAGAAACCTTGCAATAATAGGTCTGATTGTAGTTGTGAACGCCTTGGGTTACGGGATTATCATTCCGATTTTGTATTCATATTCAAGAAAATTCGGACTTTCTGATTTTCAAAATGGCATGCTTTTTGCGCTTTTTTCTTTTTGTTCTTTTATATCAACACCGCTTATTGGTAGGCTTTCAGACAAATATGGAAGAAAACCACTTCTTGTAATTTCAATTGCAGGAACAGCTCTTTCCTTTATCGTTGCCGCTTTTGCCCCAAGTGCCATATTTCTTTTCCTCGCTCGCGCATTGGACGGGATAACAGCGGGAAATATCCCCGTTGCTTCAGCTGTCATCTCGGATACTACTCCTCCTGAGCAAAGAGCAAGGGGATTTGGGATCATCGGTGCCGCATTTGGTTTTGGCTTTGTCTTCGGTCCGGCAATTGCTGCAGCAACCGTTGGGTTTGGACTCCAGGTCCCATTCTTGATTGCAGCCGCGATCTCAATTATTGCCGTAATTTTGACATATTTCTTTTTACCGGAAACAAACAAGCACATGGGTCAAGTACAGCACGGCAAAATTTTTGATTTTCCAAAGATGATAAAAGCTGTTTTAGATCCTAATGTGGGATTAACTCTTTTGATCTCATTGATCTATAATATTGCGCTTGGGATGTTCATATTTGCCTTTCAACCGTTCTCGGTTAAGGTTTTGGGTCTCAGTCCAAATCAAATCGCGTTGGTCTTTACGCTGTTTGGTGTTATTGGGCTTATAACACAAGTATTTATTCTTCAGAGGGCAGTGAGATTTTTGGGGGAGAAAAGAGCCTTTACTATAGCGCTTCTCATTTCAAGCATCATGTATATGGCAATATTTTTGACGAGAAACGTGAGTGTTTTTCTCATAGTCATAACTATTTCAGGCCTTTCAAATTCATTTGTAGGTCCCCTTATCCAAACACTTCTATCTAAAGAAACAGATGAGAAATCTCAAGGATCTATTCAGGGGCTTAATGCTTCATATATAAGTGTCGGGAATATCTTAGGTCCAATCATTGCTGGGCTTATGGCTTCTTTTTACTTGCCTATGCCATTTCTTATCAGTGGATTTGTTATTTTAAGTTGTTTCCTTTTGTCATTTAAAGTTATGCGAAGAAATATCCCCAAAGAACACGCTTTCTAACATTTAGAGCGGGTGAATATAACGGTACGTTATAAGAATAGTAAGAAATATCAAAAAGTAGAACCAAGTGTTTGATAAAAACTCAAAGAGTTTTCTTTTCTTCAAAATTGAAGACACGAATAATGGAATGAAAAGTACTAGTAATATCAAGCGGAATGTCTGTGGGGTCAATCCATACTTCGCTTCTATTCTATACTGAGTAGCAAACATTCCGATAAATAGTGATGCAACTAAAATATACCAGTCATTGTTTTTGATGCTTGTAACCAAAAGTTGAGCTGTAAAAATCGCAAAAAATGGAAAGAGAGGGATCATATACCATCCCATTTCAGCTATACTCGTCAAAAAGAACAGGCAAAGGAAAAAATAAATAAATGAAGGGATGAGAAGCATTTTGTTCTTCTCAAAATTTGTAAAAGATGAGAAGAAACTAACAAATCCTAACAGATACCACCCATCCATATATTTTTTATTGACAAGAATTGGATTGAAAAATAAAGTGTGAAGTGTCCTGGGTCCTATTTCGCGGGCTGATTGAACAAAAACAATTGTTCTGAATAATTCCCAATTATAAATATATCCATAAAGTAGATAGAGTAGTCCGGATACGAAAAATATCAAACTTAAGACAACAAGCATTTTAGGTTTGGTCTTTTGTATCAATAGTAATGAAAAAGTTGACAGAAAAACGACAATTCCCAGTTCTTTTACCCAGAGACTCAAACCCGAAATTATACCAAGCAAAATAACATGCTTTAGTGAAGCATGTTTTTTTATTGAAATAACAATAAGTATTGACCCAAGAAGCAGGGGGGTGAAAAGATTTTCAGCAAAAACAGTTCTTGTTTCCATCACAAAAATTGTGGCAGTTGAATAGATGAGAAGCGACCAAATTGCCGTTTTCTTTCCATACAATTTGAGAGAAAGCAAATAAACGAGTACAGATGTTATCATTCCAAGTAAAATAGGTATTTGCCTGATTGTTCCGAGGGTAATACGGTCAAACGTTGTTTCTCCATGAAGTATCGCCCATGCGCCCACAAGGACTCCATATAGTGGCGGATGATCAAAATAGGGAGTAACTAACGGAAAGTAAATATGGTCAACTGTTAGGCTTTGCGTTTTGGCATACTGTGAATAGGCTGGAAAATAAGACCATGAAGTAGGAACTCCCTTCTCAAGAATGCTAATGCCTAAAAACGAATAGGTATATTCATCGGATGATGCGCCCCGTGGTGGCTCATTTGTGTAATTGTGTATTCTTAAAATAAAACCAACCAACAAGATCGCCAAAACAATTCCATTTGTTTTAGTCCATAACTTTTTCATTTTATATATAAATATACATCATCCTTTTCTCTAGAAAATTTCCATTTTTCGAATTTAAAATGGTTGGAAACAATTTTCGTTCCGGGTTTTACTTCTTTTTGAATTTTTTTTCCTAAATTTTTCACCATATGTTTTGTGCCCCATATTGTAATGTAGTCATAGTCTGAAAAATCCATTTGCCACATATCTTTAAGAAATATTTTTGTATTTTTGGCTTTACTTATCTTCACATGTATTAATGAATATATAAAGAGAATCGGATTTATCTCAACACCAAATGCGTAGAGTCCATTTCTTGAAGCTTCTATCACAATGCGCCCATCCCCTGATCCAATATCTATTGATTTCTTCCCCTTCTTAACATTTAGTAAAGCAAACATTGCACGAATCCTTTTTTTCCCAAGACCGGCATAGGGTGCACCAAAAATCAGTGAATAGCTTAAAAGCATTATCACGTAAAGAAGCAGAAGTAATATGAAAGCTTGGATTAGGATCATGCTACATTACAATCGCATTTTTTATTCTTTAATATTTCAATTTGCTCGTTTACAGAATGAACAAATTCATTTTGTGTACCAGAACCGGTAGCAAGTGACTTATCGAGTACACTATTGTGATTGTATCCCCGACTTTTCATTTCCGCGACAAGTTCTTCGTGCCTAGCATACAACGCCTTTAATTTTCCTACCCATCTTTTTGTTTCGGGATGCTTACTATATCCTTTCTTGTTTTGCGATATCACCACCCATAGAGCATGTAATTCACGATGCTCACCTAGTAGATGTTTTCTACAGAGTTTTGCTGGAGGTAGATCCCAAATTCTCATATTTACCAGAATGTCACCCAATATTGATTGATTGCAAGTGTCAATAAAATTTGGAGCGTTAACAGTAGTATAAACTTTTTTGTTGAATATTCTATTTTCTTAAAAAAGCTAATGATGGCAAGAATAAAAAATGGGACGAATGGAATCCATATTCTAGCCACTTCTCCTCTTACTGACCCGGAAAAATTAACTACAAGAATCATTATTGAAAATGCTAAAAACAACACATCAATTTTCTTCCATTGTTTTGCAAGAATATTTCTTGTAGTTTTGTAAAACAAAACCATAAAAGAAAAAGCGAGTGGAATACCGAGGAATATAAAGAAGTCATACAAATTATAAAATATCCATGTAGTATAGTTACGGCTTTCCGGAAGACCTTTCATGAGAATCTGAAACATTTGAATTGAATCGAACTTAAAAACAACCCACAAAGCAACCGGAATAATAAAAGTGCCAAGTAAAAAGAAAAAAAGCTGCTTTGTAATAGCTACAGCTTTGAATTTTAATTTAGTTGTGATCAGAAGTATAAAAATTAAGATAAGTGGAAGAAGAGAAATACTAAAATATATGCCGGTTGCGAAAACAAATCCAGATAAAGACAACAGCAATCTGTTTTTTGATTCAAAACTCCTCAGAAGAATGAGTAGAGAAAGTAAAGGAAATAGAGCTATAAAACTGTCATTAATTGGAATAAACAGAACAACACTTGGTATAAATATGTAGAGTACTAGAGCTCTGATTGCTGATGCGGGGCCATATAATTTTTCTGAAACGAAATAAAGAAGAATCGTTGTAATTGACACAAGAAAAGGAAGGAATAGTGTAAGAAATAAAGCGCTCATTTTCTCATTTGGTAAAAGACTACTCCAGATAATATTTATAGAATGGGTAGTTGGAGAAATAGTAACTAGAGAAGAATTCAAAAAAGAGAAAACTTTAAAAAATTGGTCAATCCAGTAAAAGAAAAGGATAGCAAGTGGTGGATGACCTTGCGCATGCATCGAAAAAGATAATACGTTGGAATTATAATTTTTCAAAAAATCCGGTATTTCATACACTTTTAAAGCGGTGGTGAAATACCCGTTAATATCAGGATTGATGATTCGGCTGAGTAAGCCATTTATCCCTGCGCGGTTAGCAAAGAGTAAAGAATACTGAAAAATATAGCTTAATGCTGCAAAGAATAGAATCACTCTACTTTTGTATTTTGTGATCCAGTTTTTCTTTTCAGTTTTGTAGAAAAGAAAAATTATACTGACAGCAACAATAATTGGCGCCCAGATTTTAGGATAAGTATTCACAAAATTGTATTCCCATCTCCAGTCAGGATAGTAAGGGGCAGGGCCTCGAAGGTAGGGACTAAAGTCCAACGCAACGGCAACAACAAAAATTATGGTGAGTATAGATGAAATGATAAGAAAAATTTTAGGTTTCATTTTGGATTGTTCTTCTTGTATACATAAATAAGTCCCTCACCACCGGTTGATACGGTATGTACAATGGAGTATCTATCATAAAAATCTTTATCAACTTGCATCCGTCTTGTCACTACAATGTAATCGGCATCGTTAGGTTTTTCAATAAATTCAGCAGTTTGATCCTGTCTCAACCGGGGAAAAACATATTTTGGTGTGACCAGTAGACCAACCCGTGAATTTTTGAATCCATTTTTCTTTAGCCATAGTCCGGCATCCCGTTGTCCCTCTCCCCACCATGAAAAATCAAGCTGAGCATTGATAGCTCCAGTCCTGCCTCCTATGATCTGATTGTAGTAGTCCAAATAGTATGGGTAAGATTTTATATGTTCGTATCCAATGAATAATAGAATTGGTATCAACATAAACACATATTTTTTTCTCAAAAAATTCTTATATCCGATAACAGCTAAAATCGCAATTGCAGGATATAGGATAACAGTGTATCTGGTTCCACCTAGTCTTATACAAAAAATTGTATACATGATAAGGGACAAAACTACCCACCATAGTAGAAATTTTGCATTATAGTCCCTTTTTCTGATGCATATAAAAAGCCCTAGGAAAAACCCAAATAAAAGTGGGATGGATGTTGCAAAAAGAAAATATTTCCAGTAATAAAATGACAGTCCAACAAATCTATTTTCATGAAATAAAAAGCTATCAAGTAGGGGTTTTGGAAAGTCATGCCACATGGTGGGCCAAATGGCAATCCCTAGTAAAAATGCGGATGTTGGAATAATTAAAAGTTTCCAATTAAATAGTTTGCGGTTTTTAGTTTCTAAATAGTTAAGTCCTAACCACCCAGCTAAGAATGGAAAGATGATAACGTTGTTGTAGCGTGTCCAAAAGAAAAGTCCGGATAAAACACCGGTAAAAAGATACCATCGGAGTTCTTTTGGGGAGCTGAGTAATTTTCTAAAAACAATTATTGTTAGACAAAATATGCATACAGAGATTGATTCAAATGTTGCCAATTGTCCCAGAAATACAAACCTTGGAGTGAGCAGTAGAAATAATCCTGCCAACAGTGCCCACCTTTTACTTACATAATATGAAGCAATAACAACAGTCATTACAACAGCAAGTGAATTGAAGAGGGCAGAAAGGAGTCTAGCAAAAGTATAGTCATAAGGAATGACATACGTGTTGTAACCGATTGTCGTGAGAATATTATTTCCCGGTAGAGTTTTGTTGTATTCCTCTTCTGTTACTGTCACACCGGTGAATGCATTTTTGACTAATTTTGATTGGGAGACTTGTGCGTATCCGTATATATATTTTCCAACCATTGGGTGTTCTGTCGCAGTGTCCCAATGGTCTTTCGAAAAATCACCGTTAGCTATGAGGTCCCATGCAAGTTGTCCATAGTCCAGTCGGTATTCCTCATCCCATGTCCGACCTATTTGATTAAGTCCAATTATGTGAACAATAAAAGCTAGTAAGAATATTAGGAAGTAAAAAAGTTTTGGTGTTTTTTCAATTCTTAGAAGTAAATTCTTTAGACGTTTATTCATGTATAAAAGCACTATTTACTTCATCTGAGAATCCGGTCAAAACATCATTTGGAATCGCAGTCTTCTTCCTATATATAGTAAGTGTGGAATTATCTTTTGGTACAGTGATAGTTTCAACTTTTTTGAAGTAATCAAGAATTTTTTGATTTTCTTTAAAAGCAGTATTTACCGCAACCAAATATTTGTATGCATTTTCCCCGAAATAATTATCTGTAGTGACGCCAGATTTTGTGACAATAATTTCTGCTTTTGAAAACAACTGGTAGGAATAATCACCGGCGGATTTAAAGCTTGGTACTCCCATACTGACAAAATTACTGATATTTAAAGGAGTTATCGTGTGATGTTTGTTGAGTGAATAGATAGGATTGTCTATAGGGTGATATGAGAAGAGGAGAACTATTTGGGAGTTCCTATTTTTCGCTACTTCTTTTTCTAAAGATTGGAATAATTTTCTTGCATTTGTTTGTTCTGTTGTTGGTGGCCAGACTATGGAACTTGTATGAACAAACCTTGGGTGACCTATTGGCATCGGTATGAGAAGAGATGAAAGTCCCTTGCCCATCGGTCCTATTCCCCAAATACATCCAAGAAAAGAAACTATTGATAATAGACATACACCTACAACAAATAACTTTTTTAAAGCCATCTTTTTGATCAAGTCGTAGCCTGTCAAAGATATTATTGCCATAATCGGATAGATAGGAACAATATATCGGTCTGCCTTTATGATAGTTGCAAATGAGAACGCTAGATACGGGATAAGAAAAGCAAGGATAAGACTCATTTTCCCCTTACGTTTCCAAAGTAATAACGCTCCCCCAATAACAAACAATATAAAATGGAAAATAGAAAGTTGCTCAAAGATTTTGAAATAATAAGCCGCAGATTGTAGGGACACATGATGTTTTTGTTCTTGCGGAACTAAAGTCCACAAGCTTCCACCGAAGAGTTGTTTGTCTACATAGGTCCCAAAAAAATCGCTGATGTTAAGGATGTATGGCCAGATCCCAAAAGCAAAAATCAAAATCACCGAAATAGAAATGATTTTTAGGTGTTTTATTAAAAACTTTTTTGTATAAAGAGTTTTGTTTGATAATAAAACAATGAGTGGCCCTGCAATAAAAAGTAAACCTACCCAACGTGTCAGAAGTGCTAGTCCAAATGTGATCCCAAACATAATCGTAGGATTTTTTAGAGTGAATTTTTTACTTTTTAATAAATAATAAATTGCAGCGGTTGTAAAAAAAGTAGTTGCGGTCTCAGAATACGTAAAGTGGAGATAGAAAAGAGACCACCCGTAGGTTGCAAAAAGAATACTAGATAGTAAGCTTGCAGTCTTGCCAAAATAAAATCTAGCAATCCCATATACTGCCCACACCGTCCCGATATAAAAGAATACATTTGCAAAAAGCATTATCTTGTATGAATAAGAAAGACCAAAGAGAAGAAGGAATGGTAGAACGAGTAGGGGGTACCCTGGTTGACGATATGGAAGATACTGAATTATTTTTACTGGGGAGTCAAAAGTAGGGTGTTGCAGGATTTTGTAGTAACCAGTCACCATATCCATATAATTTTGCTCATCCATTTCAGGATACTGTTGCGTTTGAATCGTATAAATAGTGTGGCTCACTAAAATTATGAGTGATACAAAAATCAGAACGAATAGATGAAAGTGCTTTTTCAATTTTTCCATATGGTAAGTCTTCCTATCTCCCCAAAACCTGCCCCTTTTGCATATTCTAAATCTTTATCTTTTTCATAGCCAACAATGGGTTTGTTTGCTTGAATAAGACCAATGATTTCTAGCCAGATGTTTGAATTATTTTTGTCAAACACATTCGAAACCGAAATCACTCCATCGGAATCAAAGATTATGAAACCTGCTACTATTTTCCCACTTTCCAATTTTGCATATATTCCAACTTCCGGTTCTAACAATAAATTTGGTAGAAAAATTTTTTCTTTACTCTCACCCCATGCATTTTCCCATGCAATCAATTCTTCATCAAGAGAAAGTTTTTTCCATGAATTTAAGTTTGAAGTTTCATTATTCTTATTCTCAAGGCCTATCCAAGAAGCATCAAAAAGTTTTGAAAATCCCAGGTTATCTAAATTTAATTTTCCAAAACTATCTTTGACTGAAAAATGATCCAGAGGAATTGTCGCAATTTCATCTCCAGAAGAGGTGGGGGTCAGCGTTATTGCATTTGGGTAAAATTCAGGGACTTGGGAGCGTGCTATCCACACATCAGGTAAGAATTCTGTATCAATGTTGTGAGTAGAGCAAATGAGATCGCACCACTGGGCATTATTTGCGACTGCTTGATTTAGCAAATCGTCATTCATTTGCCCCACCTCCAGCGAGGCTTTTCACCAGTCAGGTAGCATATGACGATAAGAATTATTGTCGCAAATCCCATCTCAAAGAAAAAACGGAAAAGATAAGAAGTTGTCGTATCAAACATGGAGTCGAGTACAAAAGCTCTGTAAACCATAAATCCTGAATATATCCCAAGAATAATCCACCCTTGCCAGGTAGACGGGTACCATCCCCACCCGTATTTTTTTGCAGCAAACCATTTCTTAGTCACAATTTTTTTATCCAACTATCGGTAGTGGAAATTCTTTTTCTAAATATTCAAAACTTTTTAAAATAGATTCCCTGTGATCAAAGGCAAATTCTTCGTCAGTAGGTATTGTTTCTTTCGTGAACCAATGGATATCAGAAACTTCATTATTTAGGGTTGATGCTCCTCCAACAACTCTCACAAGATAAATAAAATCGACATTCTGTCTGTCCTCTTTTGGTCTATTTGGATTTTCGTTGACACGGAACAAAGATACAATTTCCCCATCAAATCCTGTTTCTTCTTTTAGTTCTCTTAATGTTCCTTGCGACGTATTTTCATTTCTGTCTAAAAAACCGCCAGGAACAGTGTATTTGCCTCCGTTATGAATATTTGCTGCACGCTTTACAAGAAGTACTTCGTTCTTTTCATTAAGAGCTATAGCCCCGACCGTAACGTGTCTAAGTCCTCTTTCTGCTTTGTTCCCGTTTTCAAAACTACACTGAATCATGATTTAATTCTATCAAAAAAAGGGCTTATCGGTTAATATAATGTGTATTTCCTGTTTGACGAAGAGGCCAAGATGGTTGCGGTGGTTCATTGAATTTGTGAAAGAAAACGGAATCACCAAAAGTTGTTAGGCGTGCGGGGAGTTCTCTATCATTGACTAATATCTTACCTTTACACGATAAATCGAAACCATCTCTTGCCCAACTCCCTTCGCTTCTTTGAAAAACCAATCTGTAACCAGATCCGGTAGACGGATATTCTAATTTCCCAAAAGGAGTTTCAGCTTTACCATTAATCCAAAATGTTATTGGTGAATAATCATCCATATGCATATCAACTCCTGGTGACATTACTGCATGAAATTGATTGTCTTCCAGCACTTCAACAGCATCATAAGGTATATGCTGAGGTATTTCTGCAAGTCCGGGACGCATTGCTGCTATTTCTTCTTTGGAAGACGGAGGAAATTCAAAAAGTATTCCTTGTTCTGCTGTCATGATGTTATTGTATGCCAAAAATACGAGGTGTCAATAATGCTCTATGGAACTTTCTCATAACTGTTTGATGTATTAATCTCCAAAGTTATTCGCTATTTGAGCCCCAATTTAGTAAAATAAGGGACAGTTTTGGTCCTTTGGGGTCTGAGCTGGGAGTTCGTCTAATGAGTTCGACATTAGATTCACTGAAAGTTTCGAACATATTGGGAGTTCGTCTAATGGTAGGACACGTCCCTCTGGAGGACGGTATTGGGGTTCAAATCCCTGACTCCCAGCAAGATTTTAAGTAACCCATGAAATATTATTTATCCTCATACAAACTTGGAAATGAACTTGAGAAGTTGCATGAATTGATAGGGCAGACTTCTGGAAAATTCAGATACATCCCAAATGCCTTGGATTTTACCGGCGCAGACCCGGAATGGAAGAAAGAGCACATAAAGTCAGACATGGATGACCTTCGGTCAAATGGTGTTGAAGTAGCACTACTTGATCTGAAAGAATACTTTGGGAAAGAAAAAGAATTGGGAGAGAAGCTGCGAAGTCTTGGAGGGGTTTATGTAAGTGGAGGCAACACTTTTGTTCTTCGTCAAGCAATGAAAATTAGTGGGTTTGATCAAATTTTTTCTGAACTTACAAAAAGAGATGATTTTTTATACATCGCCTACAGCGCAGGTGTTTGCTTACTTTGCAAAACAATGAAATATTTTGCCATGACTGACAATGCAAATGATTTCCCATACAAAGAAATTAAAGAAACAATTTGGGAAGGACTTGGCATTTTGGATTTCATTTTTGAGCCTCATTATGATTCAGAGCATCCGGAATCAGAAAGTACTGACCGCGAAATAAAAAGACTTGTGGATGAAAAAGTCTTGTTCAAGGCTTACCGCGATGGCGAAGTTCTTATTCTGTAGTATTTGAAGGTACTAACTTCGGAAGTTTGTCAATGAAGGGAAGACATCCCACTGAATAATGATCTTCAAGTGCCGCTATGACTTTATTTAGATCCTTGATCTTTATTGTTGGTGTTTGAAAAGCATTTCCGGTTTCCTCACCAGGTTTTGGTTTTCTTGCGAGATGATCGCGAAATTTCCCAAGCTCAAACCCAAAGAATTCACCAAATTTATTCATTATTTCTTTAAGCAATGGTCCATTTGATAATGCGATTGATCTTTCAACATCACTAAGATTTGAATGAATAAATCCATACAACAATGGAGCAAATTTTCTTTTTTCCGCAATCATATCTTCAGTTATTTCTCTGTCTAGAAGAAAATCAAAATTAGGAGATGAAAGATAAATTTTTAAATACCCTTTTCCTGTAAATGAATCCCCCCAATTTCCAAAAGTTTGTTTATAAATTTCCCGTTTCCTACCCGAAGATGTCGTTGATACCCAAACGAATTCATTTCCACCATGCAGTGCTTTAGATGATGAAAATTTACCCTGTGCTAAACCAGTAAAAAAAGCCTTCTCATTGGGTGCCAAATCTTTATTGACGACTTCAGGACTCCACAAGCCAGGTCCGTTTTTTATAACTTTCGTTTCAGTATTAACTGGCAATTCAGTTGCGATGGTTTGTTCAGGTTCGAATGCATTTGTCTGAAGGATTTGTTGTATGTCATCTGGGGTATATTCAAGGTCTTCTGCAACCAGATTCATCCTTTCATCTTTGTCTGGGAGTGTAGAATCATGTAAATACCTGTAAAAATCGGCATGATTTTGAGCCATTTCGGAAGCATTAGGAAATCTCAGGTGAGGTGCGTAAGATTCAGGTCTTCCCCAATCGGGTAAATTTAATTCTTTAGCCATTTTCCGATATTAGACCTGAGCCAAATAATTGTCAATGAGGCAGAATTCTGTTATCGAAAATGTACTGACCTATTTCGTGACTGATAAATTCCACACCAACAGCGGAGGGATGAATATCATCTGATTCATTAATATACTTCATATCCCCATCTCCTTCAGGTGTCAGTGATTTTTCGTATATATTTATTAGAGGAATGTTGTGTTTTTTTGCATAATCTATATGATTTTTAAGATATAAAATTCTTTCCCCCGCCTGCTTTGCTCTTTGCACCTCAGAACTGTTCTCTTCAGTTCCTTTTGCATAATTTTGTATGTTTGGTGAGATGGTTGCAACAAATATAACTGCTGTTTTTGGCGACTTTGTGCGTATTTTTTCAATCAGCTGGTCAAGTGCGAGGTTTTGCTGTTTTATAGCCTCAGTTGGTTCGTATTGAGAGAGTGGATTGTAGGCGTAGGATTCGACAAGTAGCAGATCATAGTTTTCAGAAAGAAGTGGACCGAAGGTGTATTCACTGATAGTTGTTTTTTGTTCAAGCTGACTGTCAACTGCTTGGATATTACTTGATTTGGCGTAATTATCAATAATGATATGCTGAACTTTGTCTTCTGGGCTTTTATACAGGGAATTCATATACTCGCTGAGGATTCCCCCATGGGGTCCTAAGATTGCCGTCATAGAATCCCCCACCATACTGATTTTATATACTTGTTTTCGCAATATTTTCGGCGGATTATATGTTGTGATACGTATTTGTGATGGATCAGTTGTTGGAATTGCTGTTGGTATTGCAGCTTTTTGTAGTTGATGCAGTTGATAATCCTTTCGGAAATTATATAGGAAGAGAAATACGACCAAGAGTAATAGAATAAAAATCAATATTACATAGTGCCTTCGAATTGACCATGCGTTGAGAATTGCTAGTTGCTGGGTTTGACTCATGCGTGTTGTTATTATGGGACATGAGTATAAGATGGTAGAGAGAGAAATGTGAGAATTGTGTAAAAATTTACTTTTTCTTGAGTAACATCTGAGAAAACCCACCGATAAGAATAAAAAATCCTATTCCTATTCCTAAGGTTAGGATTTGAGTTCCAGCCTCAAGACCAACAGGTACCGCATATTTTCTAGACGTCAGAGTGCATTCGTTGTTGGTTTTTCTCAGGCAATCTCTTTTAAGAACCTGCCCATTTGTTGAGTTCTCAAGGACATGTATATATATGACAACAGCAATTACTATCCACAAAAAAAGCCAGTATCCCGCCATAAAGAGTGGATATTCATATTTTCTTGTTGGTAATAATTTCATGGTAAATTTTCGCAAACCTGTCCATCTCCGTCATTATCCAATTGGCTAAGAGTCTTTAGAGTATCTTTATGCTCAAGATAGAATTGTTGGGCTTCGCTTTTCGTAATAAATGAATCACAGGTAGGGTTGGCGGCATTAACAATAGGAGCTTCAATATAATTTTTATTGTGATAGAGAGGAACAAGATAGGTGAAGTAGAAATAAACCAAAGAAATTTCAAAAAGCACCAGAAATATGCTTAAAAGAGCAGAAAGAATTCGCATAATTACATCATACACTACTGGAGTTGGCCTTGACTTGGGATGTTTTTTGATTTATCCTTTGTATATTCTTTCGTCTTGAATTTATTCCCTAATGTTTGACAATTAGCAATTAATCTGTTACACTGCTAATGCTTGTATGTCTGAAGTTTACGATAATTACAACGAAAAACTAATTCCAATTATTCCAATCCGTGACGGTATCGTTTTCCCCCACACAGAGTCGATTTTGACTTTTGGAAGACCCCGAAGCCTTGCTGCACTTGAGACAGCATTTAGTGGTGAAAGGGTTGTATGCTTCGTGCTCCAAAAAAATCCACGACAAGAAGATCCGGAAGTATCCGACCTATATCAGATGGGTACAATCGCCCACATTGAGCGAATGATCCGAAGTGATGGTGAGGTTAATGCCTTGGTCAAAGGACTATCACGTGCTCAAATAGTCAATTTTTCCGAATCAACCCAATATCTCCAGGCAGTAGTTCATGAAATTGATGATTTTGAACCCGAAAACCCTGAGGTTAAGGCTCTTATGAACCATTTGACGACTTCATTTAAAAAGGCTTTAAGTCTTGGCAAGCAGGCTGACTTTTTAGTATTTATGAATATCATGTCTGAGATCTCAGCTTCAGAGCTTGCTGATCAGATCGCATCAACCTTAGATATAAAAGGATCTGAGCGTCAGGACATTTTAGAGACGGTGGATGTTAAGAAGAGACTTACAAAAGTCAGTGAATTTTTAGATAAAGAGGTAAAAGTCTTAGAGCTTGAGCGAAAAATTGCATCAAAAACTCAGGAGCAGTTGGAGAAATCAACAAAAGACGCAATACTTCGTGAACGACTCAAAACTATAGAAAAAGAACTTGGTGAGACTGATGATGGTGGAGAGATAAAAGAATTATCAGATAAGATCAAAAAGGCGGGAATGCCGAAGGATATCGAAGAAAAAATGATAAAAGAGTTGAAAAAGCTCCAGCAACTGACCCCCTACAACCCAGAATCAGGATATCTTCGAAATTATTTGGAATGGATGGTGGCACTTCCTTGGAATAAGAAATCTGAGGGTAAAAGTACTCTAAAATCAGCAGAGCATACGTTGGATGAGGGACATTATGGACTCAAAAAAGTAAAGGAAAGGGTCATCGAATACTTGGCGGTTCACCAATTGTCAGGAAAAATGAAAGGACCTATTCTTTGTTTTTCAGGACCTCCAGGGGTTGGTAAGACATCTATTGGAAAAAGTATTGCAAAAGCTTTGGGACGCGAATTTGTCAAAGTCAGTCTTGGAGGAATCCGTGATGAAGCAGAAATTCGAGGGCATAGGCGTACATATGTAGGTGCTCTTCCTGGACGCATTATCCAAGGAGTCAAAGACGCAGGGACAAAAAATCCAGTCTTTATGCTGGATGAAATTGATAAAGTAGGAGCTGATTTTAGAGGAGACCCATCATCAGCGCTTCTTGAAGCACTAGATCCAGAGCAGAATGGTGGATTTTCAGATCATTATTTGGAGGTTCCATTTGATCTTTCTGACGTTATGTTCATTACAACCGCAAATTCACTAGACACTATTCCCCCGGCTTTAAGAGATAGACTGGAGATCATTGAATTTACCGGCTACACACAGGATGAGAAGTTCCACATCTCAAAAGACTTTTTACTCAAAAAGCAGTTAGCTGCTCATGGGCTTAAGGCTTCAAATGTAAAGATCTCAGATGAGGCTTTACAATATATCATCCACAGATACACGAGAGAGTCAGGAGTCCGAAGTCTTGAGCGTCAAGTTGCTACAATTTTTAGGAAAGTTGCTAGAAAAGTTGCTGAAGGCGAGAAAGACAAAGTTCTTATTACTGTCAAAAATATAACGAAATATTTAGGGCCTGAAAAAGTTTCATCAACGCTTGCTGAGAGAAAAGACGAGGTAGGAATTGCAACAGGACTGTATTACTCTCCATCCGGTGGAGGAATACTTTCAATTGAGGTTGCACTCATGCCTGGAAAAGGACAGCTGATCCTAACAGGGCAACTTGGGGATGTTATGAAGGAGTCATGTCAGGCAGCCATGACTTACGTTAGAGCCCGTGCTCAAAAATTTGGTCTACCTGACGATTTTTATAAAACAATTGACGTTCATGTCCATGTTCCTGAGGGAGCGGTTCCAAAAGACGGTCCATCAGCTGGGGATGCAATTACAACTGCTCTCGTGTCGGCTCTCACAAAAATTCCTACCAATAGACTTGTTGCTATGACCGGCGAGGTCACAATTCGCGGTAAAGTCCTTGAAATAGGAGGAATTAAAGAAAAAGTAATAGGTGCGCATAGAGCGGGGATCAGAACCATAATTTTGCCCAAAGAGAACCGGAAAGATATGGAAGAGATTCCAAAAGAGGTCGCAAAAGATATCCGCTTTGTTTTTGTTTCTCATATGGATGAGGTTCTCAAAGTAGCTCTCACAAAGCCATTGGCCGGATTTAAAGAGATCAAGGGAGAGAAAGAAAAGAAACCTAACCTAACAGTACCAACACCCACCCTTGCTGACTAGAAATAGTTATTTTTTTATCCTTCTTGATAATTCACCACGAAGTAATTTTCTGATAACTTCATTCGCCTTTTCTTTCTGCTCATCACCTTCAATGTAGGTAGCAATGAGATGGTTTATGTCAATTTTTCCGCTCAAAGAGATCTCTTTGAGCAAATGTGCGCTTTTTCTAACTGTTCTCTTTCCCGTCACGGGATCTACTTCTACCAAACCAAATTTTTTTGTATATCCTTCTGCCCATTCAAGATTGTCTACCGATGACCAATGGATGTAGTGTCTAACCGGTATCCCTTCTCGAAGTGCACGCCAAACAGCAACAAGATGAGTGAGAATGAAAAACGCCCGATGCTTGTCATGTCTGTCTGCAACTCCATTTTCTGTAATAAGGATCGGTTGTTTGTATGTATGGTGAAGTATATGAAGAGTGTTTAGTAAAAAATCAGGGACAATTGGCCAGCCAAAATCTGATTCATAAGTATCAGGCTGCTCCTCTTCTCCGAAGATAAGTGTTTTTGCCATCCTGTGCTTGTCTGAAGGAAATTTCAGTTTTAATTTTAGTAAATTTAAGTTAAGAAAGTAGCCTGTGTAGAAATTGCACCCGATAAAATCAGACGTGCCAATCATTGCATCCACATACCATAACTCTCCGAAATAGTTGACCATACTTGTATAAAGTCTCTCAAATGGGTCATTCGCATTTGAAGCCCTATCCCACCGAAAATCAAATGCAACACCAACTTTTGCATTTGGATTGGCATTTTTGATGGTATGATACGCTCTTTTATGAGCCTCAATCATGTTCTTGCTTGCTTTGATGGCTGCAAATAGACTATTTCGTTGTGGAGGGAAGTAATTTGTGACATAACCCATGATGATAGTTACATTTGGTTCGTTAAGTGTAAGCCAATGGGTGACTTCTGGGAACTCTGTCACCATAAGCTCTACATACCTATGATAGTACTTGACTATGTGGGGGGATTCCCAGCTTCCTTCTTTTGCTACCCATTCAGGTAGGACGTAATGATTGAGGGTGACAAGAGGACTCATCCCAAGAGAGAATATCTCTTTGATTATTTGCCTGTAGCGCTTGATGGCATCGTGATTGATAAACCCTTTTTCAGGTTCTATCCGTGCCCATTCAAGACTAATCCTTTGTATCTTAAGTCCCAGATCTGCCATCATGATCAGATCTCTCTCAGCAACTCCCTCTTTCCACCATTGGGGGCCTTTTTCGTGAGGTTTTATAATATGTGGATTGTTTTTTAAGAAAACATCCCAGTCGGCTTTGCGTTCTCCGCTGTCTCCTTCTACCTGGTAGGCAGCAACAGAACTTCCGAATTTAAAATTTGTGGGGAAGACAAGGATCTCATTGTCGTCCATTTGCTCATAATCATCCATAATACATTGTGAACAAATTATGTGAGAAATGTAAAGAAGTATCTACCTTTTGAAGTCGTCAGAAATTCTTTTGATATCTTCTTCATTTGATGGATTTTGAGGATCCGAGTGTATCCATATCTCTGCAACCATGCCTCGACTATCGAGTCCAACAAGCCTATGACGTGTTCCTTGTGGTATATCTATAGTTTGGCCGTTTTCAAATATTTCGGGTTGATCGGGCTGATCATCCGTATCGCTTAAAAAAGCCCCAACAGGACCGTCAACAACTTTCCAGAATTCTCCACGTCTATCATGTACCTGCCAGGACAATCTTTTTTCAGGTTCAACAACAAGAATCTTTGGACTAAGAGTTGCGCCTTCCGCTGAGGGAGGAAGGGGAATTCCGGGAAAATACCTGTTCAAAAACTCAGGAGCTTCACTGTCTGCAATTTTAACAAAACCACCCCAAGGTCTCTCAAAGTCTGTTTCGACTACAGTAAAACCCTGACTTTGCATGTCTGAAGTAAGTCTTTCAGCAACTTCATTTTTTGAAAGAGTAGAATCGTAATTAAATCCCATAGGTGTCCCTTCATCCATGAAATTAGTATATCAGATGCTGGCAAGTCGTGGGGTCAACCCAAAGAATCTGCCGTATTTTTCGGCGGTTTTTTGTAGCTGGTTTGTCTGAAATTTTGTGAACTTCTCAAAAGGGCGAAGATCAACAATTGCTTCTTTTTTTGTAAAACTTCTTCTCCATGCGGCTATGACTTTCCCCTCATGCATCACGGCATTTAAAAACAATGCATTTCCTGGCCTGCCCATAATATTTTCGTTTTTGTTATCATAAAAAAGTTCACGTTCTGTATAAGCGATTGTATTTTCATCATACGTTGGAAGAAGGTAGACCTTATCCGGCATTTTTGGAATGTCACTTCTGAAAAACCAGTATGTTTTGCTCCCAACTATTTCGTGCTCAACACTTTTGTCCAATAGCTCAAGCCCCCTTCTGGCATCAATAGTCAGTAGCCCTGACCACCAAACAAAATCTTTAACAGTTGCAGGTCCATGGCTTTGAAAATACCTTCTCGTAAGCTCTAAAAGTGCTTCATCGTGACTCAAGCGCTTTGCATGTGGAGCGCGATCTTCTACCAATGCGTACGTGTGTTGTTTGCCTCTCGTGGGTCCACTACATATCAATCCATCAAGCTCTGCCCACGAGACAATATGGGCAAGTCTTTGCGTTGTGGCGTCAATACCTTTTTTTAATAACAACTCTTTTATTTCTGCCCGAGTCATGGATTTTCCTTTGAGATTTTTAACGAGCAAACTGTTCGTTTTGTCAAATATTTTTGTATCAAGTTCCAAGTTTTTGTTGTAATACTCCATGATCCTTTTTACCCTTGGACAAGTTAATTCCTGCATCCAAAGGATGTCATTTGGTGCTACAAAATGCCATGTTGGACGCATAACATGTGTTCTTAAAATTTCCCCGTTATTAAAAGCGGTATCCATGCTCTCATTTGTCGCTCCAATCAGTCTTTGTCCGACTGCCCATTTTGCCCCTATATATTCCTGAGATTGTACTGCTCCAAGATGGGTTACTAGGTCAACAGGTTTTGTAAACTGAGGACATGTGAGATGTTGATTGTAGAGTCGTAGGCTAAGGATATCTTTAGGTGACATTATTCAGTTGTGCAGGTAAGAAGTTTTAGGCCGGTCTTCTCATCAAATTCCCTTTTGATATCTATTTCAAAATCAGTTAGATATATTTCGCACGTTGCACCAACAATCCCTTCTTTGAGATGACCTCCATATGTTTGAAATGTTTCATCAGATACTACTGTGTGGATATGAAGGAAAGGCTTACCGTCTACTAACGCAACATTTCCCGTAAGAGATACTATCTCAAGCATCTTTTCAATTGTTCTGAATTCATATTCTTTTCGATCCAGATGATAATACCCAAGTTCCGGGTTTTCAATTGCTCCTATCCCATGAAAGAGCCCCGAGTGGATATTTTGATCTTCACAAAATTGAGTCAAGGATTCAATGATTTTTTCACCTCTAAAAAGTCTTATGATGTATCCCTTGTCTGTAGAAAGATAAGTCACTAGATCATTTTAGCACGACACTAGTAAACAACAACTCCGCTTTGACCAAAAGCATTCCATTTCATATCAAAAAATACTCTTGGCCACTGTACTTGACCAAGCAACGGATCGTTAACAATAATTGCAGTTGGATTGTCTATCTGTCCTACAAAGCCAACGGCAACAACGGCGTGTTCTCCTCGTACAGCTTGAATTTTGCTTCCCTCAATAGTGTCCCATCCCGTTGGAGAACCATTGGAACTATAGACCCATACGATAACCGGGTTATTTGCTTTTATCATTTTGGTAAGCTGCGAGATATTCCAACCACGAAATTCTGTAGCATTTCTGTAGTTTCTTGCAACCCGCGCAATTGGTTCCCAATACACTCCATATCCGGTGACCATTTGCTTTCCATTCACGTTACCAACAAAAGCCAGATGAGGATTGCCCCAGATATTTCCATTTCTTGGTGTATTATCAGTGCCGATTTTTTCCAGAATCTCATCTTCTGAAAGAGATATGCCTCTAAATTCGAGAGCCATCTTAAGAGCTGCTATTTCACATGAGAGAGAGTATTTTTGAAGGTAAGACGGAACACTAAGTTTTATAGTTTCGTCTTGAGTAGTGAATTGTGTCTGAAATTTTTCGGTGGAGGCAAGACCTCTAATGCTCTTTACGTTTTCCGAAATCTCAACTTTGTAGATAGTGCTAAAAGAATAAGAAGTTGAAGGATGGAATATGAGAGTGTTTCTATACCATGAAAAAGTCCCATTTGTGTTTGGTGTTATCTTAAATTTACTTTGGGCGTCTTCTTTATCTACTTCCTGGTCAAAAGTGACTTTAATTTCATTAGTTACGCCAACTGCTTTCCACCCATTTTCAGGATACATTTTCTCAACATGCACCCTGCCTATCGTTGTGAAGGACTTTTCGACATTACTCGTCAAATACCCTCCGCCTTTGGACTTTGTGTCTTTAGGAATTTTCACTTGATATGTAGTTTCATACTGCATATCGATTGGGTTAAATATTACTGATGAGTCATTTATCCACGAAAAACTTCCATTCAATTTAGGATTGGTTATGAAAGTGGATTCTACAGACGTCCTGTCCATGGGTTGTGTAAATGTGATCTCAATGTTTGATTCCGGTTGTATCTCCCCACCTGATGGTTGAAAACGAGAAACTCCGGGCTGCTCTTTTGTCGTGAAAGTGCCCTCATATGCGTTTTGAGTATTTGCCCTCTCGACAATTGAGTTTGAAAGGATATGGATCAATGTGTCTGTCTTCTTTACAAGAAGGGAATAGGTGGTGCCTTGCTGTAGATTTTTTGGACTAAGGGTATAAGAATTTCTGTCATTATTCATTTTTACGTCAAAAGCTACTTCGGGTGAAAATTGGAAATCGAAAATACTCCCGCTGTCATTAACATCTGAAAGGAGAACCTGTATCGGAGAATTGATCTCAACATTTTGTGACCCTGAAGAAGGTACAACTGACGTGACTATTGGCGTTGCCTTCGTCGTGAAAGAGTATGAATAATTCTTTGCCGGTGACAGCTTTAGAAAATTTGAAATGTTTGATAACTCAACGGTATATTTTGTTGATGGACGTAGAGAGACAGTGGGATGGAATACAAGTTTTTTATAAAGATGTGTAGCGTATATAGGATCTTCATACGTCCATACTCCGGGGGTTTCTGGTGAGATCTTTTTTATGAGAGAACCCCGGTTGACCGGTCTATTGAAAACTATTTCAATTCTTGGCTGGTTGATAACACCAGTCTCTTGTAATTTGGGTACAGTCTTTTCTACCCGTGGTGTTGGAAGAAGCCAAAATGAAGCGGCAAGACCAATCGTAGTAACTAAAGAAATTTTTAGGAAAAGTGAAATGAAAAGAACCAGTTTTAACTTGTGTGACAGAAGAAGTGGTTTTTTTATGAAGTGGAATATGGTGTATAAAATGACAAGGCTAACAAAGAACGTCAAGCAATAAGCGGTTATCATCTCAGGAGTGACCAAAGGACTACCGGCTACTGGAGGAGGGGAGGAGACACCTAATACTTGTGCATCACTTAGCATCTCTATTATTGTATCGGTAATTTAAAGTCAGATTCAAGATTTTCAAGATAGAAAAACGATGACAAATCAGTTACAGGACGGTCATGTTACATAACAGCTGCGAGTTGTAGCGTGATCATTCACTTATTATTATCCCGAATAACTAACTGTTTGATGAGATTTCTTTATCACCATGTATTTGTCTAAAAATATCGAGAGGAGTAAATTCTGCTTGATGAGGTAGATTTTCTTCTGGAGGGTGTTGAGTTGCAAGCAGTCTAAGAAATTTTTCCTGCGGTTTTTCGATAGGCATATCTTTTTCTGTTCCGCGTAAGTATCTGAACCTCCCTCTTCCTGATTCCATTACAAATGTTACTGTAATTACACATAATTGTAAATACGTTATACTAAAGGTATGAGTCCAATTTTTATGAAGCGGAATCTGGTGCTTCTGGTACTTATTTTTATTCTCGCATTGAGTCTCCGTATTTTCTCTCTCGGATCTCTACCTCAAAGTTTTCATACCGACGAATTGTTTGCAGGTTATGTGGGTAAATATATTTGGCTGCATGGGCAGGATATATATGGAAATGTGTTTCCTTTGTATTTTGACAAATTCGGAGATTTTAGGCCAATCGGAATTTTTTGGTTTTCAGGACTTTCATCATCATTATTTGGTTTAAATGAATTTACTGTAAGACTTCCATCGGTATTGTTTGGCGCACTCACGGTTGTCCCAGTATATCTGCTCGTAAAAGAATTATTTAAAAAAGAGAAAATTGCTTTACTGTCTTCACTATTTCTAGCAATATTTCCGTGGCATATTGTACTTTCACGTGCAACCTCAGAAGGAGTAATTGGAATGTTTTTCCTAATACTTTCAGTTTACTTCGGATTTATGTATGTAAACAAACGAAGTCTGAAGTTTTTAGTTTTCAGTTTGGTTTTTGGCGTAACGACATATCTTTTTTATCATGTCTACCGTTTGCTTATGCCATTTATTTTTCTACCCTTGCCACTTTTCATACACGAAACAAAACACAAAATTCGGATTTCATTATGCATAGTAATCTTTTTTGCCCTTACAGCACTTTTGTCACTCACAAATTTTGGTAGTGGGCGTTTTAGTCAGGTAGCATTTTACAAGAATGAGTCACTTAATAATACGATTGAAAAGTTCACGATAGGAGAGGGCCAGAACAATGTTCTAGTTGCCCGGGGGTTTCATAATAAAGCCGTTGTTTATACGCGGGAATTTATCAGACAATATCTCACCTACTATTCTGTTGACTTTCTTTTCGAGGATAAGGGGTTACCAGACCGCTATGTAGTGCCAAACCAAGGATTATTGTTCTATGGATTTATTCCGATTCTCTTGTTATTTTTTCTTTATTTTCACCCTTTTTCAAAGACACATAAGACATCTTGGTACATACTGTATCTATTGTTATTGATGCCACTACCTGCTGCTTTGACCAATGAGGATTCTCCAAATCTTCATAGAAGTATGTTGATGATCTTGCCACTAGTCATCATGATGGGTGTGGGGGTACATTCCTTTTGGACAGATTCTAATAAAAAAATTCGTAACATTTTTATTTTTGGTATTTCTTTATTTATTGCTTTGGAATTCATTTTCTTTTGGCATCAGTATTCTATTCACCAAATATCCAATAAGCCTGTATATCGAAATCAAGGACAAAAAGAACTAATAAAATATGTTCAAAATAATCAGAGAAATTATGAGACGATTTATATGCCACTAGATGGTGATTTACCTCTCTATTATCTATTCTATACTCAAAAAATGGATAAACTTGAGAAGGGAATAATTCAAAAAAGGATAAAAGTAAAATCGATCGATAATATCCATTTCGTTGACGGGATTTGTATAACGGATAAGGTCGTACATGGGGAGCTTATCGTGGGTCCAAATTCACTCATTGTCGAAGGCGGTGATTGCTCAGAAAAAACAGATATGATAAGTGAGATAATTGTATCCAGATCAGATGGGACAAAGGCCTATAAGGCGGTTAAGATCCTTCAGGGGAAATAACAGTCTCCGTATCAAATCCTCCAGATTCATTTATTGTAGTTATGACAACTGTTGCGGAAGGCACACTTACGTTGACGATTTTAGGATCTCCATTTTCAAGAAATTCCACTTTTGCTTGAACGAAGTAGGAAGGATACAGTGCTCGATTAGGTTTTTGAGGTGATACCTGCGGTTGTTGTTCAGTATGTTGGGTAGGCACCGGAAAATTTTGCAAACTTCCTTGAATTGGAATCTCTTTGAAGCTCATTTCGTATTCTAACAATAAGATTAATATTTATTCAAGAAGAATTATTGTTTTGGGGAAATCTCAAAGACAGTATTGGATCCCCCTAGCCCATTTTCATGAAAGGTTGTGACAGGAGTAAAAGTTACTTCTTGTCCAGCTGTTAGGCTTTGCCCATTCTTAAGTGGTAGATGAGCTGGCCATACCTAACCAATATCTTGTCTTAGGTAATGGATTACAGCAACATCAGGTCCGTGCAAATCCATGGCTTGACGTACTTCCGCAACTGTTCCAGTAATTGGCTCTCCTCTTTCTATTCTTATTTCCATGGTGCGATTATATCATAAAATAGTTAGTATTTTTTTGAATATCTCAGATGGCTACGAAGTTCATGTGATAATATTTCTCAAGTTTATTAAGTATTTCAAAAAACCTTGTTCAAATTTATGATCTAGGACAGTCGATTCAATGGGATTTTTTGGACAACAAGTCGTTATGTAGCGGCTGACAGCGCCCCCTATTGAGGAGGTTGGAGGAGGGGTACTGAAAAATACTACGGTGAGGCTCTCTCCCGATTGAGTTAGTGCAGTGTGCAAATTGTCCCTATACAACAACGTTATTTTTTGTTAGCATGTTTTCTGAATGAGTCGGCTAGAAGTACTTGGTGCAGGTGGAGGAGATGTAACCGGATCTGCTAATTTATTAACAACGAGAAATGGCGGCAAACTACTAATTGATAGTGGATTATGTCAGGGTGAGCAAAATGATGCATATGATAGACGAAATAGTAGCATAAGTGGACTTGACCCTACCACATTGGACGCAGTACTAATTACCCATGGTCATCTGGATCATGTCGGCAGACTTCCTCTTTTAGCAAATTCTTCTACCCCAATCTATATGACACCTGCTACATTTGATATTGCACAGATTGCGCTTAGGAACGCATCAGCATTATCCCCCTGGCTTTACCCTAAAGGAAGTGTGGATGCTGTTCTTCAAAGAACTACGCGCGTGCCATATGATTCAACAATTGCAGTAGATGGAGCCTCTGTAACATTTAAAGATGCAGGGCACATCTTAGGCTCATCTACATTAATTGTTGATGAGAAGGGGGGCGGAAGAATAGTCTTTAGTGGGGACTTGGGTAATAGTCCTTCACGTCTTGTAAAGCCGACAGAAATGATTAAGGGAGCAGATGTGGTGGTTATGGAAACAACATATGGGGATAGAAATCATCCTGAAGAGTCGCCGGTTGAAGTTATAATGGATGCTATTGCAAGAATTAAACAAAATAAAGGTACTCTTCTTATCCCTTCATTCGCTATTGATAGAACCCAAGTTGTTCTTAGTATATTAAAAGAGTTAAGCAAAAAAGGCCAACTTAATAATATACCGGTGTTTCTTGATAGCCCAATGGGCATTGACGTAACAAAGATTTATGAGAATCACCAACCATTGCTGAATGAAGAAGCCAAAGAAAAAAAAGACCCTTTTAGTTTTCCTGGTTTGACAAGAACATATTCAAGTAAAGACAGTAATTCTATTCATCGTCGACGTGGTGCGAAGGTAATTATTGCAGGATCGGGAATGATGGCCGGAGGTAGAATTCTAAAGCATGCGGAGCATTATTTACAGGATAGAAATTCAGCCATTTTATTTGTTGGTTTTGCAGCTAGTGATACTCCAGGAAGAATGATTCTTGAGGGTGAGAAAGAGTTGCGGGTTGGAGAAAACCATATAATTGTTAACGGAACAGTACTTAGTACTTCTTCATTGAGTGCGCATGCTGATAAAGACCAACTTTTAGATTGGGTAAGCCATATACAGGGCGGAGACAAAAGGCTTCGTAGTGTTGTACTTGTGCATGGAAATAATAAGTCAAGAGATTCTTTTGCAGAAAGTGTGCGTTCTGAATTAGGGATAAATGATGTGATAACACCCGGGTTAAATGAAGAAATAGATTTTAACCAAAATGAGCATTAGGGATTGTTAGGCACGTGTTGACCTCTGTGATTTCGATCATTTACTAAAAGCCCCAGATAGCAGAAAATTGAGGATTGTTAGAGTGTATGCATTATATTTTTTCACAGGTAGGATTTATTTACAGAAATCTCATCAAACCCATTTTATTTAAAATTAACCCCGAGACAGTACACGAGCACATGACGTTACTGGGACAAATGTTGGGGAGCTCAACGGTTATCCGCAAAATTTTTACTTATACACTATGTTATAAAAATCCTGATCTCGTTCAGGAAATAGCCGGTATGAAATTTGAAAATCCTATTGGGTTGGCAGCCGGATTTGACTACGAAGCCCGTCTTACCCAAATACTTCCCTTCGTTGGTTTTGGATTTGAGACTATCGGTACTATTACTAACCAGCCTTACGAAGGAAATATAAGGCCAATGTTGGGGAGATTGCCAAATTCAAAGTCGTTGATGGTGAATAAGGGATTTAAAAATTTAGGAGCTGAAAAAACTATTCAGAAATTAAAAAAACTTTCTTACAATTTCCCACTCGGGGTAAGCATAGGAAGAACTAATAAGAAAGAATTGGTTACTCAAAAACAGAGCGTTGAAGATATTGCATCAGCATTTCTTGCTTTTGAAAGATCCAGAACAAAACACTCTTACTATGAACTAAATATAAGTTGCCCAAATCTTATGGGGGATGTATCTTTTTACCCACCAAAAAATTTGGAAGATCTGCTTGTCAGAATAGATAGGCTACATCTCAGCCGTCCATTATTTATAAAAATGCCCATAGAAAAAAATGATACAGAGGTTTTGCAGATGCTTAAAGTCATCACAAGACACAATGTAAAAGGTGTAGTATTTGGCAATCTCCAAAAAGACCGCAAAAATATAGTGCTCGATCCAAAGGAAGTGAGAGAATATCCTGTCGGTAATTTTAGTGGTAAGCCAACTTTTGCAAGATCAAATGAGCTGATAAAACTAACATATAAAAAGTATGGTAAAAAGCTCATTATTATCGGGTGTGGGGGAGTATTTAGTGCAGAAGATGCTTATTTAAAAATCAAGCTTGGTGCATCTCTTGTGCAATTGATAACCGGAATTATTTACCAAGGACCTCAGCTGGTGTCAGAAATAAATTATAAATTGGTTAGTCTACTAAAGCAGGATGGGTATACAAATGTTTCCCAGGCTATAGGAAAAGATAATAAGTAATTACTCTTTCTCGATAGAGGACAAATCTCCAGGATCAAGATGTAACTCTTTTGCTTTAAGAACTCTTCTCATAATTTTCCCGGAACGGGTTTTTGGAAGGCTTGTTGTAAATTCAATTTCACGGGGATAGAACGGTCCGCCCATCTGTTCTTTCACAAAATCAATCAGTTCCTTTACTAATACATCCTCGTCTGCAACTTTTCCACTAAGCACCACAAATGCCTTTATAACTTCTCCTCGCAGTTGGTCAGGCTTACCTATGACGCCAGCTTCTATAACCAGGGGATGTGCAATAAGAGCGCTTTCTATTTCGAATGGGCCAACCCTTTCTCCCTGTGTGTTTATGATGTCGTCACCCCTGCCAGTAAAGAATATATACCCGTCATCATCTTTGTACGCCAAATCCCCGGTATAATATCGTCCATGTGAAAAATATGAATCATATTTTTCCTGATTGTGCCAAACAGATTTCATGAGAGAGGGAATATTAGTACCCAACACTAAATTTCCTATCGTTCCAGAACCAACCTTTGTACCATCATCGTCAACAATATCTGCTACAACGCCATCAAGGGGTAATCCCATAGATCCCAATTTAACCTCTTTATCATAAGTATTTGAAATGCAGATACTACCAAGCTCTGTCTGGAACCAGGTGTCCAAAATAGTTTTATTCAGAACTTTTATTCCCCATTTGATAGCTTCCGGATTTAACGGTTCTCCAACACTGGCAACGATCCTCAATTTTTTTAGATCAAGAGTTTCTTTTTTGATGTTAGATGCCATGAGCATTCTGATGGCAGTGGGTGCTGTATAAAATACACTAACGTCATTTTTTTTCAGAATATCAAACCAGGACTGAGGGTCAAACCGTCCTTCAAAAAGAATACTTGTTAGGCCGTGGGAAAGTGGGCCAAAAACAACGTAAGATACTCCCGTGATCCAACCCAGATCTGCGCTGCACCAATATATATCTTTTTCATTCGGGTTAAATACTTGCTTTAGACTAGAGAACTGCTGCAAAAGAACTTTATGTGAGTGAACTACCCCTTTTGGTTTTCCCGTGCTACCTGACGTATAAAGCATGAATGCATCATCATCCAGTTTGCTCGTAGGTATTTCAAATTCATCAGGAAATTTTTTAAGTTCTGAGAAGGAAACGATTCCGTCTTCAATTTCTGAAATTTCTCCTACAACTATAATTTTCTCGAGGTGGGTTAATAAATGTTTGATCTTTTTTATCCTGCCCAAAAGAGTTGCTGTTGTAACAACAATTTTAGCTTGACTATCAAGAAGTCTATCTAGTAGTGCTTTTTCTTCAAATGCAGAGAAAAGGGTTCCGGCAACTGCTCCTGTCTTTACAATTCCGGTTAATGCGATGACTGATTCTATGATTCTTGGCATATAGATAAATACACGGTCACCTTTTTTAATATTAAGTGAGGAAAGTAAGTGAGCGAATTGATTTGAGTGCGTTTTGAGATAGTGATAGGAATATGTCTTGTTTTTCAAATCGGAGTCTATGCAAATGTATGCAGTTTTTTCAGGATGCAGCTTTGCTTGATAGTCAAGAGTCAGGTGTGAGAGATTGAAATTACCAGAACCGATTGTCAAAAAGTAGGATCGGAGATCTTCCCAATTGAGAAGAGGAGCATTTTTTCTGTCTGAAATCATAAAATATTATAAATTATTTCGGAAAGATGTATCAAGACATGTTAATACAATAAGTGAGATGAGAATAAATAATACCCATAAAAGATCAATGGTACAATCAGCATATGAATAGTGCATCTTTAAGGATGATCTTAAAAATAATTGTAGTTACTTTTTTTGTAGTATCAGCAATTGCAGTTATCTTAGTTGTTTTCTTTATTTCCAATTTGGGTGTAAAAGAGAATAAAATGCTCTCCAATCTTAAAAGTATCCAAGTGCCAGAAGGTGGTAAGGAAATATATTACAAAGAGGCTGGAAGTCCAACATGCTTAGATTCTTGTACTTCGCTGTCGCGAGTTTATGCTTACAATATTTCCGTTGACAAATTGCAGCAGGAATTTATTTTACTGTCAAAAAAACAAGGATACATTATTACTGATAAATATAATGTTGGATATGTAAGCTTAAGTTTTGCAAATCTAAATAAAAAAATTGATAGTAATGATCTTATTGGGTTTGCCTCATTTTTTGTAGATTTTTCTCAGACAACTCCAGGTAGGCAAGGTTTGCAAAAGACAACTAACTCTCAAATAAAGTCATATCTTGAGGTAAATCTTAGATACGGATATTTTGACTCTAAGTGACCCGATCGTATGACGGTAATTTTTGGTCAACAGACGTCTAGGTTATATGTTTCTACTTGATTATCACCTCTAAGGTAATAGAATTAGAAAACACATGGTACCTAAGAAAAAGACAGGCGACAATCTTTTTAAGAGCAAGAATATAAAAATCGCAGTCATAATCTGTCTTTTCGCTCTTCTCATTTTCTCTCTAAGGTTTTTTACATCAAAACAAAACGATTATGACAAGAATAAATCTAAGGCACCAAACGCACAAACAGCTAGCACATTGACCAGTGGACAAATCACTCCAACACCTACCATCTATTACTATTCCACTTCTGGAAAAAACTTGGCGGATTTGAAAGAGAAAGACCCCAAAGATGAGTCGGGAATGTACAAAACATACACTGACAAAAAAAGACTTTTTACATTTAAGTATCCAGTCACTTGGTCAAGGATTGTTGTGGAGATTTATGGAAGTTCTCAAATTGAAGAATTTTTTGAGGATGGGATAGAGCCAGAGTTGCATGATTCTGATGGGGTTGGTAATGACGCGTTTTATATCAACCACTATGACAATTACGAGACATTAGCAGAAATAAAGGCAAAGATTGGAAGTGTAAATACTGAAGAAACAACCGTTGGTAATAAACCTGCGCTTAAAAGTGGCGACACTTACCATGTCAAAACCGCGAAAGATAAAACCCTATTCATAATTACAAGATATACGGATAGGATAAATTATGAAGAGGTACTTGATTCATTCACTTTCGAAGATTAGCAAGAATGGTGACCCTACCGGAATTTACCCCAAGAGTACTTGCCAATTCTTGGCGGCGCGTATCGGGTTTCTTGGATGAGAACCAAGGGCCAAAGCGACCTTCATGCTTAAGAATGCATGATGCATGAAGGGTAACCCCTAGACCTTGTGACCCGTGGGAGAGTCGAACTCCCCTTACTAGGATGAGAACCTAATTTCCTAACCGATAGAAGAACGGGCCGTAGGGTATATTTTACCTTAAAGTACTACCTTAACTCAAGCTCAAACCAGTAATTCCTTCCACCCTCACAAACCCCTGCTATCGCAGATCATTGTGATGGTATATAAAAGCTGATCTGTGTCGAATGGTGAATATTGGTGGTAAATTCAGTTTTTGTATAATACGAGGTAATATGAGTGAGCGCCCTCAAATTGACGAAAGGCATATTTTCTCAAGCCGGATGTTCTTCAATACGGTTTCAACCTTTGTCCAAGAAGATCCGAGGTCATATGCAGAGCCTGTCTCACTTTCCGTATCAATGATAGAAGCGGTCAGGAAGCGAGTAGAGAGTTCTGAGATACCTTTCTCTGAAGACATGTTGGACCAGTTAGCTCGGACTAGAATGAAAAATCCGGCAATAGTTCTTGACTACGTGTGTGATACTTTAAGACTAAGTCTTGGATATGGGACAAATCCACAATCAAGAGTTGAGAGAGAGGATGATTTTTCCGTTACTCCTCCAGGATTTAATTTTCCAGTAGTCCTTTTAACTATGTGGGGTGATGCATTTATCAGATCCCCATTTGGAATTTTGGAAACTCCAGGTGTGGTAGACAGTAGGGGGCGTAATTTTTTTGTGAGAAATGTCATCTTTTCAGATGGGAAAAAAACCTCAAGACTTGAGGAGGTAGTTGAGATTGATGAACAATATGATGATTTTCGAGAGGTAGATAGGGAGGTCTCAACAGATGACAATAGGTATGTGCCATTGACTGGATCTGATTTTAATGAACTTATGTTTGTGGTAGCGGATCTGAAAGCAGGACATTTCAAACCTGTCTAGTGATTTTCTTTAGGTCCAAACTCTGCAACTTCCTTTACTTCCATTTCTAAAAGGTATTGATCCATTGGATCACCACTTGCGATCATTTGGTGCAGTCTTCTGTCTGCATTTTCCTCATCTGCGGTTCTTTCAAGACCCAATTGTTCTCTCTCAGCATAATAAGCAGCAACGGGATTTGTAAGAGGATCAACAGACATTCCTTGGCTTTCTCTTCTTACTGCAGCTTGTCTCCTTTCCTCAGCTATCATCTCTGCATACAGTTCTGGATTTGTTTGTTCCAAATCTCTTCTTTCTGCTCGACTTCTGGCTCGATTGATATCTTTTGCGGTTAAATAGGCTTCTCCGAATTTTTGGAGACGATGAGGGAAAGACTGGATTTGCCAATCTTCAAAGTATTTACCGAATTCAATTTCATTACTCATGTTATTTATATGCGGTTGAAATTATTATAAGATACATTTATGATAAAGTCAACAGCTATTTAGATTCATTTTTATTTATTTTTAAGTATACTAATTGTTATGTATAATACTAATATGCCGCAATTCCTTCTTACAGTCGTGATCCCCTCATATAACGAGATGGGAAACCTTCAGAAAGGAATCCTCAACAAAATCCAAAGATATCTCGACCGTCAGCCTTATAACTATGAAGTTATTGTAGTTGATGATGGGTCAACAGATGACAGCCGTGACTTCATAAAGAAATTTACCAAGGAGGAAAAGCAATTTCATTTGATCGAAAACAGCCATTCGGGTAAGGCTGGTGCTGTAACTGCTGGTATGCTTGCAGCAAAAGGGGATTATATATTGTTCACAGATATGGATCAGGCAACACCAATTGAAGAATTGGAAAAGGTCATGCCTTTTATCCAAAAAGGCTTTGATGTTGTCATAGGGTCTCGGAGTGGGAATAGGAAAGGCGCACCTTTGACTCGCAAAATAATGGCAAAAAGCATGATGATCCTCAGATCCACTATAGTTGGCCTTCCTGAAATAACAGATACTCAGTGCGGATTCAAATTGTTTACCAAAGATGCAGCGAAAAAGATTTTTGAGAAAGTGAAAGAGTCACATCATGGATTTAAAAAAATACATGGTTCTTCTGTCACGGCTGGGTTTGATATTGAGCTTCTGTTTATCGCAAAAAATATGGGTTTTAAGATAAAAGAGGTGCCGGTTAGCTGGCTTTATGTCGAGACTAGAAGAGTTAGCCCTATCAAAGACTCTGTTGAGGGATTTTTAGAGTTATTTAAAATCAGAAAAAATATCAATTCAGGTAAATACGACTGACATGTCAAAGAAATTTTTCCTCCCATTGTGGATCACAGGTGCTCTGCTTCTGTTCTTCTATTCTTTCACGCAAGTTGATCTTTCCCTTACATTGTCAAAAGCGTCCATATTTCAAACGATTGAGAAATCTTTTCAATATGTCGGATGGTTCAATAGACCTGTCTCTACCTATTTATATATAGCGGTTTTTGCAATTTTGTTTTTTCTTTATCTTGCAACCATAAGACTTGTCTCAAAAAATAAGCTTTCGAGAAAAAAAATTTGGCTAGCAATATTTATCGTGACTGGTATCCTTACACTTTCCTATAATGCTTTTTCCTATGATCTTTTCAATTATGTATTTGACGCAAAAATAGTCACTTTCTACCACCAAAATCCCTATATCCACAAAGCGTTGGATTTTCCAAATGACCCCATGCTTTCATTCATGAGATGGACTCATCGGGTCTATCCTTATGGTCCAATATGGTTGGGACTTACGATCCCATTGAGTTTTGTAGGGGCAAATATATTTATCGTGACTGTTTACCTTTTCAAAATTATGATTGCTTCATTTTTCCTTTTAACAGTGTGGTCTATAGAGCGGATAGGAAAAACCCTGAAATTTGAGAATGTTCTTCTGCCTGTCGTTGCATTTGCTTTCAATCCATTTGTTCTTAGCGAGAGCTTGGTTAGTGCTCACAATGATATTGTTATGATGGGACTTGCTCTTTATGCAACAAGTCTTCTTATGGACAAAAAAACTGTGAAGGGGAGTGTGGTGTATATACTCTCAATAGGTCTGAAATTTGCGACAGCCTTCTCATTTGCAGGATACATACTTCTTTTGTTGTTCAAAAAAACGAAATACGTGATTGAGGCAAGTATAATTCTTTCAATAGTAGCCGTCATTGTTGCTTCGATGCGTACGAATTTTCAACCGTGGTATCTGTTGTATGTAGTGCCCTTTGCCGTTCTTTTGATTGGTAAAAGATATGCCCGGTACCCTCTGTATATTTTTTCAACCGCTAGTGTAATTTATTACATACCATTTCTTTATTCAGGTAACTGGAATGACCCAATACCAATGATTCTTAACACAATCGTTATAGGTGCAACAGTGTTGTCAATTGTTACTATTCTCATATTTTTTCCTCATTCAAAAAAAGAAACAAACTAGATATTCTGCTACAATAACCATATGCAAATATTAAAGAAATTATTCCCTGAAATTATCGTTGCCCCCATCCTTCTCGTCCTTTTTCTCATGACCCGCCTCATCAATATCTTGGCTGTTCCTATATTTACAGATGAGGCTATTTACACAAGATGGTCACAAATTGCCAGATATGACTCCAATTGGAGATTTATCTCCCTAACTGACGGAAAGCAACCTGCATTTGTCTGGATAAATATGATTGTCATGAGATTTTTTGATGATCCTCTTATGGGAGGAAGAGTGGTATCTGTGATATGCGGACTATTTGTTGTTATCGGTCTTTACTTTGTTACAAAGGAAATTTTTAGAGGTCACAAGCATGCAAGGATCATGGGACTTGTTGCATCGTCTCTTGCAGTTTTCTACCCCTTCCTTCTTGTTTATGACAGACTTGCACTTTATGAAAGTATGATAGCGGCATTTATGGTGTGGGCATTATATTTTCAGATCACACTTATCAGAAGAATCCGCTTTGATATGTCAATGATAACAGGACTTGTGATGGGTGGGGCAGTCCTTACAAAGTCTTCAGGGTTTCTGGCTCTTTATCTAATTCCCTTCATCTTTCTGCTTTTTGATTTTAAGAAAAAAAATAGAAGATCAAGATTGATAAGAGCAGTTTTCTATTTCATTCTGTCTGCAGTTATTGTTAATGTTTGTTATGCCATTCTTAGGCTTTCGCCTTTTTACCATATCATCAATCAGAAAAATGCAGTTTTTGTATATGACGTAGGTTCTTGGATAAAACTTGCTACAAACATCAAAATAGATCTTCTATTTAGTAATTCACGCGGACTTTTTGACTGGTTTTTCACATACTTCACAGTACCGTGGAGTCTTCTAGTCTTAATTTCTTTCTTCGTTAAAAAAGAACATCTTAAAGAAAAAATAGTTTTATTCTTGTGGTTCTTGCTCCCCCTTCTTGCTCTTTGTTTTCTTGGAAAAACGTTGTATCCCCGCTATCTCTTATTCATGACAATTCCTCTTATCCCACTTGTTGCATATAGTGTCACTTCGTTGTTTTTGAAATTCAAAAATAATATAGTCAGAGCAGTAATTATTGCATTGATAGTAGTTCTTCCCTTGTGGTCTGACTATTTCATCCTGTTTGATTTCGCACGTGCCCCTATTCCTAAAATCGACCTTGAGCAGATGATAAATGGATGGCCAGCTGGAGGTGGGCTACGGGAAAGTGTAGAATTTTTTAAAGAAAAATCGAAGAATGGTGAGATCATGGTAGGAACTCAAGGTACATTTGGACTTATGCCTGCTGCATATGAAATATATTTTAGAGATAACCCAAATGTCCGCATCAATGGATTTTGGCCAGTTGAGAGTGATAAGGTTCCGGATCTTTTGACTGACTATGCAAAAAGAATTCCAACCTATTTTGTTTTCTACCAACCCTGTGGAGCATGTGAGGATGCAGGTATCGCACCAAAAGCATTAAATCTCAAGGAAGTTGCTTCATACAAGAAGGGAATTGGCACGACCAGACTCACAATATACCAGGTGTTAAAAAGCGAGTAGGCATGAAAACATATCTGAAAAGCTTCATAAAGAAGAACAAATATCTCCTGGTCATCATTCTTCTTTCTATTCTTCCAACAATTCCCTATTTCATTACTTCAAATCTGATCCATACACATGACGGGTTAGTGCATCTGCCACGATTGGCTGCTTACTATCATGCATTAACTGAGGGGAGTATTCCTGTCAGATTCGCCGGGTATATAAATTACGGATATGGTTTGCCTTTATTCAATTTCATTTACCAATTCCCATATTGGGTAGGTTCTCTCCTTTTGTCGGTTGGATTTGGATTGGTTGCTGCTTTTAAAATATCGATAACCCTCAGTTTTCTACTTTCCGGGATATTTATGTTCATGTTCGGGAAAGAATTTTTCAAAGATGATAGACAGGCACTTTTGGTCGCTGTTTTGTATCAGTTTGCTCCTTTCAGGATGGTAGAACTTCTTGTTAGAGGTAGTTATGGCGAGGTTTATACGTATGCTTTTTTGCCACTAGTTTTGTATGGTTTGGTAATACTCTCTAAAAACAGAACATTAAAAGGGTTTTTAGTAACGTCTCTTGCAGTTTTTTGCCTCATTGTTTCTCATAACTCTGTTTCACTCATGTTTTTTGGAGCAGCATTTTTATTTGTAATTTTTACTTTCAACAATGTAAAAAAAGGTTTATTTGCATTTTTGTCGATGTTTTTGGGACTTGGGCTGGCCGCATTCTATTGGATGCCCGCGCTTCTTGAGCATAAGTATACATTTGGTGATCTTTTCATGTCCAAATTGTATGAATCATATTTCCCATCCTTCCAAAATTTCTTTATTCCAAATTTCAACAATAATCCATCACTTCAAACGACTGGAATAACGACATACATCGGACTTATCCAGGGGATAGTTCTGATATGCGGACTATTTGTTCTTTTATTCAAAAGAAAAAAACTGAAAGAGTATGCTCGTATATTTTATTTTGGGTATGCACTTGTTGCTATCTCTTTTTTCTTTATGAGTCCTGTATCGAAATTCATTTGGAGCGCTCCAATTGGTGCGATGCTTCGTCAATTTCAATTTCCATGGAGATTTTTGGCGTTGATAGTCCTTTCAACCTCTTTACTCTCAGTTGGATTGACGACTGTCTCAAAAAGACTTCTCGATAACCGTGTTTACATAAGTATTATACTGTTGACTGTTTTGTCGGTGGCCTTTTATTGGAAGGGTAGTCTTGGGTTTGATAAGATTAACGAAAAATATTATTGGAATTTTCCACTAACCTCAACTTATTACGGTGAAACAGATGTCATATGGTCTGAAGGACCTGCAAAATCATATCCAAAGCAAAGAGTAGAGTTCACAAGCGGAAAAGGCACTATAACCAATTTTGTAAAAAGGAATACTTATCAGTCATTTGATGCTTTAGCTTTAACTGACTCTGAGATGGTTTCGCATACTCAGTATTTTCCGGGATGGACGGTTAGGATTGATGGTGTAAAAACTCCTATTCAATTCCAAAGCGCAAACCATCGTGGTGAGATACTCTTTAACATACCTCAGGGAAATCACAAAGTAGTTCTTCGGTTTGAAGAAAGTAAGATCAGATTGGCTGCCGATTTTATAACTCTTTGTAGCTTTATAACGTTTTTTGTCCTTGTGTTTTTAAGAAAGAGAATATTTAGATGAAAAGAATTTTCCCAATCATAATTCTGCTTTTTATCTCTGTCTTTTTTTTCTACAAAACATTTCTTTTTTTTGAAGTCCCATTTCCCGGTGATCTTTTAGTTTCGGAGTACGCCCCGTGGAAATACGATTCATACTTGGGATACAATCCCGGTTCTTATCCGAATAAAGCCCAGTATTTTGATGTAGCCCGTCAATTGTATCCTTGGAAAATGCTTGCGATTGATCTACTCAAGCAAGGAACAATTCCCTTATGGAATCCATACAACTTTTCTGGAAGTCCTCTTCTTGCAAATAACCAATCGGGAGTTTTCTACCCTCTAAATCTCGTTTTATTTTCGGGCTTCAAAGGCTTTTCTTGGAGTATTTATATTTTTTCTCAACCCTTTTTAGCCTCGATTTTTATGTATCATTTTGCAAAGTCACTGAAGCGCTCGATTGGGGCATGCCTAATCGCTTCTGTCTCTTTTGGATTTTCTCTTTTCATCTCCACTTTTTTGGAATATGGAAATATTGGCCACACGATTCTCTGGTTGCCTCTTATATTGTTATGTATAGAGAAATTTAAGGATAAAAAACTACTTTTTGGCCCCATCCTTTCGATTCTAATAAGTTTTGTCTTTTTTGCCGGTCATCTGCAGATAGCCGTATCACTCGTTCTTTTCTCTTGTGTTTATTTATTTGTGACCAATATAAAAAACAAAATGTTACTTTTAAAGGGATTTCTCTTTATTTTTCTTGGGATACTGCTTTCATCTGTCCAACTGATTCCGACATTAGAACTGTTATCAAATTCAGCAAGAGAAGCGCACGCGCAACACATGATAAATGACCTATTTCTTTTGCTACCACAACAATTAATTCTGCTATTTTCGCCGGATACGTACGGGAACCCGGCTACAAGAAATTATTTACTAACTGACACATATCCGGGTAACGCTATATATATAGGTATAATACCTCTTATTTTTGCGACCGTTGCAATTCTTGATAAGAAAAGAGATAGAACAACCAATATTTTTATTCTTTTTACTGTCGCATTTCTTGTTTTATTCATCAAGAATCCAGTTTCAACTGCAATATTCAATCTGTCTATTTTTTCAGCAAGTTCACCCTCTAATTTTTTCTATTTGTTAGGATTTTGCATCAGTGTTCTTTGTGCAATTGGAGTAGACGCAAAAAAGGAAACTTTAAAAAAGAATGTGATAACAGTTGGAATAATTTTTCTTTTGCCTCTTTTGTTCTTTTTATTACACATACTTTTACATATCCCCGTAAATGCAAAACAATTTTCACTAAGCATGGGAATAGTTGCGATAAGTTCTTTAGCCTTTATTTTATTTAAAGTTATCAAAACCAGACATCTCTGGGTTCTTCCACTGTTAGTACTTACACTTGAGCTTTTTTACTTCTTTATTAAATTCAATCCCTTTGTTTCAAAAAATTTGATATACCCTAAAAATGATATGATCTCATACATTCAGAAAGAGGCCGGATACAATCGGTTCATTGGTTTTAGGGCAGCATCGATTGAATCCAACTTTTCAACATTATTTAAAGCATACTCTCCGGACGGATACGATCCGTTATACCCCAAAATTTACAATTCGTATACGAATTCAAAATCCCGGTCTGATGTGATAATTGATCTTGCCAACAAAAAAATTCTAGATGAGCTTAGTGTCAGATTCATCCTCGACCGGGTGGAAAATGGAGCAGATGAAAAAGTGTTTGATCCAAATGAATTTTCTATCATTTATACCAATAATTCATGGCGAGTATTTAAAAATAACGATTCCTACCCGAGAGCATATGTCAATGAAAAAGGTCAAATTACTCAAGCAAGTATCGTTTCGTATACACCTAACAAAGTAGTGATAAATAAAAATGAGGGAGCCGGAACGTTAGTTTTATCAGATACCTATTTCCCAGGGTGGGAGGGTAGTATTGACGGCGAGAAAAGCGAGATTGTAAAAGTTAACAGTATTTTTAGAGGGATAATAGTTCCTGCGGGGAAGCACACTATTATTTTTGAATACAAACCTAAATCTTTCTATTGGGGTGCAATTGTTACTATAATAAGTAGTGCTCTGACTGTTTGTATGTTTGCTTTATTGAAAAGATATTCAAAATGATAAAGATATTATCTAAATATCAGGGAGTGATGCTTGTGTTTGTTTTTATTTTGGGATTTTTATTGAGATTTAACAATTTAGACAAAATCCCAAATGGGTTATATCAAGATGAGACTGCTATCGGATATAACGCCTATTCTATTCTTTCAACAGGAAAAGATGAATATGGTAAGTCCTATCCTGTTTATTTTAAATCTTTCGGTGATCAAAAACTTCCGACTTATATTTATATAACTGCAATAAGCGAGAAGATATTTGGTGTCAACACTTTTGCTGTTAGATTTCCGTCTGCCTTTTTTGGATTTTTGACTGTTGTTGCTTTTTACTTCTTCGTTAAATTATTGACCAAAGACAAAGTAATTGCATTTGTTTCAACGGCTTTACTCTCAATCAATCCTTGGAGTCTGGATTATAACCGCGCCACCTTTGAGGTCAGTATTTGCATGTTCCTTTTTGTTTTTGGAGGTTATCTGCTCCTTAAATCATTTGAGAATAAAAAGTTTGGGTTGTTTTTGAGTGGCTCAATCCTGTTCATCGTCTGTCTGTACTCCTACAATCTGACAAGACTGCTGTCTCCATTACTGTATGGACTAATTTTAGTTATCAACAAAAAACATCTGAGAAACGTGATGAGGGTAGAGTACATAATAACGGTTTTGGTTTCGCTTTTACTTCTTTTGCCATTCGCAACATCAATTTTTTCAAGCGGAGGGGCATCATCTGCATCAGGAACCTTTCTCTTCTCAAGTAACGCAGTCAAAGCACCATTGTTAGAATTTCGGAGTTATTTTGTATACCACGATTTTTTTGCAAAACTGTTTTTTAACACTTGGGTACTTTTAGGATGGCAATACGTTAACAATATTGTTTCTTATTTCTCAACGCCGTTCTTATTTGTCACCGGATCTGCTCATGGTAATCATGGTATCGGTAATGCAGGACAACTATATTTATTTGAGTTTCCACTCGTGATTCTGGGTATTGTGATTGCTTTGAAGAATAGGCTTCACGGGACTAAATTATTAGTTGCGTGGGGGGTTATTACAGTTCTTGTAGCATCGTTGACACGGGATATACCTCAAGCGACCAGAAGCATCTTTCTTGTGGTCCCCCTTGAGATATTCTCCGGAGTAGGACTTGTATATTTTTACAAATATGCAAAAACAATCAAACCGTTCTTTCTAAAAAGTATCGTCTGGATAATTGTTATTGGAGTCTCGCTTTATTCAATTCTATTTTATTTTTCATCTTACTACATTAGATTTCCTATCTATTATGCAAAGCAATGGAGGCAGCAAGATCAGGAATTAGTAAAGTACTTAGTCTCAGAAGAGAAGAAGTATGATCATGTTATTGTTGATTCAAAATCAGGTTTTATTTATTCTTCATATTTATTTTATTCATTGTTTTCTCCGCAGGAATTTCAAAACAGTGTAAAAAGGTTGCCGGATGACAAGGAAGGATTTAGTAAAGTTGCGAGTTTTGGAAAATTTGAATTTCGGGATGTAGATTGGCAGAATGATATAAATACTCCAAAAACTCTAATTATAACCACGAATAATTTCAGACCAAAAGAAATGCCTGTTGAAAAGTCATTTAATTATCCGGTACGCCCTGTCGTCCAATCAGTTGGAGAAGTAATCAGTATTTTTCCTGTTACAGATAACGCCTATGAAGTTGTCAAAGCTAAGTAAAATAGTACTTTTCCCGATTTTAGCAGGAATTCTTTCAATTCCTTCGATATTTTCTCTCCTAAGACAAGGATTTTTCACTTCCGATGATGGTGGGTGGATGATCATTCGATTTGCTGCTTTTTACAGTAGTTTTTCAGATGGGCAATTTCCTGTGAGATTTCTGAAAGGTCTTAATTTCGGATATGGGTATCCGGTAGCCAATTTTTTGTACCCTGGATTCATGTATATGGCAACTCCATTTCACCTGTTGGGTTTTGGAATCGTAGATAGCATAAAAATAGTAGTAATATTTAGTTTTATTTTCTCCTCAGTCTTTACTTTTTTATGGTTAAGAACACTATTTAACAAACTTCCATCACTGATAGGCTCTGTGTTATTTGTCTATACTCCATATCATCTCTTCGATTTGTATAAGCGGGGGTCAGTTGGAGAAATTGTTTCGCTTACTTTTGTGCCACTGGTTCTTTATGGAATTGAAAAAAGAAATTTTTATGTCATTTCAATTGCTATATTTTTATTGATTATTTCCCATAATTCCATGGCATTACTATTTTTGCCTTTGATTCTTGCCTATATCTTTATCCGGTATTCTGTTGATAAGAAATTAATTTTAGGAGTAGGAACTGGTATCGCACTTTCTTCCTTTTTTATATTTCCTGCAGTGCTTGAATTAGGGTATACATATTTTAAAAAGACATCGATATCAAATCCTTCCGAATATTTTGTTGGGATAGACCTTATTGGGATCATATCTATTCTTCTTCCATTAGCATCACTTGTTGTCTATAGACTGATGAGAAAAAATAAAAAGGATTCAACTGGGATTATTTTTCTTTTTATTACCGTTTCTTTAATTGGAATATTTCTAAGTACTTCACTAAGTGAGTTTTTGTGGAAAACACCGATTGCATCTCTTCTGCAGTTCCCATTTAGAGTACTTGCATTATTACTCGTAAGTAACGCCTTCTTGTCTGCATTCATAGTTAATTTTTTCAAAGGATCAATAAGAATTGTTGTTTGTGTAGTTATATTATGCGTGAGTGCATATTCATGTATTAGTTTTCTAAAGCCGGAGGAATTTAATGATATTCCAGATTCGGTCTATGCAACAAATCCTGCCACAACAACGGTGAAGAATGAATACATGCCAATATGGGTAACCGAATTTCCAGAATCACAGTATGAGCATAAAGTCGAGTTATTAAATGGAGTAGGGGAGGTTGGCAATCTAATTGAGAAGTCGAATAATATCAGTTTTGATCTGAATAATAATACTGCAACTGAAATAAGACTAAACACTGTTTATTATCCTGGGTGGAGGGCGTATGTTGATAATAATGAAGTAAAAATACAGTATATGAATCCTAAAGGGGTTATGGATATCCCTATTGCCGAAGGACAAAAAAATATTCGATTTGTTTTTTCAGAAACTCCTGCAAGGCTGATAGCGGATTTGATATCCGGCCTTGCCGTTATTGCTTTGATGTTATACCCTTTTTGGGTACGAAATAAATTTAAGAAATGAAAAAAATTCATAAAACTATTCTTATACTTTTCATTATTCTTTTCGGGTTAGGCACAATATTTCCATTGTTTCATTCCGGCTTTTTTGAAGTTCATGATAATACGCAGGTCGAAAGGGTATACCAGATGGGAGTTTCACTAGCTGACAAATCATTTCCCGTCCGGTGGGTTCCTGATCTTGGTTATGGATATGGCTATCCGATATTCAATTTTTATGCACCCCTCCCATATTATGTGGGGGGAATCCTTTTCATAAGTGGCATTGGAGCTCTTTTTGCAACAAAGATTATGTTTGGCTTGGGTATATTACTTTCAGGAATTTCTATGTATTTTCTCACAAAGAAATTTTTTGGGGTAGGACCTGGAGTGGTTGGAAGCGTAATATACATGTACTTTCCATACCACGCGGTTAATATATACGTTAGGGGAGCAGTGGGTGAATTTTTTGCTTATGCTGCTATTCCTCTCATATTTCTTGGGTTATTCCAATTCGTCGAAAATAGGAAGGCAACCTTAGTCACTTCTGAAAATTTCCGCACGGTCGTTTTGACTTCTTTTGCCATCTTTCTTGTAGCAATATCCCACAACTTAAGTATCTTTATGTTCCTCATTCTTCTAGTTCCCTTTATTGTAATCAGTTTGTTTGTTATTAGAAATAAAAGAAATTTTCTTCTGTTATCCGGCACTTCAATCGTTATCGGTTTTATGCTTAGCGCTTTCTATATTCTTCCAGCATTTATGGAAATGTCTTATACCAATGTTGGGTCTCAAGTTGGAGGAGGGGCATACGTTCCCGACCACTTTGTATGCGTGGGGCAATTTGTAGATAGTATTTGGGGATTTGGAGGATCTGTAAAAGGATGTTTGGATGGGCTCAGTTTTAGACTTGGGAAAGTAAATATTTTACTTGCTATTTTTGGTGTGGTTTTGTTGATTCACGCTTTTTACCGTAGAAAGATAGAACGGACGGATATGCTTGCTCTCGTAAGTTTTTTGCTCCTTTGTTGTTCAGTATTTTTGAGTCTTAGTCCCTCAAGATTTGTTTGGGATAGTATTCCATTCATGCAGTATATTCAATATCCATGGAGATTTTTGAATTTTATCGGACTATTCATCTCAATTATTGCCTCTTATTCTGTATTTAAGATCAGTAAAAACTCTTGGAAAAAAGGAATCGTTCTTATGATTTTGATCATTATCCTGACGTTATTTACAAATTTAAAGTTATTCAGCCCTCAGGAATTTAATAATTATTCCGACAGTCACTACACTTCACAAAACCATATACGCTTTGACACGTCAAAAATATCAGATGAATACTTGCCCTCTGGTTTTCAGACTCCTTATTCCGCCTACGAATTACCTAGTGCAACGGTAGAGTTGCTCAAGACAAGTGGAAATGTCGGTGTAATTGCGTATCATACCGGATACCTTAAAGCATCGTATCAGGCTTTGTCCGATGGTGTTATTCATGTTAACTATGCATACTTCCCGGGATGGCAAGCAAGTGTTAATGGGGAGAAGATGCCAATAGTCCCGACTGCTGATGGAATGAATATATCTGTTAGGAAGGGGAGTGGACAGTTAGAGCTCAAATTTGTACAGACACCCATCGAAGTTGCCGGAAATACTATTACTATTCTTGCTTTTTTAGTATTGTTACTTGGTATAATAAAAACCAGTTTGAATAGCAAGAAATAGTATGAGTAAGCTGTTGCCTGAACTATCTATCTTTTTTCCCTTCTGGAACGAGGAGAAAAATGTAAAACATGTTGTTGAGAATGCGATACCTGTCGCGCGTGAAGTAGCTGAAAAATGGGAGATCATAATAGTAGATGACGGCTCATCAGACAAGACCTACGCCATAGGTCAAGAACTGGCAAAAAAACACGAGAATGTTAAAGTAATAACCCACAATCCTAACCGCGGATATGGAGCAGCTCTTAAAGAAGGATTTGAAAACGCAAAATATGATTATGTCGTATTTACTGATGGTGATAGACAGTTTGATTTTGGCGAGGTTAAAAAATTGATAGGTGCCCTTGATGGTGCTGATATTGTCATTGGCTTTAGAAAAAGAAGAAGAGACAGTATATCAAGACATGTTTTGATGTATCTTCTGAAGTTTTGGGATTATATTTTCTTTAGATTTTACTTCAAAGATATTGACTGTGGTTTTAAATTATTTACAAGACATGCCCTTGTAGAAATTATGCCACTTAGATCAGAAGGAGCAATGATCACTACAGAAATCCTTGCAAAGGCGACACGAAAGAAGTTAAAGATAAAGCAGGTAGAAGTTAATCACTATAAAAGAGAATACGGTGCTCAGAGTGGTGCTAATATTGCTGTTGTTATACGCGCTGTTCTGGAAAGTTTTATATTGTGGTTTGACATCCTCAATAAAAGGATTTAAAAAATATTAATGGCAGACAAGGTTAACTTTATATGGATGAATTCGAGTTGCATGCTATTGCCACAAAGTCTGTCAAAGGCGTTTTCGCGTTAGTATCACGATCTTTCCTGCTGCAGCTTCTTGGTGTTGCAACAAGTTTTATTCTGACGTTATATCTAGATCCAGCAAGCTTTGGCGTATTTTTTGTAGTTTCCTCAATAATTGTCTTTTTTAATTATTTTCAGGACATTGGTCTTGCTGCGTCTTTAATTCAAAAAAAAGATGAACCAACGATACGTGAACTACGTACGGTATTTTTTATTCAAGAATTACTCGTATTGGCTCTTATTATTCCCGCCATACTGTTCTCAAACTCAATTGTACATTTCTACAAACTTAATGGTGATGGATACATACTCTATATCTCTTTACTGATTTCATTCTTCCTAACGTCCCTTCGAACAATCCCTACAGTTATTATGGAGAGAAAGCTTGACTATACAAAGCTGGTAGTGCCTCAAATTTTAGAAAATCTCACTTACAATGTTTGTCTGATTGTATTTGCTATCGCCGGGTTTAAGGTGCAGAGCTTTACGATAGCAATTTTAGCCAGAAGTGCGGTTGGTCTTATAGCAACATATGTTGTTTCTCCATGGCCAATCGGGCTTGCATTTGATAGGCAGAGTCTCAGAAAACTCATCTCATTTGGGATACCATTCCAAACGAACAGTATCCTGGCTTTATTTAAGGATGATTTCAGAACAATTTATCTAGGGAAGGTTTTACCGATTTCACAACTTGGATATATTGGTTTTGCAGAAAAAATGGCCAACCTTCCCCTGCGGCTTGTCATGGACAACGTTATAAAAGTAACATTTCCTTCATTTAGTAGGCTTCAGGAGGACAAAGAAGCCTTGAAGTTGGCAATAGAAAAATCTCTTTTTCTTATTTCACTTGCGATATTTCCAATAGCTGTTGGAATCATCAGCTACTCTCCATACCTCATGCAGTTCATACCTAAATATCAAAAATGGGAGCCTGCAGTGATATCCATAATGTTTTTCTCGCTTGGGACTGTTCTTTCCTCGATATCAACTCCACTGACAAATTTTCTCAATGCTATAGGTAAGGTCAAAATAACTCTTTATTTTATGGTTTTTTGGACAATAGCAATTTGGTTCTTAACGATACCATTGATTCATATGTACGGCTACAACGGAGTTGCAATAGCCTCTTTCCTTGTGTCCTTAACATCTGTGGGAGTATTTTATGTAGCAAAGAAGCATGTAAAATTTAAGATATTCGGATCCATATATAAGCAGTTCATTGCTGCAGTTGTTATGTACATCTTCGCTTTGGCAACAAGCAGCATGATTAGTTCACTGGTTATCATGCTTTTGTTCTCAGTTATCTCACTGGTAGTTTATTTTGCTGTAATAATGCTTATTGCCCGGAAAGAATTTCTCAAAACTGCCCGCTTCGTTTTAAGTTCTGTGAGAAAACATTAAATCTGATAAACTACAAATATGAAGGTAAGTGTGGTGATTTCCGCCTACAATGAAGAGGAAAAGATTGAAAAATGTCTTTCCTCTGTGAAAGATATAGCCGATGAAATAATTTTTGTTGATAACTCTTCAACTGATGGAACGGTACGAATTGCTAGAAAATATACTGATAAGGTTTTTTCGCGCGAAAATAACCCGATGCTCAACGTGAATAAGAATTTCGGTTTTACAAAAGCAACAAAGAATTGGATACTCAGTCTAGATGCAGATGAGCGGGTAACTCCAGAACTCGCTTCAGAAATCATGCAGTTGTCTGAATCAGAAGATGTAAGAGGTTACTTTATTCCAAGGAAAAACATAATTTTTGGTAAGTGGATTCGTCATACCGGCTGGTACCCCGATTATCAACTACGGCTTTTCAGGGCAGACAGTGGAAGGTTTGCGGAAAAACAGGTGCACGAGATGATTTCTCTTGTTGGTGCTTCAGAGCATCTTGAAAGTCCGATGGAGCATTTGAATTATGAGAATATTACACAGTTTTTAAATAAAATGGTTAAAACCTATACAGTTTCTGAAGCAGAGAATTTAATAAGTCAGGGATACAAATACAACTCTCTTGATCTTGTTAAGATGCCCCTTTCAGAATTTTTGAAGCGTTATTTTGCGGAAAGTGGATATAAGGATGGGATGCATGGATTAGTCCTTTCTCTTCTTCAAGGATTTTATCATTTCGTAGTTTTTCTAAGACTTTGGGAAGCTAATAATTATCCAGATGAGAAGGATGGCCAAGCATTGCTTTTGGAAGGCAAGAAGATGGTATCTCATGAATTCAAGTATTGGGTTACCCATACTAAGATAGAAAACGAAGCAAACGTTTTGAAAAAAAATCTGTTAAAAGTAAAAAGAAAAATCCTTCTCTGATGTACAAAGTAATCGTTTCAATACTCCATTACAACAATGATCACGATACCCTTTCGTGTTTGGATTCACTTCTTGCCTTAAATCTTGAAGACATAAAGATAAGTACTTACGTGCTTGATAACGGTTCTAAGAAGGAGCTTGATATAGATCCTTCAAAATACGACCTTCTGGACCTGACCGTCATAAGAAATCCTAAGAACACCGGATTTACCGGAGGGCATAATATGATCTTTGGTAAAGTTGAAGATAAGGAATTCGATTATTTCATGATACTGAACAACGACACGATAGTACATCCGGATCTCATAAAGGAAATGGTTAACACTATACAAAAAAATGGAGTAGGGGCAGTTGTCCCAAAAATATATTTTACAAAAGGTCATGAGTTTCATAAAGAACGATATAGTGAGAATGATTTAGGGAAAGTTTTCTGGTATGCAGGAGGATACATGGATTGGAATCATGTCGTAAGTAAACACAGAGGAGTCGATGAAATAGATCATGGACAATTCGGTGAGGAAGAAGCTATAGGATTTGCTACAGGAGCATGCATTCTCATGCGGAAAAATCTTTTAAAAAAGATTGGCTTATTTGATGAAAAATATTTCCTTTATTATGAAGATGCAGATCTAACTCAAAGAATCATAAAATCATCTCACAAAATATTCTATAACCCCAAAGCTATCCTTTGTCACAATAATGCAGGATCTTCTTCTTCCGGGTCTTCCCTGCACGATTATTATCTTACAAGAAATAGGATGTTGTTTGGTATGCATTATGCGCCACTAAAGACCAGATTATTTTTGGTGAAAGAAAGCCTTGTGCTTTTGAAATCAGGTAGGATGTGGCAAAAAAAAGGCATAAAGGACTACTACTTACACAAATTTGGCAAAGGAAGCTATGAATAGAATAAGAATTCCTGGTTTTATCCTTGTTATCTTACTTGCAGTTATCCCTCTTGTTGGTCTTTTGCCTCAAGGACTTGCCGAAACTCATGATGGAATTGATCATGTCGCAAGGGTCGCAAATTTTTATAAAGGACTTTCAGAGGGAGTCATATTTCCCCGGTGGGGCGAAAATCTCAACTGGGGTTATGGCCATCCAATCCTGATGTTTTTATATCCATTATCCTCATATGTCTCTTCATTTTTTCACTTTCTTGGAGCCTCGTATGTTGATTCTATAAAGTTAGTTTTTGGTTTTGGATATATTGCAAGTGGAGTGACGATGTATATATGGGCTAGAAAACAGTTCAACGAACATTTTGCGATTGCTTCCTCCCTCCTTTATATGTATGCGCCCTATCGTTTTGTCGACCTATATGTACGGGGTGCGATTGGTGAGCATATGGCTTTTATATTTCCGCCCTTAATACTTTATTTTATTTTTAACAACTTTGAACGTCGAGTTGGGTTAAAAACAACATCTTTTATTGGTGTCAGTATTTCGTTTGCTTTACTGTTACTTGCCCACAATGCAATAAGTCTCATGTTCATGCCAATTATCGCATGTTATTCATTGGTACTTGCATATTCAAGAAAGGAATATAAATCTCTGCTGTATATTTTTCTTGCCGTAGTAAATGGTTTTTTGATGTCGGCTTTTTTTACCATTCCAGCATTTCTAGAGGGAAAGTTCACTTTAAGAGATATTGTTACGGGTGATGAGTATAAAAATCGATTTGTTACCAATCCTTTAACCTTTCTCTATGGAGCTTGGAGTTATGGTATAACAGGACAATTTTCGGTACAAATCGGTGTAGCGCATATATGTGGAATTTTGCTTGCACCACTGGTTTTTTTGAAAACAAAAAAGAAGGAAGCTAAATTGATACTTATTATGATCATTTTATTTTTTGTGTGCTCGTTGTTTTTGATGATTCCTCAATCAGATTTTCTTTATCAGCTCGTAACAACTCTTCAAAAATTTCAGTTTCCGTGGAGATTTTTAACTTTGACTGTATTCACCAGCTCTGTACTTGGTGCCAGTATCTTTATTGTCATTAAAAATAAAAATGTAAAAAATATTTCTATTGGTTTACTTATTTTTTTATTACTGCTATCAACAGTTAGCTATTGGTGGGCTAAATCATACAGGAAGATACCTGATAATTTTTTTGAAACCGTATATAACGGAACTACTGATACGGGTGAAAGTTCTCCAGTTTGGTCTGTTAGATTCATGGAGAAAAAACCCAGGGCGCATGCAGAAGTTATAAGTGGTAAAGCAATCATTGTTGAAAAGAACCGCAAGAGTACTACACACATTTACCAAATAACTGCTTTGACTGAATCATCAAGGATAAGAGAGAATACTCTTTATTTTCCTAGTTGGAAAGTTTATATTGATGGTAAAGAGTCAACTATTCAGTTTCAGGATCCATCGGAACGTGGACTTATCACGTACAATTTGGAAAAAGGATCTCATACTGTTATGGTTGAATTTAGAGACACCAAGCTGCGTGTTATTTCCAGCATGCTCTCAATTGCATCAGTTTTTCTAACTGCACTTTTAGGATTGTTAATTATTTTTAAATACAAACATGAAAAATAAACTCCTTCCATACATTGCTATTTTTGTTATATGGATACTTTTTTCGTCGCCATATTTTTTTTCCGGAAAAAGTCCTTTTCCATCTGATTATCAAAATAATTTTTTTGCGCCGTGGAATGTGTATCCTGGGCATTCAGGTCCCGTTAAAAATAACGCACAACCAGACATAATAACTCAAATTTACCCATGGCGATATTTTGACATACAGGAATACAAAAAAGGCATTATCCCTTTCTGGAATCCATTTAGTTTTGCAGGTACTCCCCACTTGGCCAATTATCAGTCCGCGTCTCTTTCTCCAATTAATATCTTATTTTTTCTTCCATTAGATTTTATTGATGTCTGGGGTTTGTTGGTTTTATTACAACCGCTACTTGCTGGCCTATGTATGTTTCAACTTTGCCGGAAGATGAAAGTTTCAAAAGTAGGTAGTATCCTTTCAAGTTTTTCCTTCATGTTTTGTGGGTTTTTGGTTACATGGATGGGGTATGCAACGCTGGGCTATGCTATTCTCTTTTTACCTTTGGCATATTACTCCATCCTACAGTACACAAGTAGTAGATCTTTGAGATGGCTTATAATTCTTGCTTTTACATTTCCGCTATCATTTTTTTCAGGTCATTTTCAAATGAGTATATATTTTAGTTTGGGAGTATTCTCTTTTATTTTCTATCATTTACTGTTCACAAAAGAACGGAAGTTATTTGCAACAGCACTGTTATATTCATTTTTTGGATTGTTTCTTACAATGCCGCAAGTACTTCCATCAATAGAATTTTACTCGTTATCGCCAAGAAGCAATCTGTTTCAGAAGATCGAAGCAATACCGTGGAATTATCTCCCAACATTAATATCTCCAGATTTCTATGGTAATCCAGTAACGAGAAATGATTGGTTTGGACATTACGCTGAGTGGAGTGGATTTCCTGGAATTGTTGCAGTTGTTTTTTCGATTGCTGCGGTAATTCTTAAAAGGAACCGAACCACTTTGTTTTTTATTATCCTTGCTGTTGGATCATTAATGTTAGCCTATGACACACCCCTTCTAACGTTTCTAGTTAATCTAAAACTGCCTGTGTTATCAACGAGCGCAGCAAGCAGAATAATTGTTTTGTTCAGCTTCTCGATAGCAGTCCTTTCAGGGTTCGGTTTTGACCAAGTGATATCAGTCTATAACAAAGACAAAAGAAAAATACTTCTATGGTTAATCGTAAGTCTCGTGCCGGTTGTTGTTGTCTCAATTATTCCATTTCTTAATCTATTGGAAGTTGATAAGAGTCAAATAGCTCAAAAAAACGTAATTCTGCCGGTGGCCTTCTTTGGCGTCATTGGAATTGCAACTCTTCTCTTATTAAACATCAAGCATAAATATTCAAAGCTATTTTTTATTTGTTGCGTCCTTGCCGTAAGTTCATTTGAGATGTACCGGTTTGCTGCAAAATGGCAATCATTTACTCCAAAAAAAGAAGCATATTTACCGGTGCCAATCTCAAAATTTTATGGTCAACAAAATAATTATGATAGATTGATTGGATTGTCCGGAGGAGAAGATGCCGTGTATTACAGAATGCCAATTCTTTCCGGATACGATCCTTTATACAGTGAATCGTATGGAAAATTCGTCCAGTATGTCGGAAGTGGATCCTATAAAAATCCTGAACGGTCGGTTGTGACTTTCCCCCTCAACGGTCGTTATACTCCTCAAGCGCTCGACCTTCTTGGTGTGAAATATATAGTTCGTAAGGATTCTGATGGGGAAATGGTGTGGGCCTTTCCTTTTAAAAAGTATCCCCCAGAGCAATTCACGAAAATATATGATGACAATGGATATGATGTTTTTCTCAATAATAAATCAAGCAAACGTGCTTTCATAGTTTCAGATGTAATTGAGGTTAGTGAAAAAAATAGAGACAGGTCAATGTTATTTAATTATGATCTATCCAAAACAGCTATTGTTTATGAGAATATAAAACCCTTAGCCAAAACTCAGGGATCGGTAAAAATAATAAAATATTTATCAAACAGCATAGAAATGGAAGCGCAAACAAATGGGGAATCTTTCTTGGTTCTGACAGACAATTATTACCCAGGATGGAAAGCATTTGTTAACGACAAAGAAGTAAAAATATACAAAGCCGATTATACATTCCGGGGAATAGTCATACCGGCAGGGAAAAGCAGTATCGAGTTTTCATTCGTTCCGCAAACATTCTTAATCGGTACGTACCTGTTCTTAACAGGTATAATGGGTATGGTAGTGGTTTATATAATCAGAAAATTCAAATATATTTCATGAAAAATCTAACAGTTATTATTTTGTCTAAGGATGATGAAGATGTGATTGCAGATGCAATTTCCTCGCTCTCCGGATTTGCAGATGAAGTTGTCGTTATTGATGCAAACAAAAACTCAGGCACGCAAAAAATAGCTGAGAAATTTGGTGCGAAGGTGGTAAAGAATCAATTTAAAGATTTTGCTGACCAGAGGAATTTTGGTATTTATCAAGCAACAACACCGTGGGTGTATTTTATGGATTCAGACGAAAGAGTTACACCTAACTTTAAAGAAGAGGTTTTGGATATTATCAAGCATTATCATGAGACTGACCCTGTTTCTGGGTATTTTGTGAAGAGAAAGACTTTTTATTATGGACGCGACTGGAATTTCCAAGATAGTGTTCAGCGGTTGTTTGTTAGAAGTAAATTTGTTGAATGGAAAGGGGTAGTTCACGAAACCCCTATTATCAGAGGTGAATTTGGCACTATCAATTCACCCATTATCCATTTAACTCACCGGAATCTTTCCCAGATGGTAAGAAAAACGAATGAATGGTCAGAATATGAAGCAAAATTAAGACTTGAATCAAAGCATCCACCGCTTGCCCCCTGGAGATTTATCAGGGTTATGAGTACAGAATTTTTTGCATCGTATTTTAAAAATAAAGGTTACAAGAATGGTACTGTTGGACTTATAGAAGCAATGTATCAGTCATTTTCTATCTTCATAACTTACGCAAAACTATGGGAAATGCAGCAGAGCAGGCGAAGTAAGTAAATTATTTCCTGCGAAACCAAGACTTCAATTCTGATATTGTCAATCTTTTTTTAGCGAACCAGAAAAGGTAAACTATTTCCAATATGCCCATATCATTGAGTGGTATTAAGATGAAGAGGGCTATAAACCAATTTCTTTGTTTGAGTTGAGACGAACGCCATAGGGCTATTCCTTTCCAGATAAGCTGCCAAACCGAAAGGACAATAATTACTGCGATAATAAGTGGATCTGGGGTGGCAATCTTTTTCATAGTCTATTTGTAGCACAGTGACATTTTTTATGCAATATTGGTAGAATAAAGTAATGAATATTGGAATTTATTCACCTTACCTAGATACCTTAACCGGTGGAGAGAAATATATCTTTACCTCTGCATCGTGCTTATCAAAAGAGCACAAGGTTACCGTCTTTTGGGATGACGAAACAATAATCGAAAAAGCGGCGGCCAAGTTCAATTTAGATTTAAGCAATGTAACTGTTTCGCCTAATTTATTTTCGAAAAATATTGGGCCTTTTAAGAGATTTTTCAATACATTAAAGTATGATCGTATATTTTTCTTGTCAGATGGTAGTATCCCTCTCGTTGGAGCGAAAAAACTACTTATTCACTTCCAGTTTCCGGTAGAGTGGGTGAATACTAACAGTTTTTGGTTCTTATTTAAGAAATCGAGAATTTCAAAAATTATTTGCAACTCAAGATTTACAAAGAAGTATATAGATAAAAAATTCAATGTTGATAGTTTTGTGTTGTATCCTCCTGCAACAAACAATGAAGATAAAATTCCGGAGAAGGAGAATCTAATTTTGACAGTTGGAAGATTTAGTATTTTGCCGAACGGGACCGATTTTAAGAAGTTAGAATTCCTTGCAAAAGCATTTAAGAAGTTCCAGAAAAAAAGACTCAAGGGGTGGAGCATGGCTATCGTCACTAGTGTATCTCCGGAGCTGAAGGATAAATTTTCTGAACTAGAGAAAAAAATAAAGAGTACTCATGTGAAGGTGTATCAAAATGCTTCCTTTGATGAGATTGTGTCACTATATTCCAAAGCAAAAATTTATTGGCACGCTTCCGGATATAAAGAGGATTTGGATAAATATCCTGAGCGGGCAGAGCATTTTGGAATTTCAACAGTTGAGGCAATGTCTTATGGGCAAGTACCGATAGTGATAAACGCCGGTGGTCAACCGGAGATTGTTATAGACTGCGATAACGGATTTTTGTGGAATACAGAAGAGGAGCTGATCTCATCAACGCATAAAGTAGCTATCGACAAAGACCTTATGAAAAAAATTTCTGAGAGGGCACACCAAACTTCAAATAATTTCTCAAAAAGCAGATTTTGTGAAGAATTAAATCACCTGATATGGTAAAAAAGATCAAAAAACACTTTGCATTGCTGGTCTTGATATTTGCCATATTATTTTTTTACATACCATTTCTTTTAAATTCGAGGTTTCCAATACCATCAGACGCATTGGTGGGTCTATATCATCCCTATCGGGATTTTTATTCTCATAACTATCCGAATGGTATTCCTTTTAAAAACTTTCTAATAACAGATCCTGTTAGGCAAACTTACATTTGGAAAGAACTTGCGGTCGATATATTTAAGGCAGGCAGCGTACCCTTATGGAATCCATACGAGATGACTGGAAAACCATTGATGGCTAATTTTCAGTCAGGTGCACTATATCCTCTAAATCTTGTCTTTTTATTCCTTCCATTTTCTCTTTCATGGTCCATCTTGATCCTTCTTCAAACACTCCTGTTTGGGAGTTTTATGTTTCTTTACCTTAGAAATCTGAGAATAAATAAGTACGCATCATTGCTCGGAAGTCTATCAGTTGCGTTTTCTGGATTTAGCGTTGCCTGGCTTGAATGGGGAAATATTGTTTCTACTGCCTTATGGCTCCCCCTGATATTGATGGGTACTGATAAGATTATTCAAAAAAAAGCAGCCAGTCAGCCATTGTTATGGTATCTGATAATTTTCTGTGCCTTAATTTGTTCATTTTTTGCCGGCCATCTGCAATCGTTTTTCTATTTATACATGTTTTCATTCTCTTACTTTTGCTTAAGATGGTTTGAAAATAAGAATCGCAGAACTCTTTTCGCCTTTTTTATTCTTAATGTAATATTTATTGCCATTTCATTTATTCAGTGGTTTCCTACTTTACGGTTTATACAACTTTCAAATCGTGTAGCTGACCAAAATTTCACAACCATCGAGGGATGGTTCATTCCATGGAGGCACCTCATTCAATTTATCGTTCCTGATTTCTTTGGCAATCCTTCAACATTAAATTACTGGGGGACATGGAATTACGGAGAACTTGTTGGTTATTTAGGAGTTTTGCCATTCGTGTTTGCTCTTTTTTCATTCAGCAACCGTACGAGAACAACTGTGTTTTATGTGATAGTAGCCATAGCATGTTTTGTGATGGCTTTACCAACGGGTGTATCTTCGATTCCATTTATTATGAATGTTCCATTTATTTCAACAGCTCAGCCAACGAGATTGCTATTTCCAATAATTTTTTCATTGTCAGCACTTTCAGCAATCGGAATGGATAGATTTTTACTTTTTGAAAAGTTCAGACTCAAACAATTTTCCCCTTTTATTATTGTAGGCGGTATTTATGGGCTCTTGCTATTTTTTATATTCACAAACAGCGGACTTATTTTTAAGAACCAAATTGAATTATCTATTGCCAAAAGAAACATAATTTTTCCGCTTTTTGTGTTTTTAGCTTCTTCAATTCTCTTATTCATGTTTGTGAAGATAAGAAACGCAAAAGTACGTACAATTGTGCTTTCAATAGTGTTACTCGTTTCATTTGTTGATTTATTGCGGTTTGCTCAAAAGTTCACTCCATTTACTTCACAAAAATATCTTTATCCGACAACAAAAACTCTTTCATTTTTAAAATCGAAGAATGATTTATTCAGAGTAGCTGTTATGGATAAAAGAGTTATGCCACCAAATTTTCTAACACATTACAAATTACAAACCATAGAAGGATACGATCCGTTATATCTCAAAAACTATGCTGAGTACGTAGTCGCACTGGAGCGGAATCAGCCTGACATTCGTGGCCCATTTGGATTCAATAGAATAATAACTCCACACAATTACAATTCTCCCTTATTTGATTTTCTAAATGTTAAATACATAATTTCTCTCGAGGAGTTGAAATCCGAAAAATTAGTTAAGGTTGTTGAAGAAGGACAGACGAAAATATACGAAAACAAAAAAGCGCTACCTCGCATATTTTTTGTAGAAAATGTAGTGCCAGACACTAAAGATATGACATCACTATTTTCTAACGACCTGAGTAAGACAGCAGTTGTTAATGGTTTTACTCGAAGCGAAAAGCTTAGGATTGGGAAGGTTTCTGATATAGCGTATGAACCAAATTTTGTTGGTATGAAAACTCAAAATGATGGAGATGGTTATCTGGTTTTTTCGGATGCGTACTATCCAACATGGAGCGCATATATTGACGGTGTAAAAACACCTATCTACGTTACGAATCACGCATTTCGAGGAATCTTTGTGCCAAAAGGATCACATACTGTACAATTTAAAGATAACTTATTCTAAATGAAGGTCGATATTGTAATCCCAAACTTTAATGGTGCTCATTTAATTGAGCAAAACCTTCGTAGTGTAGTAAATGCCCTACAACCTTACGAAGGAAAAGTAATTATTGTTGATGATGGGTCAACGGCAGAAGAACAAGAAAAATTAAGAAAATTTGTTGGGAATTTTGGGGATAAGCACAGAGTAGAGCTGATAGTAAAAGAAAAAAATTCAGGTTTTTCCTCAACCGTAAATACCGGGGTTAAAAAATCCGAAGCAGAATTTGTCGTACTACTTAATAGCGATGTGGTGCCGAGAGCAGGATTTCTAAAAAGCCCCCTAGAATCACTTTTAAAGGATGATAATCTTTTTGGAGTTGGTTGTATGGATGAGAGCGTTGAGGGTGATAGAAGGGTGAATAGGGGTAGAGGTTTGGCGCATTGGGGTAAGGGTTTTTTGCACCACAGCAGGGGAGAAGTAAATAAAAGTAATACATTTTGGATATCTGGAGGAAGTAGTGTTGTCAGAAGGCAACTATTTATGAAGCTTGATGGGTTTGATGAAATATACGCACCATTTTATTGGGAAGACATAGATCTTTCATATAGAGCTCAAAAAGCCGGCTACAAAATCCTATTTGATAATACATCAGTTGTTGAGCACTATCATCAGGAGGGAGCGATAAAAAAACATTATAACAGTGAAAGGATTACAACCATTTCTTACAGAAATCAAATCATTTTTATATGGAAAAACATAACGTCATATAAATTATTGCTAAACCATATATTTTATCTTCCAATAAATTTTTTTAGTGCAGTTTTTAGGTTTGATTGGCCATTTATTTCGGGATTATTTCTTGCGGTGTCACTCTTTCCTGCTATAATTAATAGACGTTTTACGCAAAAAAAATTGTTCAAGATCTCAGATGAGCAGGTAATTCGAAACAACTCATGAATTCATCAAAAAAGACTTTATCTATTGTTATTCCTGTATATAACGAAGAAAAAACAATTGGCACAGTGTTGTCAAATCTTGCCGTACTTAACATACCCAATGTGATAAAAGAAATAATCGTAGTGGATGATGGATCAGGTGATAGATCAAAAAAAATTGTTGAGGGTTTGAAAAGCAAAGTTAAGGGTCTTCGATTTATTTCACACGAGAAAAATAGAGGAAAGGGAGCTGCCGTCCAGACGGGACTTGAGGCAGCAACCGGTGATGTCCTTATGGTTCAGGATGCCGATTTAGAGTATGACACAAACGATATTCCAAGATTACTAAAACCAATTCTTGATAACAAGGCAAATGTTGTATATGGTACCAGGCTGAGAAGAATGCCTAACGTAAAAAAAGAAGAAAAAACGTGGAGGTTTTTATTGCATTACATCGGAAACAGATGGCTCAGTCTTGTTACGAGTATATTATATTTTAATTGGGTGACAGATATGGAAACGTGTTACAAACTTTTTTCAAAAGAATCTTTTAAGGGAATAACACTAAAATCAAAAACGTTTGATTTCGAACCCGAAATTACCGCTAAATTTTTAAAAAAAGGACTAAAAATACTTGAGATAGATATCAATACACGACCAAGAGGATACGATGAAGGTAAAAAGTTACACACCTTTAGAGATGGGTTTAAGGCACTATGGACCCTTGTGAAGTTTAGATTTATATCATGAAGAACCTACGGCTTTCAATTTCAAGCGTTGTTCTGGCATGTTTATTGGTACCGGTCATCATGACATACCAGATATTCCCCGGAGATACTAATTATTTTCAGTTTGGGTTTATTTTCCTCGGATTATTCATAAATTTTTTGCTTGATATAGTAAAGATATCCGAAAAGAAATACTACCTGTCCAAATATATAGTATTTTGGACTTTGCTTGGGTTGTCTGTAGGTGGTGCTTTCATTTCAGCAATTATAGTACGGCACACTGTTGCTCCGGTATTTCAAATTCACGATATTATCTTGCAGCTTGAAGCGGCAATTCAGTTCTTCCGTCATGGAATAAACCCCTGGGCAGCAACGTATGTAAATACTTACATGGCATCATGGCATTATTCTGACACAATGGTAAATCCTGCACTCTATCATTTTGTTATGATGCCACTTTATTTATTGTTTTCCTTACCATTTTATTTTATAGCAAACCACACAATAGGGTATTTTGATGGAAGAATTCCGTTATATTTTCTTTATTTTTCACTCCTTATCGCTGCATTTAAATTTATAAAAGATAAGGAAAAAAAACTGCTTTTCGTAACTCTTCTTGCATTTAATCCAGCAATGTTTTCATACACCCTAGAAGGAAGATCTGACGTGTTCATGTTTGCATTTTTCTTTGGTAGTTTAGTTTTACTTTCTAAAAAAAGATATTCCTATGCTGGATTATTGATGGGGGCTGCCTTTGCTGTAAAGCAGTCCATTTGGCCAATACTACCTCTGTATATTGGATATATTTACTTTCTTTCAAAAGGAGTGTCAAAAACGGTAAAAAGACTTCTTTCTTTTGTCATTACGTTTCTTGTTCTCGTTGTTCCTTTCGTTCTCTGGAACCCCTTAGCTTTCTTGAATAGCACGGTATTATATCTTTCAGGCAATACTGTTCATAGTTACCCCATTTCAGGCTATGGACTGGGAGTTTTGTTGCATCAGGTAGGAGTAATTAAAGATCTCAACGCTTCATACCCATTTATTATTTGGCAAGTAATAATAATCATTCCTTTGCTTTGTTATTTATTATACTTACTTAAAAAAAATACGAATGTGCGAATGCTTCTTTTGGCATACGCTTTATTAGCCCTCGTGTATTGGTATTTATCAAGATATTTCAATAATAGCCATATGGGCTACCTGACTATGGTTTTTTTGACAGCATATTTTTGGCCAGACAGTTCTGACAAAGATGAAAAATAAATCCTTGTTTTTCCTCAATGAAGGTTTTCTCTTGATAGCTTTATTTATTCTGGGGTTGGTACTAAGAATTTATAGTCTCTCATCGTTTCCGAATGGATTTTCCCGGGATGAAGCATTTCTTGGGTACAATGCATATTCATTATTAATGACCGGAAAAGACATTAATTCACACTTTCTGCCACTTTTCCTCGAGTCATTTCTCTATACACCTGCTGGGTATTCATATGTTTCCGCATTGTTTATAAAAATTTTCGGACTGAGTATCTTTTCTGTCAGATTTGCCTCTGCTTTTTTTGGCGCGCTCACAATTCCTTTATTGTTTCTCCTAACAAAGTCTTTGTTTGCCCTTGATAAGGGAAGAAAGTATACAGAGAGAGTTGTTGGATTAATCGGATTGATCTCTGCACTTCTTCTCGCAACGTCTCCCTGGCACATAAATCTTTCCCGCACCGCAAGTGTTTCAACCGTTGTTACTTTTTTTATAGTGTTGGGCTGTTATTTCTTTATACGGTCGATTTCGAGAAATAGCGCAAAGTATATAGTTTTATCTTTTATCTGTTATTTAATCTCGCTATTTTTTTATATTGCGCCGTATTCATTTCTACCTCCTTTTATACTTCTTTCTTATTTTTTATTCAAAAATACAATCTCAAAAAACAATAAAAAAATCTTTGCAATATTATTTGTGTTGTTCATTATCCCAGTTCTTTATGTATTTTCATCACCGACTCTTTCATTAAGGGTAAGATCACTCAGTCTAACGGAAAGTCCTTTAATAAAACTTGTTCTGCTTGAGGATACTGGACGGGATGGAGTTGGAAATATTACACCACTGATTGCACGATCTTTTCATAACAAGGTAACAGTTATTTCTGATCTATTCTTTCAAAATTATTTTAGTCATTTCTCCTATAATTTTTTGTTTCGTGATACAGGCTTTCCTGAGCGATTCAGGATACCCGGATCAGGATTGTTCTTACCCATAAATATTGTACTTATCGCATTGGGGCTTTACTATTTGCTCCGTTCCGAAGGCAAGCTTAAATGGTTTCTGTTGGGATGGGTGCTTTTGGGGCCTGTGGGAAGCGGATTTGCCAGCGACGATGTCCCAAACCTGCAAAGGACTTTATTTTTGTTACCCCCATTGTTAATCGTGTCTTCGATAGGAATAGTTAACCTTTTTATAAACATTCGAAAATCGAAGATTTTCATATATGTTATTGGTTTGATGTTCCTTGGTATGTTTTGCTACCAATTCATTTATTATATTCATCAATATTATTTTCATGAGAATGCTTACCGCCCATGGTATAGGCAGGATGGATATCAGCAGCTAATTGAAAAACTTAATGGACTTACAGGTGGATATAAGGAAATAGTCGTTACAAATAGAGAATCGGCACCAACGATTTTTCTTCTTTTCTTTAACAAATTCGATCCGTCTTTGATTCAAAATACCATTGCAAAAAGTACACTTCGGGATACTGATAGAATTAGTTTTTCAAATTACCATATTACACAAGAAGAGTGTCCATTAAGAGTTGAAATAGATCCTGTAACTGGGAAAAGAACATTAACAGGTGAAAAAGGAACACTGTATGTTAATAGTGGTTTTTGTAAAAATGAAAATCTTCCTCCATCAGTAAAAATTATAGAAACAATTTTAAGGGGCGATGGTTCGAAGGTATTTTTCATAATGAGGGTTGAGTAGAATTTATATGTACAATTTATTCTCGCCTAGTTTCTTGTTCTTTTTTCTATACTCCTTTATTGCAATTTTCTTTTCTGTATATATACCGGGTAGTGTGGCGCTACGATTTTCAAAACTTAATCTGTCTCTTTTCTCATATATTGTTCTATCAGTAATCGTTGGAACTTCTCTGTGGGTTTTACAAGGATTTTTATTTGGTTTTATGAATGTTAGATTTATAACGTATGTTTATGTGGGTGTCCTCTTTTTATTTTGGATACGTAATTTTCAATTTCGTTCTTTTAAATTGCCATTTAAAAGAACGGTAATTTTTGCGGTTCTTTTAATAACATTTGGGGTCATAACACAAAATATACCAGCATTTTTTATGGGATCGGTAACAGATAAAGGTGTTTCATTCTGTTGTGTGGATGCAAGTGACAGTCTTTATTTTGCCTCACTCAGTCAAGAAGTAAAACGCACTATCCCTCCGCAGGAACCTGGCCTGGCCGACGTAACAGTAAAAAATTATCACTATTTATCAAATATTTTTGTTGCCGAGTTATCTCGAGTATTTTTCATCCCCTTACACATCTTACAATTTCAAGTTTCAGTATTATTTTTATCAGTTATGTTGGGGCTTGCCGCTCTATCATTTGGATTGGCGGTCGTAAAAAATTGGAAATATTCGCTATGGTTAGTATTTTTCTTGTATTTTGGAGGAGATTTTATTTGGCTTGTTTTGCTAATTCTCAATAAAAGTGTAAATCCATTTGTCATGAGTTCGCTGGAGGATGGAGCTAAATTTTTGAGCAATCCTCCTCGCGCTTTTGCTATTGTGCAGTTTTTTGGCGCACTTGTTCTTTTGTATTCATGGTTACAGTCAAAAAAAACACTTCTCTTAACTATAATTCTTGGAATTGTATGTGGTACCCTAATAGGGTTCAAAGTATATCTGGGGATCTTTGTTTTGTCAGGTCTTGCTGTGCTTTGCCTATATCAAATTTTAAGAAAAGAATTTGATGGATTACGGCTTTTAATTATTGCCGGTATAGTTTGTCTCATACTGTACCTACCCGTAAATGGTAACGCCGGTGGGATATATTTTACAGGCTTTTGGTCTTTTGAAAATTTCATATCTCAGCCATATCTAAAGCTTAGTAACCTAGAATTGGCTAGAAGGATATTTATTGCTGATAACAAGATTCTGAAATCATATTTTTTCGAATCAATATTTATACTTGTCACAATCTTTTCTTTTTTTGGTTCTAAAATCATTGGGGTAGTACAATCAAAGAAATCTATATCTCTTATTCCGTTTCAACTGCATATATTTCTATTGTCTGGGATTGTTGTAAGTTTTATTTTAGGATTTTTTTTCCAACAGACTTCGGGTGGATCAAATACATTTAATTTCATAGTTAATGTGTTTATAGTTGGAAGCGTTTATACTGCACTCTCTGCGTTTTTTCTTACATCATTAAAAAAACCAGTTGCTATCATGCTCGCAGCAATTATCATTGGGTTGACCGTACCAAGAGTAGTGTATGAAACATATCGCAGTATTCATCGTCTTATAAACGGTCAGTATCAATCGGTAACTCCTTTTCAGCTGAGGGCTTTTGATTTTTTGAGGCATCAGACGAGGGGTAGAACTTTGGTTGACCGGACTGTTTTTGGGCTTGATGCGAGTAGTCCGTACGTTGCTTTTTTTGTAGATCAACCGATGTACTTGTCAGGTGTTCAGATACTGGAAAGCCATGGTCTGAACGTATTTACAAAATCATCAAAAGTTGCAGTTATGATGGATCCACTAAAAGTTGAGCAAGCAAGAAACCTGTTTTTGACAGAGAAAATTAAATATTTTGTGATTGGTAATTCAAGCCCTATTGCAACGGTTTCTGCGCAATTTTCAAAAGTCATATATTCAAATACTGAAGTCTCTATCCTCCTGATTGCACACTATTGAAATGTTACCTATACTATCAAGAGAGCTCGTATATGGTCAGAACTTATTTCATCAGGTATTGGGTAGTTTTTGCGGTTTTCATCGTCGCACTTTTCTTAAGAACCTATAATTTGTCTGAAATACCAGTTGGCCTTCATGGAGACGAGGCTAGTATCGGTTACACAGCATATTCTCTTCTCAATACACTTCACGATCAGAATGGTAAGTTCTTGCCAATCGCAATAGATCAATTTGGAGATTTTAGGCCAGCTGGGTATCATTATTTGGATATTCCATTTGTGGCTCTTCTTGGCCTCACTGAGTTTGCGGTAAGGCTTCCGGCAGCACTTTTTGGAAGCCTGGCTGTAGTTGCTATCTATCTACTGGTTTTTGAGCTTTTTGAGAATAGAAAAATAGCCGGGTTGAGCTCAATACTTTTGGCTGTGCTCCCGTGGGACGTAAATATTTCCCGTGCAAGTTCTGAGAGTGTAATAGCCACTTTCTTCGTGATTTTAGGTGTATATTTTTACTTAAAATTCGTTAAAAGAAAGGCTTTTTCTTCTCTGTATCTAGGATTAAGCAGTGTTTTATTTATTGTTAGTTTTTTCTTTTATCATGCACATAGGTTTTTTGTTCCAGCACTGTTTCCATTTCTTTTTTTGATTTCTTTTTTTGCTTTTCGTCCCTCAAGAAGAAAAATTATTGGTGGTATAGTTCTGTTTGGCGTTGTTCTTCTTGGATTGTCTTTCTTTGTTCTATTTGGACAAGGAACAGGGCGTGCATCTGAGGTGAGTCTTCTTAGTATTCCTGGTGGTACAACGAATCTAAAACAGGCTATGGATGAAGAGGGAACACTCAACCCTCTTATAAATAGGTTTTACAATAATAAATTAATTTATTACGGAAGATTTTTCGTAAATTTTTATTCACAGCATCTGTCAGGGGACTTTCTTTTTGTTAATAACGGGAATCCAATACGCTACAGAATCCCATTTACCGGAAATCTCTATTTTGTTATGCTTCCATTCTTGATCCTTGGATTTGCCTTTTTGCTTTCACAAGGATTGAAAGAGAAGAAATATCATTATTTGTTGCCTATTGTCTGGTTACTTATTGCACCGGTTCCTGCAGGGCTTACATGGGAAGATTTACCTAACGTTATACGTGCAAGCATTTTGATCCCCGCCTTATTAATAGTTACCGCTTTCGGTTTCCATGAGGCAGTGTCATTATTTAAGAATAAAAAAATAAAAACACTCATTATTGTTGTCTCAGGATTGCTTCTTGCGCATAATTTCCTATATTTTTGCCATAACTATTACTGGAGATCAAAGATTCATGAGCCATGGCACAGGAGTGGAGCCGAAAAAGAATTATTGTTCCAGGTTGGACAAATAGCAAAACCAACCGACTCAATAGTTATGACTACAGAGAGAAACAATAACCTTATCTTTTACCTTTTTTATAATAAATTTGATCCAAAGAAATTCCAGGAAATAGGATCACCGAAAGAACACGATGGGTTGAAGTTTGAAAATATTACATATACTGGAAATTCATGTCCTTTAAGGGGTGAGAGTGAAGAGATTGTCACAGTGATACCAGATACTATTTTTGTAGACAAAGAGGATTGCCCACTACCGAAAAATTCAGAAATCCTTAACACAATAAAATTTTCTGATGGGGTTCCTGCCTTCAAAATTGTAAAAACAGTCGATGTTAAAAAGTGATAAAAAAAAATCATTCGATTGGGTCTTGATAGGAATTATAGTTCTCTCGGCAGTCTTAAGATTTTATAACTATGGTAGTAGATGGGGTCTTGCTTATGATCAGGCGTGGTTTGCAGTCATTGCTCGCCATGCACTTGCAACCCTACAACTTCCGTTCTTAGGTCCTTTTGCTTCCGGAGGTCCATTTCAGACTGGTGGGGAATGGTTCTGGATAGTAATGATTGGGACAATGCTTAACCCACTGAGCGTGATTTCTCCGTGGGTTTTTATAACCTTGCTTTCGATTTTTCAGGTGTATCTCCTTTATGTACTTGGTAGTCATTATGGTGGAAAAAGTTTGTCTTATATTCTTGCTTTTTTAGGTGCCGTATCCATATCCCAAGTTCTTCAGGCAACAAATCTTACCAATCAAATGCCGTCATCATTGTGTGCATCATTGCTCCTTTTGGCTATTGTTTTATACCTAAAGAAAGAAAAAAACAGATATCTTTTCTTTTCCGGATTTGCTGTCGGGTTATCATCCTCGATTCATCTTCAAGGTGTTCTTCTTCTCATACCTTTATGTGGATTTTTAGCACTTACGAAAACAATTAGCCCAAAGAAATTATTGCTGGTTGGGATAGGAGTATCTTTGCCTTGGGTTCCAGTACTACTAATTGATATGCAGAATAATTTTTACAATACCAAAAATATGCTTATGTACTTTACTAATTCCCAAAGTAAAGTTTCGTATGATGAACTCGGGAGAAGGTGGCTGACTTTTATAACGGATTATGTTCCTTCGTCATGGGGAAGAATAGTGGGAGGGAACATATTTTTTGGATATTTAGAAATATTTTTAGTAGGTCTAACGTTTCTTTTGGGAATTCTTAAAAAAGTAATAGATAAGAAATGGATGATAGCTGTGGTATCGACGATACTTATGACCATAGCCCTTCGATATATAAGGACACCACTTTATGAGAACTATACTACTTTTATTCATCCATTTGTTCTCCTTTTGATTGCCTGGTCCATCTGGAATTTATACAAACGTCAGAGATTTATCGCCGTCATAATACTTGTGGCAATAGTATCTTTTAGCGTATTTGCATTATGGAAAGATATTGGCAATAGTACTAATTTCACAAACATAACGACTAAAAGGTATGTTTTATTTTTGAAAAATAAATTCCCCAAGGAGAAATTTGCTATTTACGATTATGAATATAATAACAAGCAAAATACATTGCCTCTTGTTCTTTATCTTCAAACAGAAGGCCTATTGGATGACAAGGGGCATAGAATTGGCATGGTAATCGTTGCTAATTCAAAAATTAGAATAGATCCGCATAAAACAATACATGGTGGTAATGGAGGATATCAGCTCGTTGACCTTACTGCATCTGAAAGCGCTGAGCTCCAGAAAGGGAGATGGGCATTTGTAAATCCTTCTGTCATTTACAATTCTGTACAATATTGGTACAAGGATAAATGAGGGATAATAGTATAAAATTATTAAAGAGTTATATGCAGAAAAAGATATTGTTATTATTTGGGATTGTTTTTGTTGCGTTCATTGTAAGGTTTGTTTTTCTTGGGAGCATTGCACCATCTTTAACGTGGGATGAAACCGCATGGGGATACAACGCTTATTCGCTAGGAATTGATGGAAAGGACGAATTCGGTAAATTTTTGCCGATGACATATCTTGAATCCTTTGGAGATTTTAAACCACCGGTGTATGCGTACCTTGACATTCTCCCTATTAAATTATTTGGCCTGACTGAGTTTGCAACCCGCTTTCCATCGGCATTTTTTGGAACGCTCACCGTTTTTCTGACATTTTTTCTTGTTAAAGAAATATTTGGTAAAGAAAAAGAAGATTTAGCGCTTATAGCCTCTTTGTTGTTGGCAATTTCTCCCTGGCATATAATGTTGTCCCGCGCTGCATTTGAGGCAAATGTTGCGAGTTTCTTTATTGTACTTGGTGTTTTTCTGTTTTTAAAAGCCGTGCGGGAAAGAATAGTCCTTCTTCCTTTTTCTATTCTTTCATTTGTTCTTGCTATGAATACATTTAATAGTGCAAGAATTGTAGTTCCGCTTCTCGGTATTTTGGTGATTATTGTATTTCATAAAAAACTCCTAAAACATATAAAAGTATCAGTAATTTCCCTCATTCTTGGTGTCGTGCTTTTAGTGCCCCTTATCAGTTTTATGGTTTCTCCACAAGCAAAATTAAGATTTAATGAGGTGAACATATTTACCGATATTGGCGTAATAGATAGAACAAACCAGGAAATAAAAAATGATAATAATTCAATTTTCTCCAAAGTGCTGCATAATCGTAGATTTGCTTATGGAGTAGAGTATATCCATCACTATCTTGATAATTTGGCTCCTCAATTTCTTTTCATTAAGGGTGATGGAAATCCTAAGTTTTCTCTTCAGGATGTTGGGCAACTATACATATGGGAAATCCCATTTTTTGTAGGTGGAATAATTTTATTATTTAGGAAAAGAGAAAAGCATTGGTGGTTAGTACCATTATGGTTATTGATTGGTATTGTTCCTGCGGGGTTTGCGAGAGAAACACCACACGCACTTCGTATTGAGTCTGCACTTCCTACATTTCAGATATTTACAGCAATTGGATTTTATTATTTTACAAAGTACCTTATAAAATTAAAGAACAAAAGAATGGGGATTGGGTCTCTATATGTTCTTGGACTTATCATTTTGTTTGGCTTTGTTTATTTTGTCCAAAATTATTTTTTCCATTATTCACATGAATTTTCAGGAGAATGGCAGTATGGATATAAGGAGTCTATAGCATACGTATCTTCAGTGCAGAATAAATACAAGGATGTATATATAACAGAAAGCCTGGGAAGACCGTATGTGTACTACCTTTTTTATCAGAAATATGATCCAGTTACATTTCGTCAAGAAGCAGACATTTATAGAGAAGTTTTTGGTTTTGTACACGTTAAAAGTTATTCAAATCTTCACTATACCGACCAAATCGGTAAAATAAATAAAACTAATGCTCTTTATCTATCGACTCCGGGAGAAAAACCTGAAAATGCAAATACAATAAAAGAGTTCAAGTTATTGAATGGGCACACCGCTCTTGTTGCATACACCTTATGAAATTATTGAAAAAACCTGTTTTTTTACTTATTGCGATCATACTCTTGGCGGTAAGTCTTAGAACCTACAATATTGGCAAAGTACCAATAAGCCTTAATTGGGATGAAGTAGCTCTTGGATACAATGCATTTTCAATTCTTAAAACGGGGAATGATGAATATGGAAAATTCTTGCCGGTCGTTCTCCAGTCTTATGATGATTATAAGCCGGCGCTTTATGCTTATTTTGATATCCCATTTGTTGCGATTTTAGGACTGACCGAAGCTGCTGTAAGACTTCCTTCTGCAACTGCTGGCGTAGCAGCGGTGTTTCTTATTTATTGTATCGTCTTGGAGCTTATGGGACAACGCAAGGTCCAACTCTTTGACCACGAAGTTGCTTCGACCTGGGTAGCTCTTGCAACTTCTTTTTTCTTGGCAATTTCTCCATGGCACATCCAATTCTCGCGAATTGCTTTCGAGTCAAATGTTGGTTTAACGCTAAATCTGTTTGCTTTCCTCCTATTTCTAAAGGCTCTAAAAAAACCAATGCTGCTTCCATTATCATTTATGGTTGCAGCATTAAATATTCATATGTATCAAAGTGAAAGAGTATTCTCTCCTTTGTTGATAATCATACTGTCGTTAATTTTTTACAAAAAGCTTTTGACTTTTAAGAAATGGGTATTTGTCTCTATTATTGCAGCTTTTATTGTAGCGTTACCGCTTATTGTCTACATTTTGACAAACAACAATGCACTGATGCGGGCAAAAGGTGTTAGTGTATTTTCGTCCCAGGAATTGGTCTCGCGTTCCTCAAAAAAATTATTGCAAGACGATCTAACAGGAAACACTATCGGAAAAATATTAGACAACAGAAGACTAGAATTTGGAAAAGCGGCAGTTGCCGGGTACATCTCCCATTTTGACCTCAATTGGCTTTTTATATCGGGAGATATTGCTCGCCACCATGCCCCTTTCATGGGTTTGCTTTATCTCTTTGAATTACCTTTGCTTCTTATCGGAATTTATGCTCTCATCTTTTTGAAGATAGAAAGAAAATATAAGTTGGCATTTTTTGCATACTTTCTACTAGTGCCTATACCTGCCTCTATTACAAGTGGGGTGCCGCATGCTGTAAGGACTTTAAATTTTGAAGGGACTTGGGAGTTATTTATTGCTCTAGGACTGATTGTTTCAATTCAATTTATCCTCAATCAAAGAAAAAAATTAATAAAAAATTGCTTTAAACTATTTGCTATTTTCTATTTACTTTTTACTATTTTTAACATTTCCTATTTCCTCAATCAATATTTCGTGCAGCTTAACTACTATGATGCAAAAGACTGGCTATATGGTTATAAACAGGCAATTTCATATGTTGATTCGGTTAACCATAAATATGACAAAATTATTGTAGAAAATACCTCACCGTTGGATCAGTCATATATGTTTTTCCTTTTCTATCTAAAGATTGATCCGGCATACTATCAGTCTTTAGGCGGTACAGCAAGCGGAGGTTTTAGAGAGACACACAAAGGATTTTATAATTATGTTTTCGAGCCATTATCAACTGCCAAAGAAACGGGGAGAATTTTGTTAGTTGGAAAGCCCTCCGATATTTCCGAGAGTGCAGGGGGTAAAAAAATAATTCTTTTCCCGGATGGTACTCCTGCAATTGCCATAGGAGAAAAGTAACATGACAAAATTTCTATTAAAGTATTTTTCCAACAAAACCACACTGTTGATTTTTATTCTTTTATTAATCGTTCAAATTTTTACCCGTTTTTCATACCCCGACACGAAAAGTGATTTTAGCTGGGATCAAATAGACAATGCATGGGCGGCAAAAAATATAATTTATGATCATAAATTCCCATTGGTAGGAATGCAGGCGAAAGGAAATACAGGTTTTTATATTGGGCCCTATTATTACTATTTGATAACTCCTTTCTATCTAGCTACTGATCTTGACCCATATGCATCAATTGTTATAGCAGGATTTACAAGTATAATTATGTTTTTTCTGACCTACCTATTGGTAAGGGATATGATGGGTGAGAAAATTGCTTTATTTGCTACTTTTTTTGAAGTTTTTTCGTTCTATATTATCGGTCTTGACAGGACACAATGGCCTGTCAATCTTATTGCGCCCGTTTCGCTTATTATATTTTATTCGCTCTATAAAATTATGAACGGTAACGTACGGTATATACTGTTGCTAATTGCTTCATTTGGATTTTCACTTCACGTCCATTTTACTTCAGTATTTTATATTCCATTAATAATATTGTGTTTGCCTTTTTTTCCAAGAAAAAAACTATCGATAAAATATTTATTTTTATCGTTTCCAATACTACTATTTTTTATCTTCCCGATAATTATTTCCTCATTTGGCAAAGGAAGCACTCATGTTCTTGGGTATCTTAGCAGTTCGTATCTGGGTTTTCATTTAAGGAGAGTTTTTCAAATAATTGGTGATGGTTTTATTGAATATGAAGGAATAGCTGATTTTCAATACTTCAAAAAAATAGGCTTATTATTGTTTCCTACATTTCTTTTAGTTTCTTTTATTGCGTTTTATAGAACAAGTAAAGTGTATTTAATATATCTCAGTTTAATTTGGGTCATTTTGCCGTGGCTATTTTTTGCCACATACGGCGGTGAAATTTCAAATTATTATTTCTCAATAACTCGACCTGTCGTCTTGATATCATTAGCGTACCTTTTATATATTCTCTTCGAAAATAAAAAGATAATCGGAAAGCTATCTGTATTTGTAATCCTCTTGCTGTATGTGTATGTCAACTCCAAACAATTCTTTGCATTCAAGGCTAGGGGACTTGGATATTACCGGGAAAAGGTGGATGAAAAGATTAAGAATGGAGTGGATATCGAATTTAGTCAGGGCAATCCCGAGTCATATCTCTATTTCATTAAGAAACAAAGATATGACAAAAAGTAATTTTTCTGTTGCACTTTATTTGGCAACAATGATACGATCATAATCTGGTTTATATGAACAAGAGCAAGATATTAATCACGGGTGGAGCAGGGTTTGTAGGAACAAACCTCGTTAGTTTTTTACTGGGGAAAAAGGAATATGAAATAGTTGTTTTCGATAAATTGGATCATCATTCAGACGAAGAACAAGCAAAAAAAATTACATACGTTAAAGGCAACATTATTAATAAGTCTGATGTAGAAAAATTATTTGCTCAACATGCACCGTTTGAGGGGGTATATCATTTGGCTGGCGAGATGCCAAACAAACTTGCGGATGCAAAATTAATGATGCAGACGAATGTTGATGGAACATCAAATCTCATTTCAGAAGCAGTGAAATATAAAGCAAAGTTTTTTATATTTGCTTCAAGCAATGTGACTTATGGAATACCAATTGAACTCCCTGTAACGGAAAACACCCAACTTAAGCCTCTTGAGGTATATGGGAAGAGTAAGGAGGAGGCCGAAAAAGTCCTCCAGAAATACAACGGGAAAATAAATATCCAGATGTTCAGGTGCCCGGTTATAACCGGCGTAGGAAGACTTGGACTGCAGGCAATTCTGTACGAATTCATATCAGAAGACAAGAAGGTATATGTTCTAGGCGGAGGGAACAATAAATACCAGTTTGTTGACGTAGAGGATGTAGTGCAGGCAATGACGACAGCAAGCAAGATTAAAGGGTTTGACGTATATGTGATAGGGGCAGACGAAATCTTAACACTGCGTGAGTTATATCAAAAAGTTATTGAATTTGCCGGCAGTAAATCAAAAATTGTATCACTCCCCTGGGGACCAGCCCTTTTTGCACTTTCAATTTTAGATAAAGTTAACTTTTCCCCGCTTGGAGTATATCAATACACTATGATGGGAAGATCCATTTACGCGGATACGACGAAAATAAAAAAGAAACTTTCCTGGAAACCTAAAAGAACAAATGCAGACACATTCATAGAAAATTATAAATGGTATAAGAAAAATAAAGGAAATTTTGTTGTTATTGGCGGGAGTAAGTCTTCGCCAAATAAAAGTGTTCCAAAGATGGGGATTTTAAAGATTCTTAAAATGTTTTCATAATATTATGAAGCATGTACATAAATTTCTGGTCGCTATTATAATTCTTGCAGCAATTCTTCGCCTTTTTGATCTTAATGGTGTGCCTCCTTCTGCCTCACTCGATGAGTCTTCTATCGGGTATAATGCATATTCAGTCATCAAAACAGGAGGGGACGAATTCGGTACATTTCCACTCGTTTCTCAACGTGGATATGATGATTATCGTCGTTCAACCTATTTACTTCTTGTCGCGCCCTTTGTAGTTGTCATGGGGCTGAATGTTCTGGCTGTCAGACTTCCAGCAGTGATTCTTAGTATACTAACTGTTTGGGCGGTTTTTGAGATCGCTCGACTTTTGGTTAAAAAACCTTCTAAATTCAGTGATGAGTTAGCATGCTTTTCGGCATTTCTACTTGCGATTAGTCCGTGGCATATTTATATTTCTCGTATTGGGCATGAATCAAATGCTTGTCTTTCTTTTTTAGTATTTGCGATTCTTTTTTTCCTGAAAGGACTTGAAAACAAAAAACTACTGTTGGTTTCAGTTCTTTTCTTTGCTTTGTCTATGGTAAGTTACTATTCGGGGCAAGTCATCGTTCCTCTTCTCGTTATCTCATTGGCTGTAATTTATAGAAAAAAACTCTTAGAAATGATACTTGTTGACAAAAAATCCAAGATTGTAACTTTATTTGTTTTGTTGTTGGCAATACCTGTCGTGTGGTCCGTTTTTTCACCCGATGCTCTTATCCGCTTTCGCGGTACGAGTACTTTTTCACCGAGTTCACACGAGCAACTATTTAAAGAAAGGGTGTTATTGCGCAATGAAGCTGTTGCAAAGCATGACCTCATTGGTAGCATTATCTACAATCAACGGTTGTTTCCTCTTGTTGTTTTAGCTCAGGGATATTTTGATCATTTTAATCCTCAGTGGTTATTCTTTAATGATTCTAACGGTATTTTTAAAGCTCCCCATATTGGGTTGTTATACCCATGGCAAATTCCGTTCATATTATTCGGTTTGGTTGCCTTCCTAGTCAGTAAAAATGTCGGCATATCAATGAAATTTACAGTTTTGATATGGTTTCTATTGGGGGCATTACCTGCGTCTATCGCAACACAAACACCACATGCGATGCGCTCATACAATATATTACCAACATGGGAAATATTTACAGCTTTTGGAATAATAACTCTGAAATTTTTATTCTATAAATATAAATTGATAACCGGTGGATTAGTAGCTATTCTTGTTTGTTTTTCATTACAATCATTTTTTACGAATTACTTCGTTAATTTTCCGAAAGAGCATTCTAAGTCTTTCCAATATGCATATGGCAAATCACTGGGGTATGTCATCGCAAATCAGGATAAATACCAAAGAGTAGTAATCTCGAACAAAGATAATATGTTCCAGTCTTACATGATATTTTTGTATTACAGTAAATATGATCCAAACTTGTATCAAAAACAGGGTGGGACAATATCAGGTGGCTATGAAGCGACACACTTTTTCGGAAAATATGAATTTAAAGAAATTGATTGGACAAAAGAAAAAACATCAAACACTTTGTATGTAGTAAATCCTCAGGAAATACCCTCAAATGCTCAGGTATTATATGTAGGAAAATACTTAGATAATACAAAAGGGGCAATAGTTCTTACGCGTTGATATAATGGTTATATGAAAAAACTCTCGGTTGTTCTTGCAACTTTTAATGAAGAAGAGAATCTAGATAGGTGCTTGAGTGCCGTAAAGGATTTGGCTGATGAGATTGTTATAGTTGATGGGACTTCCAAAGATAAAACAGTTGAGATTGCCAAGTCATTTAAGGCTAAAGTCTTTGTTACAACCAATCCTCCCAATTTTCACATCAACAAGCAAAAAGCTATTGATCTTGCAACCGGAGATTGGATATTGCAACTTGATGCCGATGAGGTAGTGTCTAAGGGACTTTGCGAGGAGATAACTGACATTTTAAAAAACGATCCGGTAGAGAACGGATACTGGATGCCAAGAAAGAATTATTTTTTAGGGAGATTTCTAATGAAGGGTGGTCAGTACCCTGACTACACGGTCAGACTTTACAGAAATGGAAAAGGAAAGCTGCCCCAAAAAGATGTACACGAGCAGGCAGTGATTGAAGGAAAAATAGGCTACCTTAAGGAGGCATTACTTCATTATCCCTATAAAGACTTCAATTTTTACGTTTCTAAATGGATGCGCTACAACCACCTTCTCGCTTCTCAAATACATGACGATTTAAAAAATAAGAATTTTATATTGCGTATTTACTATGGTTTTGCTTATGTTTTCGCAAAACCGGCGCACTGGATGTTGACTGCATACGGAAGGCATAAAGGGTTTTATGATTCATGGCAAGGTTTTGTATTTGCTATAATGTCAGCACTACGTTTTCCAGTCTCTTACATTTTGTACCTACAACATAAGTATGAATGACAAAACAATTTTAGTAACCGGTGGAGCAGGCTATATTGGCGGATTTATGGTCAGAAAGCTGGTTGAAAAAGGCTACACTGTTGTTGCAATCGATAACCTTTCACGCAATAGTAGACCGGAATTACCTGAAAGCGTTAATTTTGTTGAAGGAAGTATCGGTGACAGAAATAAAATAAAATCGATCTTTGAAAACACCCGAATTGACGGAGTTATCCACTTTGCGGCTTTTATTTCGATGGCAGAGTCAATGAAGGATCCATTTATCTATTTCGAGGATAATGTATACGATAGCCTTACACTTCTTGAAGAAATGAAAAACCATGATGTGAAAAATATTATTTTTTCTTCAACCGCAGGGGTATACGGCAATCCAACCGTTCTTCCAATTCCCGAAGACCATCCCAAGAATCCTACAAACCCATACGGGCAAAGCAAATTGATGGTTGAACAAATCTTGTCGTGGTACCAAAAAATATTTGGTATATCATACACAGCTCTTCGCTATTTTAACGCGTGTGGAGCATCATTAGATGGTGAGCACGGAGAAAGACACAGTCCGGAAACACATATAATTCCACGGGCTATGCAAGCCTTGCTTGGTAATGAGCCGTTTGAGCTTTTTGGGAGAGATTACCAGACACCTGATGGCACCTGTGTACGTGATTATATTCATGTTTTGGATTTAGTTGAGGCACATGTTTTGGCTTTAGAAAAGATCTTTCAAAATCCTGGGGGAAACATATTTAATGTAGGTACTGGTAAAGGCCTTTCAAATAGTGAAATTCTTAAGACGATTGAAGAAGTGACCGGAAGGAAAATGAATATTATTGATAAGGATCGAAGACCTGGAGATGCAAATGAACTTGTTGCAGATGTTACAAAAATTACAAATGAACTTGGATTTTCACCTCAACACTCAGACATTCGAACGATTGTTGAATCAGCTTGGAAATTCCATAGTAAGCAATAGTTTGGTTTTTAGCCTCTGTTTCTCTATAATAAATTCATGCGTATAGCATTAGACGTTGGACCTATTGATTCAAAAAGCACAAGCAGTCACAAGGTACGCGGAGTTGGGAAATACATAACTCTTCTTAAAGACAATCTTCGCAAATACGATCACACAAACACGTACATTTTTTCATCAAATCCTTCAAATGAGAAAGATGTGGATTTAATCCATTACCCATACTTTGATCCGTTTTTCATCACCCTTCCATTGATTAAAAAAACTAAGAGCATAGTTACCGTGCATGACGTTATTCCGCTGGCACACAAAAGGCAGTTTCCGGTGGGTTTGAGAGGGGAGATCAAGTGGAAACTGAATAAAATGAGAATCCGTGGAGTTGATGGAATAATAACAGACTCGTTTGCTTCGAAAGATGCAATCAATAAAATAACTGGGATTTCAAACAAAAAAATATTCCCTGTTTATTTGTCAGTTGACCAAGAGTTTAGAAAATTGGAAGATGGAAAATGGAAAGCAGAGCTAATAAAAAAGTACAATCTTCCAGAATCATTTATTCTATATGTAGGGGACGTAACATGGAATAAAAACCTACCAAATATCGTAAAGGCTACAAAAGAGGTAGGGGTAAGCTTGGTTATGGTGGGAAAAGCGGTTGGAGAGGATTTGTTTGATTTTAAAAGCCCATGGAATGCGTCTAGGAAAATAGTTTTGGAAGAAACCTACCAAAATCCATTATTCATAAAAGCTGGATTCGTTCCTACAGAAGATCTTGTGGAAATGTATAATCTAGCCCGCGCTTTAGTAATGCCTTCATTTGATGAAGGGTTTGGGTTGCCTGTTCTTGAGGCGATGAGCTCTGGATGTCCCGTTATAACTTCTAATTGTGGAAGCCTTCCTGAAGTAGCAGGAGAAGCCGCTGTTTATGTTGACCCTGAGGATCCGAAATCAATTGCCACTGCAATTAAAGAAGTTGTTGAGAGTAGCGAGTTGAGAAAAAACCTAAGTAGTAAGGGAATGTCCCAAGCAGATAAATTTTCTATTGAAAAAATGATGAAAGATACGATTTCTGTCTACCAATCTTTTTCGGATGAAAAGTAAAATTTTAGAAGTTTTAAGACACCCCCTAATATCTGGTTCGTTCCTGCTTATTTCTGGAGGAATTTTAGCAAACCTGTTTAGTTTTATATTTAATTTTTTTATGAGCAGGAACCTTCGGGTTGAGGATTATGGTACATTCGTAAGCTTGGTTTCGATAATAACGCTACTATCTATTCCGGCAGGTGCCCTTGCTCCAACAATAGTTACCCTTGCAGGCAATTTCTTTGCAGAAAAAAATCTCGGCATGGTGCATACCTTATATATTAAGATCATAAAAATACTTGCCGTAATTTCATTATTTATTTTTATCCTTTTTACCGTATTTGCCGGTCAAGTATCTGCATTTTTCAATATAAAAGACGCAATCCTTATGCCGTTAACTGCTGTAGCAATCATGTTTTCATATATATTTACAATCAATCTCTCATTTTTCCAAGCACGTTTATCATTTAAATTGCTTCCCTCTTTAAGTGTGGCTTCTTCATTCACAAAATTAGTATTTGGAATTATACTCGTGCTTACTGGATTTGGATTGGGTGGAGCAATAAGCTCTTATCTACTGTCATACATTATCCCTATATTAATAGGATCCATTTTCCTACGATCAGTTCTTTTTCATAAATCCGATAAAAAGACACATATTACTTTTAAAGAATTGATCAATTTTGGTATTCCCTCAGTTGTTATCATATTTTGTTTGAATTCCTTTATTAACACGGACATTCTTCTTGTTAAGCATTTGTTCTCTGAAAAAGATGCTGGGTTTTATGCAGGTCTTTCACTTGTAGGAAGAGTGGTTTTTTACATAACAGCCCCTGTTACAACAGTTATGTTCCCAATTATTATCAATAAATATAAAAGTAGTCAGCCATATAAAAATATTCTCTATGGGGCTCTTGGTATTACGGGTGCTATTTCTATACTTGTAACTGCATTTTATTTTCTGTTTCCTAAGTTCACGATTCTTTTTTTCTTAAAGAAAACAGAATACCTATTCGTAGCTAACAATCTCGGTATGTTTGGAATATTTATTACGTTATATTCGTTAATGTCAGTCCTTGTGTATTATTTCTTGTCGGTAAAGCAAACAAAAATATTATATCTTCTTGTTGCGGGTGTTATTTCGCAGGCAGTTTTGATCTATCTTTTCCACGCAAATTTTTATGAAATTATAACTATCTCATCACTTATCAGTTTCGTAGTTCTTATCGGTCTTGTCATTTATTATAAAATCCTCTCCGTTAAATAATTACCTTTCAGTTTGGCATGGAAAATAGTAACCGTTTGGGTTAGAATAAGCCAAGTAAAAATGAAATCCAAAAATCCTCAAGTGATCTCCTTAATTATTCCTGCTTACAAACAAGAAAAGACAATTTATAAAGACATAACTAATTTAAAAAAAAGTTTGGATGACCTTAAGCAGCCGTATGAAATAATTGTTGTCATTGATGGAGTACTGGACAAGACGTATCAGCAATTAAGAAAAATCAAAACAAAAAAGCTACGAGTCTTTAAATTTGATCAAAATCAGGGTAAAGGATCTGCTATAAAATTCGGAGTAGAAAATGCGAAAGGAGATATTATCGGTTTTATTGATGCTGGAATGGATATAGACCCAACCGGAATTGCTATGTTGATCAATCACATGCTTTGGTATGATGCTGATATTATTGTCGGATCAAAATTGCATCCGGTGTCTCAAGTAAACTATCCCAGAGAACGAAAGATTTTGTCATGGGGTTATAGAACATTTACAAGATTACTGTTCGGTTTTAAAGTAAGAGACACTCAGGCTGGAATTAAATTTTACAGACGGAGAGTGGCACGTGATGTATTCCCCAGACTTCTGGTTAAAAAGTTTGCTTTTGACGTTGAGATATTGGCTTTATCATATGCTCTTGGTTATACGAGAATTTATGAAGCCCCGATTAAATTAAAATTTAGAGGAGTAAATTCCATTACATCTACAAATCTTTGGAAAATTATTTTTCTTATGCTGTGGGATACGGCTGCGATATTTTATAGAGTTCGAATAATTAAGTTTTACAAACGCAGTAACCGGAAAAATTGGGAAGTGGAGAAGAGCTCAGTTAAAAAAATTTTACGCAAAAAACGTGTAGCCAAAATTGGTAAAATTAAAAAATGAAAGTTTTAGTCTTGAATTGGCGCGATCCAAAACATCCCCTTGCCGGAGGGGCAGAGATTTCTTTATTGCACCACGTAACATACTGGAAAGAGAAGGGGTATGATGTTACATGGTTTGCTTCTGGTTTTGATGAAGCAAAGGCACAAGACAAAATTGATGGGATAAAGATTGTGAGAGCAGGAAGTCATTTTACAGTGTCTCTGTATTTCTTTGCTAAATGGTTACGGGGTGATTTTAGAGATACCGACATTATTGTTGACTGTTTTCATTTTTTTCCATTTTTTACGCCGCTTTATATAAAGGATAAGCCAATAATTGCGTTGATCAATGAAATTGCCGGCAACGTGTGGTTTGACAATCTCATGTATCCCTTGGCATTTATTGGTTTTAAAATTGAGCCCTACGTTATTCGTCTTTATAGAAAAATTAATTTTATAACTGGATCTAAATCAGCCGCAGAGGATCTCCAAAGCGTTGGTATAAAAAAGCAAAAAATTGCTGTCATAAATCATGGTTTTAATCCTTTAATAGTTACAAAAAAATGGCCAAAAGAAAAAAATAAGACTGTACTTTTTCTTGGACGACTTGCAAAAGACAAGGGGATTGAGGACGCCCTTCTTATGTTGGAGCTTTTGATCCGAGATGACAATACAATACAGCTTTGGGTAGTGGGTAAATTTGAGAGTAAAAATTACGAGAAAAGATTAAAAAAATTAATAAATGAATTCAAGGTAAAAAAGAACTGCACATTTTTTGGCTACGTTGATGAGGAGAAAAAAGCGGAGCTTCTGCAGCGGGCATGGTTGATGGCCCATCCGTCTGCCCGTGAAGGGTGGGGACTTAATGTTATTGAAGCGAATTCAGTCGGCACACCCGTAGTAGGTTATAACGTTCAGGGTCTTCGTGATTCAATTATAAACAACAAGACAGGTCTTTTAGTCGAGCCAGATGCCATAAGTCTTGCAGATGGAGTTGAAAAGGTGTTGGAAGACAAAAAATTACTAAAGAATTTTTCTATCGAGGCAAAAAAGTGGTCAAATACTTTCAGTTGGGAAAAATCCGGTCTTGAAAGTTTTGAGTTTATAAATGCAGTATATGCGAAGTTTAAAAAATAGCCAAATTTACAATAATTACTGATATAATTTGAAAATCTTATGAAAAAATATATTCATTTTGCACAACCACTTTTCGGAAGTGAAGAGAAAAAAGAGGTAATAAAAGCGATGGATTCGGGTTGGGTAACATTGGGTCCAGGAACCCGTGAATTTGAAGAGCAATTCGCAAAATATACGGGTGCTAAATATGCAGTTGGTCTCAGCTCCTGTACGGCTGCTCTTCACCTAGCTCTCATCGCAGCAGGAGTTGGTAGGGGAGATGAGGTAATAACCACTATTTTTACATTTGCAGCATCTATCAACCCCGTTCTTATTCTTGGTGGAAAACCTGTACTTGTTGATATTGATGAAAAAACTATGAATATTGATGAGAAGTTGATTGAGGCAAAAATAACAAAAAAAACCAAGGTTATTATGCCTATGCACTATGGTGGATACCCCTGCAATATGGATGCAATTAAAAAAATCGCGAAAAAACACAAATTGATCATAATCGAAGATGCGGCAACGGCAATTGGGACATCCTACAAGGATAAGAAGGTGGGAAATATCGGGGATATGACCTGTTTTTCTTTCCATCCCATTAAGAATATGTCCACAGGCGATGGTGGAATGGTGACCACTAACAATAAATTATTTGCAGAAAGAATTATGCTTTTAAGACTTCACGGGATGAGTAAAGAAGCATGGAAGAGGCATACTGCTGCCGGCTCATGGAAGTATGATATTGTTGAGCCTGGTTTTAAATACAATATGACTGACATTCAGGCTGCTCTTGGGAGAGTACAGCTTAAAAGATTGGATGGATTTATAAAAATTAGAAAACAGTACGCGAAGATCTTTGATAGTGAGTTGTCGAAAATACCTGAAATAACTGTTCCTATTCATTCTAAGGATTCTGGTACAGCCTACAATTTATATACAATAAGAATTGACACCAAAAATTTAACGGTAACTAGAGATGAAATAGTTGAATTACTAAAGCAAGAACAGATAGGGGTTAGTGTGTATTACATCCCACTTTACGAATTTAGTTACTTTCAAAAGCACTTAAAACTTAAAAGTTCAGATTATCCACACGCAAGCGCTGTATATCAGAACATGATGTCTCTTCCTCTTTATCCCAAGATGACTCTGAAGGATGTTAACAGGGTGATAAACACGCTTTCAAAAATTATTATAAAACACCGCAAATGAATCCAAAATTCTCCTGGAAGATTGATACATTCGATTCTGATATCTTAGGTTTTTCTTGTGCAAAGATACAGTGTTTGAGTAGCGGAGGTTTGGATATTTCAGAACTAATAACTGACTTGGTCAAAAAGAAAGTTAAGTACGCGGTCATCAGAATCCCAGGAAGTGACTATCAAACAGCGCAACTTCTTGAGCGTAATTCCTTTCGGATTGTCGATAGTTTAGTTGAAATGAGTTTAAATCTAAGTGGTGCAATCATAGAGTCGGTTGAAAACGTTAGGGTAGCCAAAGTTAGTGATAGTGAAGACATCGAAAAGCTTTCTTCAGATTCGTTTCAGGACACTCGCTTTTTTCATGACGATGGGATTTCGAAAACTTCCGCAAAAAAGATTTATTCTGAGTGGGCAAGAAATTCATTATTGGGAAAAGCCGCAGACAAAGTTATTGTTTGGGAGCAGAATGGCACCATAGAGGGGTTTGCTACTATCCAAAAAAGTGGGCACATACCTCTTATTGCGGTTGCAAAAAGTGCGCAAGGCAAAGGAGTTGGTAAGGCACTTTGCAGGGCTTCTATAAATGTTTGCAAAGAATTTGGAGCGACTAACGCTGCCATTGAAACACAAACCAATAATATACCTGCCATGCGTGCATACATTTCTGCTGGGTTAAAAATAATAAATTCTTATTTCACCTTTTCGTGGCATGCTAAATCTTAATATAATTCTAATAAGTGTAATCGTACCTGTTATAGCCTTTTTCTTTGAGTCATACCCGCGTTTTTTTAACAGAAAATTTGGGGTAGATATATGGACTCACCTTTTATATCTGAAGGAGTATCACAAGCAAAAAGGGGTACCAAAAGTTATTGATAAAGGATTTCTTGTACCCGGTGAATATGATTATCCACCGGTATTTATCACAATTCTTTCAAAATTTCCAATTAAATTAGTTGAGAAGTATGAATTTTTCTTCTCCCCCTTTTTTGATTCTCTCCATTTGATTCTAATGTTTTTTATTGCATATCATCTGTCGGGAGATTTTATTGTAGCCATCCTAACACAGATCTTATACCTACTGACACCAATAATAGTCCTTGAGAATTCAAGTGCCACTCCACGGTCACTGGGCTACACATTGTTTACAATATTTATCTTTTCACTTTTTATGTTTGCACAAACAAATCTCGTTCTTTTTTTTGTAATCTCGCTCATTGCCGGGGTATTTATATTTTTATCTCATAGATTCACCGCTCAAGGTGCATTATTTTTTGTTCTTTTCTTCTCAATTAACGAAAATAACAGCATCTATGTCGTTTCTTATCTTGTTTCATTTTCACTCGCTCTCATATTTACAAACGGATTGTATTTGAGAGTACTTAGGGGACATATTGGTAATTTAAAATTTTGGTACAACCAGATAGATTATCGTTTTTCGCACCAAATTCTTGGAAACTATAAAAAACATAAAACGCAAGACTTTGTTTTTAAGCTTTACAATCAATTTTTAAAATTTCCCCCCTTTGTTCTTGCAATAACCAATCCATGGACGTTGCCTGTCGTATTCTACCTTTGGAACATGCACCAACTTACTCCATTATTGCGACAAACCCTTGAATTAGTTATTCTTTCATATATTATTTCTCTCCTTGTTATATGGGTTCCTAAGTTGAGGTTTTTAGGTGAAGGACAGCGTTATCTCGAGTTAACTGCTTTTCCTACTGCATTTCTGTCAGCGAAACTTCTAATTTATATGTTGGGCACTAGTTACTCAAATTTGTTTGTCGTTATTTATCTAGGAGCTGCTGTGCTTGCTCTTGTTACAATAATTGTGATCCAAAGGAAAGCAATAATTAAAGACACTCTGCGAACACTTACTCCTGAGATGGAATCAATGTTTGGTTATTTAAAATCATTAAAGAACAAGCCGCATCTTTTATGTATTCCTCATCAAATAACAACAAACACAATTTATCATACTGGGTGCCCTGTTTTTGTAAATGCTGATTATAGGAATATTGAAAAAATCTCAGAGATATATCCATTTCTAAAAATACCTGTCAGTAAGGCTTTGAAAAAATATTCGCTTGATGCAATTCTTCTAAATGAAAAATATGTATCAGTAAAAGACTTGAAAATAAAAAATTACAAAGAAGTCAAAAGATTTGGAACGTTTGTTCTTCTAAAGCTTAATAAGTAACATACCATTTAAGTTGTAAACTACTTTTGCTTTTTTAAGTTTCAGTTCTTCAAGTTTTGCAAACGACTCTTTCAATATAAGGTAATCGAGCTTGTATTTAGACTTTAATTCCTCAATTGACAGTTTTAGTACTGGATAAAACTGCATTATCTCCATAAGACCCTTGTTGTCTGCATTAACGAGTATTTCAGCCTTTGTGTGGTATACAGTCATTGTTGTTATTTGGTGGGGAATACAAATTATTCGAGGTTTTCCGGGGATTTTATTGATGAATGTAAATAAATCCAGCAATTCGGTTGTTAACGACCGATTTTTGTCTTTTATTATTCCTTTGATTTGGATGAACAATATCATGCCAAGATTTCCCAAAGCAACAACTGCAAATCCAATAATTGCAATTATTCCGTATGAATCATAGAAATGGAATAGCAATACGGAGCTCAGTATTGATACGGGAACTGTCGCCATTTCCAAGTATCGTTGCCCCTCACCAATTGGAACAAGAATCTTAACCCTCAAAATTATTGCTCCCAGCGCATAAAAGAAAATTACCCACAGTGACATGAAATAAAACATACTGTTTTGAATCTCAAGACTTGTTCCGGTCAGGAAGTAATAAAAATAGATAAATGCAGAAATAACCCAAACGTCTGTCATAAGCAAGAAGATGGGCGAAAATTCCGAAAGTAAAAAATATATTGTCCCAACCCAATCCAATTTCTTCCTTGAGGTCAGCCCATGTAGCTGGTGAGAAAATCGATATCTATAATTTTTTGTCCAAAAGTATATGTTGTATAGATGTCCGGTAGCGACCCGTAAGTAGTACCCCTTGGTTAGAATAGTTGCTAGGCTAAATCCTATGACTGGTACTGCGAGAAATATTAAAGAACCCGTAACTGTAGCAAAAAAGAAACATATAAATATGAATGATTGAAGGGCAAATCTATGTGTAAGAAAAAGGATAGTTGTAAAAGTAACTGACAGCAGGATATAAATTAGCTCTGAAGAATTGTAAAACAATAAAAGGGGGTAGAAGGAAAGAGTGAACATCAGGTATCCAAGCGACCGAGGAGTAAGGTAACTATTTTCCACAGGAATCATAGGAATCAATGTATATACAGCCTGCGAAACAAACGCTATCTGAACTGAGTGAGTAAGACTGAATGCAATGTAAAACAACAATATATTCTGAAGGGCATCAAAAAAAGGCGACACAAATCCTTGATATTTTAGTAGAGCTTTCTTTGGAAAAAAGGAAAAAAGCCACGGAAATAAAATTGGATAATCGAATTTCCCATCAATTATAAATCCTCTTTGTATTTTCCCAGGTATTTTGTGACTGGATTTTTTGACATGATCAATCTCGAGAAGTCGTGTCCAAACATCGACGCCAAAATATCTGTTAAAAAATCTTGGGTAGGTTTGCAATATATAACTCAGAACAGGAATAATAAAAGCCGTGACAATCATTGACAATAACCGATAATAGCATATTTACAATCTAAATAAAAATGAGTAATATCTATTATCATGAAATTGACAGGTCGCAAATATCCATATTATTTCGAGGGAGAAATAAAGCCCAATAATTCAAAAATTGTAGAATCGGGCGTCAAAGAAATCATAAAAGCTTCAAAAAAATATCTGGGAAAAGATCCTGAAGAGATATCAGTTCTGGATGTAGGGTCCGGGCGTGGTGATTTTTCTATTCAAATGGCAAAGGTTTTCAAAAGTGTGGTTGCTATAGAGCCATATAAAGATGCATATGAATATGCAATGAAAAACTCTCCAAAGCAACTAAAAAATATCATATTTAAGAATTCGTCAATAGAAATGTTTGAATCAAAGAATAAATACGATCTGATAGTAGCATTAACAATATTTGAGCATCTTAAAAATCAAAAAAAAGCTTTCAATCAGATGTTCTCGTTATTAAAAGAGGGCGGTATCATATATATCACTGCGCCAAATAAGTATTGGCCTGTCGAGCAGCATTATGGTTTGCCCTTCCTTGCATGGTTGCCACTTCCACTGGCCAATTTCTATCTTAAATTATTTAGGGGAGTTTCTTCATACGAAGATAGTTCTTACTCTAGAGGATATTACTGGACAAGAAAATTTTTCGACAAATACCCATGCACATATGAATTTATTTTGCCATTTAACACAAAAGGTGCTTACATTGGTTACGGAAAGAAGGGGTTTTATTCAGTGATAAAGGACTTTGGAATAAAGCTAATTTCAAGTAACCCGAATTTTTGGGCAATTTCTAAAGGCTTTATTATTGTCGTTAAGAAAACATCGAAAAAGTAGATATTAATAAGCGTCTTTAACCCACCCGTGTTTTTTTACTAGTTTTAAAATTTCCTTTATTCCGTCTTCGATATTATATTTCGGATCAAATCCTAAAAATTTTCTTGCTTTAGAAATGTCTAGTGCGCCTCTGAATACCTGCTGTACCGAAGGCTCTCTCACTTCATAAGTGAATTTTGGAAAATATTCTTTTAGTACTTCAGCAAAATCACTTGCTGCTCTTGGCTCACCTCTGGAAATATTAAATGTTTGATACATTGCGCTTGGTGACTCTACGCACAATACAAATCCGTCAGTAACATCTTCAATATATGAAAGATCTAGGGTTTCACCCTGTACAACCCATGCTGGTTTTTTCGTGAGTGCAGCATCTAAAAGTAATTGAGTCACTCTGTTTGCGGCATCCGCGTATCCATAGACTGATGTGGGGCGAACGATGACCCACTCTTTTTTTGATAATTTTACGAAGTATTCACCAGCTGCCTTTGTTGCCCCATATGAGTTGATGGGGTTTAGAATTACATCCTCAGGTTGCGGATTTAGAGTAAAATGACCATAAGTCATACTTGAAGATGTATAAACGATTCTTTTGCAGGATGGAGACTTTTCAAATTCCTCCAAAACATTTAGTGTTCCATACATATTGACAGGAATCATCTGAGCTTCATACTGTGGAAGTGGTCTTGCCATAGGTAGACCTGCAAGATGGACAACAACTTCCGGGTTAAATTTTTCAAAAGCTTGAGAAAGAGCCTCTTTGTCTCTAACATCTGCATCAAAAAATTTCTTTGGGGTATGAGGGAATAATAGCTTTCTGTGCTTGACTGCAGCCTTCGAGTATTTCGGTTTATCGATAAAACTTAGTGTTGAATCGTAAACAGCAACATCGTGTTTATTTTTGATGAGTTTCTCAACCAAACTTGTTCCAATGAAGCCATTTCCACCAGTCACTAAAATTTTCATACTTGAGAGTGTAATCCTTTCATGTACAATAATCAATATTATATATGGCAAATTCTCACATGAAGTTTATTAAAAAGAGAGACAAAAATCCCTTAGTCCCTGGGCACTACTTTCTCTTTAACTGGGTAAAACCATTTATAAAAAAGAAAACAAAAATTTTGGATATCGGTTGTTGGACAGGACCCCTTGAAATACTTTTTGAAAAAACTGAAGCTGCCGTTACCGGTATTGATATTGAAGAGGGACCTTTAAAATACGCTTCTAAAAGATTTCCACAATATAGGTTTAAAAATGTCTCAATTATAGAAAATCTACCCTTTAAAAATGGTGAGTTTAATATTGTACTTTTTTTCATGGTTATTGAACACATTCCTCAGGGGAGTGAATTGATAGCTCTTCGTAATATAAACAGGGTAATGAAAAAGGGTGGGAAATTATGCATGAATACTATGAATTCAAATGTACTATCAAACCTTCTTGATCCGGCTTACTTCTTTGGACACAGACATTATTCTGAAAAACATCTTCGTGATTTACTATCTCTTGCAGGATTTAAAGTCGAAAAAATAACATTCAACGCTGGATTTTTTACAACAGCCTACATAGTCACGTTATATTTTTTCAAACATGTATTAAGAAGAGCAGAGCCAAGAGGAATATTTGATAAGCTGATGGAGCTTGACTACAAAAATCGTGGATTTGCAGAAATAGATATTCAAGCGGTTAAGGTTGCCAATATAAATTAAAATGAAGGCATTTGAAAAAGTTTCAATAATTATTGTCAATTGGAATGGTGCTCAGCATCTTAAAAAATGTTTGCCAACACTTGAAAAAATTAATTATCCAAATTTTGAAATAATATTTGTTGATAATGCATCTCAAGACGAGTCAATAGATCTTATAAAAACATTTGCAAAGAGGATGCAACCGCGAAATGTAAAAATTAAGACGGTTGTTAACAAAAAGAATTTAGGATTTGCAGGGGGGAATAATGCAGGTCTTAAATCGGTTACTGGTAAATATATCCTGCTTCTTAATAATGACACTACTGTTACGAAAAACTTCATCAAGGAACTTGTTGGAGTAATTGAAAAAAATCCGTCCGTCGATTGCGTTCAATCAAAGATACTATCCATGAACTATCCTGAAAAACTTGATTCTGTAGGGGCTTATCTCACAAACACTGGTTTTCTATACCACTACGGTTATTTCCAAAAAAATAAATTGTCATATGACTCAACCCGTGATCTCTATACAGCCAAAGGCGCATGCATGATGGTGAAGAAAGAAATTGTAGATAAAATAGGATTGTTCGATCCTGACTTTTTTGCTTACTTTGAAGAATCTGATTTTTGTCACCGTATATGGTTGTCCGGAGGAAGAGTGATGTATGCTCCAAAATCAGTTATTTATCACAAGGTTGGTGGAACTTCGAATTCAATGAATAATGCATTCATTCAATTCCACTCATTTAAAAATCGCATCAATTCTTACTTGAAGAATTTGGGAACCTTAGAACTTATAAAAATATTACCGCTGCATCTCTTGTTATGTGAGCTTGCGGCTGTAAGCTTTGTTCCAAAAGGTCGGGTGGATTTATTTATTGCTATCAATAAAGCAATTTATTGGAATGCATTAAATATTAAAAAAACTCTAAAAAAAAGAAAAAAGATACAGCATGTTTTGCGTACTGTGCCGGATTCAAAATTCATGAAAAATATAAAGAGAAGTCCGGGAGCCCGTTATTACTATTATTTATTTGCAAAAAGCCTCGTGGGGTATAGGGAATGAAAAAACTTGTTGGAGTCTGGTTGTTTTACTTTGTCATTATTGCTTTTTTCTACAGAAATTCCCTGTATTCGTATTTTGAAGGGGATGAATGGTACTATTTTTCAATTTTTTTGCCTTTGACTCATCACCCATTTGGACTGCTTGAAACCTTTATTAAAAGTTTTACAGAGTCCAATACTATTTCAGGAGGTGGACATGTTGCCCCTCTCTACAATGTTATCTGGTTTCTGCTTAACAAGTTTTTTGGTTTGAATTTCAAATATTACATTATTTTTAGTCTTCTTACGCATACCTTTAACACGTTCTTCTTATATATATTTACAAAAGGAATTATTAAAAACAGACTTGTGCCACTTCTTGCAGGTTTTATCTTTGCAATATCATGTGTACACTATGAAGCTATAACATGGGTAATGGCTGTTGTTCCAACTCAGATTTCATTACTTTTTACTCTTCTTGGGTTGATATTTTTTATCCGTAAATCGTTTGTTATAGGTCTTTTATTTTTTTTGGCAGGAGTTTTTACCAAAGAGACAGTAATTCTTGTTATGGTTCTTGCGCCACTTCTTCTCTTGCCCTTAGGAAAAAAAGAGTTCTTAAAAGGAACAGCGTTAAGTGTAATTGGAATGGTTATATATTTACCTATTCGGTTTGGTATTCCGCTTCTAGTTGATAAAACACCCGTCCATTCCCTTCATATACCCATCCAAAGCCTCTTTTTTTACCAAATACTTCTTGTAGAGAGAATGATAACCGAAGTATTTGTATCATCAAACATATTATTAGTTCTTTCAAGGTACGTTTCAGAATATACATATCAGAAAATGCCATCTCATCTTATCCCAAAAGAGTCCCTTGAATTATTTAGTCAAAGTATTGGGGCTGATATCCTTATGTTGGCGTTAAGCCCTATTTTTATTGGCGTATGCGTTATTGTTCTGCAAAGGACATTTCGGAAAAAGAAAAACTACGAGGTTTTACTATTATCAGTTGCTCTCATTGTGACAAGCGCATTTCCTTTATTGTTTGTTCTGAATTATGCACCGTGGTGGATTGAAGGTGCCTTCATTGATTCTCGCCATCTTTATTTGCCTTCAGTTGGGGCATCACTATTATTGTCATTAGGTGTTTACCACGTGTATAAATACTTATCAAAGCATCGGGCAAAAGGTGTCACTATTTCACTTTTTTCAATACTATGTGTGTTATGGATTTGGATACAGTATTCTGTCATTCAAAAACAAGCTGACAAATTCGAGAACTTGTCTGTCATGAGACAAAGCTTACTAAGATCTATGCATTCGTATCTTCCACAGCTACCTCAAAAAGCGGTCATTCTTGTAGAAAGCGACACTCCCTATTTTGGGTTTGGTGCAATTCCTCCTTTCCAGACCAATCTCGGTCAAGTCCTGGCGCTGACATATTATGAAAAAAACCAACTATCCTCTTATTTTTTTACAAAAGCTAAATATATGCAAAAGGGAATATTGGGGGAAGGAGTGGTTTCGTTAAATAATAAAACTTTTGGGTATTACCTAAGTAAAAGTAGCATGTTGAGAGATCTGGCGCTTAATAAATTCTCAATAGAAGATGTTTATGCTTATTATTGGGTTGGTGGTAGCAACGAATTACAAGATAAAACAAGAGAAACAAGAGAACTCGCGTCAACATACACATATGAAGTTGTGAAGACAAGGAATTGGAGACAGATAGTGGTAGAAGGTGATGTCAAGTTTTCTTACCCTCCTGATAGTCAGTTGACGGACGTAACAGATAACGGTGAATCATTAAAAAAATTTGAGCTACAGATCGACAATGGCTCGCTTATCACAATCAGCCTTGAAAACAAAAGTAGCAAGCTTCCTTTTCATGAATTTTTGAAATCCGAGAAAAAATCTGATCAGATCCCAAAGGATGCTGAATACTATATCAAAAACATTTTTAGAGCAAATGGCTCTGCCGTTACTGCAGTCTATATAAAATCAGGTGATTATGCGCGGTATTTTGTTCCATTCGGCAACGGGACCGGTTATTTAGAATTCAGTGCTCCTGCCAATCCTAAAGAAACTGATAGGGACATAAAATATATGAATAAAGAAATAGAGTTAGTTATAAGTACTGCCCACTTTTAATTTAGAAAGACAATGTATATCAAATTGATTATAATGTTATGAATTAATTATGCTTTTTACAGATCACTTTTTTATCCTTTACTTCTTCCCAATTTTCTTTATTTTCTATTATCTATTTCGAAGATCACTCATACTTTCAGACGTCATCCTCATAATATTTAGTCTTCTGTTTTATGCATCATTTGGAATAAATAATCTTCCAATTCTCATTATTCCCCTATTTATAGATTATTTCGCCGGGATATATCTCCAAAAACAAAGATCAAAAAGAAAAAGAAAAATTGTACTGACTATCTTGATTGTGGGGAACTTGCTGCTACTTGGATATTACAAATATGCGCTTTTTACTATAGATAGCATTATATTGCTTCATAAAGATAATTTTTTGACTACCTTGACGTTCTATAAGAACATCATTGTCCCGGTTGGTATATCTTTTATTACATTTCAACGGATCAGTTATGAAGTAGACATTTATAGAAGAAAGATAAAGGCCTGCAAAAATCTTTTACAGTATGCCTCATATGCACTTCTCTTTCCGCATCTCATCTCAGGACCAATTGTGAGATATTCATTTATTCAAAAACAGCTAAAAAAACGAAAGCTGACATCTCTACTGATGTTTGATGGGATGAAGTATTTTGTCATAGGACTTTGTCTCAAGTTATTGATAGCAGACAAACTTTTTATCGTAGAAAATGCCCTTTCAACGAATCTTAAGAACATCCATTCTCTTGAGGCAATTTGTCTTTTGTTCTATTTCTCATTTAGAATTTATCTGGATTTTTGCGGATACTCGCTTATAGCGATTGGACTCGCAAAGCTTATGGGATTTGAATTTCCACATAACTTTAACGCGCCTTACCAGGCTATAAATATAACTGACTTTTGGAGACGGTGGAATATCACACTTTCCGGTTGGTTGAGGGACTATCTGTATATTCCCTTGGGGGGAAATAGAAAAGGGAAGATCAGAACTTATGTGAATTTAATAATAACCATGCTTTTGGGTGGACTATGGCATGGAGCTAGCTGGAATTTTGTTCTATGGGGACTTTTACATGGAAGTTATTTAGCAATTGAACGGTTGTTAAATGACAAGAAAATTACTATACCTTTACCACTAATTATAAAAAGATATGCAACTTTCTTGCTAGTGACAGTTACTTGGCTAACATTCCTTTTCAAAAGCCCTGGAGATATTGCCATGGAGGTGAAGAAAATCTTAGAATTGAATTTTACGCTCCCTGATCTAAGTCTTAAGTTATTGATGCAAGAGAGTATTATTGTTTTGCTCTTTGCAGTAATTTGGTCATTCTTTTTAAAAGAAGAATATATAGAAAAAATAAAACCAAATCTTTTATCTTCAATTTCACTTGTTATTCTTTTATTGGTATGTATTTATAGTGCGCTATGGAGTGCTGGTGTTCCTTTTATTTATTTTCAATTCTAGTATGAAAAAAATTATTCTTGTATTACCAATTATTGTCTGGCTGAGTCTCTTTTTATTAGAGATTTTCTCTTACTTTTTCCAACAGCCAAAGCCGATGTATTTTAGGGCTTGGGAATATGTGCTTAATCAAGGGAAGGATTCATTTTATGTCCCTTTTCAACCCAGAGCTTATTATGATGGGCCGATGACAGGTGATCTCTTGTTCACAACGAATTTTTTGCCAAAAAAGAGTGAAATCAGAAGGCAAGTTTTTATAACAGATGAATATGGTTTTAGGAATGAAGTTGGAACTTATGCTAAAGGTGTTGACGTGGTACTTATGGGAACATCCTTTGTGGGAGGAGCAGCCGAGACTCAAGATAATCTTGTATCATCTTTGCTTAATAAAAAATACAAGATAAAAACGTACAACTATGCGACACTTCCGTTGCAACATTTCTGGGAAGATTCCCGTTTTGTAGACAAACCTCCAAAATATCTTGTGGTAATTGCAAATGAAACTGAAGCCCTGCAAAATATCTGGACTGAATTTGTTAAACCTTCAACAGTTAAGCGTGCTCTTCCTAAGTGGAGTTCACATTCAGATTGGAAAGAGAAAGAGGAAATTATTGATACCAGCTACTTAGGGATTACGACTCTTTTGAAGAGGTTTTCGATCGTCAAATATGAGTTAAGGCAAATATACCTTACCATGCTTAATTCTATTTTTCCGAGAGATATTATTGCAAACAAACTCATAAAACTAAATATTTATGATCCGGATTTGGATATGCTTTTTTGGGATTCGAATAGCTATAATCCCCTCATCAACAAGAAAGCTGTTGATGAAACAATAACAACTCTTAAGCAGTCGCAGGAAATGCTTAAGAGTCGTAATATTACATTGGTTATGGCTGTTATGGTCTCAAAAACAACGCTGTATTCAAAAGATTTTAAAAATGTTGATCAGAAAAAAGAATCTCTGTATCTATTAGAAAAAGAAATGGAAAAAAATGGAATTCAACATGTTAAACTACTTAACATTATGAAAAATCAGAAAGAGTTACTATATACAAAAGATGACGGTCACTGGAACTCTTTAGCAAATCGAATTATTGCAGAAGAACTGAGTAAAAAAATTATAGAATTGGAAAGCGCGAAGGACAAATCAAATTATGAAGCAAACTAAGAAAGACAAATTTGAAGAAAGTTACTTTCAGGGATGGTATAAAAGTGCTGTCGGTTCATTTAGTCGTGAGGATCTTAGGCTATCCAAGAACTGGTTTTATGCCTGGATTAAAAAACTAAATCAGTATGTGCCCGTAAAAAATGGGCGTGGGAAAAAGGTTTTGGAAATAGGGTGTTCAATTGGTGCGGTCTCAAACATTTTATGTTCGCGAGGATTTGATGTTTGGGCAACTGACATTTCATCATATGCAGTAAAGAATGCAAAAAAATTAACACCAAAAGCACAGTTTTCGGTTGTAGATATACAAAAGAAAATAAAAATCAAAGAAAAATTTGACATAGTAATTTGTTTTGAGGTTGTTGAGCATTTGGAAAAGCCTGAAGATGGAATAAAAAATATGGCAGACACGCTAAAGAGTGGTGGAAAGCTAGTCGTTTCAACTCCCTATCCTTATAGCTGGAATTATCATGATCCCACCCACATAAATCTTAAAACGCCAGATAAATGGGTAAAGATTATGAAAAAAGCAGGTCTTAAAAATGTTTCATATCATAGATTTACATTGATACCGTTTTTCTATCGTTATAACAAAAATTTCCAAATTATTCTTCCGTTTCATATAGCGCTCCCTTACGTAAATAGTCCGATCTTTTTTATAGGAACTAAATGATTATTAAATTTATTAAGAAGCACTACGAAATTATCATCCTTTGTATATTAGGCTTGACTCCTCTGCTATGGTTCCATGGGTCAGAAGTAATACTTGGTCATGATTCGGGTTTAGTTATATCCCCCGTAACTCATTTCTTTGATAGGCTTTACCTCTGGACATACCGATTTGGATTGGGACAGGATCAGTCATACGCTTTATCAGGGTTTATGATTCACGGGTTTGAAGCTTTCGTTTCGAGTTTTAATTTAGGTTTGCAAGCAACACAAAAGATAGTATTTATTTTTTGGTTTTTAATTCCAGGGCTCACGATGTATATTTTCGGTAAATATATCGAAAAGAAATTATCTTTTTCAAATGTCGCTCTTCCCGCAGCAGTATTTTTCATGTTCAATCACTTCCTGCTACAGGGCTGGTTTATTGCCGAGCGTACTAAATTTTCACTATATGCCGCTATGCCATTATTATTATTGTTTTTGCTTCAATGGATAGATAAAAAAAGATCTACAGTCAGGACATCATTATTCATATCTCTTTTATTCTTTTTTCTCAATGGCAATGCTAGTTTCCCGTTATTTGGAGGAATATTTGTAGTTCTTTTTGCATTCCTAATATTTTTTATACCATCCCTTTTCAGAACAAAAAGAATTGGTTCGCTACTACTTATGATTGTCTTAACAGGTATATGCAGTTCTTTACTTAACCTATACTGGTTTTTGCCATACTACAATTTTGTAAAGAGTACTTATTCACAGGCTGTGGCTCAAGTCGGAGGAGTTGCGGGGGTATTGACCTGGGTCAATTATATTAGTAAAGATAGCTCAATACTCAATCTTCTGCGTCTTCAAGGGATTCCGGAGTGGTACCAGAACCCTGATCATGCGTTCGCAAATATATTTCTAACTAATCCACTACTTATTCTTATTAGTTTTTGTATTCCTATTTTAACTTTTCTGCCACTCCTGTTTCTTAAATCCTTTAAGAATACAAAATTGATCCTATTCCTTCTTTTTATTGCAGTTATTTCAGTTGTATTTGTTGCCGGTTCACATCCTCCTTTCGGCGCTATATATATTTTCATGGTCAAATTCATACCAGGATTTGTAGCATTTCGAACACCTTTTTATAAATTTGCACCCTCTTTATGGTTTTCATATTCATTGCTACTTAGTATCTCTGCTTCTTTCCTATTAAATAGGTATGTTAAAAAAGAAATTTATAAAAAAATGCTGACTCTTTTCTTAGTTTGCGGAATCGTGTTGTACAGTTTTCCATTCTTGACCGGATCATTTTTTGATTATGTTACCAATAAAAGAACAATGAAAACCGAGATACCTTCTTACGTGTTTCAGTTTAGAGACTGGATAGATAAAAGTAATACTAATGAAAAAATCATTGCATTACCATTCTCAAATAGGTCCTTTAAGGTGGATGCATATACGTGGCACTATTGGGGTTTGTCACCTATTACTTCTCTTCTTACTAACGCACCAATCGTAAATAGAACTTTTATGAGTGATAATGAACTTGATATTTTTGATCGTCTGGACTTTTTGATGCGAAGAAATGATCCAGGGTGGAAATCGCTTGCAAGAAGTCTTGATGCAACCTTGTTTCTTACTCGCTCAGATTTTGTAGCAGATTCCGAGGGTTCCTCCACATACCCACTTGAGTCTTACATGAAAGCTATTCATGATCCTGAAGTCACCTTGGTGAAGAAATTTGGTGAATGGAGTATCTATAGACTCATCACTAATAAAGATGCAAAAGAAGTTCAGTTGGTAGAGCTAAATGGTGCGAGTGCAGACATAGGAATTATTGCTTCCCTGCCAACTTTTAATCAGAACAACATAGTCTACCAAGGGGATGTTGACATCAATATAAAAAAGGCGTTGAACAAATATACAACAGAAAGGTATATTGTAGCCTCTTGTGTTTTTTGTAGTCTGGAATACGCTGCTTTCAATAAGGATCTATATCGACCTCTCATTACAAAAGGATCCATTTTTTATCCCTTGGCAGAGTTAAAAGATAAAAAACAAGAAAAACTGTTAGTAGGTATAGACAAAGCTCGATACAATCTCTACAAGACTCTTGAAAATTTATTAGCATTTGACAGAGTCGTTATTGAGGATAAAGATCTAGATCAGATCCCCGGGATCCTTGAAGTATACGATCAGAAGATGGATCTGTTTCAAAAAGAACTCACCACACTTCTGCTAAGTGGAAATAATAATAACGATTTTTTGCTTGATACAGAAAATGTTTTTAGGATAGAAGAAGAACTGATTAATGAAAATGCAAACAAGATATCGGATAAAGTTATACTCGGAAGGTTATCTATAAGTTTTTCAAAAATGCGAATGGTTAAAGATTATGTAGCAAACAACATTTGGAGAACCTTGAATGAAAAAGATAAAAGATTTCTTTTTCATGTAAACGAAGAGGGGAAATACATTTTCTATATACGACCCAATCAGGAGCTTATGGAAAGCTCAATATCTTATGAAGTTGACGGTCATGTGTCTAGTCGAGATGTCGACGTGAACTCTCGGTGGGTAGAGTTAGGAGAAGCATCTCTATCAAAGGGTGATCACAGAGTGCAGGTTGCTTTACCAGTCCAAAATATGTTTACAGGAACAGATAGTGCAACTATTAATTCAACAAGGTGGGGTTCTTGCTACTCTTCAGATATCATAAAGGGTGAGACCGGGGAAAGCTACAAGATATCTTTTGATCATAGGCGGCTGAAGGGAAATAAGAAGTTTTACTTCAAGATTGGTCAGTGGGATGAAAAGCCAAATCTTATTGACACGACAGAAGGAGATATCAGATCACAAGGTCAATGGGATACTTTTGAAACTACGTATAAATCAAACAGCCCAATTATCAATAATTTTTACTTCTCGATCTGCAATCCTCCGGATTCTCATGAGACATTTGAGTCAAGTATTGAAATCAACGAAGTGAGCGTCAGGAAAATTTCCGTCCCCCAAATGGTATTAGTAGAAAAAACAAGTGGATCCAAAACCATACAACTACCGATAAAAAAAATTGACTCGACACATTATTCTTACGAAAAAAATAAAAGTGGAGTCGTTCTTCTTCCTTTTTCATATAGCAACGAGTGGGCTACCGGGGGTACTGAGCCAAAATTTCTCGCTAACGGGTACGCAAATGCTTGGTTAGTTGGGAAGGATTCGGATGGAAGCTTACGATATAAATCTCAAAGACTCGTTGTAGTAGGATTTGTCATTTCAGGACTCTCGTTTATTGCAGTATTGATGTATCTTATCTATGAAAAAATTAAAAAATAGCATTTATTTACTTCTTTCAAAAAGCCGATTGATTTTGTTGTGGTACAGAAGATTTCTACCGGAAATCCTTATTGTTATAGTGGGCTTTGGCTCTACATATCTTTTAAAGTCTGTCCCTTACGCGAGTATATTATTGGGACTCGTTCCTACATTACCCTTAATTGTGTCTATTGTTCTGTTGATGGTTCTTCTCAAGCCTAAGTTGTCAAAAATCCTTACGTTTGCATTCCTGCTTCTGATTTTTTCAATGCCACTTTCATATCTTCATTTGTACGGTGTAGCAGACACTTTTGCACAAATCAGTTACATGCTGTTCTTCTCGATTATTGTCATTAATTTCATTACAATAGTTAAGGAAGAAAAATAAATCAAATGAATATAGCAGGTGGTGATTGGAGATTTTTCTTTCCTGAAAATGTTATCAACTTCTCAGGCATTCCATCTGCATGGGATGCAAGTCTTAATACAGGAGTAGGACAACCGCAGCTAAACACGCTTTGGATAACCGGATACCTCTATATGACTTCTCTGCTTTCCAGAATTGGATTTTCTTGGGATACAATAGGCCTTTTGTGTTGGATAATCCCTTCAATACTTATTGGCTTTTTATCCATGTACCTACTGTCAAGATTTTTGTGGGACTGTGATAAAAAGTCTGCAATCATTTCCGGTCTTGTCTATGTAGGTAACACTTATTTTATGATGGTTTTTTCCGGGGGGCAATTAGGTGTTGCACTTTCCTATGGCATGGTGCCTTTAGTTGTCTTTAGATTTCTTAAAAACGTAGAAAAACCAGATCTAAGAAACTCTATTTTCTTTGGATTGGTTTTTTCATTGCAACTTCTTTTTGATCCGCGCATATTTTTTATAACTTGTATCTTGCTTGGATTGCTTCTTTTCATAGGAGAGATAAAAGCGTTTTTCAAAGCATTTAAATATACGATATTGTTGCCACTAATTTTGATTTGTTTGACCCATGGATATTGGATAGTTCCAATACTACTTTATTACGCACGTTCGAAGATAACCCCTACGATTTATGCTTCAACCAATGATTTTTCATTCTTCAGTTTTGCAAAACTTGAGAACACCATTTCTCTACTTCACCCGAATTGGCCGGAGAATATTTTTGGAAGGGTGCATTTTATGCGTCCTGAATTTATTTTAATTCCAACAATAGCGTTCGTTTCATTGTTAAATAATAGTAAAAAGCGAGCAAAAAAAATTGTTATTATAACGCTTGTCTCTCTGTTGTTTGTATTCCTGGCAAAAGGTGTTAATGATCCATTTGGTTTTGTATATCTTCAATTTCTAAAAAGTGTCCCCGGGTTTTCTATGTTCCGTGATCCTACAAAATTTTATATTCCTGTAGCTTTTTGTTATGCACTCCTCATACCAGTTGGTCTTAAGTATATAGTTTCAATACTTTCCAAGATTAAAAAATTAAAAAAGAAATCAAACAGCATTGTATTTATTTCTTTCGCCATATTTTGGATAGTGTTATCCTTCCCTCTTTTTCAAGGGAAAGTAACCGGAATATTTAAATTAAGACCAGTCTCCACAGACTATATACAGTACAAGAAATTTATAACTCAACAACCTGAATTTTATAGAACATTATGGATTCCGCAAATCCAAAGATTCGGGTATTTCTCAAACAACCATCCGGCAATCGGAAGAGGTGAGATATTTAAAGATCAAAGCATGAAAGGGATGCTTCAAGAACTGTCAAATCCTAACATGGAGCAAAGGTTGTCAGAACTTTCCGTCAAATATATTGTTGTGCCTTCAGACACTGAAGGGGAGATTTTTGTAGATGATGGGAAATTTGACAGGGCACAATACGATCTAGCAATAAAAAAACTTGAGAAGATTCCTTACCTTTCAAAAGAAAGAGCGTTTGGATCAATCATTCTTTTCAAAACAAAGGGTTACAAGGAGCATTTTAGATTTGCTAAAGAAAATTCTAATGGAAGGATAAAGATAATTTCAAGCAGTCCAAATTTTTACAGACTTTCGATACTTCCCTTATCTCACGACACTTTAATTTTTGGAGACACTTATGATCGCAATTGGATTATGAAAACGGGAACTAAAGTAATTAAGTCCAAATCTTATCACGGGCTTAATAGCTTTGTAATACCTAATAATGATAGTTATAATATCGAAATTAGCTATGTACCACAAAACTGGGTGTCTATATTATTTTTAGTAAGTACCAGTACTTTTGGTATTGGACTTGTATATATTTCAATTAAGCATATCAAGAAGAAAAAATGATCAAATTAGTCAAATCCACATTCTATAAAGAAAAAGAGACGAAGCAAAAGCTCGCAAATTTTATTTCAAAGTCTAAGTATCTGAGTTTTGGTCAAGAGTGTCAAAAATTTGAGGAAAATTTTGCTAAATATCAAGGAAGCAAGCATTGTATATTCGTAAATTCAGGAAGTTCTGCAAATCTAGCCTTAATACAAGCTTTGCTTAACCTGGGTAAGTTAAAAAAAGGGGATTTAGTGGGTTTTTCTGCTTTGACATGGTCCACAAATGTCATGCCACTGATTCAACTCGGTCTTGTAGCCGTTCCTATTGATGTTGAACTGGATACCTTAAATGTTTCAAGCCAAAAAATTGAGGATAAGCTAAAGAAATATAGCCTGAAGATGATTTTTCTAACAAATCTGCTTGGCTTTACAGATGACATTGATAAGATAGGTGATCTATGCAAAAAAAATAGAATAATTCTTATTGAAGACAATTGTGAAGGATTGGGTACTGTTTACAAAGGCACAAGACTTGGTAATTTTGGACTTGCTTCCACCGTGTCATTTTATGTTGGTCATCATATGTCAACAATTGAAGGGGGAGCAATATGTACGGATAATGAAAATTTAGCTAACCAATTAAGGCTTGTAAGGGCTCATGGGTGGGATAGAAATTTAACTACAAAAAAACAGCAGAAAATCAGAAATAAATTTAATGTTAATTCTACTTTTTATTCGCGATATACTTTTTATGATTTAGGTTACAACCTACGCCCTACAGAGATAAATGGTTTTATAGGAAACACGCAAATAAAATATCTTCCGGAAATAGTAGCGAAAAGAGAATTAAATTTTAAAGAATTAGCACATAAAATCTATGATGACCCCCGGTATTATCCGATTCGTTTTGACCACATAGATACGTTCTCAAATTTTGCCTTTCCTCTGATTTGTAAGTCACAAAAAATTAGAGATGAACTTGTTGAGAAGTGTAATGAGAAGATAGAAATTAGGCCAATTGTCGGTGGAGACATGGCTCATCAACCTTTTTTCAGTAAGTATATGAAAAAATATCTTGAGCAAAACGATAATGCAAAGTTGATACATGAACAAGGACTTTATTTTGGAAATAATGCAGAACTTACTACATCCGAAATAAAGGAAATTATAAAAATATTCACGAAATAAAGATGAAGATTCAAGATGTAATATTTGTCTTAGTAGCCCTTTTTTTATTATATAAGCAAAGATATGAGTGGTTAGTTACAGCTGCTCTTGTATGCATGTTTGTATCTATACCATTCTTTGTCCTGTGGATTTTCTTTACGGGACAACGGTTAATTATCTATGCTTTCTTTTTTCTCATTCTTGCCTGTCTTCTTTTCTTCATAAAAAAACGGTATCATTAATGTATGGATTCTTTCGATGCCCATGAAGTTGCTCTGATTGGAATTACTTTTCAACCCAAATGGTATAGTGGTCCTTTAAAAAGCATCAAGCATACTGACAAGATCCGTGGAGATCTTATTTTATACTGTGTGCGTTTTGCTGCGGGAGTTGGATACCGGGTTGTTATTGTAGATGGGGGTAGTGCAAAAACTTTTTACTCCGAGTTAAAACGCATTCCCGGAGTAAAATTATTTAAAGCAAAAATTGCCAAAAGATCCCCCAATAGACGAAAAGCTATATTTGAAGCATCTAAGATCCCTGGCGTTAAAGCAATTGTAATGACAGAAATTGAAAAGGTGTCACTTGTCACTGATTGCATGCGTGAGATTGTTGCCCCGGTGCTTTCCGACCAGGCAGACTTGGTCATACCGAGAAGGGAAGTAACACTTTTTAAAAAAACCTACCCTTCTTATATGTTTGAATCAGAGGTAGAGGCAAACTTGCTGTATAGTGAGGCACTGCGTGCAAATGGACTCTTGTCGGCACATGCTGAGGATCTTGATGTTTTCTTTGGTGCCCGGGTTTTTAAGAATGACCCAAAAATGTTGAAGTATCTTTTTTCACATTATGAGGCAAACCCTTTTGATACGCTTTTGGAGCACAAATTATTCAATCTGGAAGAATATTCAAATGCTCAGTTTTTTCCTGTCGTAAAAGCCCTGGTAAGGCGTTTGAGAGTCGTATCGGTAACCGTTCCTTTCAAATATCCCGAAAAGCAGAAAGAGAATGAGGAAGTTGGGGATAGGGAGCATTTTATTTTGAAAAGAAGATATCAGAGACTAACCATTATTGTAGAATTGATGCACTTTTTAGGTTTTCTTGGTGACAAACAGACGCGAAAAATTACAAAACAAAAAATAAAATGAAGATCGGAATTGATGTAAGCCAATTAGCATATTCAAACACCGGAGTTGCTAATTATTTAGAAAATTTAGTTCGCGAACTTATTAAAAAGAACGACAGTGAATACGTATTGTTCTTCTCGTCATTAAGAAGGAGTGTTCCACCCTCAGTTAACGAGTTTGTGAAAAACCCAAACGTTTCATTAAAGACTTTTAAATTTCCACCTGCAGTCCTCAATCTTATGTGGAATAGCATCCATAAATTCCCAGTAGAAACATTCATTGGGCCTGTAGATTTATTTATTACTTCAGACTGGACGGAACCTCCGACAAAAAAAGCCAAAAAAGCAACGATTCTTTATGACCTTATTATTTATAAATATCCGAAAGAAACTGACAATAAAATAATTAAAGTTCAGAAGAAAAAACTTTCTTGGGTTAAAAAAGAAAGTGATCTTGTTTTCTGCATATCAGACTCAACTAAAAACGATGCGAAAGAAATCTTACATATTGATAAAACCAAACTGAAAGTTATTTATCCGGGGCTTCCTCTTCTTTAGTTTGTTGTCTTTAGATTTGCGGCCTTCGTACTTTCTCTCAGAGAATAGATTGTTTCCGTTAATTCTTTTTGCTTTTCGGAAAACCTTTCAATCCTCTTTTTCGACACATGAATGCATGTTACATTTTCTCCTTCGTATACTTCCAAATAATTGTTTTTAATATACGGTGGTATTACCCCTTGTCCACCTTTACAATCACCATAGTAAAAATCAGGAGGGTAGTTGCGAAACATTTCTTCACGTGCCTCTATATATTCCGGAACCTGATTCATAAATGATGTATACCAACTATATTTGTAATTTGGTGTCAGTTTCGCTTCGAAATATACGAGATCATCATAGTCATCTAAAAAGAGGGTGCTTTTATTATCCGAAAGATCTCTAATGATAGTTCCCCTCCCCATAACCGTACTGTAATTTGTAAAGAATTCATTTTGGAGATCAGTTTTTTCATATCCAAAATATCTAAGATCGGAAATGATATAGACCCCAAACAACAAAATAAAAACTACAAATGCTAATGCTATTTTTTTTGATTTGAGATAGATTGTCTTCACAATAAAGATAATCGAAAAAATGAGAAGTGCGTACCAAGGGGCAATATGAAAACTCTCATAAAATGTTTGATCGGCACTCGGCGGTCTTAGATTTGATAAGGCCAAAGCACCAATTAGAAAAAGGAGTGCTAGTGGTTTTTTATAAATTTTAAGAAATGCGATAGATGCAGCAATAAAAATAGCAGAAAATCCTGCAGTGATTGTTCTGAAATAATTCCAACTCTCACTTCCAAAAAGAAGATAGAGTGGATAGAGCAAACTCTTCAAAAGTCTTATGGGAAGGGGTTGCCCTTGTGCTTCGGAGTTAAGAATAATTTTATTGACCGTTACCATGTTAAAGTAATACCCGGGAAGATAAATGCTTGCAATGGTAATAATAAATGGGATAAGAAATGTTAATGCATACGTTCTCCTTTGATTCTTTGAAAGTTTTGGAGGAACGAGAACATATATTGTAGAAATAAATAACGTTACCAATATAAATGGTTCTCTGAGAAAAATTACTGCATAGGCAAAGAAAGGGACTAAAATAACATCGAATCTGTTTGTTTTTTTGGTAAGTATTTTTTCTAGAGTTGCACCAAGTTGGTAAATTAATAAATATCCAACTATTCCCTCTGCTAAGAATCGGTCGCCAAAAACATAGAATTTAGTTAGCTCATAAAAAATTGAAAAAAGGATAAAAAATAATCCAAACCGTAATGTGATAACTAAAGTGGCCAGAAAAGAGATTAAAATGATGACCTGCCTATGTCTTAGTATTAGTTCTGGAATAGAATCAGGATGTGTAGCAGCTTGGATGATAGCGCTTAACATGGCCATTCCTGGTTGGTGATTGAAGAAGAGATCCTTGTATAATGTTTTTCCACCCAATATGAAGTATCCGCCTACAATATTGAAACAATCATCAAAACAACCGAATGCATTTATCCTTGGTATATAGAGTTTGTAAAGAATGCCAAATAAGATTGTGACTAAAAAAACAGATAGGATTATTCTTAGCTTTCCCGAAAATATTAATTTAACCATGTTGCAAGTATAATAGTTATTATACAATTAACTTACAAACTACTAGCTTCTGGCTACTAGCTACTGACTTATGAATATTGGTATTGATGCAAATGAAGCAAATGTCCTCTCTCGCGTAGGTATCTCAGAATATGCATACCAGATTTTAATCAAGCTGTATGAATTTCGGTCTGACAACAATAATGATCATTCATATACTATCTATTTGAAGTCAGCTCCCTTAGATCATCTCCCAAAAGAAACCAGCTTTTGGAAGTATAAGATAGTCAAGCCATCGAAGCTTTGGACACAAATCGGGCTTCCCATTCATCTTGCAACAACGACAAAAAAACCCGATGTTTTTCTTACGCTCACACATTATGGTCCGCGTTTTTCCAAAATTCCAACAATAGTTTCCGTCATGGATTTGTCGTATCTACATTATCCGGAAACTTTTAAAAAGAACGATCTTTATCAGCTGACGAAATGGACAGAATACTCAGTTAAAAAAGCCAAGAAAGTCATAACCATAAGTAACAGCAGTAAAGATGATATAATTAAATACTATAAAGTTAGGCAGGATAAAGTAAAAGTAGTACATCTTGGACTCAAGAATTTATCTATGAATGCACCTTCAGAAAAAGAACTATCGGAGTTTGGGGTCAATAAAAAATTCATCCTTTTTGTGGGGACTCTTCAGCCTAGAAAAAATATCGCACGACTTATAGAAGCGTACTCCATGCTTAATCCCATGCTTTTGTCAGATCATCAGCTGGTTATCATCGGCAAAAAAGGATGGCTTTATGAGGATATTTTGTCTGCTCCGGAAAGATTTAACGTACAAGACAAGGTAGTTTTTCTTGATTATATTTCAGATGAAGATCTTCCCACCTTTTATAGAAAAGCTGAAGTTTTTGTTCTCCCAAGTCTTTATGAAGGATTCGGACTCCCTATCTTGGAGGCTATGCGTTATGGGTGTCCGGTCTTAACAAGTAATGTATCCTCACTTCCTGAAGCAGGTGGCGATGCTGCACAATACTTTGAGCCGGAGGATGTTTTGGATATCAAGAAATCAATCGAAAAAGTTTTGACAGACAAGGCATTACGGGAGAAAATGATAGAACGGGGACGGGAACATTATAAGAAATTTACGTGGGAAAAGGCTGCTAAAGAAGTACTGAGTGCAATTGAAGAGGTGGGGGTGAAGTTAGCAGTTAGAAGTTAGTAGTTAGTAGCTAACAAATATTAAATATTAAAAAACATGGATAGAGTACTTAGAAGATTAAAAGCGATTTGGATAGAACTTATTTGTTACAAGCTTAGGGTTTGGGGATATTTTCCTTTTCATCATTTTCGTCGATTTGCATATAGAGTTAGTGGAATGAGCATTGGAAAAGGTTCAACAATTCACATGTTTGCATCATTTTACAATCCGACAAATATAAAAATTGGGCGGGATTCAATAATTGGCGAGTGGGCAGTTCTAGACGGGCGTGCACCTCTTATTATTGGAGATCATGTAGATATTGCTTCAAATGTCATGATTTATAACGCTGAACATGATGTCCACTCTAAAGAATTTACCAAAGCCAGGATGGAAAAAGTTGTTATTGAGGATTATGTTTTTATTGGTCCACGGGCAATCATTCTGCCTGGGGTTACAATTGGGCGGGGAGCTGTTGTTGGAGCAGGAGCTGTTGTTACAAAAGATGTGCCGCAATTAACAATAGTTGGCGGAGTTCCTGCAAAGGAAATTGGAGCGCGTGACGAATCTACTTTGACCTATAAGCTTGGACGGGCTGCTTGGTTCCGCTAAATTTATGCCCATTTCATTTCTCATCCTTACCTTTAATTCTTCTTCATATATACATTCTCTTTTGGATTCACTGTCTGAAAAAATTAATAATGGAGTTAAAAAAGGAGATTACGAAATAATAATTGTCGACAATAATTCTTCAGATGATACTGTTCAAAAAATTTCACAATACCTCTCCGAAAAAAAAGAATGGGAGGGGCACGTTCAGTTTGAGAAAAGCAGAACAAATTCAGGATATGCTAACGGAATTAATTTTGCTGCTCAAAAAGCGAGTGGAGACATCTTAGTAGTTATAAATCCGGACGCTCAACTTTTAGAAGCGGATTTTGATGCGTTAATCGACAGGTTTGAGACGGATAAGAAGCTGGGGGTGGTTGGTCTCAGACTCGTTGATTCCGTGGGTCAAAATGAAAAAACAGCTGGAAAATTCTATAATCCATTGACGTTTTTTCTGTATTGTTTTGGAATGGAAGACGTATTTTCTCTCCGTTTTGCACCTGAAAAAACTACGGTTGTCGATTATGTGAGTGGTGGGTTTATAGCCATTAGAAATGAGGTATTTAAGAGACTTGATGGATATGATAAGGATTTTTTCATGTATGTTGAAGATATGGATTTATGTTTCAGAGCAAAAGAAATTGGTTTTAAGACAATATACATGCCATGTGCCGTGATACGTCACCAGGGACAAGGAAGCTCTAACCGTGAATTTGCTATCTTAAATATCTACAAAGGTCTTCAGATATTTTACTCAAAGCATAGTAGTCTTTTTATGCAACAGTATGTCAAGAACTTGCTTAGTTTGAAGGCCGCACTTATAATTTTTATTGCAAGCGTTTTAGGAAAAAGAACGCTAGTTGTTACCTACCAGAAAGCATTGAAAAATATATCATGAAGTTATTTAACTCAATCCAGAAATATCTGTTCCCCGGACTGGTACTTCTTTTAATGATTTTTATTCCTCTCTATCCGAAATTACCTTTAATTGATGTAAAAAACACATGGGTGTACGTTAGAGTAGAGGATTTCCTTGTGTTAGCGGTGCTTTTTGTTTGGTTTGTGATGCTTGTCAAAAAGAAAGTTACCCTTAAGTCCCCCCTAACCATACCAATAATGGCTTTTTGGATAGTAGGGGCCTTGGTAACTGTTCATGGAGTAGTCATTATTTTCCCTCAGATCAAGGATGTATTTCCAAATGTAGCCTTGCTTGAGTATCTGCGCCATATTGAGTATCTCAGTTTATTTTTTGTTGCTTTTGCTGCGGTAAAAAGTAAGAAGTTTGTTTTTGCATCGATCTGGACGGTTGTTTTAACGCTTCTTGGAGTAATTTTTTACGGATTTGGACAAAAATATTTGGCATTTCCAGCTTATCTTACGATGAATGAAGAGTATGCAAAAGGGATACCAATATTGATTTCTCCACTCAATAGGATTTCTTCTACCTTTGCAGGACATTATGACCTTGCAGCGTATCTCGTGCTTGTTATACCTATTTTGGTAAGTCTTCTATTTGGATTCAAAAATATTTTTATAAAAATATTTCTTTTGGTAACGTCAGTTCTGGGATTGGTTCTGATGTTTTTGACGGTATCTCGGGTATCTTTTTTTGCACTGGCAGTAGCCCTTTTAGTAACATTTCTTTTTTATAAAAAGAAGCTGATATTCCTATTTGTTCCACTGATTCTTATTGTGGGAGTGGTATTTATTTATTCAAAATCATCATTGTTAGCGCGTTTCGACAATACAGTAAAAGAAGTTGATGTTTTGGTAGATGCTGCTACCGGTACGCCTATTGGTCAGGTCAGATTTGCTCCAAGAAAATATTTAAGCGAGAGGACACTTCTTCAGGAAAAAGATAAGGTTGATACTACAACGGAATCACTCGCTCCCCTGTATAAATATCCGGTTTCAGACAATGTGCCTTTTGCACTCAGAAAATACCTGTTGCCGACAAATGTTGCAATTATCGATGCAGTAGTCACATCTACGGGCGAGACACTGCCACAAGGGAGCTCATATATAAATCTTTCCCTGTCCCCAGTTACAAAAAGGCTGCCTAATTTTTTCTATGAATATCCTCCCGGAAAAGCGACAGCGTCTGCAGCAATTCAGATAGTGCAGGGTGATTTCTTGGTGAAAAAAGCCTCAGCTTATGACCTGTCTTTTACAACTCGGTTTCAGGGTGAGTGGCCAAAAACACTTCTTGCATTCACAAGAAATCTTCTTTTTGGTAGCGGTTATGGGTCAGTTAGTCTAGCGGTTGACAATAATTATTTGAGATTGTTGGGGGAGACGGGTTTGTTGGGAACAGTATCATTTCTTCTTATATTTATAGTCCTTGGTGTTTATATAAAAAAAGTACTACCGCAGGTAGATTCTCCGGTCATACGACATTTTATTCTCGGATTTAGTGCCGGTGCCATAGGTCTTGCACTCAACGCAACTTTAATTGACGTTTTTGAAGCTTCTAAGGTGGCTTTTACATTGTGGCTTCTTGTCGGGGTTGTCGTGGGTGCGCTTTCTTTGTACCATACAAAACAATTCAATCTGTACCGTGAGTTAGTGAAAATTGCATCATCTACGTATGCCGCGATAACCTACTTTGTCCTTTTGACTACTGCAATCTTTTCAACAACAATCGGAAGTTATTTTATCGGTGACGATTTTACTTGGTTTCGGTGGGCAGCCGATTGTAAGCAACTTATGCAAAGTTGCGGCAGTATCCCTTCAACAATATTCTCATACTTTTTTAACTCAGCGGGATTTTTCTATAGACCGGGTACGAAGGCTTATTTTCTCATTTTTTATCATTTCTTCTCGCTCAACCAGGTTGTTTATCACATGGTATCGATTGGTCTGCATTTAATCGTTGTAATTCTATTGTATTTAGTAGCAAGAAAAATATTTAAAAACAATCTGATGGCTGCTGCATCAAGTCTTCTATTTCTGGTTGCAAGTGGTTATATAGAAATTGTCTTGTGGATATCAGCAACCGGGCATTTATTTAATGCGCTATTTATTCTTTTAGGATTTCTTATGTTCATCAAGTGGCACGAGACAAAAAACATTTTATTTTTAGTTGTTTCAATCGCCTCATCCTTAATTGCACTCACGTTTTATGAACTTGGAATTATTACGCCACTTTTGATAGTGGCATATCTATTTATTGAGCTTCCAAACTATAGTTTGAGATCAATTTTGAATTTTTTCAGAAACAAATTATTTTTAATACTTTTTATCCCTAACATCCTGTATCTTGTTGTAAGGCTGATGTCTCATACTCACTGGTTCAATGGTGATTACAGCTATAACATCTTAAAGCTTCCATTCAACGCAATTGGAAATACCATCGGATACGTGCTTATATCTCTTTTCGGTCCGTTAAGTTATCCATTTTATGAAAAATTAAGAGATATAACCAAAACAAACATCCCTGTTGCTTTTGTAGTACTCATCATATTTGCAGTTCTTATTTATTTCGGTGGAAAGTTGCTTCTAAAAAATATTTCAGAAAATGAAAAAAGAATATTATTGTTTGCATCCCTTTATACTTTCATTTGTCTTATACCATTTTTAGGTCTTGGGAATATAACTTTTAGGTATTCATATCTAGCTTCATTTGGAATCCTAATGATCCTCACCGTTTTTATTGGGAAGTTATATAAATACCTTTTGTCCTATGGTAGGGACGTTGCTCTTGCAGGGGTTGGTACGATTGTTGCTGTATTTTGTCTTGTTCATGTCGTGCAGTCGCAGCAGGCTATCATAGAATGGAATGGATCAGGCGAGAAGATCCAGCACTTCTTAGCATCTATTGACTCACTGTATTCTGATTCTTGGTCAGATCAACAGGTAGATCTTTTCTTTGCAAATGTTCCTGTCAAAAGCGGAAATGCATGGATATTGCCGGTAGGACTTTCTGACGCTGTGTGGTTTGCTTTTAAGTCTGATACTATAAATGTGATATCTGTTCCGACAGTTGGCGATGTTCCTCAAGATGTATATTCATCTCTTACAAAATGGGCATTTGAATTCCAACCGGATGGAAGTCTAAAAAGAATAACAAAAAATAAATGAAAAAAATACTAGACATGGTTTTTGATTCAAAATATACAATTCTTCTATTGGTGCCTATTATTGTAGGAGCCGTTTTTGTCAGAACATATAGGATCCACAACCCAGTAGCAGATTGGCATAGTTGGAGGCAGGCAGATACGGCAGCCGTGTCAAGAAATTTTGTGAAAGATGGATTTAATCCACTGTTTCCGCAATACGATGCGTTAAATCCGCTCAACGAGACTGGTCAACCCAACCCTAACAGATACTTTTTTGCAGAGTTCCCGCTTTATAATATTTTGACGTATTTTGCGTACCAAAAATTCGGGATTCATGAAGAGTACGCTAGGATGATCAGTATATTCTTCTCAGTCTCAACAGTTCTATTCCTGTATCTTCTGGTGTCTATTTATTCAACAAAAAGAGTGGCACTTTTTGCAGCTTTTATTTTTGCTTTTTTGCCATATAACATTTTCTACGGACAGGTCATTCTTCCCGACCCGATGTATATATTTTTCAGCGTCACGACACTGTACCTGGTAAGCAAGTGGTTGGAGAAAGAAAACATCATATTTATGATTCTTTCAGGTGTAGCAGGGACGCTGGCGATTCTTGAAAAACCGTATGCGTTAGTTCTTGTAATTCCGATTTTCTATCTTTTTTACAGAAAATGGGGATGGCGGTTGGTTCTGAAATGGAGTGTTTATGCCTTTGTACTTTTGGCACTTATTCCATTCCTGTGGTGGAGACATCACATTTATCAACATCCTGAAGGAATGTTTGGAACCACATGGCTATTCAACCAAGGAAATATCCGTTTTACCGGAGCTTATTTCAGATGGCTTATATATGACCGCATGAATAGACTCATCTTTGCAACAGGAGGTTTTGTGTTATTTTGGTTGGGAATTGTTAGTGGTCAAAAGAAAAAAGAGGGATATTTTTACCTCGCTTGGCTTCTCGGAATTTTTGCATTCTTTGTAGTTATTGCTAAAGGGAATGTAACGCATGACTATTACCAAATGCCGATTGTACCAATTGGTTGTGTTCTTATAGCGCTTGGTTTTGATTTTTTGTTGACCCATGGGAACGGCTATATGAGACGGGGAATAAGCGTCATGGTTGGTGTTGCTTTGCTCATGATGATGTTTGCCTTCGGTTGGTATGAGGTTAGAGGGTACTTTAATATCAACCATCCTGAAATTGTAGAGGCAGGCAAAGCTGTTGATAGAATATTGCCGAAGGATGCAATCGTTATTGCCCCCTATGATAATGACTCAGCATTTTTATATCAGACAAATAGACATGGATTCACCTATGGAGGGGATAAGATCCCTCAGTACATTCGTCAAGGAGCAACCCACCTTGTTAGTGTTAACTTTGATGACATAACAAATTATTGGGTAGCAAAATGTACGGTTGTTGAAAAGACAAGCACTTACGTAATTATCGATCTTACTCACTGCCAGCCAGATATCGTAGCCACTCTTTCAAAATAAATGAGAGTTCTTTTTGTAACATACGATTTTCCATATCCGACGACTTCAGGAGGCAAAAATAGGGCATATCATCTTTTAAAATATACAGCAAAAAAAGCTGAGGTATATCTTTATTCCTATGTAAGAAAAGATTACAATCCTGATTCAAATAATGAAATACTGTCTTTAGGTGTAAAAAGTATACGAGTTACAAAGAGAGTAAAGCTTGCCTCGATAGCAAATTTTACGCACACTGTGATGAGGAATTCATCGATCTTCAAAACTCTGTATATGAGTGAGCAGGTTTTGTCTGAAATCATAGACATCATTAGAGCAGAGAAAATAGATATCGTGCATTTCGAATCAACATATACAGGTTTTTTCATTGGTCCACAGCTACGGCATCTTGGAGTGAAGCAAATTTTAGGAACTGAGAATATCGAATTTCAGTTATATTTTGATTATGCAAAAGAACTTGCACCATTTTATCTAAAGCCGTTGGTTATGTACCAAGCTAAGCGGTTAAAAAAAGAAGAACTCTTTATGGTAAAAAATGCAGACATGGTAACAACCATTACACAGTCCGAAGCAGATTTTCTGGAAAAACTTACCGAGGTTAAGTCCCACATCATCGCAAATGGTATAGAGCCAAAGCTATACAACTATTCATACGACCAGTTAATCAAAAAGAACATATTATTTGTAGGGAATTTCAGTTATTTTCCAAATATTGACGCTGTTCAATTTTTTTATAAAAATGTTTTTGAAAAATTGGATCACGATATAACCCTCACAATTATTGGGAAAAAGTGCAACGAAAAATTTAAATTCAATAACAAAAGAATCATCCAAAAAGATTTTGTTGAAGATCTTATCGCAGAGTATCGGAGAGCAGATATGCTTATTTTTCCGATACGGATAGGTGGAGGAACCAATTTTAAAGTCCTGGAAGCAATGTCGTTGGGTGTTCCAATCGTTGCTCAACCTGAAAGACTGGCAGGTCTACGAGCTATTGAGGGTGAGCATTTTTTGGGAGCAACAACAGGGGAAGAATATGTGTCAAAAATCAAACAATTATATAATGATAGTGGCATTCGTGAGAAGCTTGCGAAAAATTCAAGAGAACTTATTGAAAAATATTATGCTTGGGAAGGAATTGGGAATGAGTTATTATCTGTCTGGAAAAAATCTATATGAAAAATATTGACCTATCCATAATTATCGTTGCTTACAATTCAACTGATACAATTGTAGGTTGTGTAAATTCTATTCTAGAAACCACAGTTGATCACTCATTTGAGATCATCATCTCAGACAACAGCGAGAATGAAGAGACAAAGAGGGTTGTTCTGGAACATTTCAAAGACAATGAGAAAGTTATCTATATTCATAACGACAAAAATTATGGCTTTTCAAAAGGGAATAATATCGGAATAAAAAAATCTTCAGGAAAGTATCTTCTCTTTCTAAATCCTGACACGAAAATGTACTTGAAAACAATCGATGGAATGGTAGAGTTTGCAAAGCAACATCCGGATTGCGGGGCGGCTACTTGCTACATGAAATTGCCTGACGGTTCGCTGGATGATGCTTCACATAGAGGATTTCCGACACCATTTAGAGCCCTTTCCCATTTTTCAGGGTTATCAAAAATATTTCCAAGATCAAAAAAATTTGGTGGTTATAATTTAACGTATCTCAATCTTTCAAAAACACACGAGATTGACGCTCTTGCAGGATCATTTATGATAGTGCCGCGTGAAATAGGTGAAAAATTAGGATGGTGGGATGAGGACTTTTTCTTCTACGGAGAAGATATCGATTTTTGCTACAGAATTAAGGAGGTGGGATATAAAGTTTATTTCGTTCCCCAGTTTGAGGCACTTCACATGAAAGGAGTTTCAAGCGGAATTAAGAAGGTGTCAAAAGATATAACTAAGGCGTCTGACAAAA
>CAZDED010000003.1:0-138501 GCA_964504535.1 uncultured Gammaproteobacteria bacterium
GCACCACCAAGAGTTGTAAGGCCAGTTCCTACTGTAAATGTATTTGATCCGGTAATTGAGGTTGCTCCATTAAATGTTGATGCACCTGTTACATCTAGTGCCCCACCGACGTAGGTATTTCCATTGTTTGCGATCCTAAATTTAGTTGTACCCGACGAGGAAGCAACAAATATATCATTTGCAAATGATGCTGTTTGGTCCAGGATAAATGCCGCACGTCCTTTTGAATTCTGGCCATCTATAAACAATGATGTAAGGGATGTAGTTGTGCCCGCACTTATGTTACCCAATACACTTAACTCCTTAGTGGCGGTAACATTTCCGCCGTTAGCAATTGTAAATACATCAACAGCAGCATTTTGGAATACTGCGATACTTCCACCAGAGGTATGATTGTTTACCCTAAATGTTGTAGCTCCGCCTGAGTTCTGACCAGTAATGGCTGCCTGACCAGAAACAACAGTAAACGTATTTCCAGAAGAAACATTAGTGTTCCCGTTGAGATTTATATTTCCTCCATTTACATTAGTAGTCCCGGTTACAGTACGTCCGAGATTTAATATTGTGGCATTAGTTGATCCAATATTAATCGGTGCACCAGCTGAATCTATGATAATATTTCCAGTCGTATTTCCACCCAACGACAATGTGCTTAACGCTGTTGTCTGAATAGACCTCGCCCCACCAGACAATGTTAGGTTTCCAGAGAATGAGGCATTTGATGTTGTAGTCAAAGTCGTAAATGCACCGGTTGATGGAGTAGTTGCTCCAATAGCGGTTCCATTAATTCCTGTAGCGGTAGTATTAAAGTTGGTAGAAGTAATGGTCAAATCATTTGAACCGGTGTTAATTGATGAAGCACCTAGACCAGCAAGACTCAAAGAACCTGATGTTGCTGTTAAATTCAAAGCACCCGTAGTGAGTGTTAACCCATTACTTGCTGTGAGAGTAGTGCTAAAAGTCTTTGCTCCGGTAAATGTTTGCGCTCCTTCCAGGAATGCAAACGTCCCATTAGTTCCAATGTCAGGTAAAGTGTAAGAAATCGATGATGCTGGATTGACAGCAGTGAGTGTTATATCATTTCCATCATCAACGGTTGTTGATCCTTCAAAAACTAAAGCATTTCCTTTATCAACAGACGAATCAGATCCGGTAAATGCTGTACCTGCAAGGACATTTCCAACTGTAGTAATTGTTCCAGCGCCAACTCCTGATGCAGACTGCCATGAAAGAACTCCACTTCCATTAGTGGTCAGAACATAATTATTTGTTCCATCATCGGATGGAAGGGTGTATGTCACGTTTTGAGTTTGGGTTCCTGCTACAAGAGTTGTAGAAAATGCATTGTCTCCTGCCCCAGTTAGTATCAATTGTCCTGGTACGTTATTTGTTCCGGTGAATAGATCGTATCCAAGACTAAGACCTCCATTATTTCTGAATGCGACAGTACCGCTTCCTGATGAAATAAGGAAGTCAAGATTTGACGAAAGTGTTGTGGAACCATTAACAGTAACAGTTCCTGTTCCTGTTGAGAAAGTTCCACTTCCTGAAATTGCAAAGTTACCTGATGACTGAGAATAACCAATGATATTTTGTAATGCCCCAGCATTTGTAAGTCTTGATGTTCCATTGGTCAAAAGTTCTCCGTCAGAGAGGTCAAAATTGGCTACTTGACCACCCGTTGAATTGAGCAAAGTAAGTGTTCGAAGAGCTCCACCCGTAACGTCAAGAGTGGTATCTCCACCGGTCAACGGGATGTTTGTATCGCTAATTGTGAGGTCTGAAAATGTCTTTGCACCTGTAAATGTTTGCGCACCCTCTAAGAAAGTGAATGTTCCATTTGTTCCAATGTCAGGCAATGTGTATGAGAGAGATGAGGCAGGATTTACAGCAGTAAGTGTTATATCATTTCCGTCATCAACAGAGGTTGAACCTTCAAACACAAGCGTGTTTCCTTTATTTACAGATGAATCTGACCCCGTAAAAGCAGTACCGGAAAGAACATTTCCCACTGATGTAATTGTACCGGCGCCAATTCCCGATGATGATTGCCAGGTAAGACCACCATTACCGTCGGTTACGAGAACATAATTATTATTTCCGTCATCAGGTGGGAGAGTATAAGTAATATCCTGAGTCTGTTGCGAAGCAAGGATTGTCGTTGAGAACGAGTTGTTGCCTGCAGAAATGAGTTTTATCTGCCCAGGAACATTGTTGGTTCCTGTGAATAGATCGTTCCCGATTGTTATGCCACCCGAGTTCTTAAAGTCGACAGTTCCACTTCCAGAGGAGACCAGGAAGTTAAGACTTGAACCAAGAGTTGTGTTTCCATTAAGTGAAACGTTACCCGTCCCAGTTGAGAATGTTGTAGCTCCAGTTTGTGAGATATCATTCGTAAATGTTGCAACACCGGCAACATCAAGCGCACCACCTAGAGTTGTAAGTCCTGTCCCAACAGTTAAAGTGTTAGTTCCTGTTACGCTTACAGCCTTACTTAAAAGGATTGAACCAGAACCATTTGGAAGTAAAGTTAAGTCTTCATTAAGTCCGGTAGTTATATCTGTTGAAGCTCCGCTTAATGTGACAGTCCCGCTATTTCCAATAGTAAACCGAGTTGCACCTGACGCACTCGCTGTAAATATATCCTGATTTTCGACCTGATTAAATATCGAGAGTGCTTTGCCCGTAGCACCAAATGAAAGTGGTCGTGTTACATCAAGAGCACTTGCTGGACTTGACGTTCCAATACCAAGCTTTGCTGTATCATTTAGTTGAATTGCCACGGTAGTTCCATCAGTGTGATTAACTATTTGAGTTGCGCCACTGTTTGAATAAAAATTTATACCTCCACCATTGTGACTTACGATCGCCTGATTGAAGCCTGAGTGAAGCTCACCGGCCTTGATACAATATGCATTACAATCTAAAGAGTTTCCAAAGAATAATGTCCCATCCGAAGAGAATCTGAGTTGATTACTGTTGTTTGTTTGAAGCGTAATAAAATCACCAGCATACCCAGACGCAGCATTTATTCCAAGGTAATTACCGCTGGAATTTGCACCTGATAAAGCGCGGTCACCAAGTTGCAATAATGCAGTTGCTGCATTCGCCGTTGGCTCACCATTAGTATTGTTGGTTCGAATAATATTAGTATTATTTCCATTTATAACGAGGTTTCCGGTAGTATTTCCACCAATAGTAAGTGTGTTATTGGCAGTTGTTTGGATTGAGCGCGGTGCCCCAGCAAGCGTAAGGTTTCCGGAGAATGAGGCATTTGATGTTGTAGCTAGAGTCGTAAATGCACCGGTTGATGGAGTAGTTGCTCCAATAGCGGTTCCATTAATTCCAGTTGATGTCGTATTGAAGTTAGCAGATGTAAATGTTAAATCATTTCCTCCGGTATTAATGGAAGATGCGCCTAAGCCTGAAAGGTTGATTGTACCTGAGGTGCCTGTTAAATTGATTGCACCCGTTGTTAGCGTAAATCCATTACTTGCTGTGAGAAGACCAGCAATAGTTTGGGCTGTTGTAAAGTTGTTGTTTTGATTCTTATAGGCAACGTTGGAAAGTGTACCGTCAATGTTTATATCTACTCCGTTAAATTGCAGAGCACTTGTTGCGTTAAGAATTGATGCCGTAATGCTTCCTGAAGCTGTCGCAAATGATACTCCAGTTAGGGATCCGACGTTTGTGATATTTCCACCATTGTTGTTGATCCCTCCTGTTATGGACGCGCCACCGCTCGTAACAGTGAGCGCGCCCGCAACAGTTTGACCCGTCGTGAAATTATTATCTTGACCTTTATATGCAACGTTAGAAAGAGTTCCTGTTGTATTTATGTTGGTGCCATTCAGTTGTAGTTGAGACAGGGCATTTATGATATTTGTTGAAAGAGTTGCTGTCGTACCGTTATCAACCAGTGTCAGAAGAGTGTTTGGAGAACCGGCTGAGTCTTTGATAGTGAGAGTTCCTGCGGCATCTGAAGCACCAAGGGTGAGAATTGGGTTTGTATCAGAAAGGATGATTGGTGAAGCTGATGAGAATGTATTTGTATTACTGAACACATTTGCTTGATTAAGGTATGCAACGTTAGAAAGTGTTCCTGCGGTATTGATATTTAGACCATTGAGTTGGATAGCAGTAATGGCATTGAGAACATCCGTCTGAACAGTACCTGACGCTGTGATGTTGGTAGCACCGGAGATAGCACCGGTGTTTGTGATTCCTCCGTTATTATTGTTTATGCCACCTGCTATTGATGCTCCACCGGAGCTTACTGTCAAACCGTTTGCAGATGTAATAGATCCTGTTCCGGTTGTTGTTATGTTGCCACTCGTAGTCAAATTACCCGCTTCAGAAATTGTAAGAGTAGCAGATCCTGACGACTGGATAGAAAGAGCATTTTGGATTGATGCATTTGTGTCGTTGATAACTAAAGCTGCACTTCCAGTACCAGCGTTATTTAGAGTGAATTGACGAGACGAAAGATTAGCAAGAGTAAAGTCTACATTCCCATGAAGGTCATTTGCGGTTATCGTATTGCCAGCTTCATAGGCCTCCTGAAGAGTCACCGCATTAACATTAGCATTACAGGTAGATATTTGGTCACTTCCATTTCTACAAAGGGCGGTTGTGCCATTTGTACCTAATGTAGAGAGTTGTGTGAGACTACTTAATAATATTTGACCGGATCCATTTGGAGAAAGCGTAAGATTTTCGTTTGTTCCGGTTGTGATATCTGTTGACACTCCATTGAATGTGAGAGTACCGGTTGTAGTTATAGCACCAGATGACACGGTTCCAATGTTTGTAAGATTACCTGATGAGTCAATTCTAACAACACCATTTGTTTGGATGTCATTTACTCCATTGATTGATGAAGCTGATAGGGTCGCTGTTGTTCCATTGTCAACCAGAGTAAGTAAAGTGTTCGGAGATCCCTCTGCGTCTTTTATAGTAAGCGTTCCATTATTTCCTAACGTTGACAACGTGATTGTTGGAGTCGTGTTTGAAAGGGTGAGTGGGGAAGTGCTTGACAATGTTACCGTGCCATTTGCATCAAGAGTAGTTACTCCCGAAATGGCTCCAGCATTTGTGATGCCACCGTTGTTATTATTAAACCCTCCGGTAATAGATGCACCATTTGCAGATACAACCAATCCACCTGTGGAAACAGTAAGCTGGCCGGCAATAGTTTGAGCTGCAGTAAAGTTGTTATTCTGCCCTTTGTATGCAACATTTGATAGCGTTCCTGTTGTATTGATGTTTGTTCCACTTAATTGGATTTCTGAAATTGCATTTAAGATACCGACAGAAAGGGTAGCTGACGTTCCATTATCAACAAGTGACAGTAATGTGTTTGGGGAAACTGCAGAATCTTTTACTGTCAGAGTCCCAGCAGCATCCGCTGCACCAAGAGTTAAAACTGGGTTTGTGTTTGAAAGAATGATTGGAGAAGCAGATGAGAATGTATTTGTATTCGTGAAAGTATTTGCTTGGCTCAGATATGCAACATTTGTTAAGGTTCCTGCTGTGTTGATATTAAGTCCGTTGAGTTGAATTGCTGTTATTGCGTTGAGAACGTCTGTCTGTACAGTACCACTAGCTGTGATATTTGTAGCACCGGTGACAGCGCCAGTATTTGTGATGCCACCATTATTATTGTTGATTCCTCCAGTTATTGATGCACCATTTGCACCTACCGTAAGACCATTTGCTGCTGTTATTGTTCCCGTTCCAGTAGTCGTTATGCTTCCGCTCGTTGTTAGGTTTCCAGCCTCTGAAATTGTTAATGTTCCGCTGCCACTTGATTGGATTTGTAAAGCATTCTGAAGTGAGGCATTCGTGTCATTTATGACAAAAGCTGCACTTCCTGTTCCGGCATTAGTCAAAGTGAACTGACGAGAGTTAAGGTTAGCAAGAGTAAAGTCTATGTTGCCTTCATTGTCTGTTGCAGAAATTGTATTTCCTGACTCATAAGCATCTTGAAGGGTTACTGCATTTACATTTGTATTACAGGTAGAGATCTGGTCACTTCCATTTCTACAAAGAGCAGTTGTGCCATTAGTTCCAAGTGATGAAAGTTGGGTTAGATTGCTTAATATTATCTGTCCGGATCCATTTGGAGTAAGGGTGAGATTTTCGTTTGTCCCTGTTGTGATATCTGTTGACACTCCATTGAATGTGAGAGTACCGGTTGTAGTAATCGCTCCTGATGCAACTGTTCCAATATTTGTAAGGTTGCCTGATGAGTCGATTCTTTTAACTCCATTTGTCTGGATCTCAGAAATACCGTTGATAGCTCCAGCTGAAAGGGTGGCTGTGGTTCCATTGTCAACCAGTGTAAGCAGAGTGTTTGGTGATCCTTCTGCGTCTTTAATTGTAAGCGTTCCGTTATTTCCTAGCGTAGATAGTGTAATGGTAGGAGACGTATTGCTAAGAGTAAGTGGCGAAACACCTGACAAAGTGACAGTGCCAGAAGCATCCAAAGTTGTAACACCACTTACTGCGCCTGCATTTGTGATGCCACCATTATTGTTGTTTAACCCACCAGTAATTGAGGCTCCGTTTGCAGACACAACCAATCCACCCGTTGAGACGGTAAGAACACCAGCGATAGTTTGAGCAGTTGTGAAGTTATTGTTTTGACCCTTGTAAGCGACATTTGAGAGAATTCCGGTTGTGTTGATGTTTGTCCCGTTGAATTGCAGTTGTGAAATTGCATTGATTATGTCGACAGAAAGTGTAGCTACTGTACCGTTATCTACAAGTGACAATAGCGTGTTTGGCGAACCAGCTGAGTCTTTTATCGTCAATGTCGCATTTGCATTTGATGCTCCCAAAGTAATTGCTGGGTTTGTATCAGAAAGAATGATTGGGCTTGCATTTGAGAATGTATTTGTGTTGCTGAACACATTTGCTTGATTAAGGTATGCAACATTTGTAAGTGTTCCTGCTGTGTTAATGTTCAACCCATTGAGTTGGATAGCAGTAATGGCGTTGAGAACGTCTGTCTGGACTGTGCCTGAAGCTGTGATGTTTGTTGCTCCGGTTATTGCACCAGTATTTGTGATACCTCCTGTGTTGTTGTTTATACCTCCTGTAATGTTTGCTCCACCTGCAGTAGCTACAAAACCATTGGCAGCAGTTATTGTTCCGGTTCCGGTTGTTGTAAGATTGCCACTTGTTGTAAGATTCCCATTTTCGTTTATGGCAAGAGTAGCCGAACCACTTGATTGGATTTGCAAAGCATTCTGAAGTGAGGCATTGGTGTCATTGATGACCAAAGCTGCACTTCCTGTTCCAGCGTTAGTTAAAGTGAACTGACGAGAGTTAAGGTTAGCAAGAGTAAAGTCTATGTTGCCTTCATTGTCTGTTGCAGAAATTGTATTTCCTGACTCATAAGCATCTTGAAGGGTTACTGCATTTACATTTGTATTACAGGTAGAGATCTGGTCACTTCCATTTCTACAAAGAGCAGTTGTGCCATTAGTTCCAAGTGATGAAAGTTGGGTTAGATTGCTTAATATTATCTGTCCGGATCCATTTGGAGTAAGGGTGAGATTTTCGTTTGTCCCTGTTGTGATATCTGTTGACACTCCATTGAATGTGAGAGTACCGGTTGTAGTAATCGCTCCTGATGCAACTGTTCCAATATTTGTAAGGTTGCCTGATGAGTCGATTCTTGTTGTACCATTTGTTTGTACATTTGTTAATGCATTAACCGTTGCAACGCTCAAAGTTCCAACAGTCCCATTATCAACTACTGTGAGAAGAGTATTTGGTGAACCATTTGAATCTGCAACAGTAAGGGTTCCCGCAGCATTTCCAGCACCTAGTGTAAGAATTGGATTTGTATTTGATAGAACAAGTGGAGAGGCAGATGAAAATGTATTGGTTGCAGTAAAGGTATTTGCCTGATTTTGGTACGCAACGTTTGAGAGAGTTCCTGCAGTATTAATGCTTGTTCCATTGAGTTGGATTGCTGTTATTGCATTTAGTATGTCTGTTTGGGTGGTTCCACTTGCAGTGATATTGGTGGCTCCGGTAATAGCACCAGTATTTGTAACACCACCGTTATTATTGTTGATCCCTCCTGTTATGGACGCGCCACCGCTCGTAACAGTGAGCGCGCCCGCAACAGTTTGACCCGTCGTGAAATTATTATCTTGACCTTTATATGCAACGTTAGAAAGAGTTCCTGTTGTATTTATGTTGGTGCCATTAAATAAGAAGCCGGCAGTCGCATTAACCGTTCCGGAAAGTGAAAGATTTCCGACGGTGCCTGCATCCGTTAATGTGAAGAGGGTATTTGCGTCACCATCATTAATTGTCAAAGTACTATCGACTCCGGCAGTACCAAGAATTGCCGTAGGTGCTGCATTAGTGAACGACAATGGCGATGCGCCAGAAAGAGTAACTGTTCCTGAAGCTGTAATATTGGTTGCGCCGGAAATTGCACCTGCGTTGGTGATGCCTCCTGTATTGTTGTTAATACCACCTGTTATTGATGCGCCACCGCTAGACACTGTCAAAAGACCGCCGATTGTTTGACCGACAGTGAAGTTATTGTTTTGTCCTTTGTAGGCTACATTTGAAAGAGTTCCTGTCGTGTTAATATTTGTTCCATTGAGTAAGAAACCTGAAACTGCATCAACTGTTCCTGAGATTGAAAGATTCCCAACCGTACCTGCATCTGTAAGGGTTAGAAGAGTATTTGGTGAACCTTCAGCGTCTTTAATGGTCAAAACCCCATTATTTCCAACGGTAGCAAGAGTTATGATTGGTGAATTATCAGCAAATGTAACTGGGCTTGCATTGGAGAAGATATTATTTTGTGAGAATGTATTTTGTTGGTTTTGATATGCAACATTTGAAAGGGTGCCTGCAGTATTGATGTCTACTCCGTTGAGTTGGATCACTGAGGTTCCGTTAAGAGTTGCTCCTTGGATAGTACCACTCGCAGTAATATTTGTGGCACCGGAGATGGCACCTGCATTGGTAATGCCCCCTGTATTATTGTTGATTCCTCCATTGATTGAAGCGCCACCTGAACTTACCGTCAAAAGACCATTGATGGTTTGACCAACCGTGAAGTTATTATTTTGATTCTTATATGCAACATTTGAAAGAGTTCCTGCAGTATTTACATCAACACCATTTAATTGAAGAGAAGTGGTTGCGCTTATTGTCGAAACGGAAAGAGATCCACCATTGCCATAATCAGTCAAAGTTAAGAGAGTATTTGGAGATCCTTCAGCATCTCTAATCGACAAAACTCCATTTGTTCCAGCTGTAGCCAAGGTTATGATTGGCGAAGCATTCGATAGTGTAAGCGGAGAGGCAGAGGAGAGCGTAACTGTACTTGAAGCAGCAATCGTCGTAGCACCAGAGATAGCGCCAGTATTAGTAATGCCGCCAGTATTGTTGTTTATTCCTCCGGTAATTGAAGCACCACCGGTACTGACGGTCAAAAGTCCTCCGATTGTTTGACCAACGGTGAAGTTGTTGTTCTGATTCTTGTATGCAACATTTGAAAGAGTGCCTGCTGTGTTGATGTCTACTCCGTTGAGTTGGAAGGCAGAAACTGCGTTGATGATATCACCCTCTATTGTGCCTGTTGCTGTGATGTTTGTAGCGCCTGAAATTGCCCCTGCGTTGGTGATACCTCCCAAATTATTGTCAAGTCCTGCTGAAATACTTGCACCATTTACAGCTGTCAAAAGACCTGCAGATGTTATGGTTCCTGTCCCTGTAGTTGCGATATTTCCACTTGTAGTTATGTCGCCTAACTCATCAACGGTCAAAGTTGATGTGCCGTTTGATTTTACATTGATAGCAATTCCTCCTGTTCCGGCAGCAGTGTCGTTGAGGATCAGCGCGTTTGCTGTACCAGCATTGGTTAAGGTAAATGATGTTGGCGAACCAAGTCCACCCGCTAATGTAAATGCTATATTTCTTCCCGTCGTTGTAGTGATTGTGTTGCCATTGTCATATGCTGTCTGCAATGTTGCGGTTGCGGCATTACAAGAAGCGATTTGATTTGAAGCATTCCGGCAGAGAGCTGTTGTTCCATTTGTTCCAAGGGTCGTAACTTGAGTAAGATTGCTAAGAATAATTTGCCCTGTTCCGTTTGGTGTAAGAGTGAGATCTTCATTAGTTCCGGTTGTTATGTCGGTTGTAACCCCGTCAAATGTAAGAGTCCCGGTGGTAGTTATTGCTCCTGATGAGATTGTGCCAATATTTACTAGGTTGCCGGATGCATCGATCCTGTCAGTTCCTGATGTTTGGACTGATGTTGTTGCGTCTAACGTCCCACCCTGAATTGTTCCTGATGCAGTGATGTTAGTCGCTCCGGAAATTGCACCTGCGCTGGTGATACCTCCAGCGTTGTTATTGATTCCGCCGGTGATACTTGCACCACCTGATGAGACAGTAAGCAATCCTCCAATTGTTTGAGCAGTTGAGAAGTTATTGTTTTGTCCTTTATAAGCAACATTTGAAAGAGTTCCTGTTGTATTGATGTTGGTGCCATTGAATTGGAGAGCTGTCGTTGCATTGATATTAGCAACAGTCAATGTGCCATTTGTTCCATTGTCAGTAAGTGTCAAAAGAGTGTTTGGAGATCCTTCAGCATCTTTTATAGTAAATACACCGTTGTTCCCAGCGGTAGCAAGTGTAAGTGTGGGCGTATTGTTAGATAATGTCAGGGGGTTTGCGCTTGATAATGTGACAGTACCTGAAGCATCAATAGTAGTTGCACCTGAGATTGCGCCTGCACTTGTTATCCCACCTGTATTATTGTTAATTCCCCCGGTTATTGAAGCGCCACCGGTGGTTACCGTCAACGCTCCTCCGATTGTTTGACCGACAGTAAAGTTATTATCTTGACCTTTGTAGGCTAGGTTTGAAAGTGTACCGGTTGTATTGATGCTTGTACCATTCAATAAAAATGCAGTTGTTGCATTGATATTAGCAACAGCAAGAGTTGCTGTTGTGCCATTGTCTGTAAGCGTTAGTAAGGTATTTGGAGAACCATTTGAATCCTTTATCGTCAATGTCCCCGCAGCATTACCGGCTCCAAGAGTCACGATAGGATTAGTGTTTGAGAATGTAAGAGGACTTGCGCCTGACAAAGTAACTGTTCCTGATGCGTCAATGGTGGTAGCGCCCGCAATTGCACCAGCAGCTGTAATTCCTCCAGTGTTATTAGCAATCCCTCCGGTTATGTTTGCTCCCCCGGCGCTAATAGTAAGACCACCGGTTGAGATAGTTTGACCAACGGTAAAGGTGTTTGATTGATTTTGGTAAGCAACGTTTGTGAGAGTTCCTGCTGTATTGATATCGGTACCAGCAAGTTGGATGACGCTTGTTGCATTGATTGTTGCACCTTGAATTGTGCCTGAAGCTGTGATGTTAGTAGCACCGGTAATAGCCCCGGTATTTGTTATACCTCCCGTGTGATTATTTATTCCGCCCGTTATACTTGCGCCTCCGGCACTAATAGTAAGACCACCGGTTGAGATAGTTTGACCAACGGTAAAGGTGTTTGATTGATTTTGGTAAGCAACGTTTGTAAGCGTTCCTGCTGTATTGATGTTTGCACCATTTAATTGAAGGGCAGAGAGAGCATTTACAGTTCCGACACTAAGAGTTGCATCGGTTCCATTGTCGACCAAGGTAAGTAATGTGTTTGGTGAGCCAGCTGAATCTTTCACCGACAGAGTACCGTTGGCATCCCCAGCTCCTAAAGTTATATCCGGTGCTGAATTTGTAAGTGTTACAGGGGCAGCAGATGAGAGAGTTACTGTCCCTGAAGCACCGATAGTTGTAGCACCAGAGATAGCACCGGCGTTTGTTATACCACCTGAGTTGTTATTAATACCTCCAGAAATGTTTGCACCACCAGCTGTAACCGTTACACCACCAGTTGTTACGGTCAATAACCCTCCGATTGTTTGTCCAACTGTAAAGTTGTTGTTTTGTCCTTTGTAAGCAACGTTTGTGAGAGTTCCTGTGGTGTTAATGTCTGTTCCACCCAATGTAAATCCGGTGCTAGCATTAACCGTTCCAACAGATAAGGTACCGACTGTCCCATTATCGGTAAGTGTCAAAAGTGTATTTGGTGACCCTTCAGCATCAGAAATAGTCAAAGTCCCATCAGTTCCTGCAGTTGCCAATCGGATGTTAGGGTTTGCATTTGAGAGGGTAAGAGGAGAGACCCCAGTCAATGTCGCAGTACCACTTGCAGTTAAATTGGTAATACCTGTGATAGATCCAGTATTTATGATTCCTCCGGAATTATTGTTGATTCCACCTTTAAGGTATGCACCACCCGAATTGACAGTAAGAGCTCCGGCTGATGTGATTGTTCCGGTGCCGGTTGTCGTTATGTTTCCACTTGTTGATACATTTCCGAGCTCAGAAATGGTCAGCTTCGAAACACCTGCAGACTGAACATCAAGAGCTATTCCACCCGTTCCTGCATTTGTATCATTGATGACAAATGCATTTGCACTTCCTGCATTTGTAAGTGTGAATTGGGTCGTAAGACCGGTATCTAGCGTGAAGTCGATGTTGCGACCAGTAGTTGTAACAATCGTATTTCCAGCGTCATACGCCTGTTGCAAAGTTACAGCTGTTGCATTGGCTGCACAAGAGGCAAGCTGATTGCTCGCATTGCGACAAACTGCAGTGTATCCGGTCATTGCAGAAAGGGTGGCGACTTGGACATAGTTGTTGAGAAGTATCTCGCCTGTCCCGTTTGGTGCAAGAGTAAGATCCTCGTTTGTTCCTGTGGTAATATCAGTTGCAACTCCATTAAATGTTAGAACTCCGCTTGTTGTGATAGCACCGGAGCTGATGGTATTAATATTTGTTAAGTTACCTATAACGTCTAGTCGTGTTACACCGTTTGTTTGGATATCATTTGTTGCATTAAGCGTTGCTCCTTGGATAGTGCCACTTGCTGTGATGTTGGTAGCACCGGTAATGGCTCCTGTATTTGTTATACCGCCAGCGTTATTGTCTATTCCTCCGGAGATATTTGCACCACCGGTTGTTACAGTAAGTAACCCCCCAATGGTCTGACCTACAGTGAAGTTATTATCTTGACCTTTGTAGGCTACATTTGAAAGCGTTCCTGTTGTATTGATGTTAGTTCCATTGAGAAGGAAAGCTGTAGTAGCGTTGATGTTAGCAACAGCTAGTGTTGCTATTGTGCCGTTATCTGTAAGCGTTAGTAGGGTATTTGGAGCACCATTTGAGTCTTTGATAGTAAGAACTCCAGCTGAGTTTCCAGCACCGATCGTTATTATTGGTGTAGTGTTTGAAAGAGTCAAGGGCGATCCGCTTGAGAGTGTAACTGTTCCTGATGCAGCAATTGTTGTAGCACCGGCAATTGCTCCTGTATTTGTAATGCCCCCAGCATTGTTTACGATGCCCCCAGTGATATCTGCTCCACCGGTTGTGACAGTCAAAAGACCACCAATCGTCTGACCGACAGTGAAATTATTGTTTTGTCCTTTGTAGGCTACATTTGAAAGTGTTCCTGTTGTATTGATATCGGTTCCATTCAGTTGGAAAACAGACGTTGCATTTATTGTTGCTCCTTGGATAGTACCTGAAGCTGTGATGTTTGTAGCACCGGCTATAGCACCCGTATTTGTTATACCTCCCGTATTGTTATTGATGCCACCCGTGATATCAGCACCACCTGCCTGGATAGTAAGTCCACCGGTTGTGATGGTCTGAAGCGCTGTAAAGGTATTTGATTGATTTTGATAAGCAACGTTCGTAAGGGTTCCGGCTGTATTGATATCAACTCCCCCAATCTGCAATGTTGTACCGGCATTAACCGAACCGGTGACTGATAGATTTCCGGTCGATCCAGTATCGGTAAGTGTCAGAAGAGTATTTGGAGAACCATTAGAATCTTTGATAGTTAGCGTTCCATTTGCATTTGCAGCACCCAATGTCACAATCGGATTGGTGTTACTAAATGTTAATGGAGATGCAGCTGATAATGTTACTAGACCTGATGCTCCAATTGTTGTTGCTCCAGAAATAGCACCTGCGTTTGTGATTCCACCCGTGTTGTTGTTGATGCCCCCGGTAATTGAAGCGCCACCGGTTGTCACAGTAAGTAACCCCCCAATGGTCTGACCAACGGTAAAGTTGTTGTCCTGTCCTTTGTAAGCAACATTGGTAAGGGTACCAGTAGTGTTAATATTTGTCCCTCCAAGTAAGAATCCACCTGCTGCATTTATCGTTCCTGTAACAGAAAGATTCCCGACAGTACCGTTGTCTGTGAGCGTTAGTAGAGTATTGGGCGAGCCTTCCGCATCTTTTATGGTAAGAACTCCATCAACACCTGCTGTAGCAAGCGAAATATTTGGAGTCCCATTAGTGAGCGCGAGTGGATTTGCTCCGGACAATGTAACAACTCCTGATGCATCAATTGTTGTAGCGCCTGAAATTGAAGCCGTATTTATGATGCCACCATTATTATTGTTGATACCACCAACTACGGACAAACCACCTGCAGAAATTATCTGTGCAGCCGTAAATGTGTTTGATTGATTTTTGTATGCAACATTAGATAAAGTGCCAGCTGTATTAATGTTTGTTCCATTGAGTTGGATAGCTGTAATGGCATTTAAGATATCAGTTTGGGTTGTTCCCGAAGCGGTGATATTCGTTGCTCCCGATATAGCACCAGTGTTTGTGATGCCTCCTGTATTGTTGTTTATTCCCCCAGTGATATCAGCCCCACCTGCTTGAATAGCAAGCCCACCGGTTGTAATAGTCTGACCGGCAGTAAAGATGTTTGCTTGGTTGAGGTAAGCAACATTTGAGAGTGTACCGGCTGTATTGATATTGGTTCCGTTTAGCAGATACCCTGTTCCTGCGTTTATGGTTCCTGTCACTGAAAGATTACCGACAGTACCTGCATCAGTTAGGGTTAGAAGAGTGTTTGGAGAACCTGCAGAATCTTTTATTGTCAAAACACCATTCGCATTCCCAGCTCCTAATGTCACTATAGGATTAGTATTACTAAATGTTAATGGAGAGGCAGCAGATAAAGTAACAAGTCCTGATGCTCCAATTGTTGTTGCTCCAGAAATAGCACCTGCGTTTGTGATTCCACCCGTGTTGTTGTTGATGCCACCCGTTATTGAAGCTCCACCGGCACTAACAGTTAGCGCTCCTGCTGAAGTTATAGTTCCGGTACCCGTTGTTGCAATGTTTCCTGAGGTCGTGATTGTTCCTAGCTCAGAAATCGTAAGAGCAGAGGAGCTTGCCGATTGAATCTCAAATGCGACTCCGGATGAGCCGGTTCGAACATCATTGATAACAAATGCGGGTGCGCTTCCTGCATTCATTACGGTAAATGAGGTAGCAGTTCCCGTATCAGTATCCTCATCATACAGAGTGAAATCAATATTTCTTCCTGATGATGTGAGGATTGTGTTTCCTGCATCGTATGCAAGCTGGAGAGTAACACCATTTGAATTAGGCGCACAAGCAGCTAGGTAATTTCCTGCATTTCGGCACAAAGCGGTAGATCCGTCCGGCGAAGCAAGAGTTGGGATCTGGACTGTATCGTTGAGATTGATAACTCCGGTTCCATTTGCGACAAGCGTTAGATCTTCATTGCTTCCTGTTGTGATGTCGGTTGCGGCTCCGGTAATTGTGACTGTACCTGCGATATTTTGTGCTGCTGTGAAGTTATTGTTTTGCCCTTTATAAGCAACGTTTGTTAAGGTTCCAGTTGTATTGATACTGGTACCATTTAGCTGGAAGACGGATGTCGCATTGATGGTAGCCCCTTGTATTGTGCCACTTGCCGTGATGTTTGTAGCACCAGTTATTGCACCAGTATTTGTGATACCACCATTCTGATTGTTAATACCGCCGGTGATATTTGCACCTCCGGCATTAATCGTAAGTCCTCCCGTATTTATTGTTTGTCCAATTGCAAATATATTTGCCTGATCAAGGTAGGCGACATTTGAAAGTGTAGTACCAACGTTAATATTTGTTCCATTCAGTAAAAATCCTGTTGTTGCATTAATATTTGCAACAGCAAGTGTGGCATTCGTACCGTTATCGGTAAGAGTTAGCAGTGTGTTTGGAGAACCTTGAGCATCTGTTATTGTCAAAACACCATCAACCCCAATCGTTGCAAGGGTTACAACTGGTGCTGCGTTTGAGAGGGTCAATGGGGATGCACCGGACAATGTGACGACTCCTGAAGCATCAATCGTAGTAGCGCCTGAGATAGCGCCGGTGCTTGTAATACCACCAGAATTGTTATTGATGCCACCTGTTATTGAAGCCCCCCCAATTGTTACTGTCAAAGCACCACCGATTGTCTGACCAACAGTGAAGTTATTATTCTGACCTTTGTATGCAACATTTGAAAGAGTCCCTGTTGTATTGATATTAGTTCCATTGAGTAAATAACCACCGACTGCATTTATTGTTCCCGATACTGATAGATTTCCAACAGTTCCTGTATCTGTCAGCGTGAGAAGAGTATTTGGTGAACCTTCAGCATCTCTAATGGTTAACGTACCGTTGGTGCCCGCGGCCGCAAGAGTGATAGCCGAAGTTGTTGCAGTAAGCGCAAGCGGCGTACTATTTGAGAGAGTAACAAGTCCAGATGCATCAATTGTAGTAGCGCTACCAACTGAACCGGTATTTGTTATTCCTCCATTATTATTGTTAATTCCACCGGTGACTGACAATCCACCCGAGGATATAATTTGCCCTGCAGTAAAGGTGTTTGATTGGTTCTTGTATGCAACATTTGTCAGTATTCCAGCCGTATTAATATCTGTTCCATTTAACTGAAGCGCAGTGACAGCATTAATAATATCCCCCTGAACAGTTCCTGATGCTGTGATATTTGTAGCACCGGTTATAGCACCGGTGTTTGTGATGCCACCATTATTATTGTTGATGCCACCGGTAATTGAAGCGCCACCTGTTGTTACTGTCAAAGCACCCCCGATTGTTTGGCCAACAGTGAAGTTATTATTTTGTCCTTTGTATGCAACGTTTGTGAGAGTTCCGGTTGTATTGATATTGGTTCCATTCAGAAGAATTCCTGTTCCGGCATTTATGGAACCTGTCACTGCAAGATTTCCTACAGTTCCTGTATCTGTCAATGTCAAAAGAGTATTTGGTGAACCTTCAGCATCATTTATAGTTAAAACTGCATTGGTACCGGCTGTTGCAAGTGTTATGACCGGCGCACTATCTGAAAGCGTAAGTGGAGAAGCATTTGACAACGTAACAACGCCTGAGGCGTCAATTGTTGTTGCTCCGGCAATTGCCCCCGTGCTTGTGATGCCACCCGTGTTGTTGTTGATGCCACCGGTTACATCAAGACCTCCTGCGCTGATAGCAAGACCACCGGTTGTAATCGTTTGTCCTGCAGTAAAGGTATTTGATTGGTTCTTGTATGCAACGTTTGTGAGGGTATTTGCTGTATTTATATTTGCCCCGTTCAGTTGAAGAGCGCTGGTAGCGTTGATCGTTCCGACCGTAAGAGTTGCAACAGTTCCATTATCAACCAATGTCAGCAATGTGTTTGGTGTTCCATTTGAGTCTTTGATAGTAAGTGTTCCGGCTGCATTACCTGCCCCCAATGTAATAATTGGTGTTGTATTTGACAACGTCAGAGGTGAAGCACCGGAGAGAGTCACAACTCCTGAAGCTGCTATGGTTGTTGCCCCGGCAATTGCCCCCGTGTTTGTGATGCCTCCTGTGTTGTTGTTGATGCCACCCGTTATTGAAGCACCACCCGCAACGACTGTTATACCTCCGGAGTTGATTGTCTGACCCAACGTAAACGTGTTAGCTGTATCAAGATATGCAACATTTGTTAACGTGCCACCGGTATTAATGTTAACTCCGTTAAGTTGAATTGCAGTTATTGCATTGAGGATATCTGTCTGCGTTGTCCCACTTGCGGTGATATTTGTAGCTCCGGTTATAGCACCGGTGTTTGTGATGCCACCATTATTATTGTTGATGCCACCGGTAATTGAAGCGCCACCTGTTGTTACTGTCAAAGCACCCCCGATTGTTTGGCCAACAGTGAAGTTATTATTTTGTCCTTTGTATGCAACGTTTGTGAGAGTTCCGGTTGTATTGATATTGGTTCCGTTAAGTTGGAGCCCTAAAACAGCATTGATAGTGCCTGTAATCGCAAGGTTTCCAACAGTGCCATTATCGGTGAGCGTAAGAAGTGTATTTGGTGAACCTTCCGCATCCCTGATCCTCAACACTCCATTATTTCCTGCGGTTGCAAGCGTAATATCTGGAGCGCTGTTAGATAGAGTGAGTGGGGCAGCCGAGGAGAAGGTATTTGTATTGCTAAATACATTCGCCCGGTCAAGGTAGGCGACATTTGATAAGGTACCTCCCACATTGATACTGGTACCATTCAGCTGAAATTCAGTTATGGCATTTATCGTATCACTAGTAGTAGTTCCAGAAGCAGTTATGTTAGTAGCACCAGTTATTGCACCAGTATTTGTGATGCCGCCATTATTATTGTTGATGCCGCCGGTAATTGAAGCACCGCCGGCACTGACAGTAAGGGCTCCGGCAGAGGTTATAGTGCCGGTTCCGGTGGTTGCGATATTGCCAGAAGTCGAGATGGTCCCAAGCTCAGTGATGGTCAAAGCAGAGGAACTAGCAGACTGGATTTCAAATGCAATTCCGCCTGAACCGACATTCGTATCATTGATGACAAAAGCATTTGCACTTCCTGCATTTGAAAGTCTAAATTGAGTCGTAAGACCACTATCAAGTGTAAAGTCGATATTCTTACCGGCAGTGGTAAGGATTGTGTTTCCGCCGTTATATGCTGACTGTAAAGTAACCCCAAATGCTGTAGGGTCACATTGGGAAAGCTCATTTGTCACATTTTGACAAAGGACTGTAAATCCTTGGACACCTGCAAGAACGGGAATTCTCACGGTATCATTTAGGACAATTTGTCCACTTCCATTTGCAAGAAGGGTGAGGTCCTGGTTTGATACTGTTGTAATATCTGTTGATACACCGCTAAACGTTAACGTTCCTGTTGTTGTGATAGCGCCTGATGCTACCGTTCCGATGTTAACAAGATTCCCTGATGAATCAACTCTTTGGGTGCCGTTGGTTTGGATTGATGATACTGCATTGAGAATATCTCCTTGAATTGTTCCTGAAGCCGTAATACTTGTTGCACCAGTTATCGCACCAGTGTTTGTAATGCCTCCCGTATTATTGTTTATTCCTCCATTTATTGAAGCTCCACCGGCGGTCACAAATAGTCCGTTTGCAGATGTTATGGTTCCTGATCCTATTGTTTGGATGCTATTTGATGAAGAGATATATCCACTGGTAGAAGCGTTACCACTTTCATCAATGGTGAGTCTTCTGTTTCCTCCAGACTGAATTTCTAATGCAACCTGATTTGGAGCAGCATTATTGTCATTTATAATAAATGCACTCGCAGTCCCCTCATTTGTTAACGTCAATGAAGTTGCTGCATTTAGACCCGACGCAAGAGTAAAGTCAATATTTCTACCTGATGTCGTAAGAATTGTATTCCCATTGTCATAAGATGATTGCAATGTTCCGGCAGATGATCCGACATCGCAGAGTACAACCTCATCATCACCATTTGTACAAAGAGGGCTTCCAACTACAGTAACTAAGTTTTCTATCGTTACTGTGCTATTGGCTGCAAGTGTTGTGAATTTCCCTGAAGAACGAGTTGTATTTCCGATTGGAGTATTGTCTATTGATCCACCGGTTATTACAGCGTTACTTGATGAGAAGTTATTAGCAGTAACTGCTCCGGCAATACTTACCGTGTCTGTTGATGACCCAATATTTATCACATCAGGACTCGTGTTATCCGTACCAATATTTACAGTATTTCCGGTAGTTAAAGTACCAAGATTTATCACCCCGTTTGCACTTGCTCCAGCACCTGCATTAATTGTTACCGATCCACCCGTTGAACCACCAGCAGTAGTTGTTCCTGCAATTAGTCTTAGATTGCCACCGGTTGCCGCAACGGTTGAACTTGCTGGATTGACTGTAATATCCGTTCCACCAACAAGTGTTGAAATGTCTGAAGTATTATTTCCAGCAAGATAAATGACTCCGGCTTCTGAAATCTTTAGAGTTGATGCTCCATTGGACTGAAGATCAATAAATGTTCCCGATCCGCCAGCTGACGTGTCATTTACGATAAATGCACTTGCCGTGCTTTGATTTTCAATGGTAAATGACGTTGGAAGGTTAAGACCAGGAGCAAGCGTGATAGCTACATTTCGTCCGTCGTTTGTGAGAATCGTATTTCCATTGTTATACGAAGATTGAAGAGTTCCAGTACCTGATCCGATAGAACATTTAATGATGTTATCAAATGAATCAATACAAAGTGCGGTTCCTGAGCTTGTCGTCAAATTCTCTATAAGAACGGTACTGTTGGCAGCAAGCGTTGTGAATGCACCGGTTGATCTGACAGTTGCACCAACGCTTGTGCCATTTATAGTTCCTCCAGTTATCGTAACACCACTTGATGTGAAGTCATTAGCGGTAACTTCACCCAATAGATTTATAGTGTCCAATGCTGATCCAATATTGACAATGTCGGCCAGAGTGTCATTTGTTGCGATATTTATGACATTTCCACCAGCTCCTGTTCCGATATAAATAGTCTTTGCACTATTGCCGATACCAATATTTATGTCACCAGTTGTTCCTGTATCAAGAGTGAGTGAATTTGCACCGGTCGCAGATATTGTTCCGACTCCGGCAAATGTAAGATCTGTTGCTGTCACTCCAATTGTGTCAAGAGAGATAACACCGGTTAGCGCTCCAAGTGTCGAAACATTTAATCCCCCGTTTGAAGTGACGGCAAAAGTACCTGTAGCGTTGCCTATCGCTACATTTCCTGTCCCGGTTGTTGCAATATTTACATCGGATGCACCTGAGGTTCCAAGATTTGTTGTTCCGGTTGATGAAAGAGTTGTAAAGGCACCTGTCGATGGTGTGGTTGCTCCAATTGCGGTGCTATTGATTCCCGTTGCAGTTGCTGTGAAATTGCCGGAGGTTATCAGTAAATTATTTACCCCGGCATTGATAGATGATGCAGACAATCCTGAAAGACTTAATACGCCAGAGGTAGCGGTAAGGTTGATAGCACCGGTTGTTAGAGTCAGTCCATTTGATGCTGTCAAAAGACCTGCTGATGTTATTGCTCCAGTACCTGTCGTTGCAATATTTCCACTGGTCGTAAGATTTCCGAGTTCATTGATGGTGAGAGTTGCAGAACCAGAGGACTGGATCTCAAGCGCAGTGTTGACTGAACCGCTTGTATCATTTATCAAAAATGCACTTGCTGTACCTTGATTTTCAAGAGTTAGAGATGTTCCCAAATCAAGCCCCAAAGTAAAGGCGATATTTCTGTCCTCAGTTGTTGTTATTGTGTTTCCTGTGTTGTAAGCTGCCTGCAATCCAAATGGTGCACCGTTACAATAAACAAGATTAAAACTTGTATCAAGACACAGAGTATTTCCATTTTGGGTCTGGAGACCATTGATCTGGATCCTTTCGGTTGCAGAAGTATTAAATACTATATTGTTTCCATTTGAAGGAGTGAATACTGCACTCCCTGACGCATCAAACGAGTTACCGTTGGTAACCGTTACATTTCCATTGAAGGTCGAAATTCCTGCAACATCAAGGGTGCTACCCAATGTTGTGGCTCCGGTTCCGACAGAGAAGGTGTTAGAACCAGTCACGGACGTATTACCGTTCAAAGAAACATTACCTGTACCTGTTGAGAATGTGTATGCTCCAACTTGTGTTATGTTGTTGTTAAAGGTACTTATTCCATTAACTGTAAGTGCACCCCCAAGTGTAGTAAGACCGGTACCGACTGTAAATGTATTTGCTCCCGTAACTGATGTATTTCCATTCAGAATTGTCAACGCATTTATATTAAGATTTCCCACACCATTGAGAGGACTGATTGTGATCTCTCCCGTAGTATCTCCACCTATTGTCAACGTGTTGAACTCCGTTGTTTGGATTGATCTTGGCGCACCAGCAAGAGTAAGGTTGCCAGATATTGAGGCAGCACCTGTCGTAGTGAGATTTGTGAATGTAGCTGCGGCTGGGGTTGTCGCTCCGATAACGGTTCCGTTGATACCAGTTGCAGTCACATTAATATTTGCAGCTCCAACCAACAGATCATTTCCACCAAACTGAAGTGTAGAAGATGAAAGTCCGGTCAAATTGAGAAGTCCTGAAGTACCAGTGAGACTTACTGCACCGGTTGTTACTGTTAGGCCATTTGATGCTGTCAAAAGAGCATTTGACGTTATAGTTCCAGTACCTGTTGTTGCAATGTTTCCACTTGTCGTCAGGTTTCCAAGCTCGTTGATGGTGAGTGTCGCTGATCCCGAAGATTGGATCTCAAGCGAAGTATTTGTATTAGCATTATTATCATTGATGATAAATGCCGAAGCGGTACCAAGGTTTGTGAGAGTGAGTGAAGTTGTCTGATCCTGACCCAACGTGAATGCAAGATTTCGACCCGGAGTTGTCGTGATTGTGTTTCCTGTGTTATATGCAGCTTGAAGTCCGAAAGGCGCTCCGTTACAGAAAGCGAGGTTGTTGCTTACATCCAGACAAAGTGTATTTCCATTCTGAGTCTGGAGGCCATTGATTTGAATTCTCTCTGTTGCAGAAGTATTGAATACAACGTTGTTCCCTGTTGAAGGTGCAAATACTGCAGCTCCGGATGCCAGTAACGTATTTCCTGTTGAGATAGTAAGGCCCCCATTAAATGTGGCAAGGCCGGCAACATCTAGAGTGCTGCCAAGGGTTGTGGCGCCTGTTCCGACTGTAAATGTATTTGATCCGGTAACTGAAGTATTTCCGTTCAAAGAAACTGCTCCGGTTCCTGTTGAGAATGTCCCAGTTCCAACCTGACTAATATTGTTGTTGAACGTTGCAGCCCCTTGAACACTCAAAAGACCGGTAATGTCTGTGTTGCCGGCAATTTGTACAAGCCCCGTCGTATTGCCTCCAATAGTAAGGGTATTAAAATCAGTCGTTTGGATAGAACGTGGAGCGCCTGCAAGTGTCAGATTGCCTGAAAATGAAGCGTTTCCTGTTGTTGTTAGGGTCGTAAAATTACCGGTTGATGGAGTAGTTACACCAATTGCTGTGTTATTGATGCCGGTAGCAGTCGTTGTGAAGTTGGATGATGTAAACGTCAGAGCATTTGCACCTGCATCAAATGTAGATGCCCCAAGCCCGGTAAGAACAATTGCACCAGATGTACCCGTAATATTCACAGCTCCAGCTGTGACAGTAAGGCCATTTGAGGCAGTTAAAAGTCCATTAGATGTAATCGTTCCGCCTGATGTTGTAAGAAGGTTTCCAATAGTTGAGAGATTCCCGTTCTCAGAAATTGTTAATGTAGCCGAACCGCTTGATTGAATAGCTAAAGCATTTTGCACAGAAGCATTTGTGTCATTGATCACAAATGCGGCGCTACCTGTTCCTGCATTAGTAAGCAAGAACTGTCTGGACGAAAGATCTGCAAGGGTGAAGTCGATATTCCCGTGAAGATCATTTGCAACTATAGTATTACCCGAATTATATGCCTGTTGTAGGGTGACATTGAGAGCGTTTGATGAACAGACAGAAAACTCGTTGAGTCCATTTCTACAGACAACAGAAAAGCCAACAGTTCCTGAAAGATTTGGAATTCTCGTAATAGTATTTAGAACTATTTGTCCCGTTCCATCAGGTGAAAGGGTAAGGTCTTCATTTGAGTTTGTCGTGATATCTGTCGCAGCACCAGAAAATATGAGGCCAGTAGAACCGATTGATTTATTTGAAAGAGTCTGGGTCTGGTTTGCAAACACGAAAGTGTCATCTGCAGTGAGCGCTGGAATAGTTGCAAATCTTGAAGCAACAGGAGCAATTGACGTAATTGTCGTAGTGTTTGTTGTTCCAAGAACTATCTGGTTTGTTGAGTTGGTAAGATTAAGTGAAGCAAAAGTAGGGGATGAAGTTGCAGCAATATCTTGAGGAAGAGAGAGTGCAATAGTCCCTGACCCATTCGTCACGAGAACTTGATTTGAAGTACCGGTAATAGTATTCAAACTAAATCCTGACCCATTCCCAATGAGAAGAGCTCCATTTGGAGCAGCAGATGCATCTACACCTGTTCCACCTCTTAAAGGAGCGAGTTGTTGTTCTGTTGCAAGAACCCCTGATGCATTATTGATAATAACACCAGCTGTATTAAATGGTGTGATAGTTACTGAGGTGTTAGCTGTTAGGCCAGTAAACACTGCGGTTGATGGAGTTGTCGCACCAATTGCAGTACTATTGATTCCTGTTGCCGTGACACTAAGATTTGCTGCCCCTATGAGTAAATTATTTCCCCCAAATTGAAGTGATGAGGCTGACAAGCCTGATAAATTAAGTGCACCGGATGTACCCGTGACATTGACTGCACCGGTGGTTACTGTAATTCCGTTTGAAGCGGTTAGAAGTCCTGCAGATGTTATTGTTCCAGTCCCAGTTGTTAGGATATTTCCACTTGTTGAGAGATTACCAATAGAAGTTAGGTTTCCATTCTCAGAAATAGTAAGAGTAGCAGCACCGCTTGATTGGGCTTGAAATACGTCTTGGACTGAAGCATTCGTGTCGTTGATAACAAATGCAGCCGACCCGGTACCAGCATTTGTAAGGAGGAATTGGCGGGATGAAAGGTCAGCAAGGGTAAAGTCAATGTTCCCTTCGGAGTCAGTTGCTGATATTGTATTTCCTGCTTCGTATGCAAGTTGAAGTGAAATGTTTGCAGCGTTTGCCGGACATTCGGTTATTTCGTTACTTATGTCATCACGGCAAAGGGTAGTTGCACTTAGTCCAGCAGTCGGAAGATTAAGTAACTTGGTTATATTTGAAAGGACAATCTGACCGGTCCCATCTGGGGTAATCGTAAGATCTTGGTTAGAAACCGTAGTGATATCTGTTCCAACCCCATTAAAGGTTAACGACCCGGTAGCTGTAATTGCACCCGTTGATAAGGAGCTGCTTGTGACAGAACCCGTTGTTATAAGATTTCCATTCTCAGAAATCGTGAGAGTTGCAGAACCGCTGCTTTGGATAGACAAAGCATTTTGGATAGAAGCATTCGTGTCATTTATGACAAATGCTGCCGATCCTGTCCCGGCATTGGTAAGTAAGAATTGGCGGGATGAAAGATCTGCAAGAGTAAAGTCAATGTTGCCTTCACCATCTGTTGCACTAATAGTGTTGCCTGCTTCATAAGCAAGTTGCAGTGAAATATTTGCAGCGTTTGCCGGACATTCCGTTATTTGATGGGACGAATCGTCACGGCATAGAGTCGTTGCAGCAACTCCTGCAACAGGCAGATTTTCAAGACGCGCTATATTGGAGAGCACAATTTGACCGGTTCCATTTGGAGTGAGCGTAAGATCTTCATTACTGACGGTGATTATGTCATTGGCAGCTCCTGAAAATACAAGCCCTGACGCCCCAATTGTTTTGTTAGTTAATGTCTGTGTTTGTGCGGCAAATATAAAAGTGTCGTCAAACGTCAACGCAGGAAGTGTTGCAATTCGTGGCGCACCTGGGGCAGGTGAATTTATGGTCGTAGTGTTGATGGTTCCGAGAGATATTTGGTTGGTAGTTGCAGCAAGACCGAGGTTTCCAGCATAAGAAAGGGTTGCCGCATTGTCTCCGGCATTATTAACAAATGCCAACTGATATGTTGGAGCGGTAGTTAGAATCTGATTTTGAAGACTAAAAGTAAGATTGTTTGAGGAAGCTCCATTCCAATATGATCCCTGAAGTGACAAAAGATTTGAGTTGTTAAGAGTCGCACCGCTCGTTGATGTAGCAAGCCTCAATAATGACAATGTATCGGTGCCAGTTTGATCTCCCACATTAAATGCAGTCAAAGAGGTGATTGTCGTACCGTCATCCGTAAAATTAGAATCTCCGATATTTGATCCCGTTACAGTAAATTTAGCTAGTCTATTTAGCGTACCGGCACCACCGACAACGCCACCAGCACCTGCACAGTTTCCGACAGTAAGACAAACTGTTCCATCATAGTCTGGAATACTAATAGTCCGCAGCGTACCTGTTGTAATCTGACTTAGATCAAACAAGAATTGCTTCGTATTGTCTCCGCTATTCTGGAACGTGATCGAGTTGTCGGTCAGCAATTTGTTAGTCAATGTCTGACTTTGATTGGCAAATATGAATGTGTCATTTGCGGTAAGACCGGGAATCGTTGCGATCCTTGCAGCAGCTGGCGCTACGGAATTTATCGTAGTGGTATTAGTTGTTCCCAATACTAACTGGTTTGTTACAGCTTGTGATGTCAAAACTCCTGCGGTAGTTAGATTTCCATTTTCGTTGACAGTAAGAGTTGTTGATCCATTTGATTGGACTTCAATTCCATTTTGGTTTGCAGCATTCGTGTCATTTATAACAAGCGCCGATGACGCTGTACCTGCGTTTGTAAGAGTCAATGCCCGAGATGAAAGAGCTGCAAGAGTAAGTGAAATGTCACCAAATGCATCTGTTGCAGAAATTGTGTTTCCAGCTTCGTATGCGAGTTGGAGTGAAATATTTGCAGCGTTTGCTGGACATTCCGTTATTTGATGGGACGAATTATCACGACAAAGAGTCGTTGCAGCAACACCAGAAACAGGCAGATTTTCAAGACGTGTAATGTTTGAAAGGACTATTTGCCCTGTCCCATCAGGGGTAATTGTGAAGTCTTCATTTGACAGTGTTGAAATATCGGTCGCAGCTCCTAAGAACACAAGCCCAGTTGTTCCAATCGTTTTATTTGTGAGCGTTTGAGTCTGTTGTGCAAAAATAAATGTATCATCAACAGCTAGGGCAGGTAAAGTAGCGACACGTGGAGCAGCGGGAGCAATGGAACTTATTGTTGTCGTATTTCCAGAACCCAGTACAACTTGATTTGTTGCTGCTTGGGCAGTCAACGTTGTCGCTGAAAGGATTGATCCTGTACCGGTTGTTAATATGTTTCCTGCGGTTGAAAGTAATCCTGTCTCATTTATGGTAAGCGTCGCAGAACCACTACTTTGGATGACCAACGAATTATTGACTGATCCGCTGGTATCGTTGATTACAAAAGCACTAGCTGTTCCTACATTTGTGAGGAGTAAGGAGGTGGATAGACCAGATCCCAATGTAAAGTCGATATTTCTATTTGCAGATGTAGTTAATGTATTTCCTGAATCATAGGCAAGTTGCAATGAAACATTGCTGGCATTTGCCGGACATTGCGTTATTTCGTTGCTAATATTGTCACGGCAAAGGGTAGTTGCAGCAACACCTGCAGATGGAAGACTGCCCAGTCTTACTGTGTTAGAAAGAACGATTTGCCCTATACCTGAAGCGGAAAGCGTGAGATCTTCGTTACTTGCGGTCGTGATATCTGTTGTTGCTCCTGAGAATATAAGTCCGGTAGACCCGATTGTCTTATTGCTTAATGTCTGAGTCTCATTTGCAAATACGAATGTATCAGATGCGCTAAGAGCAGGAATGGTTGCTGTTCTAGGAGCAGACTGTGAATTGGCATTTATAACTAACGTATTCCCGGCAGCACCAAGAGTAAGTTGGTTACTTGTATTTGAAAGAGACTGGGATGCGAATGTCGGCGAAGATGTCGCCGCAATATCTTGAGGGGTAGAAAGAACGATTGTGCCACTACCGTTCACAACATTTACCTGATTTGATGTACCTGAAATATAATTAAGACTAAGACCCGTGCCATTGCCTATTAATATCTGCCCAGGTAATGCCCCAGACGTATCAAGACCTGTACCTCCACGAGCAGGAGTGAGTTGCGCGATAGTTGAAAATACTCCAGATGAATTATTGATAACAACTCCATCTGTTGCAAAGCTTGAAACAGTCAATGCTCCATTTGCTGAGAGATTTGTGAACGCACCGGTTGAAGGAGTGGTAGTACCGATAGCAGTACTGTTAATTCCCGTTGCTGTAGTGTTGAAATTGCCGGATGTGATGAGTAAATTATTTACTCCAGTTGAAATACTTGAGCCCGATAGGCCTGACAAATTAAGAGTACCTGCAGTAGCTGTAAGATTGAGAGTTCCTGTTGTTACTGTAAAACCATTTGAAGCAGTGAGTGTTCCGGCTGACGTGATGGTGCCCGCACCTGTTGTCAATATATTTCCTGTTGTCGAAAGTATTCCATTCTCATTTATGGTGAGAGTAGTAACACCACCTGATTGCACCGTAAGAGCATTTTGAATAGCAGCATTTGTATCGTTAATAACAAGTGCCGATGAAGCAGTACCTGCATTTGTTAGTGTTAATGCACGTGCACTATCTGAAGCCAATGTGAAATCGATATTTCCCAAAGAGTCAGAAGCACTTATTGTATTGCCAGAGTTATACGCAAGCTGCAAAGAAATTCCACCAGCATTTGCAGGACATTGTGTTATCTCATTGCTGATGTTGTCACGGCAAAGAGTAGTAGCACTTACTCCTGGCGCTGGAAGAGTGAGAAGACGAGTTATATTTGAAAGCACGATCTGCCCGGTGCCATTTGGCGAAATGGTGAAGTCCTCATTTGCTAACGTAGAGATATCAACCGCCGCACCAGAAAAAGTAAGTCCTGTTGCGCCTATTGTTTTATTTGTTAGTGTTTGTGTTTCGTTGGCAAAAACGAAAGTATCATCAGAAGACAAAGCAGGAAGGGTTGCAATCCGTGATGCAGAGGGTGCAGGAGAGGTGATGGTCGTTGTATTGCCTGATCCTAGGACTATTTGGTTTGTTGCGGCTTGAGCTGTCAATGTGGTTGCCGAGACGATAGTCCCAGCACCGGTTGTCAGAATATTTCCAGATGTTGATAGGGTGTCCCCTGCAGTTGTCGGCGTGAGGGTTGTAGTTCCATTATTTCTGGTGAAAAAACCTACTGTTCCTGAAGTATCAGTTGTTGTAATAGTACCAGAACATACAAGATTGCCAGTAGCGTCATCAACAGTGCATCCCGTTGAACCTGATCCTCCCGCCAAAGAAACATCCCCATCAGACGCAATTAGGAGCGCTTGCGCTCCTGAGGTTGTATTATATATCGTGAACTGCGATGTATCCGCGTTCAGAGAAAAGTCCGACTCACCCACATCACTATCCACAAAAAATACGGATGGATCGGAGTTGGCGATAGTTATATCTCCTCCTGCTGTAGTTGTACCGGTGAGATAAAGATTTCTGTAGCGCCTTAGAGCTGAACCAAGATCATATGTGTCATCAGCACTCGGACCGATACTTCCTGCAACTTCAAGTCTGAAAGGATTTCCATCAGCATCAAGATCATCAGGAGCAACGCCGATACCAACTCGTCCATTTGGAACCGTAACAAGCCCGGCACCAATCGTTGCGGTATCAAGCGCTGAGCCGATGTTGATGATGTCTGCAATCGTATTGTCGGTTGCGATATTTATTACATTTCCAGATGTGCCGGTACCGACATTGATGATTTTTGCATTATTACCCGTTCCGAGATTGACTGTTCCTGTAGTGCCACTATCTAGTGTCAATGAACTGGCAGCAGCCGAAAGCACAGATCCGGCTCCACTAAAACTCAGGGTTGTTCCTCCAATGTTGAAACTATTTGTAACACCATTAACAGACGTTAATGTCGATGCAAGCTGGATATTTGCCTCTCCGGCAGGACTCTCAGTAACGTCAAAATCACCACCAAGAAAATCAAGCGCATTAATCACATTTGAAACCACCACATCATTCTCTTTGATGGTTGCAACAGCAAATGAAGTGATGTTTGTCCATGAAGGAACACCGGTGCCATCTACAGTTAGAAATTGCCCTGTCGTACCGATAGGCAACCCAGCGAGGACGTCAGCGGAAGCAGCATACAAAAGATCACCGGTTGCATATGTTGAAAGCCCGGTACCGCCGACACTAACACTGATAAGCCCGGTTTTGATTGCTTCTCCAGCAACAGATCCACCTGACCCGATGGTAATTGTATTTGCAATATCTGGATCCGTGAGACATGAAGAACAGTGACCGCGTGCAACAAGAGTTTCAAGCGTCGTTATGTCAGATATTGTGAGATCGGTTATCTGTATACCATCCCCCGCAACAAGCTCAATATCCCCAGTCTGACCCTGAAAAGAAGTGACTCCACTAGCATCAACTGAGATCGTAGGAGATTGAGGATCACCACTCAACGTTACGTTTTCACCGGCAGTAAGACTATAAACAACATTTGGCGCAGTGATATTTCCCTTAAACAAGCTTGTACCTTCAACCAACAGGTTCTTTCTAACAGTTAGATTTTCGCGGCTAACAACTGGAAGTCCGAAAATAACGCTTCCCGTAAGCTTAAGCTTGCTTGTCTGAGCTCCCAGAACTTCAGGTGTTTCGGTAGCAACTTCAGTCGTTTGTGCTATTTTTGGGGCTGAATTCTTAATGAGCTGTTGGCGGGCAAATACTCCTCCAACAAACAAAAGAGAGGCGAGTGCGCCTAGAAAAAGTGTTCTTTTACTTGGTTTGAGGTAAGCAAATTGAAAAAATAATCTCATAGCCTCAAAAAGAAGGCTAACACTGTTAAGAAATGACTGAAAAGAACTTATAGTTTTTGGGGAATTTGAAATAATAGTTGCCCGTGCCTCGCCAGCCTTGACTAGCTTTGTCAGATCCTCTTCCTGGTATTGGAGTTCTCCTTTTTCGTCGACAATTGGGGTTAAAGAATGGAGGTCGCAGAGGTACACAAGGGTTTCAACTGAAACACCAAGCTTACGAGCTGCCTGTTTTAATGTTAATAATTTCATTGACGAGTTTTGACTATCGCGTATATATAAAACGGGTGTATATCTAATGTATCTATTTTTGCTAAAACTAGTCAACGTACGTTAATGATAGGTACTGTAACAAACTGTACTGTTTTTTATAAAAAAAATTTTTGCTTGTGAAAGGACACAAAAAAACGAAAAAAAGGCTGATATAGAAAGTAATAGAATGAATCAGTGGACTGGAACCATATCAAATATTAAAAAACATGGTATATTTCACGAAAACTTTTCACGAAAATTAATCTCATAGTTATTGGAAAACAAATTTAGAAAAATCTTTTTTTTAAAAATGCAGAAAAAAGTATTTCATTTTTAAAAATTTTCACAAATTGTTTTCACGGAGTACTGTATTTTGAGGCTAAATATATTTATGCGTAAACAAATAAATTGATATAACAGTAAAAACTATATTTATGATTATAAAAATAGTACGCGTAATAAATTAGCTTGATTTGAAGCTCCAAACTATTTGGTGTCCATGAAGAGAACTTCGATTCCTAAGAAGATATTGGCACTGTCCTGCTTAACTTTCATGACAGCTTGCTCAAATTTTAGCTCTTTTACCTTTTCATGGTTATCGTAAAGAACTAACTCTTGGCGAATGATAGAGATAAAGTTAGCGTGCATAGGATAGATATCGAAAGGACCAACCTCGTTAAATGAGCTTATCCTTTCAACCTCACCTTCAAAAATGATATTTTCTGTGTCTCTTATTTTGACTTTGAACTTCTTGTCGGCCATAGGATTTTTTTAGTTTGGTTGGGTTGGTGGCTGGTTGGGTGATTGTGGTGTAACGGTAGTTTGTGGTGTTCCCACTGGCTGTGGAGCAACTTGGGATGTTGCGCCATTAGCTTCGGTCCCATTTTCAGGTAATTGATTTTTTACTGCCCCGGCAGCTTTTTCTTTTTCTTTTGCAGCTAATTTTTCATCAATATCTTTAAGTGTTCCTATGAACAATAGGTCTTCAGGTACTAAGCTGTCCACTTTCCCGTCAAGAATTGCTCTTACGTCTGCAACTGTGTCTTTAACGGTAACGTATGCTCCTTTTTTCTCTGTCTGAGTCTCAACAACAGTGAAATTCTGAGTCATAAAGTTCTTTAGCATTTTTGACCTCTTATAAATGAGCTGGTCATCTTGAGAAAGTTCAGACTCTCCAATAAGTGATACTATCCTCTCAAGTGCTACTGCTTTTTTCAAAAGCGCCTGTGCATCAAGTGCTGTCTGATAATGCATTTCGCCAACAATTTCGACACTCAAGGATGAGCTACTAGACCCGAGAAGATCAATGGCTGGGAATCTACCTTCCTGATATATTGCACGCGAAAGAATAATACCTGAATCGAGATACGGAAAGATCGCCTGAACACCGCTATCTGTCAGGTCGTCAGCAGGGACGTAAATGGCTTCAAAAGTTGTGATGGCATTTTTTTGGGTAGAAACCAACCTCTCATGAAAGGACGCCATTTCAGATGTCAGGGTAGACTGGTATCCTCCTTCAGATGGAATAGCATTTATAAGAGTTGATAACTCGTATCCACTTTGTGCAAAACGGAAAATATTATCGATAAAAAATAGCACATCTTTCCCTAAAGTGTCCCTATAGTATTCTGCCAAAGTGACTCCGGTAAATGCTGTACGAAACCTCAAGGCAGGGTTTTCACCCATGCTTCCGTAGATCAGACTCACTCCCTGCATAACTTTGCTTTCTTTAAGAGTCTCAAAAAGTTCTTCTCCTTCACGAGTGCGTTCCCCAACACCGGTAAAAACGGTCACGTTTTTCTCAGGATTTAGGATAACGAGGTTATGGATGATCTCAGAAATAATAACGGTTTTACCAACTCCGGCTCCTCCGAAAAGACCTACCTTTCCACCCTTAACAATCGGGGTGAAAAAGTCTACTGGCTTGATCCCAGTCTCAAGCAAATCGCTTGGGATATGAACCTCTGCAAAAGTCACGTCTTTTGCAATGATAGGTCTCATTTCCTTTGCCTTTATGTCTCCCAGCCCGTCTTGTGCAATACCCAACGTATCAACAACCCGTCCAAGCATCTCAACTCCTACCGGTACTTTGATTGGCTGATCAGTACTGACAACCTCAGATCCGTGGTGAAGCATAACAGCATTTGTCAAAGCGAGGCAGAAAAATGAATTTGGAGAGGCAGAGGTATATACCTCCATCTTGATCTCAGGATCCTCTTTTGCCACAAGAACATCATAAATGCGGGGTTTTTCACCGGCAAATTCTACTTCTATTATCTGTCCCTTTAGTGATACAACTTTACCAACCAACATATTTTTACCCCTGTGGGGGGGGCAAGCTTTGCTTATCCCCATATCGCGACACCCGAAATTGTCTCCGATTGTTTCTTGTTCTGCATCTGACGCTTTATGAGATTTTTTGCGATATTAAGTTTTTTTGATTCCTCGTCGATATGTATAAGAGCTTCTTCCATCGCGTTAACCCTGGACGCATGACGTGCAAGTTGATTTTCCAAAAGTGTCTGGCTGAAAAGATTGGCTATGATCTGTGTCTCAAAAAAATAAAAGATTTTCTCAAGAATGGGCTCGAAAATAAACCTATCTTCCCGTGATATTGGCTTTAGAGTCTCGGTCTCAAATATATTTTCTCCGGTAATGCTTGTTCCAATGGGGGTCTGATTGATAACGTTATCAAATTTCCCATAATACACATGGACCTTTTCATATTGGAGAAATTTCAGCATGAGCTGCTTTATGTGATCCACCTCAACTCCAATATCTGGGATATCAAAATATGAGTAAGGCCTAACATATGCTGAGCTCTCAAACATATCTCGTCCGGCAGTCCCTATTATCATCAGATCCGCGTCCTTTGATTCTGGTTTTTTCAAATCCTCTACAAAAAGCTTGTATGTTTTTTGGGTTACAGATCCATAAAGACGACCATTTGAAGAAAGATAAACCATAAGTGTTTTACCATTTTTTTGAAGAAGGGGAAGAATTGTTTTACTGCCGGATTTTCTTTTTGCCAGCAATTCTTTAACATCGCGGTCGTAAGATGACTTGAGATCAACAAAAACGTCAGAAAGATCAGCCAAAAAATCGCGGGTTTTAAGAACTGAGTCTTTTATTTTCTGCATACGAATAACAGCAATCTCCTCGTAACTTTCTGCCAAATCCTTAAGACTGTTTAGGGCTTCCAGATTTTCTGCGATTATCTTTTTTTGTGGCATAAGCTAGTTTTTTGGACCTCCTTCTTGCGATGGGTCTGGGGGTGTTGGTGCAATGGGAGCAACTGAGGCCGTTGCGTGTTGAGGAGCAGCAGCCGGTTGTTGGATGGGTGGGGCTACGGATGGAGTTACTACCTGATGAGTAGGCTGTGCTAGTGGCACTTCGGCGAATTGTGGTTGTACTATCTCAGCCCCTTTTATAGCCATTGCAAGAAGTGCATCTTTGTTATCCATGACTTTTTTGTTAAAGTCTTTCAGGTCATTTGTGGCAGTTACATCATACAATATTTTTTGTCTACCCCTATCGTAAAATGCTGTTATTAAGCCCCTTTTAACGTCTTCGAGATCCTCAACTTTTTCAATCAGATTTTGCAGTATCAGTGAAATGACTACCAACTGCACAATACGCGGAACAGATTCTTGATACGGCTGGTTAAAGAATTTTTGGATCAGCTCACCGAGTCTCAAGTTCTTCTTCACATCCTCTGTCAACTCTTGTCCAAAGTGAGATATATTTTGGAGCTTGTCATTTTGAGAAATAAAAGCTGTCAATTCTTTGTTGATTTCTCTGGTCAATTTGTCCAAAGTCTGACGTCCAACACGAGTAACAGAAAGTGGGATATTAACTGCCGGACGCATGCCCTGAAAATAGATGTTACTATCCAGATAGATGTGCCCATCTGTAATTCCCATTACATTTGTAGCAATGTAACCGGTAAAGTCACCTTCAACAATTTCTATAACGGGAAGACACGTCAGGCTGACTTCACCTTTCGTTTTATGTTTGAAATTTCCACCACGCTCGAGTAACCTTGAATGGACATAGAAAATGTCACCGGGATATGAGTCACGACCAGGGAATCTACGTGCAAGCAGGGAAATTTCGCGATAAAATTTTGCGTGAGAGGAAAGGTCGTCTAATATCAAAAGGGAATCAGTCCCTTGTTCTTTGAAATACTCAGCTATAGTCATCGCAGCATACGGGGTCTGGTAAATAAGGGTCGGTGAGTCATAAGAGCTTGTCGCGACAATAATAATCTTATCCATTATCTTTTCCTCAATAAAATATTGCTGAAGTTTTTTGATATCACTTTTCTTTTTAGCAATAGCAGCATAAATCACAGTATTTCCTTCAAAAATTTGAGTCTTTATGATATTCATGATAAGAGATGTTTTTCCTGTCTTTCTATCCCCGATAAGAAGCTCACGTTGCCCACGCCCAAGTGGGATCATAAGATCCAAAAGTGCAACACCGGTCACCAGTTGCTTTGTGATCTTTTGCCTTCCAGAAATTCCAACGGGCTTTGCTTCAATGTCTCGCATTGTTGTGGGAGGAGTGAAAGGAATACTGGGATCCAAAGGCTCGCCTAATGGATTAATGGCATGTCCCAAAAGTTCAGGTCCAACAGGGACAGAAAGTAGGGTGTCAGTTCTTGTAACCATGGTTCCAACTCTGACAGGCTCATGTGAAAAAACACGAGCCTCAACTTTGCCTCTATTGATAGCAAATACTTCAGCTTTCTGACCGGTCTCAAAAAGTATAACTTCGTGTGTTCTTACCTTTGGCAACCCTTCTATAAATGCGATAGGATGACTGACCTGATAGACAACACCGTATTCCCCTGATTTTTGTAAAAGTTCGTTGAATTGAGCGTTCATTATTGTTGTTTTGGTGGTAGTGTCACCATGCCTGATGACACAAGCATTTCGCTAGTGACTTTGGTTAAAGTTGGTCGTATAGAAAAATCCAGATATTTACCACCAGATTTGATAGCAGCTCCAGCAACAAGTGACTTATCCACACTCACATCAAAAAGTACCTGCTTGTTAACATTGATAACAAACCATCTTGAAAATGCCTGAAGCGTCTCCTCCTTAGGCTCAAATGCAAGAATCAGAGAAATAATAGGAAGGCTTGTGATTTTTACTTGGATCTTTTCTATAAAATCTTTGATGGCTAGTCGAGACTCTGGATTTACATTGTTGTTGCGAAGAAGGGTCATGAAAGCATCTTTTTTCTTGATACCAAAATTATCCAGAAGTGCGGCCTCAGGATTGAATTGAGTCGCAAATATTTTTGAGGAAATAACAGTTAGACGATTTGCAAAATCTTCAGCCTGTGCTTTTGTGTTAAATAAATCTGATAGGTCAAGTGTATCCATATTAGTCAAATAATCCGTCTTTTTTGGCTCTTTCAAGCGACTTTATAACCAAATTTTGATGATCCTCTAAAGATAGTGACTTGTTGAGGATCTCTTGTGCCACTTTTTGTACAATCCCATTACTTGCTTGCTCAATCCTATGCATCTTTGCGGTCTTATAAGTCTCAATTTCTTTTTCAAGATTGGTCAGTAACGTCTGTCTAAAGTCTCGTATCTGCTGCTGCAGTGCAAGCTCCAGTTCACTGGTAACATTTTGAAACCCGCTCAGTGACAGTGTCGTTATTTGCTTCAAAGAGGCTTGGTAGCTTGCAGTAAAAGCGTTTCCGGTGTTATATGCTTCTTTATGAACATCAATTACTATCTTTTGTAGGGCAGTCTCAAGAGACATTTTTGAGCTAGAACTCACATTGCCAACGTCAACTACCATCCGCTCCAGAGCATTGTCCAATGATGCCTTTGATGTCTGGCTGATGTACTGAGCACCTGCAAGCACCTGGTTGGCCTGATGGGTCGCAATCTGCATGATCTGATTGGACTGATTGACTGCGTTATCAAGTATCTGACGCTCACGAGCCATCCCATTGCCGACGATCTCGCTATAGTCAGACTCAAGCTTATTCTCACGCTTGTCGATGTTTTTTTCTTTATTTCTTACTCCAAGCAGGTAAAAAACAACAAAAACAACGATTACCAGGTCAAACACGACACTAATAACCTGGAAGAGCAGGTTGGGCATATACATCCATAGTACGGTAAAACGTGAATTTTGTGAAGATGTCAGTATATATAACTGAAGATAGAAGTGGATTTTGAGGTCATTAGGCCTATAACTTTTCGCGCCCTACAAACCCCACAGACCTATAGGTTGCATGCTGTATAATTACTGTTATGCAAGCAGAAGTAAAAGTCATTCATCTCTTAGGACCTATGGGGGGAGGGAAGGGTACTGTTGCTCAATTTTTAAAGCATGTGTACGGATTTACTGTATTCAATCTTTCACAAATAGTAAAAGAAGCGACTATAGAGAAAGGATTGGATCTTAATCGAGACAACATGAATTCAGTGTATGATGAACTCAAAAGTACTTTTGGAAACAATATTGTAGCAAGAAAATAGTAGAAAAGGCTGGGGACACTGAAAAAATCGTTTTTGATGGCTCTCGAGACGTAGAGGAGGCAAAATATATGCGAGAAAAGTTTCCAAATATTTTATCTCTCTATATCGACGCTGAAAGAGAAATCAGAATGCAAAGAATTCTTACAAGACAACGCGATATTGATAGTGGAGACCTTGAAAAATTGTTTGAAAAAGACAATGAATATGTACTTTCAAGCAAAGATGTTGAAGGGGTAATTGTGATACCAAATAATGAATCAAAAGAAGAGCTTTATTCTAAAATTCGAAACTTTTTTACTAACAATCAGTTATAATTTCTTACACATGAAAGGGGGTGAACTACATGACAAAACTTAATCCTTATATAAATTTCAAAGATAACACACGAGAGGCTATGGAATTCTACAAATCAGTATTTGGTGGAGAGCTCACCATGAGCACTTTTAAAGAAGGTATGGGTCAAGACGGACCAGAGGCAGATCTGATAATGCATGCCATGCTTATCGTCGGACCTGAAATGACACTTATGGCATCTGACACTCCATCTCATATGGAATACAAACCAGCTGCTGGAATCGGGATGTCTTTGAGTGGTGAAAGTTCTGATGAAGAACAACTTACCAGTTATTGGAACAAACTGTCAGTTGGTGGAACACCATTCATGCCACTTGGAAAAGCTCCATGGGGAGATACATTTGGAATGTTGACAGACAAATTCGGTATCAACTGGATGGTAAATATTGCAGGCAAGAAAGAATAAAATTTCTTGATTTTGTAACTAAAAAAGCTCACGTACTGTGAGCTTTTTTGATGAGAAGCGTTACTTCTTTACATGCTTTTTCATGCTTACTACATAAGCCGTCAAAAGAGTAGTTATAGGAACGGCTAAAATTAATCCAATACTCGAAACAAGGGTTCTGATAATCTCTTCAGCAATCACTTCATGGTTGATGACTTGTCCAAAAGGTCTAGAACTATTTACAAAAAGTAAAAGTAATGGCATTGCAGCCCCTGTATATACCAGGACAAGCGTATTTACGACTGAGGCTATATGATCCCTTCCAACATCCATTGCATGTAGATACAAATCCTTAAATCCAAGAGTGGGGGATAGCTTCTTTAGCTGATATACAACCGCGGCTTGAGATACAGTAATATCATCCAAAATTCCCAGTACACTTACAATAATACCTGCCAAAAGCAGCCCTTTAATATTTATCTGTCCGTTCATTTCATTTTGTAAAAACCCAGCCTCTTCAGAAGCAAAACCGGTAAGGCGTGCTGCTTCAACAAAAACATTGGCAAGTATTCCAGTTAATACTAAGGCAATAAAAGTACCAATAATTGCGGAAGTTGTTTTTCTATTGATTCCATGCGATAGATAAAAGGTAACAGGTATGATAGCAATTGACGCAATAACAGCTATCAAAATTGGGTCACGTCCTTGCGATATCTGCGGAAGAATAAAAGAAAAAATTATCAGGAAAGAAAATGCCATTCCAACAAGGGCAAGAATGCCTCTTTTTAGTCCTATCACAACAGCAACAACAAGAAAGAAAAAGAAAAGTAGGTAAAGGGAGTCACGCCTGATGTAGTCCTGGATAAAGTATTTGTCATTACCTTCAAAGTCTTTCGTTGCTGTAACTATCACTTTGTCTCCCGCTTTATATTCAGGTACATTTACACGTTGAATGTCACCGTTTTCAACCGTTATATTTTTACCTTTTATCGATCCGTCAGTAACAATAAGCTGCAGGGTTTGATGAAGTTGTTCACGGCCATCTACATCTATTGTTTTTCCCTCCGCAACATCGGTTACCGTAGCCTCAATTGTTTCATTTTTTGGGGGTGGTGGACCTTGAGAATAAGTTGTGGAAGGAAAGATAAATAAAAAGGAAAAGGTGGCAATAAGCAACCATATTTTCAATTTCATACTCTCCATTTTACCATTATGAAAGAGGGGGGGGTGGAATGAGATTTCTGTCTTCCAAAAAATTCTAATTTTGTTTAGCCAATTTACTACAGTGTAGTGTAGCGATATAAGAATTTTTTTGTTCTTTTGCCGACACAAAAGAACAAGACAATTTATAGTCTTAATATCAAAAATGCTACACCAAGACCTGCAAGGGCAATTGCGGCAACTATGGTGACATTGAAAATAATGCCAAGATGAATGATGCGACTTGCTGCTGGATTGCGACCCAATGCCTCAACCCCCTTTGCTGCAGCCCTTCCAAAACTCAAAAATCCTAAGACCATCGACCCCAACACTACAATTGCAGCCATAATATATTTGAAGATTGCGGAAGGTCCTTCTTTTGTGGGAGTCAGCACTAATTTAAAAACATCTGAAAGAGTGCCCGGAAAAGTCGGCTTGGAATTGAAATAGTGAAGGTCTAGACTTATCGCTATTTTGTCAGTCGCTTTTTTATTTGAGTTTGTATAGTCCTCAGCCGCAGTTCCCAACACATACCCCTCCTTAGTCGCTTTGACTGCAACCCCAGGCATAGTTGATGATGTGACAAGATCTCCCTTTTTTATGTTCCCCTCGAGGGATGAGACATACACATAGGTTGTTCCTGTCGAAATGACCGGCACACCATTTGTGATGTTTGTCGTATTTATGATAATAGCCGCATCCCGTGCCACAACCCCAAGGACCTGAGAATCGTATGGTATAACTGATGCCACAGCTCCTTTAGATCCAGCGGAAAGAACAACTCCATCCTTCACATTCTTATCTTTAACATCAACCATATGCGCAACTCCAAGTGTTGCACCTGTGTCAGTCGTTGCGTTAACGGCAGGGGTTGCTGTTTGGGCGTAGGAAACAGGAATAAAGAGGAAAGAATTAAGAATTAACGATAGGAAATAGAGGATAAGGGAAAAAATAAGTTTAGAAACGAAGAAACGCATATATTTATTTTAGCATTTATTAAGTGCCTTTAAGAACTCCCAGCAGACTATCAAGAGGGATCGTCGCAACGCCTATCACTGAATCGGCTCCACCATAATAAAGATAGATAACACCCCCAAGTACTGCCGCTCCACACGAAAATATTACATTGGGTACTTGTCCTTGCTGCTCATAATCCATCTCTGGCTCCAAAAGGGGCTTCTCGGTTCTACCAAGTATTTTTTTCGGGTCTTCCAGGTCAAGAAGCATCGCACCTATCTTATACATAAATCCAGGATTACAAACTGCGTGATATATCAATATCCATCCTTCATCGGTCTCGATGGGTGGACCGGCAATTCCAATTTTTATATTATCCCAGTTGTCAGTTCTTGCTTGAGCCATGATTCCTCCTGTTAAATATTTAGTTTCGGGAAACTCAAGATCTCGCAAATCATCTAACCATATAACGTTACCCAGTCTATGGAAAGCGAAATACCCATCCCCTTTGGCTTTTTTTACGATACACGCATCTTTATCATCCACTCCCGGTGGTGAGATGAGTTTCGGACTATCCCAATTCCAGATTTTTGAAGTAAAATCACTTACTGAAATTGAAGTGAGGGCGACTCGTGGCGGACTTGTTCCATCATACGCAGTATAGGTCATGTAGAAGCGGTTACCGATTTTGGTAATCCGCGGATCTTCACATCCTGAATTCCAGCCCGGTTTTGTGCTCATCTCAAATGACTCACGAGGTACATAGATAGGTTGATCTAAATTCTCCTGTATGGTTACCCCATCAGTTGTTGAGGCATACCCAAAAACACTCACTCCATCAAGCGCTTGTGCTCTATAGATAAGGTGAATTTTACCTTCATACTGTACGACTGCAGGGTTGTACGTTGCCCTGGCTTTCCAAGGAAATTGAGAGTTGGGAGTAATGATTGGGCTTCCTTCATACCTTCTAAACTTCTCCTGAAAAATTCCATCCGTTGTTGTTCCTGATTGAGATGTATTATCATGATTTGAGGAACCAAATCCTAAAAATTCAAACATATATCAATAGTAGCACTAATTGACCACCGTGGTAAAATCAGTGACATATGCAAAAAAATAAATTTAAGATGATTGTATCCGTCTATTTACTCCTTATGAAAGACGGTAAAATATATCTTCAAAAAAGAAAAGATACCGGGTTTCGGGATGGACAATGAATGGGGCCTTATTGCCGGGCATCACGATGGAAACCAAACTCTCAAAGAAGCAATGATACGGGAAGCAAAAGAGGAAGCAAACATCGATATTGCCCCACAAGATCTTCAGTTCGTACACGCTCTTCATAAAAACGAAAACGACGAGCGTCTTGAAATTTTTTTCAGAACCGAAAAATGGAAAGGGGAAGCCATTATTGCTGAACCTCACAAGGCAGAGAGGGCAGAGTGGTTTGCTCCTGATCATCTTCCTGACAGAACCATAGACTACATAGCAGATGTTATAAAAATGTTACAAAAAGTGAATATTACAGTGAATACGGATTTGATAAATCATGAATCAGCTTGCAACTCTTTGCTATCTCCAAAAAAATGGGCAGACACTGATGATTTGTCCTCATAAAAAAAGGGTCACTGAATATAATGGAAAGTGGAACGGACTTGGAGGAAAAGTGCAAAATGGTGAAACGCCTGAGGAATGTGCAATACGTGAAGTATACGAAGAGTCGAATTTGAAGGTAAAAAAACTCAAACTTGCCGGCATTCTCACGTTCCCGAAAATTTTTGATGACCAGGATTGGTACTGTTTTGTTTATAAAAGTTCTGATTTTTCCGGAACCCTGAAAGAATCTGACGAGGGAAATCTGGAGTGGATAAAAAATACAGAAGTTACAAAAAGAAACATTTGGGAAGGAGATCACCTATTCCTTCCGTATCTTTTCTCGGGAAAAAAATTTAACGGAAAATTTTTCTACAAAAATGACAAACTCCTCAAACACACAATTTCTATTATGGAGTAGGTGTAGGGCTGGGAGTCGGCGTTGGGGTATTTGTCGGACTATTATTGTCGTAATGATAATTCGATTTGTCAGAAGGTCTTTTGTATTTATTGTCATCTTTATAGTGTTCATTTACCCAAGCGTCGATAGCCTCTTGCCACCTATTTTTCCCGTCGGTTGAGACCGGATCATCTTCAACAAAATTTATGACTTCAATAGTATCGTAATCATTGCGTGACAGTTCCTCATCTGATGCTAATTTTCCTTGATCGTGTTTTGACATCTTGAGTGTCTTATAGATAGGAGATTTTGTTGTTGGCTCAGTCCCTTTTATAAAATACTCAACCCTTGTTGGTTGACCATCTATCGGAAGTCCACCTGAAAATGCATCAATTTGCTTATCAACAATGCTGTCCGGCTTTTGGAATTCTTCTTTTGGTTTTCCCTTAAGAACTCTGGTCATAACCTTATTCCAGATGGGAGATGCACCGGTAACACCTGATGCGATACGAGGGTCGAGTGGGGTGTTGTCATTATTTCCAACCCACACACCTACTGCATAGGAAGGCGTATATCCGACCGTCCAGTTATCCCTCTTCTGGTCAGTCGTACCGGTTTTGACAGATACAGTTCTTCCGGAGACGTTGAGCCACGAATTTGGCCCAAATGCCTCAATCCTAGCATTGTTATCTAGAAGTATGTGTGATATCAAAAAAGCCACAGATTGTTCAAGAACCTGCTGTTGGCCCTTATCTTGGTGTTTGTAAAGCGTCTTTCCATGTGTGTCTTTAACTTCTTCAATGCCATATGTCTCCTTCTTTTGACCACCTCTCGCAAACACCGAATATGCAGAGGTTATCTGAACAAGACTAGCTTCGCGTCCTCCCAAAACAAGAGAAAGTCCTACGCTTTTCAGATGATCTGAGGTCGGCTCCCAATTTGATATTCCCATATCAAACCCTTTTTGCATAACAGGTTTTATGCCAACTCGAGCCAACATCTTAACGGCAGGGACATTAAGAGAATTGCCAAGAGAGAAGCGCAGTTGTACCGGCCCCCTAAATTTTCCGTCATAATTGACGGGAGTATACGCTGTGTTATTTCCACTCCCATCATTGACTGGAAAATCTGTCTTAACATCCATAATAAGAGTTGAAGGAGTATAACCCTTCTCCAAAGCCACAGCATACATTATTGGCTTGAGACTTGATCCTGGTTGCCGAAGGGAAGTAGCAGCATTGAACTGTCCATCTATGTCATCATTAAAATAGTCACGACTTCCAAGCATTGCCATAATTCCACCTGTTTTAACATCCAGCACCATGACCGCCGCATTCTGGACTTTATAATTTTTAAATCCTTCAAATTCTTTTGTCACAATTTCCTCTGCATCGTCCTGAATATCAGAATCCAGTGTTGTTTTGATGGTCAAATTCCCGTTACTAACGTAATTCTCCCCAAACATGTCAATCAGCTGTTGCCTAACATACATGACAAAATGAGGAGCCTTTATAGCTTCTGTCTTGTGCTGTTTAAATGTAAAATTCGTAATTGTTTTTAAAGCCTCGTCCGCTTGTTTTTGAGAAATATATCCCTCATCCTTCATTCTTCTCAGAACATCTTTTGAGCGTCCTATATAATTTTTATCTTTGTTGGCAAAAGGAGAATAGTAAGATGGAAGCTGTGGAAGTCCGCCAAGAAAAGCACTCTCCGGAAGCGTCAAATCTTTTGCATGTTTGTTAAAGTACAAATTGCTTGCAGCCTCTATTCCAACGGCTGTTCCTCCATAAGGGATATTGTTGAGATACATCTCCAGTATTTGATTTTTTGAGTATTTACTATCAACTTGTACTGCCAGGATCAGTTCCTTCAATTTTCTTGTGATAGTGCGCTCTGAAGACAACAATGCAATTTTCACCAACTGTTGGGTTATTGTTGACCCTCCGGTAGCCCGTTTTCTAAGTAGGGGGTCTAATATAACTCCGCGAAAAAGACCAGTTAGGGAAAAGCCCTTGTTCTGCATAAAATCTTTATCCTCAGTTGCAATCGTTGCATTTCTTAGATCTTGAGGTATCTGATCTAATGGTACATAAATCCTGTTGTAGTCTTTATAAAATGAATACAGGAGCTTACCGTTCTTATCCAGGATTCTTGTCGAATCCTTTATATTTCCGTTAGCAAGCTTGCCGGGTGTTGGAAGATCTCGGCTTACCCATAGCACATATCCAAAACCTATTACTATAAGTGCGACAAGGGCAAAAAAGATATATTTAGCCAACTTTGCTTCCAAAAAAGCAGTTTTTGATGAAAAAAATGGACGTTTTCTTTGGGCAGTTCTTCTGAGGCGGCTGTAATACATATTTATATGCATCGCAGTTTTGCTTAAGGCAAAACAGTAATGCTTTAGAGGTATCTAGTATACAATTTTTGCCTATAAGAATCAAAAATCTGACTACTTCATATACTTTTTTAGATATTTTATTCTGTCGGTCCGGATGATATATCTTCTGAAAGCAGAGTGGAGTGGGCGGGGTAAATTGTCCAGAGTAAACCATCCGATATCATCAATCTTATCTTTCTCCATAATTTTTACTTCTTTTGGGTTTACTTTGACGATAAAACCAATAGCCAACCAATGCGTTTTTATACCGTTTTGCACCCGTATAGCAGATATTGCAGGAAGCTGCTCCAAAATTTCAGCTTTACATCCTAATTCTTCTTTAACTTCTCGAAGTACTCCATGCTCAGGGGTTTCACCAAATTCTAACTGCCCGCCACCATTGTCCCAACGACCAATTTCATCACGACAAGCTTTTCCTCTTTTGTGAAGAAGAATCTTTCCTTTTCCATCCATGCAATAAAAATTCATGGTAACTCCAATATGATCAATCCCAACTTTACGTTTCATAGTAAAGCAGTATACCAAATGAGAATGTTATGGCAAAAAAATCTAAATTGACTATAATCTATATATGGACGAAATAGACCAATTGTTAACTCGAGGTGTAGACAAGATATACCCCTCAAAAGAGGCTTTGGAAAAAGAACTCCGTTCTGGTAAGAAATTAAAACTTTATGAAGGGTTTGACCCGACAGGAACAGATCTTCATATTGGGCACATGATAGGTCTTCGCAAGTTGGCGCAATGGCAAAAATTGGGACATCATGTCATTTTTCTCATTGGAACAGGAACCGGGCAAGCTGGGGATCCGTCTGGAAAATTGTCGTCTCGAGAAAAATTCTTCAACGAAGAAGAGTTAAAGAAAAACGCAAAAGACTATGTCATGCAGGCAAAAAAGCTTTTGGATTTTGATGGTCCAAACCCGGTTGAGATTCTTTATAACGGAGATTGGCTTAACAAACTTACACTTTCTGAGATCTTAGAGATCTTTGGACACATAACGCACCAGCAACTCATCGAACGCGATATGTTCCAAGAGCGTATAAAAGCAAACAGCGACATTAATATGAGGGAATTCATTTATCCAGTTCTTCAAGGGTACGATTCAGTTGCCATGGATGTCGATCTTGAAATAGGAGGGTCGGACCAAACATTTAATATGCTTGTTGGTCGCAAACTCCAACGATCCATCAATAACCGAGAGAAATTTGTGATGACAACGCCACTTCTTACGGACTCTAAAGGCACAAAAATTGGAAAATCTGAAGGCAATGCTATTGGCCTTACCGACAAGCCAGAAAACCTTTTCGGCAAGATCATGAGCCTTTCAGATGATGTAATTGTTAAAGCAATGGAGTATCTGACAGACATTGCGATGGATGAGATAAAGGAAATTGAGCGAAAATTAAAACACGAAAATCCAATTGTCTTTAAAAAAAGATTGGCATATGAAATTGTCAAACAACTAAACGGTGAGGAAGAAGCAAGAAGAGCAGAGGAATCATTCAAAAGTGTTGTGCAGGATAAAAACCTCCCAACAGATATTCCGATCATTAGTTTCCCAAGTGGAGCTACGATTTCAGGTACAGCAACAGCAAACAATCTTGTCGACTCTAATTCCGAATGGAAAAGACTAGTTTCTCAAGGCGCAGTTTCTGTTGATAGGAAACGTATTGAGAACCCATTTATGAAAAATGACGAGCTACCTGATGGTGGAATTCTCAAAATAGGAAATAGAAATTATGCTAAAATAGTTAAAGATTAATTATGGAAACAATCCGGAAGAAAAAGTGGATAATGAAAACTCTCATGGTAATTGTAACGCTAGCCATGGTTGCTACAATTATTTTGCCATACGTTATTCAATAGATGGATCTTAATACTCCAGTAGGAGAACTTGGACTTACATTCCGCCTTAAAAAATCCGCCCTCGCAAGACTTAACATCATAACTCTTGAAGATCTTCTTTTTCACCTTCCATTCCGCTATGAAGATTTTACCAATACAGTCTTTATCCGCAATCTAAAGATCAGTGAGCAGTCAGTGATAAAAGGAAAAGTTCTTGATATCAAAAATGAATACACAAAAAAAAGATTTGTTCTACAAAAAGCCAAAATCATGGATGAAACGGGAACCGTCGAATGCACTTGGTTCAATCAAACGTACATAACACGAATAATTCATCCAGGGGACGAAATAGGACTAGTTGGCAAACTCGATTTTTTTGGAAAAAAACCCACTTTTCAGGTAAAAGAATATGAAGTTCTGTCTAATGAATCAGGACTTCACACGACTGGTTTTGTACCTGTTTATAATGAAACGAAAGGACTTTCATCCAAATGGTTGAGAAACAGAATATTTGACATCCTCAATAATAATAAGACTCCGATTCCCGAATACTTGTCTCAAAAAGAATTATCAAAACTTGAATTTTCAGATCTTTCAACTGCTTTGAAGAATTGTCATTTCCCTAAAGATCTTAAGTCAGCGGAGCATGCACGTGCTCGACTTGCTTTTGACGAATTGTTACTTTCCCATTTAGCTGCATTGAAGCGCAGACGCGAGTGGGAAGAAAAAAATAAGGGAGTACCATTCCAAACTACAAACTTCAAACTGCAACTTACAGACTTCATAAATTCTCTGCCTTTTGAACTTACAGATGGACAAAAAAAGGCGCTCTCAGATATTGAAAATGATCTACAAAGGGATATTCCTATGAACAGACTTTTGGAAGGGGATGTCGGAAGCGGTAAAACTGTGGTCGCGGCAATTTCAATGTATTTAGCACACTTAAATTCTTTTCAGTCAGCACTAATGGCACCCACAGAAATTCTTGCCAACCAACACTTTGCAACTATTTCAAAACTCTTCGAACCCCTAGGAATTTCAGTTGGCCTCCTCACTTCTTCTTCAAAACTAAACCCCTCCCAACCAAACCCTAACATCTTAATTGGTACCCACGCTCTCATTCAAAAAAATGTTAATTTTGAAAAGCTTGGACTTGTTGTTATTGATGAACAGCAGCGGTTTGGAGTTGAACAGCGCTCAATCCTTCGCGAAAAAGGGACAAATCCTCATTTTTTGGCAATGACGGCAACACCTATCCCAAGAACGATTCTTTTAGCAGTATATAAAGACCTTGATATTTCATTATTAAATGAATTGCCGAACGGAAGACAAAAGATAAAGACGTGGCTTGTTCCAAATAAAAAAAGAGAGAAAGCATACGGATGGATCAACAAACAAATTATAGATAGTAATTACAATGACCAAGCCTTTATAGTTTGTCCTTTCATAGAGGAGTCTGAAAGCATGGAAACAGTAAAAGCTGCAAAATCAGAGTTTGAAAGATTGCAGCATGAGGATCTGAAAGGACTCAAGCTTGGATTATTGCACGGAAAGATGACGGGAAAAGAAAAAGATCAGGTGCTTATGGACTTTAAGGATAAAAAAACACACGTGCTTGTCGCAACTCCGGTCGTTGAGGTAGGAATTGATATACCAGATGCCACAATTATGGTGATCGAGGCAGCCGAGCGGTTTGGACTTTCCCAACTGCACCAGCTCAGGGGAAGAGTAGGCAGAGGCGACAAGCAATCTTATTGTCTCTTATTCACCGAATCTGAATCAGAGATTGCTACAAAAAGACTCTCATTTATGGAAACTTCCCATAGTGGTTTTGAGCTTGCAGAGTTGGATCTCAAGCTTCGCGGTGGAGGAGACCTTTTTGGAACTCGTCAACACGGAGCAGGTGGAATGAAAATAGCTGATTTCTCTAATTTTGAGCTTGTTGAAAAAGCAAAAAATGAAGCAGAGTTTCTCATTAAGGATCTTATGAAAACCCCAGAACTGCTTGAAAAGGTAGAGAGTGTCTCTCAAAAATTAGTCCACCCCGACTAAAAAGCAACAACTATTGCTTTTGAACTTAAATTTATATATAATTGTTGCTAGCGTTTAGATATTAGGGTTTAGGGTTTAGTTAAAAAAACATAACTAAACGCTGTACCCTTCCCTAACTATACGCTAATTTTTATGCCACAAGAACCAAAGAGAAGACATTCTAGACAAAGAAAGGGGAAAAGACGAAGCTCTATTTCTCTTGATTCAATTGCAGCCTCAGTTTGCAAAAACTGTGGATCTGTAGTTGTACCTCACACTATCTGCAAAGCATGCGGATATTACAAAGGCCGCCAAGTACTTTCTAAATAATATAACTTCATGAAAACTGCTCTTGATCCAAGGCATAAGAAGAGACAGGACATTGTTCAACTTCTTTTTTCCTATAGTTTTTTAGAACAAAAGATCTCCGATCCTAAAGCCAGAGAGGTAATCGCACAGATGGGTGAACTGGATGAACAAATAAAAAATATCGCACCGGAATTTCCGATAGAGAAAATCAATAAAGTCGACTTGGCTATTTTACGTCTGGCTATTTATGAGTTACAATTTGAGAAGAGTACACCACCGAAAGTCATCATTGATGAAGCAATAGAACTTGCTAAAGAATTCGGCGGCGAATCTTCCCCTGGTTTTGTCAATGGTGCTCTCGGGAAACTATTAAAAAGCATATGAATGTTAAATTGCCGGAATTTACGGATGAAAATATCCGAAAATTGGTTTTTACCCATAGATCTTACCTCAACGAAAATAAAGAGGTGCAAGAATCTAATGAAAGGCTCGAATTTTTGGGTGACAGTATCCTGTCTTTTGTCGTTTCCTCTCATATATATTCTCAACATCCCGATATCAAGGAAGGGGAATTAACGAGTCTGCGGTCAGTTCTTACAAATACTCAGACTTTGTATCTCGTTTCAGAAGCAATGGGACTGGGCAATCTTCTCACGATGAGCAAAGGAGAAGAGGATGGTGGGGGCAGAACCAATAAAACGATACTAGCCAATACCTACGAAGCTGTCGTCGGAGGCTTGTACTTGGATCAGGGAATAGATGCGGCTAGAGAATTTATAACGCGCACGATTTTGGATAATGCAAATGAATTTGTAGGAACCCAAGGCCTTAAAGATGCAAAAAGCATGCTTCAGGAATACATGCAGGAAAAATTTAAAGTAAGTCCTGATTACCGGATTCTTGAAGAACAGGGCCCTGATCACGACAAAAATTACACATCGGGTGTATTTTTGAATGGAGAACTGATCGCAAAAGGGGTAGGACATTCAAAACAAGAGGCAGAAAAAGACGCGGCGCAAAAGGCGCTTGAGACAATGAATGTTTCGTATTAATTAAATGCTTGTAATTGAGCCTCAAAAATTGTACAATTACACCTTACTATGTTAGTTATCAGATTTACAAGAACAGGAAAAAGAGGAGAGCGTAAATACAGACTCGTCGTCAAGGAACAAAGAAGTAAAAGAGACGGCAAGCCTGTAGATTTACTTGGCTTTTACGAAAAAACAGTCAATTCCGTAACAAAAGAATTTGACGCTGAAAAGATCAAGTATTGGGTGTCCAAAGGAGCTCAAATGACACCCTCAGTTAAAGACGTTATTGAAGGTGTTAAAAGAGAAAAAAAGGTAAAGACTCCAAAAACAAACTAACATGAAAGAAACACTAGAATATATTCTTACAGCAATTATTGATAACAAGGAAGTAACAGTTACCGAAAGTGAAGAAGAGGGTAGCATCATTCTTACAATCCATGCACCACAAGACGAAATAGGACGAATTATTGGTAAGGGCGGAAAAGTTATCAACGCTATGAAACAATTAGTTAAGATACAAGCAATTCGAGAAAATAAAAGAGTAGAAATAAATGTAGCAGAATTAGACACACAGCCTCAAGAGTAACGTGAAAATCTCCGTTATAACACTGTTCCCAGAAGTCTTTGAACCAATCATCAACCATTCTATAGTAAAACGTGCCGTAGAAAAGGGATTGGTAGAATTTAATATAGTCAACCACAGAGATTTTGGAATAGGAACCCACAAAACGGTCGATGATAGGCCATACGGCGGCGGTGCTGGGATGGTTCTTCGAGTCGATGTCTTGAGCGCCGCAATCGATTCTGTAAGGGAAAATTGTGAAGGGGAAATTGTTGCGCTTATGGACCCTCAGGGAGAAGTATACTCTCAAGAAAAGGCAGAAGATTTTTCAAAACTCACCCATCTTATATTAATTTGCGGTCATTATGAAGGGTTTGATGAGCGGGTGAGAGATCTTGTAGACGTTGAGATTTCGGTTGGAGATTATGTTCTTACCGGTGGTGAAATTCCAGCAATGATAATTATTGACAGCGTAACAAGACTGATAGAGGGGGTTTTGAAAGACAAGGATGCAACTAAATTTGAATCTCATTCCAAAAGTAACGCGGGAAGAATACTTGAAGGACCTACATACACAAGACCGGAAGAATTTAATTTTAAAAAAGTACCTGAAATCCTGTTGTCTGGTGACCCAAAAAAAATAGAGGAATTTAAGAAAAACGAAGCCTTAGTAATAACAAGAAAAAGAAGACCAGATCTTCTGGCAAAAGATTAGCGCCACCCCTTCAACGTATTAAGTTGAGCTTCTTCCGCTTTGGTCAAATTCTTAACAGCAGTAGTATCTGCATTTAATGGCCTAACGGTAACTGGTTTGTAATAAAAATTCACGTCTAACCTTGCATCGGATTTTGCCAGATCAATAGCTTTAATATCTACCAATGGGATACTTTTATATAATTCCTGGGCAAATTTTCGCAAATTCAGATTATCTCCCTCTGCGTTCACAAGAATATTAAGAAAAGGAATTCCATTAACCACCTTAGTTGTAGGTTGCACTTTTTTATCACTTTCTGCGGTATAAATTCCTCCAACTTTTATACTAAACCCCCCAAGCTTTACTCCTGATCTTTCAGCCGCCTTATTAAGCTCGGTATATATTAGCACTACGTCTTTTTGTAAAGGAAGAGCAGTTGTTATCACTTCATAGTTCTCATCAACTACTGCTTGAGGAAGGGAATTGAGGAGAGTGACACTCTGTTCCTTTGCTTCAACACTTGCTGATTTTGTCGTCAGTAATGATTGCACATCTTGGATATCTGACCATTGTGGAATCACAATCCTAAAAAAAACAAAAAAGGATGCGAATCCGAAGATCAATGGCAACAATTGTTTTTTCCTTCTTCTATAAATTTGCTCTAATTCATGCATGTTACTTGAAAGTTATTACAAATGTAAGACTATATTTCAAGGTTTTCGGATTGAGACCAAATGACCGTAGATCAATTTTTCTAATTCCTCTTTTTTTGTCTGTCGCTAGCTCAGCGATCTTACTTTCGATAAGATCATTCAGCAAAGACAGGCTGTCTGATTCCAATGTAATCTGCATATCGGTATCTGTACCGTTGATTGCATCTACAGCAGTATCCGAAGATATAACTCCTGATACCGAGTCCAGACGGGATACAACTGGAGATCTCTTACTGAGCACTTTCTGAACATCTGCTATCCTGCTTTTTATTTCGATCAACTTATCCTTCTTTTCTTGCATGGCAAGCAACTGAGAATTTAGCTTTTGCTCTTTCTGATCAAGACTGTCATACGTTCCCCTCAGAACAAGCCTATAGACAATAAGCCCTAAAGAAATGACAACAGTGGCACAAAAAACTCCGACAGTTACATAAAAGAATTTCTTTAAAGCACTATCTACGCGTTTCCTTCCAAGTGTGAGATTGATTCCTTGTTTCATAGAGGCTAAATTGCATCCTTTAACGCAAGCCCTGATACAACATTATAGCTTAATGAGTCAGCGCCGATTTCTGGTGGAACATTTTTCATATCATAGACTTGAAATGAACTTCCCAAAACGACTTGAATATTGAGTTGATTGGTGAAGTAAATATCAACTCCCGGTAATTGAGCAGACCCTCCGGACAGAATCATTTGTGTGATAGTTTGGTTAGGGTTTTTCTCCTTATAAAGAAGCATCGTCTTTCTGATGTCTCCTAAAATCGATTCAAGAATAGGGAAGAGTGATTTTCCAATTTTTCCTTCAAATGCATCTTTATTGAGACCATATGCCTTTTTGTATGAATCTGCCTGCGTAAGATCTATGCCAAGGTCAAGTGAAATAGCACGAGTTATTGCAATTCCCCCCTTGTCCACGGTAAAAACCATTATTAATTCTCCATTTTCAACGACCGCAATATTTGTTGTTGCCGCTCCCATGTGAACGATCATGTTTGAACTTGCTGTATTAACAAGCGGAAATATTGACCTGTGGACAGAAAGCATCTCCGTTTCAATAGTTGAGGGAACCAAACCAAGCTCATCAAGTACTGTTTCATATTTCTTGATCAGTGCAAGTGAAGCAGCGACCAAAAGTATTCTGGAGGTCTTATTTTGAGCAGTTGATGGACTAAGAACTTGCCAATCCGTTTTTACTTGATCTAAGGGGAGAGGGATATATTGCTCCATTTCATACTTTAAAGCAGCTGCTAATTCCTTTTCGGAAAGAGCAGGCATTTCTATTATCTTAGTGTAAACCTGACTCTCAGGAAGTGCTACATTTACTTCTTTCTGCTTTATGTTTGCACTTGTTATGATCTGCTTTACCGCTTCAGCAAATTTATGAAGATCTTCCGGGGACTCAGACATAATCCCCTTTTGTGGTGCAGGACCAAGTCCCATGGACTCAATAGCAAAAGAGTTCCCTCCCTTTTTAAGAGAAAGCGCCTTTATAGACGTTGTTCCGATATCTAACCCGAATGTATCGCTCATTGTGACAGTAATGAATAGGGAAATATTTCAAGTGGCAGTTGAGGATAAGACTGGAAGTATACGACTTTTCTAACAGTGTCTCCAGATGTTCCTGTTGATGTAACAATAGACCCTTGAGCTGGAAAAACAACACCTGATGACTGAAATCCAACGAGGCTTGAATTAAATATAGGAATAACTTTCATAATAAGTCCATTCGAAAGACTAGCTCCTCCAAAAGTCAGTGAAGCTGAATTTCTAAAAGTAACTCCTTTTAAAGTATAGGGACCGCCTGACGTAGTACCTGCTGTAGCGCCAGAAATTCTGGAGCACCCAGCTGCTTCGTATACATTTTTTTGGATAGTAGGATTGGCAACCGTTCCCCTCAAAAGGACGACTTCAATTGCAGGTGCAACACTATCTCCACTTGAAGCAGAACAGGAAGTTTGTGAACTATTCCCCCAGTAGATAGTTATTGCTACAGGACTTCCTCCACCCATTTGATTGAGAAAGAGGCTCGCTGGATTTGCTGAATAGTCAGAAAGCCAAACATCAGCACCCGATGCCTGATCTACCTCTTGGCCATTATTGACAATGATAGCAGTCCCATTATCTGTCGTAAAAGTCGTGGAGAATGAAGCGTTGTTATCTAGATTAATTGGAGAATTTAACGTACCAATAGCACTTTGCCGTTCTATTGTTTGTTGTATTCCTGATTCTGCTGCCTGAAATGCCCTCTGAGACTCTTCATTTTGCTTTGAGAGCTTTAGCTCAGTAACAACTCGAGCAGCAATAGAAAGACCTACGGTTAGTGCAACAATCATTGTGAGTACAACAATGAGGAGGATTTGTCCTTTCTGACCACCACGAATAAACCCATTTCTAAAAGACATAGACATATCAATAATACGGTCAAAGCAGAGAAGATGTCAAGCTACGACCTGCTATGCAGGTTACGCTATGGGCTGAAATTTCGCATCGTAACGGAGGTATTAAAAGGGCTATTGGCGGTATTCTCATTTGTAGCATTTGCGCGTTGAGATACAGTGAAAGAAACACTAATAATGGGCTGGGAATAGGGGTTGGCATCATTTTGTAGGCAAGAAAAAGTGCAGCTGGCAGGATCAACCTTAACGGTATTGTTGTCTATTAAATATGTTGTTACTGTCCCGCTGGTCGATGCAATACTCTGAGTTTGAGCATCACATGAAAAACTTATAAGAGAGTCATCCGCTTGTTTAAATTCGATGGACGTCTTTTCAGTACTTTGTAGTGGATCGGTGCAATCAGAAACATCAACACCTCCAACTTTTGTCACTGACTCTGCCAATCTTGCAGTATTTGAAATGATTGAAAGAGCATAATTACCATTTTGAGAGACATCATTTGTTACTTTAGTCTTATTGCCACCACGCAAAGTAGAGTAGAGAATCCCAACTATTAGCCCCGACACAATTACAATGATGCTTGTAACAGCCAAAAGCTCAACAAGAGTATAACCCTTTTGGTTATTTTGTAGTTTGTAGTTTATAGTTTTTTGTTTGGGAATCATGGGTTACTGGCCGGATAAGCATATGGCATACACGCAATTAATTCCGACTTGTGACAAAAAGTGTTTGATGCTGGACACTTTGTCGATATCCATTTAACGCGCACCGTAACTTTTATTTCAGTATTTGGACATTGCCCGCCGCTTGGCGAAAAGACAACGGTTCTATTAAAAGTAGTTCCTAGATTAATGCCGGTATCGCTGCAGGAAGCAGTAGTTAATGTATTGTTTTCTTCATCAATGCAGTACGTTGCATTTTGATTAAATGACGCAAAAGTGGTGAGATCATTTTTTTGAATATTGCGTACAAATTCTATGCCTTGCTGCGCGTACTTATTTGCCTGATTTTGTTTTTTAATAAAAGTTGAATTATATAATCCGTTAACAATAACAATAGCAATAGCCGTAATAATAAGAAGGATCGTCATGAGGGCAACTATTGCTTCGATTATTGTTTGACCACGTTGTAGTTTGTAATTCATATCATTGAACAGAAATATTTCCTCCAGAATCAACAGCTATAGTTTTTGTCTGGTTGTAACCTGTCAGAACAATGTTACAAGGAGCACCATTTGCTGTCGATGAAAGAGGGCTGAAGTGTATCTGCGAACAGGTCGTAGCACCTGAGAACGTCAGATTATTCGGAAGTACTAAAAGTTTTATTCGAGAGGGATTAACACTTGCGCAGAGCTGATTGAGTTCTATCTGTGAATTTCCGAGTATATTTATTGTGTAACCGCCCAATGATTCTGACCCGCAAGATATAGTATTTCCGCTGAGGTCTTGATTTGTTTTGACAGCTGAAAGAGCATTAAAACGTGCCTGACTTATTAATAGTTTGATATTGTTCGCTGTTTGGTTAACTTGTTGAGAATGGCTATATGAAACAAAAGAGACAATACCAACACCCGAAAGCACAGCTATAATACTGAAAACAACAAGCAGTTCAATAAGCGTGAAACCCCTATTAATAGTTAGTAGCTGGTAGTTGATAGCTAGTAGTCTGCTTGTTTTGTTTTGGAACTTCATAACAATATATTAACTAATAAATTTTAGCTAATAGCTATTAGTCTCATGGGCTGGTTAACTTGAAAGGTACATTCGGGGATGTGCAAACGCCGGCGTCTGCCTGATCAGTATCTTTCTCAGAGTCATTTGAGTTCTCCAAGCAACCAAAGAGAGTATATGTCGACCCATCAGCAGCAGCCGTGTATATGTACGGATCGCCCGTAACAGGATCACATGGAACTTTTTGCATATATACCGTGCCGTTTACCGATATACCATTGCCACATGTAGATAGTGATGCAGTGGCAGGATAATCGCCATTATCTGCTCTATACAGCTCCAAAGCAGACTGGAGCTGATACATGTTTGATTTTCTTTGACCATCACGACCACGTTGCCGTGCCCCGATAAAATTTGCAGTCAAAAGTGCAGTCAGTATCGCAATGATCGAGATTGAAACCAATAGTTCGATGAGCGTGAAACCTCGAAGTGTTTTTCGCTTTGAGTTCTGATTTATAGGCAGGTTATTCATGTCTATATTCATCATACTACAATCTAATAGCTATCAGCTAATATCTAATAGCTATTAGTTATGGTGATATATTCGGGCTTGTAACCCCATAGTTGCAAGCAACGTTCGTTCCGCAGGTTATATTTGTTCCTCCCAATCCTGTCCCTTGCGTGCTTTGGCAAGCATTCCCACTATTGCAAGCCTGTGGATCATTTCCACCCCTGTCTAAGGCTGCGTAGAGAGCATATGATTGTCCTGTAGAATCAGACCAATATGCATAACTTTTAGCAGTCTTGGGATCAATTGGAAGAACATCCATGTACGGACTCCATGTATGTCCCCATGCAACAGCGGTACCACTAGTTCCATCTGAAGAGATTTGATTCGCGTTGGCTGCTTGGTAAACAGGAGGATATCTGTGGAAATCATTGTAATATACCTCTAATGCTCTCTGAACTTGCGCAAGATCTTGTTTTCTTTTGGAATCTTGACTCTTATTAAATTGCTCAACTGGATTTACAACCGCTAAAATGATCGCTGATAAAACCCCAAGGACTCCAATGACGGTTATTAGCTCAATCAATGTGAAACCAAAAGCAGTAGGCAGAAATCTTTTGTCTTTTGACTTCTGTCTTTTGACTTCTGATGTTAGAGGAAGTGGCCGATGAAGATTTGAAGAATTTTTTCTCCCCAAAAAAGGGAAATTACGACTGATGCTACTAAGAAAGGTCCAAATGGAATAGTGCTTCCAAAAAAGTGCAATTTGCGCCATACAACCAGTATGATTGAGACCAAAGCACCTGTCAAGAAAGCTATATATAAGGCTACAAGGACAGATGGAAAGCCCAATAAAAACCCTAGGACGAATGAAAATTTTACATCCCCAAAGCCCATACCTCTGCCTTTTGTAACTACAAATAAAAACAGAAAAAATAACAGAGCACCAAGACCTGCGTATAGATGGTTTGTGAGCGAGATATGCTTCTCGTATAAAAAGGCTATACTTCCAACCATTGAGAGAATAACCAAAAGATCAGGGATTATTCCATACTCTATATCAGCAAAAAAAATACCAATAAGACACCAAAGAATAACTGCAAGAAATATCGCAGATAAAAAAGTTATTGTCTGTGTCATAAAAAGACCCATGACAAATACAAATGTGATTCCCGTCAGACTCTCGACAATAATGAGCCTTTTCGGTATATTTTTTTTACAAAATCTACATTTTCCTCTTAAAATTAGGTAGGAAAATATCGGGATCAGATCAATGGGGGAGAGTGTTTTTTTACAGTGTTCACAGTATGACCGCCCACCAACAATGCCTCTTCCGGTTGACAGTCTGTCTATAACAACATTTAAAAAACTTCCCAAGACACTCCCAATAATAAATGCCAGCAACAATTCCATTAGTTAAGTATACCTATTTTTGCACTTCTTTTGTTATAGCTTTCTTAATATCTTCATTAAAAACTTGTCTGAAATGTTGAGAAACCCCATCTATCTTTTTAGGATCCTTATAGCAATTTACCGCATTAAAGTACCAGAAATAGTAATAACTTTTCTCGATAGGATAAAGATCTATGGCTTTTTTCATATCCGTATCTGCATCAGAACAATTTCCAAATTGACTTTCTACTCTTGATTTGCCGGCGTACCCTTTAGAAAATTCCGGATCTATGACGGTTGCGTATTTGTAGTATTTAGCAGCTGCACTAAAATCAGCATACTCATTAAAAAATATATCCCCAATTTTTACAAATGAATCAGCATAATACGTAGGAATGTCTGAAGTTGTTAAATTTCTTTCAAAGGGAAGCAATTTTGTACGCTCGGGAATATCAATATTTGCGAAATCGGAAGGGAACATCTTTCTATAATCTTCGATTTTAGGAAAATTCTTTCTCTCAATAAGCTGATACCCGATCCCTCTTGGCAACCACATAAAGTCAGGATTATTAAGTTTGATTTGAGTTGTTGCAAAAACAGGTCTATTTTTAGATATTTTTTCTATAGTTCTAAAAAAAGCATACAGATCATCTTTCTTATATTCTTTTTTTGATCGTTCAAAAATTGGAGTAAAGTAGTCATTTCTTATAGCAAAATTCCCAATCTCAACAAGATCTATGTCTGGACGAATTTTCTTCACGAAGTGCACGTACCATGTATTAAATGATTTCGTGTCTCCTTCAGCTACAAGCAGTGATCCCTCCGGCAGATTCCTCATAAAGTTGGCACCAAATTCATTGCCAATTGAAAGCTGGGAAAGATTTGTCCTTTGATAATTTTTAGCAAACTGCAGGATAGGAATTAACACAAAAACTGAAAGTAGCACCACTGAATAGATTTTTTTTGAAAAAACTCTTGCAAAAAACGTATAAAGCAAAAGTAACCCCCACGGGAAAAAAATAACCACCATAACTTCTGATAGGAGATAAAATCGCTCAACAGTTGCAAGGACAAAGTTATTGGTTATTGGAAAAGCGGCATATAGAACAAATACTGGTCCCACAAGAATAGTTGAACCGATCAGGGAAAGACCAGCATATCTTTCTTTGCGAAGTAGATTTATCGCTCCAAGCAACGAAACTATAATAACAGGAAGTGTTAATGACATGGTGATTGACTCGAAATAATTCTTCAAGAGAAAACTTCTCAGCTCATAAGCAGGGCGAGGGAAAATACCAGCAGAAAAAGTACCATAATCTCTTCTCAACACAAGATCAATGAAATTAGGCAAATTTTTGGCATCATCCCAACTGACAATCGGATTTCTTGATGCTGCGAGTGGAATATAAAAGTAGGGCAGTAGACCAACTAAAAACAACAGCGGCACTACTAAAAGTTTTTTACGAAAAGCAAAAATTTCTCTCCTTTTATTTATTCCCAGAAGAACCACCAAAGGAACTAGCATAATTATTGTCATATGGTTTGACATACCTAATCCCAAGAATAAAAAAGTCAGACCCAAATTCTTGAATTCCGTTTTTTTGTAAAAAACTAAAACATTATAAATAAGGCAAAGGGAAAGGAATATATTAAGCATAAATACCTCAGGAATTTCACTATAAAGCCAAAAATGATAGGAAAATGCCAGAGAACCAATACTCAAGGCTTGGATCAGTTTATTCGGAATAAATAGTTTTGTGATGTTCCAAAAAATGTAAAGAGAACCGATTGCAGCAAAAACAGATATAAGACCCACATTTGTTACCGGTTCAAGGTTGAGGTGTATATGGCTTAGTATAAAACCAAGGAGTGTAAAGAGTGGATATCCGGGTGGATGAGCAACTCCTCTAACAACTGCCGCGGTAACAAGATCACCGACATCCCCACCATATACATCAGCAGTCAAACCAGATATATAGAAATATAAAATTACCGACAAGAGTATAAAAATTGAGAATGAGAAAAAGCTAATTCGCAGTTTCGCGCTACTAATAGACATTAAAGAATGTTATATCAAAAAAATTGTTTTAAGAGAAGACGGGAGAAAGATTACTGTGTGCACCAATAACAGTTGGCGTTGTTAGGAGCGACTGGATTGTTAGGACCTCCTACGCATGCGTTGTTTGAGCTAGGCGCAGTTCCATCCTGGTTGTACTTTGTATTGACATCACGCTCTTGTGATTTTGATTTTGGCTGATAACACATTGTTATATTTCCACCGGTTTCGCTCGCATAAAGATTTTGCAAAATACCGGTTGCTGTCGTAAAAGCTGGTTTTAGCTCACCCTCGGTAACAAGCACTCCTAAACAGGTAGTGAACATTGCAGAATCACTAAAGAGATTGACCGCTGAGAGGGTATTGTTACCTACGCCCATACATTGAGCACCAGCAGCTCCCCACGGCATCGCACTATGAGTAGTGTAGTAACGGATGTTTGCATTTAAGAACTCCACTGCTGTATTTTTGGAATTTGCATCTTGAGCTTTATTTAGCTGTTCGAATGGATCAATAGTAGCGACTAAAGCAGCAGCAAGTATACCGAGGATACCAATAACAACTAAAAGCTCGATCAGGGTGAATCCTTTTTGTAACTGTCGGACAGGTGACAATTTCATATTAAGTCCATCATAACCACAATGAATTTCCCTTGTCAAGGGGTACTTTAGAACTAAAGAAAGATGGATTCAATCATAATTTTGTGGTTTATGTTATTGGTTTTGGTAAGGCTTATGAGGGGCAATGATCTTTTGCAATACTGAAAGTAGCTTGAGACATTTACCTGATCTATATTTGCCAGGAGTAGTTGTCTCATGGCCATAATAAGATCATCCAAATTACCATCTTCAAGAGATGCTACCAGCTCATCAATTTTTAACCAATCGTTGTTGCTTTCACAAATGTTTTTTACAAGATCAGCGATCTTCTCACTTACTGTTGTTTGTGTAGTCAATCTGACAAGTACACAGCGGGAACGGACAGTCTGCAACAATGTATCCTCCTGGGATGATGAGAATAAGAAATATACATTATCCGGAGCCTCTTCCATGTTTTTCAGGAGAGCATTCTGAGCTTCAATAGTACAAGTATTTCTAAAGATAAATATTTTCTTTGTCGGCACTTTATAGCTAAGATCATTTTTAATTGCACGCGCATTCTCTATCTTTATCGGGTCATCGAAATATTCAATTTCAAAAGGAGTAAATAAATTCTCTTTCAGATAATTATCAACATATTCATTTATAGCGGTGTTGTCACCTACCAAAAAAATGTTATTCATGCTGCTCTTTTTATATCATAAATAGAGTAAGTTGTTGACGGCAAAGGCAAATTCAACTACGATAAATATACCGCTTTTACCCAAGCGGGGTTTGTAGTGAGGAAAACTATGCCAACTGTCCAAAATCAATTTAATTCACCAGTCGATAGCGCCGGACCAAGCATTGGAAGCATTCTTGTTCAGGAAAAATTGTTGAGCCCCGAACAATTTACCAATCTAAAAGTTGAAGCAGCAAAGCAGAACATAGATATCGACAAACTCATTCACGATCTTCAGATAATACCCGAAGAAAAATATTATGAGGCACAGGCGAAAATGCTCAATGTTCCATTTACAAGCGTCACAACACTTCCTTTCTCACCCGAAGCCCTAGGTTTTATTCCTAAATCTGTTGCTGAAAGATTCAGTCTTATTCCATTTGCTTTTGACCGAGAAGCAAAAGTCCTTTCAGTTGTTATGAGCAACACAAATGATGTTGAGGCAATTGAATTTATAAAGCAAAAAACCGGCGCGACGATCAAGGCATTTCAAGGAATTCCTACAGAAGTTTCTCAGGCGATTCAAACCCAATATAGCTTCGGTCTAGTTGGAGAAGTGAAAGCAGCTCTGAAAGAAAGCGAGCAGATCCAGAAAGTGAAGACATTTGATCTTCAAAGCATTTCGGAAGTTATTAAAGAAGCACCGATTGCCAAAATCGTGTCTACAATCCTCGAGTATGCTGTAAAAAGCAGAGCCTCGGATATCCACTTGGAACCACAAGAAGATAGGGTAAGGGTGAGATATAGGATTGACGGTATTCTTTATGAAAGACTATCCTTGCCATTAGGCGTAAGCGAAGCTGTTATTTCCCGCGTAAAGATATTGTCTGGGCTGAAAATCGATGAGCACAGAACTCCTCAAGATGGACGTTTTAATTTTAAAGTTGCTGAAGAAGAGGTTGATCTTCGCGTAAGCTCTCTTCCAACTGTTTTTGGAGAAAAAATAGTTATGAGGTTACTTCGAAAATCCGGAGGAGTACCTACGCTTGCCGATCTTGGTCTTGGCGGCACTTCGTTGCGGACACTTGAGGCTGCAATGCTTCGTCCTCATGGCATAATTCTTGTTTGCGGACCTACCGGTTCTGGAAAAACTACGACTTTATATGCAGTCCTGTCAAAACTCAACACAACAAGAGTAAATATTCTTACCCTGGAGGATCCTGTCGAGTACCAGATCCCGGGTGCCAATCAGGTTCAGATCAATGATGACGTGGGACTTACATTTGCAACCGGACTTCGTGCTTTTTTGCGGCAAGATCCAAACATCATACTGGTAGGAGAGATCCGGGACAAGGAGACGACAGAACTTGCTATACAAGCTTCATTAACGGGACATTTGGTTTTCTCAACCCTTCACACTGATAGTGCATCAGGAGCTCTGCCCCGTCTTATTGATATGGGCGCAGAAACATTTCTCCTTGCTTCAACCATTAATGCGACAATGGGACAACGTATCGCAAGAAAAATATGTTCACACTGTAAAATAGAATACACCCCACCACCAGAAATCATTGAGGAAATGAAAAAAGTGCTAGGAACCCTCATGCCAAAAGGCACTGGAGCACCAATAAAATTATTTAAGGGTTCAGGTTGTGAAGTGTGTGGACATTCGGGTTTTTTGGGAAGGGTCGGGATTTATGAAGTTATGGCTATAAGTGAAGGTATTGCAAAACTCATTTTAGAGCGAAAAGATAGTTCAACAATAGAAGCAAAAGCGAAAGAAGAGGGCATGATAACCATGAAACAAGACGGATACCTCAAGGTTCTTTCAGGGGTCACAACAATTGATGAGATTTTGAGAGTCGCGCAAGAATAAAAATGGACATCAACCAATTATTAGAAAAGGCCATATCAACAAATGCATCAGACCTGCATCTTATGGTGGGAATTCCACCTGTATACCGTATAAATGGAATGCTTCAGCAACTCTCAACAGTGCCGCCCCTAACAGATCAGCTCCTCGAGCAGATGGTGATGTCTTTGCTCTCTGCAGCACAAAAAGATATGTTTGTGACTAACCGAGCCTTGGACTTTTCATATGGATACGGTGGAGGAAATTTTGGTGACAAAGGGAGATTTAGGGTCAATGTGTACTATCAAAGAAATTCTGTAGCTGCCGCATTTAGATTGCTTCCACCAAAAGTTAAAACCATTGAAGAACTTCGACTTCCTCCCATTTGCCACAAGTTAGCGACATTAAAACACGGATTTGTTTTGATTACAGGACCTACAGGTCATGGAAAAACCACAACAATTGCATCTATTGTTAATGAAATCAATATGACAAGAGCCGCAAATATCCTGACTGTTGAGGATCCTATCGAATATGTCTTTCCGAAAGGAAAAAGCATTATTTCACAGAGAGAATTAGGACACGATACATTATCGTGGGCAGAGAGTCTCAAGAGTGCTCTTCGCGAAGATCCGGATGTTGTTATTGTTGGCGAAATGCGTGACCCTGAAAGTATCGCGAGTGCGATAACAATCGCCGAAACTGGCCATTTAGTGCTCTCGACACTGCATACTAACTCTGCAGCTCAAACAATAGACAGGATCATCGATTCATTCCCAGAGGCTCAACAGAACCAGGTAAAAATCCAACTAGCAGCAACACTTGAGGCGGTAGTCTCACAACGATTAATTCCAACTATTGATGGTCAGCGGATTGTCGCAACAGAAGTACTTCTTGCTACAAATGCTGTCAGGGCAAATATTAGGGAAGGGAAAACTCACCTAATAGATTCTACGATAGAGACATCCTCAGAAGAAGGAATGAATTCCCTTGAAGCATCACTTGCACAACTCGTTAAAGAAGGCATCATAACCCTTGACGTTGCTCAGGCTTATGCATTAAGACCTGAAAGCCTTGCCCGCATGATGGGATAGAACTATGGATTATTCTTACGTTGCCGCAGACAAGCAGGGACTCAAGCAAAAAGGAAAACTTGAGGCCAATGACCAAAAAGAAGTTATTGATTACCTCCGCTCGAAGGAGCTGACCCCTCTTGAGGTTAAAAGCCTTGAAAAACGGGAGAGTAGTCTGATGGGTTATTTTTCCCGCGTCAAAGGAAATGACATCGTTCTGTTTACGAGACAGCTCGCCTCAATGATTCTGACCGGTCTTACCGTTATAGAGAGTTTGAATATCTTAAAGCAGCAGAACAATAAGCCACAGATGCAAAAGATTGTCGATGATCTTATCGCAAATCTTTCAGAAGGAAAACCTTTGTCCACTGCACTTGCAAATTATCCGGCGGTTTTTTCGACAACATACATAGCTCTTATAAAATCGGCAGAGGAGGGTGGTATCTTAGATAAAGTTTTAGCACGTCTTGCAGACAATCTTGAAAAATCTGAAGAGGTCCATAAAAGAGTAAAGTCAGCACTATTTTATCCGGGCATCATCATCTCGGGCGTGGTTATCGTTATCGTCATGATGAATGTATTTGTTATCCCACAAATGGGAGCCTTATACGAAAGCCTTGATCTGCAATTACCCATTATGACAAGAATTGTGCTTGCCGGATCAAAATTGACGACAACACTTCTTCCATTTTCTATCTTCTTTATTATCGGCGGTTATTTCGGATTTAAAAGATTTGCAAAAACAGGAACCGGCATACGGATCATCGATAAAATAAAGTTAAGAGCTCCTGTTTTTGGAGACATCGTAAGACTATCTATCTTGAGCGAGGTATCAAGAACTATTTCATTGCTGGTTAATTCTGGAGCATCCCTTATCGGCGCATTAAATATTGCTGCCGATGTTTCCGGAAATGTTTATTACAAAAGTGCACTCAAAGGAACGAGCGCTCTTGTTGAAAAAGGAGCCGGGCTGTCGGTTGCTTTACAAAATCAGATGATATTTCCACCACTTATGATTCAGATGGTAAAAGTCGGTGAGTCGACAGGAAAAATTGACGAATCCCTTCTAAAAGTAAGCGAGTATTTTGAAAGGGACCTTGACATTAAAGTAAAGACTCTTACTACATCCATCGAACCTATTCTTATTATTATTCTGGGAGTCTCGGTAGCATTTCTTATTATCTCAGTTATTACCCCAATCTATTCACTGGTATCTCAAATTCAATAGCCCCATCAACCGCTTCAACTGTATCAACCTCATCCTTAGCCCATCACAGTCCAATTTTGCTAATTTCCCCCCCACTCACTTAGGGGTCCGACCCCTAAGCATATATTTTTCATTTTTCAGCCACATTTTAAGTTAGGGGTCCGACCCCTAAATGGTATAGTGAATTATGCCATCAAAATACGTTGTTCGAAATTACACTGAAGGGGGCATCTACCATATATTTAATCGTGGAGTGGAAAAGAGGAAGATATTCATGTCTAGTCAAGACTATAGAATATTCATGTATTACATTTTTGTTTATACTGCGCCACTGCCAAAAGTATTAACTTCATATCCGAACCATCCTTTTCGACTTCAGCAAAAAAATTTATCAAATGAAGTAGAAATTCTCGCTTATTGTCTAATGCCAAACCATTTCCACTTTCTCTTAAAGCAAAACACAAAAGACGGTATTACTAAATTCATGAAGCAGATGACAAATGCTTACACTGAATATTTTAACAAGAAGTATAAACGTGAAGGAGGGCTAATGCAGGGGAAATATAAAGCAGCAGAAGTTGAATCAGACAAAATACTATTACATATATCACGATACATCCATTTAAACCCGGTTGTCGCTGGACTTTGTGAGAAGGTAAACGATTACCCTTGGTCATCAATTAACGAATTTGTTGAAAATAAAGAAATCTTATGTCATATAAAATCAGTTCTAGAACAGTTTTCGTCATCAAAAAAATATGAGTCATTTGTTCTAGATCATTTGGATTATGCACGTGAGCTTGAAAACATAAAACATGTATTAATGGATGAATAGGGGTCCGACCCCTATAAGACGAGGAGAAACATCCAAGTAAGGTCAAAAACAACCCATCTTTTATTGCCTTATTGCTTCAAATCTGATACAATATTTTATATTCTTATTATCTTTTGAATTCATTTTGAAACTAAAAACACTTCCCACCTTGCAACATCCAAATCGTTTCTATACAATAGTTTTTTGTTGAAATATGGCAAGCAATAGCGACTATACAGCCCAGAACATCCAAGTACTTGAGGGTCTTGAGCCTGTCAGAAAAAGACCAGCCATGTACATTGGCTCAACCGATGCTATCGGTCTTCATGAGTCTCTTCGAGAAATAATTGACAATGCAGTTGACGAATCCCTTGCTGGACATGCAAAGAATGTATGGGTACTTCTCAATAAAGATGGGTCTGCAACTATAATTGATGATGGCCGCGGAATCCCAGTTGATGAGGTCCCAGGATACAAAAAGTCTGGTCTTGAGATGGTTATGACCAAGCTTCATGCGGGAGGGAAATTCGGAGGGGGAGCATACAAAGTCAGCGGAGGCCTTCACGGCGTAGGAAGCTCAGTTGTAAATGCTTTATCAACCAACATGTGGGTAGAGGTCAGGCGGGATGGTAAAGTCTACCGCCAAGAATACAAAATTGGTATTCCAACAACCAAACTTCTTGAATTACCCATAAAAGAATCAAAGCTTAACGAAATTTTCCCTGATAAGAGAGTCGCTGCTTTAAAGACTGGAACAACCGCTACTTTTTTCCCTGATGGATCTATCTTTCAGACTGTTGAATTTGAACGTGCAACTGTCATGAAACTCATCCGTGAGCGGGCATTTTTGGTAAGCAAACTTTACTTCCACATGTATGACATGAGGGAAGAAAAAGTAAAAGAAACGCATCTGTATTATGAAGGTGGAATTGCCGCACTTGTTAAGAAATTGAATGAAAATAAAGTAACTATCCACCAACCATTCTATTTCTCAAAAGAAGTAAAAGAAGTTCTAGTAGAAGTAGCGCTCCAATATAATGACGGCATATCCGAGAACGTAGAGAGTTTTGTAAATGTCATAAATACCGTTAACGGTGGTACACATGTGGCTGGTTTTAGAACAGCATTAACTCGAAGCATCAACGACTACGGTAAAAAGACTGGTGCTATAAAAGACGGTGAAGAATCAATAACAGGAGAAGATACTTCTGAGGGGCTTACAGCAGTTGTTGCAATCCGCATGGAGCAAAACAACATCCAATTCCAAGGACAGACAAAAGGGAAACTCGGAAATACTGAAATTCAACCCCTCGTCTATTCAGTAGTAAAAGAAGGGTTAGATCGCTTCTTTGAGGAAAATCCGTCTGACGGAAAGTCAGTTGTTGCTAAAGGACAACTTGCAGTTAGAGCACGCTTAGCAGCAAGAGCTGCAAAAGATGCAATTTTGCGAAAAGGTGCATTTGAAGGGGGATCACTTCCAGGAAAATTGGCAGATTGCCAGGAAAAAAATCCTGCCGTATCAGAGTTATATATCGTTGAAGGAGATTCTGCAGGTGGTAGTGCAAAGCAGGGTAGGGATAGAAAATTTCAGGCTATTTTGCCACTTGGTGGAAAAATCCTCAATACTGAGAGAGCAAGACTTGATAAAATTGTTGAGTTTGAATCTTTAAAAGACATGATTATAGCTCTGGGTATGGGAATAGGGGACTCAACAAATCTAGACAAGCTGCGATACCACCGAATCATCATCATGACTGATGCTGACGTTGACGGAGAGCATATCGAAACGTTATTGTTAACGTTCTTCTATAGACATATGAAATCCATCATCGAAAACGGCTACCTCTATGTTGCAAAGCCACCGTTATACAAACTTACTCATGGAAAAGAGGAGCATTATGTATATTCTGATGATGAAAAGGATGTTATTACAAAAGCAGGCGGCGGCAAGAACTATTCTATCCAACGGTATAAAGGTCTTGGAGAAATGAATCCAGAACAATTGTGGGAGACGACTATGAATCCAAAAAACCGAATCCTTAAAAAGGTAAGCATTGCAGACAGTGAGGACTCTGACATGGTGTTTTCAATGCTTATGGGAGAAGAAGTCCCACCAAGAAAGCACTTTATACAAGAAAACGCCAAGCTAGCGAATCTTGATATATAGTTAGTAGTTATTAGTCCTCAGTCCTCAGTTTTGAAACTACAAACTAAGGACTACCAGACTATTAAACTGACAAAGGGGGTGACAATTAATATATGAAATTAACATACGGAAAAAATAGTCCTTCGGAAGTCAATGTTCTCATTGAAATTCCAAAGGGTACAAACGTTAAATATGAGTTTGATAAAGAGATGGAGATCATGGTCGTAGACCGTTTTTCCAAAACGTCCATGAACTATCCATTAAATTATGGTTTTGTTCCTGCTACCCTGTCAGGAGACGGAGACCCTGTTGATGTTCTTGTCCTTTCAGAAAAAGCAATTGCACTTGGAACTGTTATAGCAGTCAAGCCAATTGGAATGCTTGAAATGGAAGATGAAAGTGGAGTAGATGCTAAAGTTCTTGCAGTGCCTGCTGTAACCGGAGACATGTATTCTTCTTACAATGACATTACAGACGTATCGGATGATCTCAAGGCTCAAATCAAACACTTCTTTGAACATTACAAAGATTTGGATAAGGGAAAATGGGTAAAATTGAAAGATTGGTTGGGTCGCGATGCGGCACTAAAGGAAATTACTAATGGCATTAATAATGCAAAGTAAAAAGTAAATTGAAATTTTTTGCTTTTTTATTTTTGCTTTTTTAAATTAATATTATGGAAATTGGAAAATTAGAACATATTGATATTTCTACAGAGGCTAAAAAGGCCTATCTGGATTATGCGATGAGCGTAATTGTCAGCCGTGCGCTTCCAGACATCAAAGATGGTCTAAAACCAGTTCATAGACGCGTTCTTTTTGCGATGTCTGAGATGAATCTTACGCCTCAAGCAAAATACGCAAAGTCGGCAAAGATTGTTGGAGAAACCATGGGTAAATACCACCCACATGGAGACATGGCAATCTATGATTCTCTTGTCCGCCTTGCCCAAGACTTTTCAATGCGTTACCCACTTGTTGATGGCCAAGGTAATTTTGGATCCATGGACGGGGATTCGGCCGCTGCGATGAGGTACACAGAGGCAAAGCTGACGCCTTTGGCTATGGAGATGCTTTTTGATATTGATAAAGAGACCGTTGCATTTGGAGACAACTTCGACGGGACAATGAAAGAACCTCTCTATCTTCCCTCAAAGTTGCCTAACTTGTTACTTATGGGTAGTGAGGGAATTGCTGTTGGTATGGCAACAAAAATCCCACCACATAATTTAGGAGAGGTTATTGATGCTGTAGTTCACACCATTGACAAGACTACCTATGACACAAAGAAAGACAATGTCGTCAAAAACGCTCAAGAAAGTGATACAGACAAAGAAAAGGAAAAGCAGCAAGCACTCGCTGAGACACTAGAATCAAAGCTCTCAAGACTTTCATCAAATGTTGAAATTGATGAACTATTGGAATTCATAAAAGGACCGGATTTCCCAACAGGGGGAGCTATATTTGACATAGCTGAAATCAGAAATGTTTATAGAACCGGACGGGGAAGGATATTGATCCGAGGAATTGCAAATATTGAAGATATTGGACAAGGAAAGAGTGCGATTATTATTACAGAATTGCCATATCAGGTAAATAAGGCGGCCCTTGTTGCAAAAATTGCAGAACTGGCAAAACTCAAAAGACTTGAGGGAATAACAGATCTTCGGGACGAGTCAGACAGAAGTGGTATTCGTGTGGTTGTTGAGTTAAAACGTGACACCACCCCAAAGAGAGTCTTAAATAATCTATTTAAACTAACCGCTTTACAAACTTCATTCCCAGCAAACTGTGTCGCGCTTGTTGATGGAATTCCAAAAACAGTAAATCTTAAGATCATGCTTGATGAGTACATCAAACACCGTTTCTCAGTTATAACAAAAAGATCAGAGTTTGAACTAGCCCAAGCAAAGGCTCGCATCCACATTTTAGATGGACTTATCATCGCAGTTAATAATATTGATGAGGTCGTTGATATCATCAAAAAATCCAAAAATACTGAAGATGCACGTGAGAAATTGATGGCACGATTCAAGCTCTCGGAAATCCAGGCAAATGCCATCTTGGACATGCAACTTCGTCGTCTCTCAGCACTTGAAGTTGAGAAATTAGAGGCAGAGTGGAAAGAGATAAAGGCACTTATTGACTACCTTGAAGGGCTCCTTGCAGATCCACTCAAACTCCTAAAAGTTGTCAGGGATGAATTGGTCGCTATCAAAGAAAAGTATCAGGACGCGAGAAGAACTAAAGTCTACAAATCCAAAGTTGATGAATTCTCAGAAGAGGATCTTATTCAAAATGAGCAGACAGTTATTACTATTACCGAAACGGGCTACATAAAGCGTCAGTCGGTCACGTCATTCAAGACTCAAGCACGTGGCGGAAAAGGGGTAATGGGCATGAAGACAAAGGATGAAGACAATATAGAACATATTCTATTTTCTGAAACCCATGATCACATTTTGTTCTTCACAAATCTTGGCAAGGTTTACGCAACTCGGGTATTTGAGATTGCAGAAGGATCAAGAATAGCAAAGGGGCAAGCTATAGTTAACGTTATTGATATTTCATCTGGCGAGAAGATTGAGAGCATCCTTACCTATTCACCTAAAAAGACGATGGGTGGAAAATTTGTATTCCTAGCTACCAAGAAAGGAACTGTCAAAAAGACCTCTATCGATGACTTCGGAAATATCAGACGCAATGGAATTATTGCCATAAAACTTGACCCAAGTGATCAGTTGACCTGGGTTCGTCTGTCATCAGGAACGGATGATGTTGTGCTTGTCACAAAGAAGGGTAAAATTATCTCATTTAAGGAAGAGCAAGTAAGAGAAACTGGCCGCTCATCGCAAGGAGTAAGAGGTATTAAGATAGGAGCAGATGATGAGGTTGTTTCGATGGATTTGGTTGCTGGTGGCGACCGCGATGCAGAGCTTTTGGTTGTTGCCGAAAATGGTCTTGGGAAAAGAACAAAGGTTAGTGCTGTCAGAAATCAAAATAGAGGAGGGCAGGGTGTAAAAATTGCAAATCTTAATGTCAAAACAGGAGATCTGATTTTCTCATCTGTTGTACCACAGCATTCTGCTCAAGTAATTATCACCTCCAAAAAAGGGCAGGTTGTAAGAATACCTCTTAAATCAGTCCCAGTTCTTTCAAGAAATGCGCAAGGTGTAATTCTTATGCGCTTTACAGACAAAACAGAAAAAGTTGGATCTGCTGTAATGGTAACTGAAGAAGACAATTCTGAAGAAACACCAACCACCCCATAGTCTATTAATTGACCCCAAATAGTAGTATAATTACCTGCTCGTTGACAACGGATACGGTACAGTCTGTTCCTACGCCATTAGCGTAACGTACGGATTGTTTTTCGTGACGATGAAACTGTATTGAGGTTTAAAATGCAACGTGGATATAATCGTGACAGCAGACTAGCAACGATAGCAGGATTTCTTATGGGTATAGGATTTGCCTTACCCTTCGAACTCCTCTTTGCTATTATTGCTGGAAAGGCCCATAACCGACTGATCTTGGGATGCACAGTAATGTGTGCAGTCGGGATTACAGGAATCGGATGGGGGATTTGGCTGCAAAGCTATTCTTCACACAAACTGTCCGGGTTCGCTCGGATTACAAGGTCCAGAAAGAGGGAAGAAGTGAATCGTAACGACAATCGCGAAACAAATCTGATGAGCTTTGGATGGATAATCCGTGCTCTAGGAATTTTCGTTTTGATGGGGGTCTGGTTAGTTGTGTTTGTTAAATTCACCCAAGGTAACCCCATCAACTTCATGATTGCATCTTACTTTATGCTAGGTGCAATCTTCCTGATGCTGCTCGGATATTGCCTCAGGAAATGGGGTATACACCGACGCGGCTAACGTCCCCATCGAGTCCAACTCGATTACAAGGTCCTGAAGGAGTATGGTCGTGACAAATGCAGTTAAGAATGCTGTCAAGGTCCTCATGGGAGAGGCACGCCGCGAGTTCGCAGAACTCAGTGATGAGGAGTGGAAGGAAACGACCATCGTGGTCGAATTTCTCCCAGGACTCGTCCTGGGAAAGTTTTCCATGAGAAAGTCCCATCAAGAGAAAGGAAAGTAACCGTATCCGGTAAAATCAACGACTGGCCCCGAAACCCGAGAGGGTGGAGGGGCCAAAGTCTCTCTTCTTCCATTAAAACCATCTCTAACTTCTGACTACTATTCAAAAAATAAATCTAGCATTGTTTCCAAGATCTAAAACCTAAAAACCAACAACCTAAAATAGGGAATGATACATCAGTAGAAAATCCAACTATTACAGCATGAAGTATTATTAACCTATAGTACAGTTTGCCCAAAAGGTATATAATACGTAGGTTCGTTGAAATAGGTCACCCACCCAATTTGCCTCAATGCGTAGGCAGAAACAGTGGTAACGTTTTTCCCCATGACGGGACACAAGGAGGATCATGCTGCAAGCAATTATAACCATATCCTTATGCATGGGTGGTTCAATCCTAGGAGCTCTGTCATTGGAGCTCCTACAGCGCGGCCTTCATGGCTCGACGACACAGCAATTCTTCAGGGCACTCAAGGGGGGAATATCCCTTTCTCTAATTGCCTTGGGGATATTCCTCATCTACACGCTGTAGACAGAGGAAGTCTTGACCCTTCAACGAATATGGCCCCGATGCCCGCAAGGGTAGAGGGGCCAAAGTCCAAAAATAGTAGTTAGTAGTTAGAAGTTAGAAGTTAGAAGTTAGAATATAATACAACTATGGAAATTAATGGTAAGCAAATTCAAGAAGAATTACTGGTCGATTTAAAACTTAGAATAGCAAACTTAAAAGAAAATGGAGTGACACCTTGCATTGCAATTGTGACACTAGGACCTGAAGAAACTTGGGAGGCGTATGTGGGACAGAAAATCAAACTTGCAAAAAAGCTTGATATAACAGCAAAACTTGTAAATCTTAGGCCCACAAATACGGATGACGTACTAGCGGCTATTTCAGAACTAAATTCCGATCCATCTATTCATGGGCTCATAGTCCAACGACCTTTTCCGACATATATTGATACAGAAAGAATAATTCAAAGTATATCAAAAGAGAAAGATATCGACGGCTTTAGAAATGACTCTTTATACGAAGTCCCAGTCTGGTTAGCAGTCAAACACCTTATCAGTCAGGGATCAAAACTGCTAAATGCTCCTGAAATACAGTTTTGGCTGTCAAATCAATCTATTCTGGTCATTGGGAAGGGTGAAACCGCTGGTACTCCGATCATAAATGGACTCTCAAAAATGCAAATCAAAACTATGGTTATGGATAGCAAAACGTCTGATCGTAACAGTCTATTTGAAAAAGCAGACATCATAATTTTCGCAACAGGAAAACATATCGATGTACCCTACGAATTACTCAAAAAAAATTGTATCCTTATAGGAATTGGACTACATAGAACTGAGGGCAAATTAGTAGGTGATTTCGACGAATTTGAGGCTAAAAGTCACGGCTTATATTATACGCCATCACCAGGAGGGGTCGGACCCCTAAACCTCTATTACCTTTTTGAAAATCTCGTAACGTCCGCAGAAAAATCCTCTTGACACTTTTTCCATTTCTTTATAAAGTAGTAGGAATGTCAGAATTCCCTCCTGCAAAACCCGACGTTGAAGTAATCCTTAATGCTCAGTCTTTTTTTCGCAAATACCCCACAACCGGCTGGCTTGATAATTTAGCTGATAATGTTGCGAATGAAGCAAATACTAGAAAAGGGGCAGAGGTTGATCTCTCAGTCGTCGAACCAGTCCAAGTTGATTTAGGACTTGCAAGATTTGAAGGTTTTGAAAGAACGAATGGTCAAATCTGGTGCGGCACCTTTGTTCTTATTCCGGAGGAAGTACCTTGCCCTATACCCGTCGCCCAGTTTACAGTTTCAGAACCCCAAAGTTAATTGGTATAATAGATATCTTCATGAAGAAAACGACCAAGATTATTTTTAGTTTGGTGATCCTTTTTGCAGTCATTTTTCTTCTCGCGATTTATTTTACAAGAACTACTTCCAATACAAAAACTTCAGACGAAAGCTTGGCTGATTCAGCCCAAAGTAAGTACGCAACTTTCCCATTGTCCATAGAGTATCAGAGAAATCAAAGTTATCCAGGAAGTGATTTTAAGATAGAAAGGACTCTTTCTAATGGAAGTAATTACCACCAATACGTCGCTTCGTATGAGTCTGACGGCCTCAAAATATATGGTCTTTTGTCGGTTCCAACAACCGAAATGCCGGTCGGTGGATATCCGGCAATTATATTTAACCACGGATATATCCCTCCCGAAGAGTACAGAACAAATGAGCGGTATGTCGCTTATTTTGATGGCTTTGCAAGAGAAGGGTACATCGTATTTAAACCCGACTACAGGGGGCATGGAGACTCAGAAGGAAAACCTGAGGGAGCATATTTTTCTCCAGCCTACATGACAGATGTTTTAAATGCCCTTTCGAGTGTTGAGAAAATGAAAGAAGTAAACAAAGAAAAAATAGGCATGTGGGGACATTCATTGGGCGGTTTCTTAACCCTAAGAGCGCTTGTAATCACAAAAGATATTAAAGCAGCAGTCATATGGGGTGGAGTAGTGGGGTCTTACAAAGAAATGTCTGAGGACTGGTGGGCGAAAAGAACTGTCCCCTCATTTACTCCATCTCAAAGAGAACTTCAATCGAACAGACCATCCCGTCAGAATTTCATAAAGCAGTACGGCAATCCATCAGACAGTGAGTTCTGGAATGCAATATCAGCAACAACTTATACTGATGACATTACGGCTCCTATTCAACTACATCACGGGCTGTCTGATGAAACAGTCCCTTCGACACTTTCGCAAAGATTATATGACCGCCTCGTATCGAAAGGAAAGACAATAGAACTATACACTTACGAAGGCTCCGACCATAATATCTCGCAAGGCTTTGGACTTGCCATGAGTCGTTCTGTTGCTTTTTTTGCAAAATATCTTAAATAGACGCTCCAATCCCATTGACCCGTCCAGTATTTTTTTGTATAGTGGTCTGTATTAGTGATAGCTCAAAAAGTTAAAAAACTTTATAAACTTCTTGCCAAAAGACTTCGAAAAAAACGCTTCCCCGTTTTCCTCATCGCAAGTATTCTCTTCTCGTGCATTCTAATAACCGTTGGGTTGAGCTCTTATCTTTTCGTAAAAGACGTGCGAGGTGAGAGTGTGCTGGGCACTCAAATTGCGAAGGTCGAAAAAACTACTACTCTTATAAGTCCCGTTGTTGAGATAAGTTTGATACCGACAAGTTCTCCAGTCCCTACACCAACACCTACCCAAATTCCAATCCCCACCCAGTCAAAACCAACTCCAACAAAAACAGAAATTCCACAAGGAGGCAACACTGCCCAATACACTGCACAAAAAATAAATGACGTTACATGGAAGGTCAGCAACCTCATTAATGACGATAGGATGTCAACCCCTCAAGAACTTCTCAATGCTTTAAACTCTTACAGAGGAAGCCATGGCATCGGTAATCTTACATGGGACCAAAAACTTGGAGACTATGCACAGGGCAGGGCAGATCTTTTCTCAAAGAACGGATCCCTTGATTCTCATGCAGGATTTACTAATTTTATGAACAATGGTGGGTTTGATATTTCTGGATTTAATTCTCTTGGTGAAAATTCCGCCTATCTTTCAGGACCCATGAATTCTGAAAGGATAGTCAAAAGTATATTTGGGGCAGATGCATCCCATGATGGCAATCAACTCGATGGATCATGGACTCATGTTGGAATTGGAGTAAATGGACGAGCCGTGAATATTAATTTCGGAAAAAACAGAAAGTAAGCAAAGAGGACAGGTTTAGGAAACAACGTCCAGTCTGGATCTTAACTTTTCTAATTGTCTTTTTCTTAATTTCAAACGCATATCAGAGGCAATAACTTTTCCGGCTTCTGAAAGAAGCTGTTTTGCTTTTTCTTTATCCTTTGAAAGTAAAGCTTCTGCCATGTGCATATAGGCTCCTGACTCCCATACTGCTTTTGCGTAGTTATCCTTGTCCTCTGAAGATTTTAGCTCAGACAGGGCAGACTCAAACCGGTCCATTGCCGATACGTCACCTTTTTTAAACTCCAAAACTGCAAGACGGGTTTGCATCTCAGCAGTCATTGCTGGCCGGTCAATATTTTGATCTAGAGCATTTCTATAGTTTATTAAAGCCTCATCATCTTCTCCCATACTTTCCAACACCTTACCGAAGTTATAAAATGCCACCCCTAATATTGATGGGTCATTTTGTACCCTTGCAAGTTCGACAGAAGCCAGGCCACTATGTTTTGCCAAAACGAGATAATCCCTCACGCCGGTAGATGCAAAAAGATGTCTATACACGAGTGCTTCGGACGCAGTAATATCAACCAACTTTTCGTATTTGCGTTCGTCAAAGGTAGCTGTGACAGCGTCAGACAAAAGCTCTAAAGATCTTTTAAAATCGCCACGTTCCCGCGCCTGTTCTGCCTGGATTAGTAGTCCTCTCACATCATTGTTCATATTGTAATTATACAACTTTTTAGGGGTCCGACCCCTATTATAAAAACAGCTCAAAAACAAGTTCAATAATGGTAAGGGTCCGACCCCTAAAATTAACTAAGGATTTTCTTTTTTGAGGGCATCAACAACACTGTCAGCTGCTGGCTTTTTGCTACCATCAGCCCTAAATATACCAAATTTTTCCTCAATTCTTTCAAAAAGAGTTTTATCTGACTTTTGATTCGGTTCATCCTTTAACTGATAAGGAAGGAATTTTATTCCGGCTTCTTTGTACGCAATGCTAGCTGCCGTCAAAACATCCCCTTGCTGTTCTTCGGTATATACTCCCTCTGTCGTCGGCAATCCCACCTCAGCTACCAGAATACCAATGTCTTTATCTCGTTGATGAACAAAATCACCAAATGCATTTACTAAAGAGGGGAGTGCTTTCGCACTTTCTACGTTTTTAGGATACGTATCTAGAGAATAACTATCTACGTATTTCCCTATGTGTCCATCGACGCGCTTCCATCTTTCAATGGTTTGTTGATTCATGGGGTAACCAGACAAACTTTGGGTAATTTGAATTGCAGGATTAACACCCCGAATCGCAGACGAGGCTGCATCAAGCCATCTCTCATATAAATTCAGTTGATCCTCGGTTATCTCTTGGTCAAATGTTCCATAGTTTAGAACATTATGAACATCATACTCATTACCCGGTTGCAATGTAACTCCGGTAAACTCCTGTGCAATACGAGTATAGTATTCTTTAGTAATACTCAAGTACGTCTCGAAATCAAAATCGTCTGGTACTTCGGGTGGGGTAGTAACAAAAAAAATTTCAAGTCCCTTAGACTGGGCATAGAGTGAGGCTTCTTTAAAATATTTCAGCTGCTCTTCATTCCATTGGACATGTTTTTTGTCCTGCGTCAGACTAGCGACTTCCCATCGGGGAATACCAAACCGTACCTCAGTTTGGTCGTTTTCACTAATGAAGTCTATTTGCTTCTTAAATTCAGGTAGCTTCGCATAACCAATATTTTCACTGTCATACCCTAAGTGCTGAGTATTAAATCCTGAGTTGATATTATTCTCACCACCAGCAATTTGCGGGATGGTAATACGATATGGAAGTCCTTGTTTCTGGACCTCAGAAAGTTCTTCTTGTGAAAGAGACAACACGTGATCTGAGGTTTGATCCGTCTGATCACCTATTAAGTCCGCTGAATGAGCCTCATTTACGCCCCCCATTAGAAGCGCAGCGGAAGTAAGCAGGGGGATAAATGCCCTTGCTAGTCCTTTTTGTGATTCGGGCACAGTGGATGGATCTGTTGCTGATAACGACTCTTGAGATGTTTCCATATTCTAAACAATACTAACACAGATTGGTGTTTTATCTTTAGCGTAGCCAAGTGCTGTTTAAGCGCTTAGCGTAAACGAAGTTTGCGCCAAGCTCTGCTTAGCGTAGCCAAGCTCTGCTTAGCGTAGCCAAGCGTTCATGAACGTTTATTACCACCATGAAATTTCTGATGAACGTTCTTAAGCTGAGGATTTGTTACGTGAGTGTATATCTGCGTAGTGCTGATATTTTTATGACCCAACATCTCCTGCACAGACCTCAAATCAGCTCCATTATATAATAGGTCTGTCGCAAAACTATGACGAAGACCATGCGGGCTTATTTTTATCGGCAGCTTTGCTATCCTTACATATTTTTCAACAATCCGTTCTATTGAGCGGGGAGTGAGCCTCATTCTTTCACCCTGATTTATTGGATCTACCCCTTTTGCGTACCGTATAAAGATAGGCTGGAAGTTATCCTCACGAGCATCAAAATACTTAGTAAGCCAAAAAATAGCAGCATCAGATAAAAATACAACCCGGGCTCGTCCACCCTTCCCTATGACTCCAAATTCCTGTGTTTTAAAATTCATTTGATCACGATTTAGTCTACAAAGTTCGCTGACACGAAGACCGGTAGAGAAGAGTAGTTCCAAAATTGCCCGATCCCTCAACCCTTTTTCCGACGAAATATCCACAGCATTCATGAGCTCTCTAAGGTGATCCCGTCCTAAAAACTTAAGGCTTTTGCTTTCGCCCTTAGGTAAATCTATTTTTTCAGGAGAAAGCGTATCTATATCATTTCTTACACAAAACCGCAAGAAAGAGCGGAGCGCAATAATGTGATAACTTTGAGTAACGCGCATGAGAGTCATTCCCCTATCATCCACGTAATAAGATAGCCAGATTCTGTATTTACGAATGACGTCGATACTGATTTTTTTGAGGGTGATTTGAGGCTGATTTGAGGCTAGCCATTCAGAAAAACGTTTGAGATAGAATCTGTAGTTACGAATAGTAAGCTTAGAAGCATTTTTTTCAATTTCCAAATATTCCAAGAAAATATTTATTTGTTTATCCAAAGGAGACATTGTTAACATTATACGACATAACAACAAACAGTTCCTGATTTGCTTATTTTCGCTTCAAATCATATAATCCAGTTATATGTTTGAAAAACTAAGAGGAATATTGAACCCATCATCCAAAGAAACAATTTTTACTGCCATGGAAGCTGGTGAAAGCGTTCGTTTGGATGGGCCATTTCTTGAACAACCACCCTCTTCCAACGTAACCCATAATAATGCGGACGGCACACTAGTAACAGATGGCAACATCCTTTCTGATTCTATGCCAGCAAATACCGCAAATAAAACTCCAAGCAGCATAGAAATCGAAGTTATGGCGCATGCAATGGGACGTTTCCTTCAAGGTTAGTCAGCCTCACTTTATCCCCTCCAGGATGCGATTTTAGGCCCCTAAAATATACGAGAGCACTATATGGTCGTCTACTTTTAGTAGCCACGAGTCATTAGACAATAGACAACAGCAAAAAAATCTTTTCCTGTATTTTCGAATACTCTAGCAACATCCCATAGTAGAGTAGTGTGCAGGCATAGATAAGCCCGTGCAAAAGAGCGCATGAAACGCTGTAGGGGTGAATTTCTCTGTAATACAAGACGTAACAACAATTTAACATGCACAGATACCTTAGAGCCAAAATGTTGCTTAGCCTCAAATATCATTTCTATGTCGTAAAAGTATTATTGTGCGACATAATTGATAGGCACACTCCAAAAGTTTCGACGGAGGAGAAACCGTAGCCTCGTTCTCGTGCGAGCGTCAATAATTGCAGAAATTTGTTAACTTCCATTTAGCTTCAAATATCACTACTTTCGAGGCGTACGGCAGTCCTCTTACCTCATGATCAGTGCATATAAGTCTAATTGAGGCCAATTTTGGGAGGATTTAGCCTCAAAATGAGGCTTTTTTCGATTTTTTTTCGTATCTCCTCCTCCATCGTTGAGGCTAACAATTGATTAGTAGCCTCAAAACCGTGAAAAGTTATCGCAGAAAGCCGTGAAACGGCTTATCCACATTCACCCTTCATGTCGCCATTTATGTTGTAGAATCAATCCAAACTTCACTTTTTGAGGCAAAATGTGTGTGTTTTATTATATATAATTAACCTGTTGAAGGAGAAGATAAGAGATGGGACTCAAGCTATTCCTATTTTAAAATAATTATCAGCAAAAAACTGGGCAGTGTTTTGCTGTGAAGCTGGCTGATCTTATGCAGCTTCATAGAACACCCTACTGGTATATCTTTATTATGGGATACTATGGAATAATTATAGGATACCACACTACTATATCTAACTATATCATTTGAACCTGCTATTCCACTTTATCACCACACCACTCTGGTTTATTGGTTATTAGCTACTAGCCATTAGACGCTAATAATAAAACTAGTTAAATTGCTAAATAGATAAATAATGAATACATCTGATGAACTTGAGTTAATAACTATGGGATACTATAGAGTTATTTTTAGCTTCAAATAGCCTCAAAATTTGCTTTCTAGACTCCCCATTTAGAGAATATAACGAGAAATAATACGGATATAAAGCCCACCCACACATACTCCCAAAGTATTCCTTTAAAGAGTCGTCTCTCTAGCCATGCATGGCAAAGCCCCGAATAGGTGTAGAATATTCCAGTCAAAAAAAGTGAATACACTGAAGCGTTAACAGGCCACAAAACGAGTACATAGGATAGCTGTAGTATTGATATAGCAATTGCCGCTGAGAAAAGCGCTATAGCCTTCACTTGGGTTGTATCCAAACTGTAGGTCCACAATGACTGAATATTCATCAAAAATGATAACGGCAGGATAACAAGTGGCGTTAAAAGAACTGGAAGCCGTAGTGAAAATATAAAATTTACCAGAAAATAAAACACCAGAAGCGTTATGACAAATGCTACTATCCTCGCACTCCGGAGCAGATTTATTGTGCGAATACCAGAAACAGCGAAGATATTTTGTGTCAAAAATAATGAGTACAAACCAAATGCATAGATGATAGTTATGATAAGCCGACTAATTAGGCGTGTTGGAACCAGAGTATAGAAAAAAGGAAAGGCAATCGTATAGAAAAATGGCAGAACAAGAGTTGGCGCAACAAATGTCCCCTTGATATCCTTCCTCAGGATAAAAAGAAGCATCAAAACAGTAGCAACAGCTATTCCCAGCGACGCAACAAGCAGCTTTACTCCGCTAAAATATTCGCTCAAAAAAACTCCTGCTGATAAAAGTAAAACTGCGATAACAAATTTCTGACGCTTGTTGAGTTGTACGAGCTTGAGAAGTGTATTCATACGCCTTAAACGATTTTCATTGCATGATGAAGAGCTATAGCAAGAGCATCGGCACTATCGTCAAAATCCTTGTCTTTTTTACCGTTAAAGGCGAGTTTTGTCTCATCGAGATTAAGAAGAGTTCTCACAGTCTCTTGCACTCCTTTCTTTTCAGTCTTCCCACTCCCTGTAAGACTTAATTTCACAGTACTAGGAGTATATTCAAAAACAGGTAGATCAAATAATGCAGCGGTCAGCATGATAACGCCACGGGCCTGACTTACCGATATCGCAGTCTTAACATTTCGACCAAAAAATATATTCTCGACAATCAAACAATTCGGCTTATGTTTTTGAACCAAAGCGTTGAGGTTGGTGTGCAGGAGAAGCAATCTCTCGGGCATTGTGTTGATCTTTTCTGTGACTATACAGCCGTGGCCTACATATTTTATATGGAGTTCATCATTTTTGCGGGGTTTTTTTGTAATAACACCCCACCCTGTCCGGTTAGTACCAGGATCAATTCCGAAGATAATCATAAACTAAGAACTATACTCCAAATTCGTGTAGACCTTTTGTACGTCATCCAATTCTTCAATTTTCTCTATTAATTGTACAACTTTTTCTTCAATCTGAGGCGAAACACTCATCTTAGAATTTGGCTTATACACAAGAGATGCCTCCTCAACAGTAAGCCCACTTCCCTCTATTGCTTGGCGGGCAGTTGTTAAGGCTTGTGGTTCACAATATAGTATCGCTACTTCATCTTCCTCTTCAAAATCGGAAATATTATTATCAAGAGCAATTGATAGTATCTCATCAGATGATTTACCATTTTTTGAAACAATAATTTCGCCTGACTTCTGGAATAAATAACTTACTGCTCCTTGTCCCGCCATCGTTCCGCCATTTTTTTCCATTATGTTTTTGACCTCAGCTACCGTTCTTTGTTTTTTATCTGTAACTGCCTCAACAAGTAATCCTACTCCACCCTGTGCAAATCCTTCATACAGTACCTCAAATAGTTCAACTCCGCCGGCTCCACCACTCCCTTTTACAACTGCTCTCTCTATGCTATCCTTAGGCATATTCGCACCTTTTGCTTTGTCTATGGCAAATCGAAGAGTTGCATTGAATCCTGGATCAGTGTTACCACCACCCTGCTTAACAGCAATAGTAATTGCATTGGCCAATTTAGTAAAAAGTTGACCACGCTTAGCATCATTTGCTCCTTTTTGACGTTTGATTGTATCCCACTTTGAATGGCCTGACATAGTGTTGTGATTAGTAATTAGTGATTAGTTATTATAGGTGTTTATCTATTCAAAAACAAGAATACCACTAATCGTTTCTTGACAATTTTTTTTAATTTCTCTACAATGGGACAATCAAAAATTCTGATGCCTAACCTCAAAGATAACGCAATAAAATTAGCTCTCGAAAATAATTGGGAAGAAGCAATCCTAATAAATAAAGAGATTCTGACAGAATCCCCAAAAGATATCGACTCACTTAAAAGGCTAGCATATGCCTACATGCAGTCAGGAAATTTCGTTGATGCAAAGGAGACCTACAACGCCATTATAGATCTTGATAGTACTAATCCCATAGCTACAAAGAATTTAAGAAAACTTATGGCTCTTTCACAACAGAAAAACGGTGTAGCATCATCATCCCACATCAACCATATGGACAATGTATTCATTCAAGAGGCAGGTAAAACCAAAACCGTTGATCTGACAAATGTTGCCGATAAAAAGACCCTTATGAGTCTTCAGCATGGAGATGACATACAACTAATCATTAAAAGATCAAAGATTTTTGCGTTAACATCCGATAAAACGTTTATAGGAATGCTCCCTGACAACGTAGGTATACGACTCATTGGATTTATGAAAGGTGGAAATGAATATCAAGCGTGTATCAAGGGCGTTGATGATAAAAATGTTACTGTTTTTATTAAAGAAACCAAAAGAGCGAAGAAATACACCAATCAGTCTTCTTTTTCCTAACCTAGTCTCTTACATACAAAACTTTCTCATGCTGTAATTCTTTATGGACTGCATGTATTTCTTTTTTTGGTTTTTTGAGTTCTTTTCTCAAAGATAATAAAGCAAGAAGAAACGAAACAATAAGCATGACAGAAACCATAACGATAAACATATCTAGAATATATCAGAAACTGAGCATCGAATCCAAATCGTCTCCCAAAAAAACGGTAACATCTGCTGACTGGGATACCTTCTCTTTTTTTACAGGAAATCCCAATAATCCAGATAATGAGTTCATATAGCTGTCAGGCTTACCAGGATAGGCTATAAAGGAATTAGAATTCTTAGTGCTGGTTCTGACAGCAATTACATTGTAGCCCAGTCTTGTGAGGATTCCTGCCACTTCAGTTCCAAGGCCGTCTATTGATGTTCCATTCTCTACTTCAATTGTATATTCCATATTATTAATCACAGAGTCTTTAAAAAGATCACCTACTTTTTCTTTCATCTGATCCTGATTAAAAATATTGATCCTGATTTCGTGAGTGTTGTCAGACAACGAACCATTTACAGCATTTGCCAATTTATAAATGTCGTATTTATCAATATTTTTAAAAACCAGATTATCACCTCCAAATACGAGCCGGGAAACGTTTGTGGAAGAAGCAAACTCCTTAAGGTTTACGGGAGGCTTATTGTCAAATATCATGGCGTTTATAGGTATGCCAAGTGCGATAGAGGACTCGACAGGCCCTTTTCCTTTTACAAAGCTTCGTATGTCACCGATAGCCAAAAATAGAGCTGATTTACTCGCTCTATCAACGAATATGATTTTTGAATCCTTTGCAACGATAAGGAGCGAAAAAGAATTATTCCTAAATGAGGACTGAAGAATTTCGTTACCGACCCTAAAAATAATAGATCCTATTATTAGCAGGATAACAGCAAGTATAAAAATCTTAAGGTAAAAAAAACTAGCTATTTTTTCTTGGAACATAATTAGTGCACAAAGTGAAATTTACGGAGTTTTCTGAGTAGTTCAATCGTATTTTTTTCTGAAAATCCTAACAGCTCAAGCACTTTCTTTCCAATTCGAAGACCTGCCTCAAATTCCGGGATGACAATTGTATTTACTCCTAGATTTACCAGTTCATACTTATCTTCATCGATGTGGGATCTACAAAGAACAGTAAGCTTAGGGTTTAGATCAAGTGCAGTTTTGATAATGACCTTCTGCGAATAACTGTCAGGCAGTGCTACAACTAAAATTTTAGCCGTTTTTATTCCGGCGCTTTTCAACACATCACTATCCGTTGGGTCACCATACAGCCCATTTTTCATGTTCTTAGAAAGTTCATCTATAATTCTCCTATCAAAATCTATCACTACGTATTCTATCTCCCCCATATCTAAAAGGTTCCGAACCTCCCTCCCCACCCTTCCATGTCCCAATATAATTACGTGGTTCTCAATTTTTTCATATGTTGATCTCATATAATAATGCGAATCGCCCATGAATTTCTTCACGAATTTCGTATTTTTATATTTTTCAAAAATCGACTTAGTTGTCCAGTTAACAACCGGTATCAGTATAAGAGAAGTAATAAATATAGCGAGCAAATTCTCATAATTTTGAGCAGTTATAAAATGGGAAACAAAAGCTATTTGGGCAACTACAACAGCAAACTCACCGATATTGCTTAAATTAGATGAAATAAAAATATTAGCACTTGGCAAGAATTTAAAGAAACGTAAAATAAAGAATGCAACAAAAAACTTAACGGTGAGAATAAGTATTGTTGTAACAATAACAACGGGTAATGACCATAATAATGTTTCTCCATTAACAAGCATTCCTATCATAACAAAGAAGAGAACAAGCAAAATATCTCTTAAGGGTTTTATGGATGCCAATGGTGCTAGATTTTTCCCCTCTTCTGATATCAATATTCCGGCAAAAAAAGCAGCAATGGTTTGAGGAAGACCTGCAATTGTCAGAATCCCCACAGAAACAACAGCAGTAAAGATTGTTGCAAGTATTGTCAGTTCTTGTTGTGGATATCTGAATAGTATATGGAATAATTTTGAAAGAAAAACGCGACTAATAATGTACATAGCAATAAAGGCTATAAGAGGTTTTATAGACGTTACAATAAAAGTAATAACGGTATCGGGAAATCTAAAATGCGCATTAAAAAGTAATGGAATAAGAAATATTACTGGCACGATAAAAAGGTCTTGAATAAGCAGAATTATAAATACGTTATTCCCAGGGAAATTTGAAACCATACCTTTCTCTTCCAAGATTTTTAGAATTACAGCAGTTGATGAAAAAGAGAACAATACAGCAAATAATACCGCTATTTGTAAACTAAAATGAAAGAGAAGTAGTATCGGAAAGACTAAAGCACTTGTTATAAGTATCTGAAAAATGGATGCTAAAACAATTTTTTTATTGACTCGCATAAGAGTCGAAAATGAAATTTCAAAGCCAAGAGTAAATAAAAGAAGGGAAACTCCAACCTGTGACAAAGAAAAAAGACTCTCGTATGAGGGGATAAAACCCTTTCCAACAACTCCGAAAATTATTCCACTAACAAGATAGCCAACAACGGGAGGAAGCTTTACGGTCCTTGCAGCAAATCCTCCAATAAAGGCTGCTATAACAAGAATAATTATCTCGTTGATAAATGAAGCATGCATAATTTATTAGTTAAAAGTCAGAAGCTAATAGCTAGTAAATAGTAGCTGCTAGCTTTCAATCAAGTTTAGGTGAGTTGACCTAAAAAATCAACTAATTCTGAGGTTAATGGAACTACAAACGTCACTTTTTTTTCAGTCGTAGGACTGATAAATGATATCGTTGATGCGTGCAGGAAATGTCTCCATAAATGCTTTCTGTCTCGTGCAAATGTCTTTCTACCTGCATAGAGGCTGTCTGCATAGATTGGGTGACCAGCATACTGCATATGAACGCGGATTTGATGTGTTCTTCCTGTTTGAGGATAAACTTCTACAAAACTTAATTCTTCAACCGTCTTTCCATCCTTTAATTTTTTGTGTGAGATGGTTTTAAATTTTGTGTATGACTCCCTTCCCTGAGGGATTACACCAAAACGCATACGGTTCCAGGGTAGTCTTCCAATCGGAACATTAATCTCACCCTCCGACACTAATTTCCCATGCACAAGAGCAAGATATTCTTTTTTGACGATTCTGTCTTTAAATTGTTTTTGTATAAAATCAAAACTGTTACTATTTAGAGCAACGATCAAAGCGCCACTAGTTTCTTTATCGAGTCTGTGCACTATCCCTCCCCTCTTCTCAAATTCAGTATCTGTCCCCTGTCCCCTGTCCCCTGTCTCCTGCTTTTCTAAAATCCAATCCTGAACTGTATATTCATCACGCGATGTGTCTGCGTTATTTACGATCATCCCCGCTGGCTTGTTAATAACCACAAAATTATTGTCTTGGAAAATTACTTGGGGGATTTTGTGATCCATTTTACTGTTTGTTAAATGTGTCTCTTTGGACTAAGAACAGCAATACAAATGATACCAATGTTGATATGGTAAGTATTGCATTGTACCAAAGATATTTTTGAGAAAATATTCCATACGAGGCAAATGAAAAAGCGAGATTTACGAGTGAATATGTAATGATGGTAAGAAATGTTATAAATCCATCTTTCGTTGTATATTTATTATGAATTTTTATAAACCATCCATAAAATCCGAGTAAGACAACCGTAGCAATTATTTTTATGATGAGAAAAACACCACTGTTGCTTTGTAAAAGTATGTCAAACAGTATTATTGGCGAAAAAGACATAAGATATATGTCAATAATCCTTAACTTGTTTTTCTTTTTTCTAAAAAGAAGCAGAAGAGCTATTATCATCCCGGCAAACCCAATGTATGGCACAATCCCCCAATATTTTGTCAGGTAGAAAAACCGCAATGGATTTAGAATTTGCAATGATCCGACATAAAACGAGAATGCAATACGCGATAGAACAAAAAATACGAATAGACTTATGAAAACATTGTCATACACCTGACGCAACGAGATACTTTGACGAAGTAAAACAAAATCATGCCTAGACACTGCATAAAGAATGAAAAGTGACAAAAATATTCCTAAAATATAAAAAAGTAAATACATAGATTTAGCTAAATTTGGATAACAATGTTTCTTTCTTTTTGAACAAAAAGACTTTTGCTAAACCTAACAATAACAACAAAATGCCCATCCCAATGAGCACTGCCCTAACTCCCAGCACATCTGCAAATACCCCGGCAAGAATAATAGGAATAAAAGCAAAAATACCAACAACGACAAATAACAATCCGTACACTTTTGATAAAGATTTCCTGCTAATATGAGTTTGTACTATGGTCTGCGCCGGAACAAATATGCAGGAATTGGCAACACCTGCTAAAAATGTGATTCCCAATGAAAGGAAAACGAGGTTAAAATATTTCTGCTGATCAATCACCCCAAACAAAAAAAGAATGATACTGGAAAGAAATATTCCAAAACTAATAACCTTTTCTTTATTCGCATGGGCGAATTTGCTCCCAATCACAAGCGCTGATAATAAAGTCCCAAGCGCTGCAGGTGCAAAAATAACGAGAGATATATCTTCTGCGCTGACGTGCAAGGTTTTTTGTGCATAATCAGGAACAAGCGTTGCCAAAACTAAAATGATAACTTGAGAAAGCGCGAGGAAAAGAAGTGAACTGGTAACATTATTTTTGCTTCTTAAAATTTTTATTACTTCACGAAATTCTTTCCCAACGAGTCTATATAAATGAAAAACGTTTGCAGCGATCGTTTTTTCCGTCCTCAACTTTCTAACTGATGGGGCTACATCAGGCATCAACTGGACGCAGATATATGCTATGGCAAAAAGTGCAGCGATGAACAAAAATATTCCCCCTCCGGGAAAAATTCTCATCGCAGGTCCAGCAATAACATATCCAATAAGAATTGATCCAAATAGACATACACCAAAGATTGCATTAGCCGACAACAGCTGATCACGTTTGACCAAATGAGGAATGATTGGGGCTTCGGCTGGAATATAGAATTGTGTCACCAGTGCAATTGCCAATTGAAAACTATAGATAAATACTAAGGTGTCTTTAACAAAAAAGAAAAGGACAAGAATGAGGGCGCGGGAAACATTCCCAAATATCAGTATTTTTCTTTTGTTTTTAGCATCGGCAATAATTCCTCCCAAAAAACTGAAAAGCACTTGCGGTATAAGAAATGTCATAACAAGTATCGAAACAGCAAAATTTGAATGTGTTAAGTTATAGGTAATAACGATCAGAACAATCGTTAACATATTTGAAGCAATCTGGGAAAAAATAACCGACAACGAAAATACTACGAATTGAGGACGGAAAAGTGGGCTGAGAAGATTGTTAGCTTGCGAAAACTTTTTGGACATACCAAGAACTATCTATGCTCTCTTAGTATAACTTCCATCTCTAGTGTCTACAACAATACTATCCCCGGAATTAATAAAAAGTGGAACACGAGCCTTAATGCCATTCTCAAGTTCTGCATCTTTATATACATTTGAAGCACTATTACCCTTCACGCCCGGCGCCGTATCAATAACCTTCAGTGTGACTTTTGGTGGAAGCTGTAACGAAAGAGCTTTCCCATCATTCATTTGGACGATAGCTTCATTGCCCTCTATTAGGAATTCGTGTCCTATCAAACTTTTCAACGGTACATCGACTTGCTCGTATGTCCTAGGGTCCATAAAATGTGCTCCTGCTCCATCTTTATATAGAAATTGCAACTGGCGGCTCTCAAGATATATATCTTTTATCATGGCGCCATTTATGTAGCTTTTTTCAAGAGTTGCCCCATTGAGTAAATTCCTAACCTTGACCTTAATATTCGCACTCCCCCGCCCCATCTTTATATGTTCGTACGACATGACCTGAAGGATTTGTCCATCTTCTTCATAGGCGATACCTTGTTTTAAATCTGTTACTGAAATCATAGTTCAATTAAAAAATTGTAAGGGTCTTATTGTACCAGTTTTAAGCTAAATCTTCCACTAAAGAACTCCCTTTAGGAATTTTTCGATGCCTTTTTTATCTCTTCTCAAAAGCTGGGCATTTGTGTGGATCTTCTCGACAGTTTGGGCAACTGTTCGCTCAATACCTTCTGATTTGTTTTTTACGAAGAACTTTTCAACGGTGTCTGCTTTTTTGTCTGTTGCAAATTTAGAGAACGGCAAGATAAATCTAGAGAACAGATGTCCACCGGCAAACCTTTCTTCCAGATCCTTCCAGTGAGAAGTCACAAATTCCCATGCTATGCCGATTGCATGTGGGTTAAGAGACATAAGATTTACTGCTTTGAAAGCGTCTTGGGCTCTCACATCTTTTGAGAAAGCCAAAATAAGCGTTTTTTGCAAGAATTCCTCATTTTTAAAAGAGCATAAAGCTCTCAGTGCTCTATCTTTTTCCTCTTCAGACGGTGCAGTCTTATAGATTTTCACAAATTTATCAAACTCTTTTTGTCCTCCATTTTCAGCAACGAGTGAAAAAACTAATGATTTTATATCTGAATCGATTTTTAATCCTTTGTTCATTTTTTCAAACATTTCTCGTGCTTTTTTTATTGTTTGCTTATCTTCAAAAGAACCGTATGCAAAGGTGGCAGCACTTCGAAGAAGAGTGTGTTGATGAGACTCTCCTTTTTTCTTGCTCCACCCCACATGGGAAACGATTGGCGAAAGTAGTTGCCTTCCAAATTCAGTGAAAGATTCGTAACAGTCTGATCCATGAAGCAAAAATTTAATTTCAAAAAGATGGGAAATTATTTCTGACCAGACGATATACCCTTTTTCATTTTTATATCCGGTCAAAAGATCTAAAGCCTCTCTTGTTGGAATATATCCTGCCTCAGAAAGAGCAAAAGCGTCTCTGACTATAGCAAACCGTGATTCTTCGTTGAGTCGTGTATCTCCTTTTTGGATCGGTAGCTCGATGGCATTAAGTAATTCATCGGCGTAGCGAATTCTAACAAAACTAGTATCATCTGCATTTGCTTTAAGCCAATTTGTATTTGAAAAACCAGGAAGTACTACTGACTTTTTATCAACAAGCGTTGTCACGGGATTTTTCTTATTGTCAGTAAGTATAGACAACGGAATTAACCACGATGCATTTTCTCTCTTTTTTACAAGCGGACTCGAATAAAATCTCTCTTGAGTAAGTGTTAATTTACCGTTCTTTTTCTCAACGGTCACGACGGGATACCCCGATTGTGAAGTCCAGTTCTTCATGATTTTACCAACAGGTTTGCCTGAGACTTTCTGCAATGCATTCCATAAATCAGATGTTGAGGCATTACTATACTTATGAGTCTTGAGATACCTATTAAGACCTTTCTGGAAATTGCGCTCTCCTACGTAGCTTTCTATCATGCGAATTACTGACGCACCTTTAGAGTAGGAAACTGCATCAAAGATCTCGCTTATTTCCCCAGGATGATGGACAGGTACTTCAATCGGGTGGGTGTTTTCAAGCCCGTCTAATGAGAGTGCTTTGGCCTGTTCTGTATAGACGAATTGGGTCCATATATTCCATTTAGGAAATAGTTTGTCTACAGCCAAATACTCCATGAAAGAAGCAAATCCTTCATTGAGCCACAAGTGTGTCCACCATTCCATCGTTACTAAATTACCAAACCACTGATGAGCCAATTCATGGGCGATAATAAGTGCCACCCATTGCTTTGTAATAAGAGATGAATTCTCCGGATCAACAAGCAGTGCAGTTTCGCGGTATGTAACTGCTCCCCAATTCTCCATTGCCCCATTTGCAAAATCAGGAATTGCTACAAGATCCATTGTGGAGATTGGATAAGCGATACCGAAATAATCATGGTAAAAAGTCATGAGTCTTGCTGCCACATCCAAAGCAAATTTTGCCTGCTCTTTTTTACCAGGAGTGACAAATACCCGAACCAATACTCCTTCTTTTGTTTTTTTCTCAATATATTCAAAATGACCGATGATAAATGCGAGTAAATAGCTAGACATTTTCGGAGTTGGCGCAAATTTTACGGTCTTAAATCCCCCATTGTGCTCTAGAATTTCAGTTTCGATGGTATTTGAGATGACTGTCCTGTCAGATGGGACTTTGAGTGAGACTTCAAAAGTTGCTTTGTGAGCCGGCTCATCAAAATTTGGAAATGCACGACGAGCATCTGTTGATTCAAATTGGGTTACTCCCATGTGATACGTCTTACCATCGTGCTCATATCGGCTTCTGTAAAATCCACGCATCTTGTCATTTAGAATTCCTGTAAATTTGATTGTTATTTTTGTATTTCCTGTTTTTATTGGATTTGCAAATGTAAATGTCACAGTCTCTGCCTTTTTGTTATATGTGATTCTGCTTGCTGTTTGTTTGGCAACCGAAACTTGAAGGACTTCAATCTCTGCGCTGTGAAGTGTGATCTCTTTCGTAGGTTTTAAGACATTAACAGAAATGGTCTCCTCACCCTCGAAAATAAAATTATCCAAGTCAGGCGCCAGAAAAATTTCGTAGTGGGTTGGTGTAATATTTTTTGAAAGCCGTACGTCCGGAGTTTTACTTTTCGTCATTTTATTGCGGGCAAGCGGTCTAAAGTATATAATATATGAGTTCAAAAAACAACGCCGCGGTGCTGGAATGGTATACAGGTTAGTCTCAAAAACTAATGATCAATTTCGGTCATGAGGGTTCGAGTCCCTCCCGCGGCACACCATAAAAGCTAAAAGTTATCAATTAAAAGAAGAATGAAGAAAAGTTTAAACGAATTAAAAGAGGAAACTAAGATAGTCACTTCTCAAATGCCAGACAACGATAAGTGGACTATTCACAACCGCTTTATGGAGCTTGTTGAAGAAGTTGGGGAATTGGGAAACGCTATTCAAACCAGTGAAGGTTTTAAGTCTAAAAAAAGAAAAAAATCGGAGCTTGTTGACTCGGTATGCGATGTTTTATTTGAAATTTTCAATATCGCATCCTACTACAAAATTGATTTAGACAAAGAGTATCCTAAAGTTTTAAAATTTATTGACGATAGAAGAAAAGCTGGTGAATTCGATCATGAATAGATTGATTAGAAAGATTAACTTCAAACGCTACGCTCTCTATCTCATCCGCTGGCAGCTATCAACTCCACTACTTGCTCCCATTGTTGCTTGGTTTAAGCACTCACCTTCAATGTTTGGGACCTCTGAAGACTGGATTGCTGCAACTATTGCAAATTTTATTGGGGGACTTATTTTTTTCTGGGTCGATAGTTTTATATTTACGTCAAAATCACTCGACTCCTCTTGGGAAATAAAAGATAACGTTAGGTGCGTAGATTGTGGGAAATTGTGTCGTGGATATAGGCTGGTCAAAACGTCAAATTACGATAGAGTTAAAGATAAATACCCAGAATTTAGATGCGAGGTTCATTCAAAAAAGAAAACGTCACAACTTAGAAAAAAAGGTGTTTCAATTTAGTAATTTAATCAGCTGTTTTGTGGACCTGCGGGGAATTGAACCCCGACCAATGCAATGCGAATGCACTATTGTACCGTTCAACCACAGGCCCGAAGGGACAGCCAAGCTTTGCTTACAGGCCCAACGCATCAGTTTCACCCAAATTATATTTGATATGATAAATATATGAAAGACTCGTACAATTATAAATCGGCGTGGACAAGATGGGTAGCACTTTGTAGTTCTGACCTCTCTGAGCGTAAAAAACTCCTAGAGAATCTTCATCCTGAAGTGCGCAAGGGCATTGATATTGTTGTCAGAATCGCTTATGAGGAGATCAGCTCACAAGTCAAGGATCTTAAAATACTACAAGATGATATCGAATTGGGACTTTCTTCTCTCGTACTAAAGGGGTATCTCTTCTTTCTTGTCACTCAAGAGATTGATCCGTTCGAATCAAATCTTATTGCAAGTAACAAAACAAATGAGTTGGGAAATGTTTGGATGGAAAACTATGAGAAAGATCAGGGTAGAAGCATCATCGAAAAAATTGACCCCATCATTTCAATCATCATGCAAAATGAAAAAAACAATCAGTTCATAATGCTTCTTAAAGAACATGACGATATTTCAAAAATGCCTTATAATAACATCCGTCTATTTGAACTCTTTTATAGTTGGGCTATCCACCAAGGATTTATCTTCGGGATGATAGAAAACAACCTTTCAGACGAAAAAAAACATTCTCATGAGTGAATATCCCGGTATTAATGTTATCCACAAGAAAAGTGGAATTGTTGAAACGACCGTAGGTCGGGTTGGGTCAATCCCTAAAAATGTCCTGCTTGCCACCCCGCAGGCCGTATTCCAAGGACCTGACAAAGAATGGAGTGAAAAATTTGGCGGTAAATTAAAGCCTCTTAACACTCATGGGAACATTGAAATTTATATGGGACACTCCCCTTTTTTGCGTCAAATGAAGCGTCTTTTTAAGGGTCCAAGAAGGACTAATTTCTTTTTTAGGATGGGTCTTGGCATCCCAACAACTGTTGCAGGATCTCTTATGGGAAAATTGACTCGAGCTGACTACTACAATCCCTGGACTGAGTCTGCGCAGGTTTTTCATCCAAGTAAAGCTATGGCCGCTCGTGGAGTCGGATATGCTCTGCATTTTGATAAGGCCAGCCATCCAACGATGAAAGCTGTATTCTCGGGCCTCCCATTCATCCATGCAAAAATTGCCTGGAAATCAAGTCAAGAGGGGCTAAAACAACTTGATACGGCAGACGTACATGACGCAAGTAAAATTTTAGAGCCTGCAATGGGACTTTCTTTAGGGGTTGACGCAGGTGTCTTTGATGGATTGACGAGTCTTGCACTTCTTCCAGCATCAGGTATTGTCGCGGGAGCAGCAATTCTTGCAGGGCACACACATTCAAGGTTATTTAAGGGTAATATTTTTGGAGTTCCCGCTGCTAAGAAAGGTTAAACCTTTGTGGTATGCTCTACGTTATAAAAACGTATCCTGTCTCCGCGGAACAATAATTCTTTTTCACCAACAGGTCCATTTCTATGCTTTGCAATGAGTACATTTACAATTCTTTGTGAAGTAAATTCTTCATCCCCAGAATACAAAAACATTACAACGTCAGCATCTTGCTCAATTGCTCCTGATTCACGAAGATCAGCAAGTTGCGGCTTTCCTCCACCTCGTTGCTCAACCGCACGCGAAAGCTGAGATACACCAATTACTGGAATCTTTAGCTCTCTAGCCATGTTTTTAAGTGACTGAGATATATAACTCACCTCGTTGACACGATTCTCAAATTTCTTTCCCGGATTGGCCAACTGCAAGTAGTCAACCACCAGAAGTTTTAGATTGTGTTCGGATTGAAGCCGTCTCGCTTTTGTTCTCATTTCAGGAATTGAAAGTCCAGGTGTATCATCAATAAAAATTGGAGCTTCAGCAAGTTGGCCCATGGCAACTGACAGCTTATCAAAATCCTCTTCTCCAAGTCTTCCTGTTTTTAATTTCCATGCGTCTATATCACTTTGGGATACCAACATACGATCCACCAACTCTTCTTTACTCATCTCAAGCGAAAAAACACCGACAGGTTGTTTGTTTGCGATCGCAACATGCTGGGCAATATTGATAACAAATGCAGTTTTTCCCTGACCGGGACGGGCAGCAAGAATTATTAAATTTGAAGCTTGAAGCCCAGATAGAAGATTGTCAAGATCGGTAAATCCTGTTTCTACACCACGAAGACCCGCACCCGTTTTTTGCAGCTCCTCAAGCCTATCAAAACTCTCTGCCAATGTCTCTTTGATGTGAATAAATCCTTGTTTGACGTGTTCTTGTGAAATCTTAAATATTTGCTGTTCGCTTACTGACAATATTTCGTTAGCCTCGCGGTCTTCAGTAAATGCATCTTCGGTTATCACTGAGCTGATTTGGATAAGACTTCTTCTCACATATTTCTCACGGATAATTCCTGCATAATATTCGCTATTGGCGGCAGTTGGAACGACGTTAGTTAAGGAAGACAAATATGAACTCCCGCCAATTTTGTCGTATTTTTTCTTCTTTTTCAGATAGTCTGTGAGTGTCAGAAGGTCGATTGGCTTTCTTTCTTCATACAATGTGTTCATCGCATCATATATTTCTTTATGTCGATCATCATAGAAGTGGTCAGCATCAATAAGTTGTGACACGGAAATTATAGCGTCCTTATCTATCAAGATGGCGCCTAAAACAGCTTGTTCAGCTTCTGCATCATGAGGGGGTATTCGAACAACTGCCATATTTCTTTTTCGTAGAAAAAGAAATTCTAAATTCGAATATCGAAATTCGAAACAGAATTGTTTGAGATTTTATTTTTGAAATTTGTCTCGTGCTTCGAAATTCGTGCTTCGTGCTTTTACTTATTTCTTTTCCAAATATACTACGTTACTACTTAGCTCTTCTTGTTTTTTGAGATTTATTTTATTGGTCTTGGTAGCCATAAGAGTCTCAGGTATATAACTGGGATCTCCATACACTACTACTCTTTTTGAAGAAAGTGCTGCCAGCGTCGCTTCATCAACCAAAGCTGTTGCTTTCACAATCACAGCATCATATTCCTCAACATCTGTGAGTTTTGCAATAGAATTTGAAGAAACGAGAAGCGCTCTTCCATCTCCCGTATCAATAGAATACATCGTCTCGGTCTCAGGTCGGGTGCCCTTGATCAGTATCCCACTACCTTCAAAATCACCTGGCCCAAATATCACGAGATTTTCAGGAGTCTGGATGATGTCTTTCTCAGACCCATCACTAAGTATTACCACCTTCGCATCTTCTGATGTTTCGGGATCAACAAGAATGTACCCACGCTTTGAGCTAATCTTTAAAGTGTTGATTGTTGGGGAAGTCAATTCCATAAATTTTGTGTGTTACATCTTACCACTATACCCTCTTCCTTGACAAGATGGATACAATTTACTAATATCACTAAGCTACGTCGCCTCGTATTTATCCAATTCATTAGGGCGAAAGCTGCCCCCAAATAGATTTGCTTATAGAATAACTATGAAAGAACGTTTAATAATAATTATTGTCGCAATCATCGCCGGTCTTTTTATCACCTCCGCTGGTTTTTTCATATATCAATCCACAAAAAAAGCATCTGACACTCCCGTTGTTAAAAACGGACCAAAAACTACAACTGCTCCTTCTTCAAATGGGTCTATATTTGTAAGAGTATCGGAACCAAATGACGAATCTTTAACTGCAAAAAGGACTGTTTCCGTAAAGGGATCAACTAACCCTGAGAATATAGTAGTAATTTCAAGCAATCTGGAAGATATCGAGGTAAAACCGGATCAAGAAGGCAACTTTTCTACATCAATTGATATCGACGCTGGAGCAAATGAAATTGTAACAAGAGCGATAGCACCTGATGGTAGCACCACCCTAGACATCAAAACGATTACATACTCGACAGAGGAGTTCTAAATAGTAGTTAGCAGACAACAGACAGTAGTAATAGAATTATGAAATACCTAAGTAAATATACAAAAACATTTACATCTTTTATCCTGCTGTCTTTTGTCTTCTGTCTAATGACTACTCAAATTTTTGCTGCTACTCCTACCCCCCGTCCTTCTCAAAATCAAATCTCAAGTGATAGTGCTGAGCTTGAAAAAATACAAAAAATAAAAGATATTGTTGCCAAAAAAGTAACTGAGCTCAACCTTGTAGAAAAAAGAGGGATTATAGGTACATTAAAGGATGTTTCCGGAATGCAATTAACGGTTACCGACATAAAAGGCAATATCAGACATTTCGAAGTGGACGAACTGACAAAGTTCAGTTTTAGTACAAAAACAACTGTCGGAATATCTGATCTTGAGAAAGGCTCAAGGTATTCATTCATTGGACTCTACAATAAGGAAACACAAAAACTACTGGTTCGAGATATTGATAGTGTTGACACGATTCCTGTTTATTTTGAAGGGGCAATTTCTGATGTTGACAGTGATAATTATCAGCTTACAGTCGTAAATGAGCGCGGAGAAAAAAAGAAAGTTGATATTCAAAATTCTACAAAAACGAGTCTGGCTTCAACCGATGGAGATCTTACAAAATCTGGTTTTTCAAAATTAGCGGTCAATGAAAGAGTTTTGGCTATTGGATTTTGGGACAAGAAAGATAAAGACCTCCTTTCATCTCTCAGGGTAATTCATTTCAAAAGCGTTCCTCCATCAAAGGAAATGCAATCTCATATTAATGTCGCGAGCGCGTCGGCAAAATAATAATTAGTAGTTAGAAGTTGGAATTTAGATTTTTCTCAAAATCTTTGGAGGACCTTTCTTCTGATCATCAATCTCATAACCCATATTTTCTATCTTGTGTCTTATCTGATCTGCCAACATATATCGTCCTTCTTTTCTTAACTTTTCCCGTTCGTTTGAAAGCTCTAATACATCAGGTGGAATTGCAGTCATTTTTTCAGAAGTTTCAAAAATCTGAAGTCCTAATACCTCATCCATGCGTCTTAAAGCAGCTGCCTTTGCTGCCTCACTCTCGTCAGACCGTATCATTTCCCACATGACCGCCAAAGCTCGTGGCATGTTAAGGTCTTGTCCCAAAACATGCAAAAATTCTACTTCATATTTATTGGCATACCCCTCAGGTTGTGGTAATTTTCCTGCAATCTCATATAATTTTCGCAAAGCAGTTGAAGCTCCGTCTAAGCCGTCCCATGTAAAATTCATCTTCGCTCGATAATGTGTCTGATATGTTAAATATCTGAAAGCAGCAGGTGCAAACCCTTTTTGTACAACGTCAGACAAAGTGAAAACATTTCCTTTCGACCGTGACATTTTTTCCTTATCTACTGAAAGAAAACTCGTATGTACCCATTTCCCGGCAAATTTCTCCCCTGAAAAAGCTTCGGCTTGAGCAATCTCATCCTCATGATGAGGAAATATAAGGTCTTCTCCTCCCGCATGAATATCCAAAGAAACTCCTAGATATTTCATAGACATGACACTACACTCTATGTGCCATCCAGGAACTCCCATTCCCCAGGGAGACTCCCATGACATAACTCTGTCTTCTGCTTTTTTCCAAAGAGCAAAATCTGCACTATCTTTCTTGTCAGTCTCAACAGATATCCTAACTGCTTCGAGCAGTTGATCCATTTTATCTAACGTATTTCCAGATAATTTCCCGTAATCAGCAAATTTTTCAACTTTAAAATACACATTTCCATCTATCTCATAGGCAAACCCTTTATCTAGCAGTATCTTAATCACTTCGATCATCTCTTCTATGTGATCTGATGCTTTTGGCATAACATCATGATCTAAAATATTGAGTTTTTTGGCATCCTTCAGGAATTTGTCAGTATAAATCTTTGAGAGTTCAAGAGCAGTTATTCCCAATTTGTTGGCCTCTTCAACAATGGGATCAATTGCCTTATTTTTGTCTGCTCTAAATCTGAAATGTCCAACGTCTGTTATATTCATGACTGAAGTTACTTCAAATTCATTTGCTTTGAGGACTCTGCGCAAAATATCTGTCGTCAGATACGTTCTGAGATTGCCGATATGGATGTCTCTGTATACTGTCGGTCCACAAGTGTAAATTGTCACTTTTGGAGGATAAAGCGGACTAAACTCTTCGAGTTGACTAGTAAATGTGTTGTATAGTTGCATGTGAGTTCAATTTTAACAGAATGAGGGTGAAAAAGTAAGGGACAGTAGTATAACTATATTAGTTGCTCAAGGAGTGGAAGCATTTCTCTCAAATGATTTATGGTCTCGTTCGGAATCTGCAATGTCGTTTCTGGCATAAAGTTACCCAACAACCTTTCTTTTGTCCAAACGGTGAACGCTCCTACTTCATTTCCTGGGGCTATATCTCTTTTTAGATTATCACCAACAACCATTGAGTCTGCAGTCTCCACATTCAATTTTCTTGCAATTAACCTAAAATCTTTTACTGGATTGCTCCGTGGAATTACTTGAACTTCGTCAAAGAAGTGTTTAATGCCTAGCCTTTCAAGATCTGCTACTCTTTCTTCGGTATTGTCTGTCAGTGCAATAGATACAAGACCTATAGCCAAACCTCTCGATCGTATATTTTCAAGAACATCAACAGTATTTGGAAATAAACCCTTTTCGACAGGGTCATAAAGCGTTCTTCCAAAATCAAAAAAAACAGCTTCTAATTGTCTACTCATGTGCTCCTTCTTTTAATTTTGCTAATTGGGTACGTATAAATTCCTCCTCATCTTCTATTCTCTCTGTGTCTTGGTTTCTATGATAGTAATATGTTCCTCGGTGACGGTAAGTGCCATCCTCTTGTCTTACCATGAGAGGAAGTATGCCAATAACAATGTCTCTTTCAAATAATTTATTCCCTAAAAATCTTAATGCGTCAGAACTTCTTCTGTTTAAAGGTACTCCAAATCCTTGTAAAGTATGGAGAAATGAAACCAAAGTTGGAGTTTTACGCAATGCTAGACGTTCAAAATAAGACTTGGTCATTTCGTTGAAGTACTCCTTCAATTTTTCCGGAGAAATATCTGGATTTTCTATCTGCTTTCTTCTAGCTTCTATTTTACTTATTTCTGGTCTGTTGAGATCATCAGGTATTTTATATCCATAAAAGGTCAATTTCCTACGAACCTCTCCAAACCCAACATCAGAACCCAGTGTCTGAACTATTGAATCTCTACTTATCTCCCCACCTCTTTCCAAAAAATCGAGTAAAGGAACAATCGGATCTTCTTTTTCTCTTGCAATATACCTTCTTCTCTCGTATGTATGTGGCCTTTGGACATATGCTACCTGCAATTTATCTTTAGTAAAACAGTCAAACTCACTATTATGCGAACTCAATGCAATGTCCTCAATCTTCAATCTTCTTGATTTGCTTCCTGCATCACTCACATTGAACATTTCACTAACCTCCTTTAAAGTTGCTTCTGTGTTAAATGCGAGAACAGCAAATGCCTCCACATGATCATCCCATATCAATTGAGGTGTTTTTGCAGGTTTTGCCTCATGAACACCTTGTTCAAAAACCCTTGTCGCAAACGCCTGATATGTGTCGAATGGTTGCGGTTGTTGCTCTACCATAATAGGCAATATTATAAGCCCATATGTGGTGTTTTGGTAGGATTATTTTGTGAGTTCTGATACAGCGCGGATTATTTGATTGTCAGGCACTTCTTTGAGCTTACTACTAACTGATGCATCATATGCGACTGAAATATCCGGAGTAAGTCCCTTTCCATGTACCCATCTCTCTTTTGGAGTCAACCATTTACCAACTGAGATGTGGACACTACCACCGCCATCCACCTCAACAGCCTGCTGGATGGTTCCTTTTCCAAATGACTGCTCTCCGATAAGTTTTGCCCTTCCATAATCCTGCAATGCTCCACTCACTATTTCTGATGCTGAAGCAGACCCCTTATTCATGAGGACAACAAGAGGTGTATCAAGTAATACGCCTGTTCTATTTACGTCCATAGATTCTATCAATCCATTTCCATCCTGTTGCTTCACTATCGCACCACTTTTAACAAATTCTGAGGCGATGTAAACTGCGTCATTGAGATATCCACCGGGATTATTACGAACATCCAAAATAAGTCCTTTAAAATTTGATGCAGACTTCATCTGGGGCATTAATTTATTAATAGCCTCAAGCCATTCTGTATTTGTTTTGTCACCGAATTGGGAGATCTTTATGTAAGCAACAGAACACTTCCCAACCTTACAGTCAAATTGCTTTATCCAACTTGTAACACTCTTTACCTGAATCGTGTCTCTGACGATAGTTATATCTTTTAGTTCTTTCTCTTTTGGATGTAGCACAGAGATCGTAACTTTTGTACCTTTGTGTCCTCTGATTTTTTCGATTGCTTGAGCAAGTGTCCATCCTGCGGTATTTGCTCCATCAACTTTGGCAATGATATCTCCGCTCTTAACCCCACCTCTCTCTGCAGGTGAACCATCTAGGGGTGCCATAACAATAATTTGATTTTGATCGTTGAGTGAAAGTTCCGCTCCGATCCCTGAAAATTCTCCTGCCATTTGTGTCTTAAACGCAGTATTTGCGACAGGTGGGAAATACGAGGTATACGGATCACCAAGACTAGCAACCATGCCGAAAATCGCCCCAGTCTCCATTTTCTTAGCATCGATCTTTGACTTGTCATAATACATAGTATTGAGCTTTCCTATCACATCATAAAAGAGTCTCATGTCAAGCTTTGAGGCTGTAGGAGGATTTTGGTTAGCAAAACCTAATATTGGTTTGTAATTTTTCCATTCAGTAGTAATTTTATAGTTTCCTAGAATGTAACCAAGACCAATAGCAATAATAATAATAAGAAATAGTTGGAAAACTCTGATTTTTAGTTGTGTACGCATTGCATTAATAGATATTAGATATTAGTTAATAATTAGTAGCTGAAAAATAACTTAATTTAACTAAGGGAAGCGTGAATCGAACAAGTTATATATTACTATGAAGGAGACTATTGTGACAAGAGGAAATCGAATTATTCTGCCCTGACGATGAATGGAAGGAGGGCAATAAGTCTTGCTCTTTTGACAGCAACAGTTAGTTTTCTCTGATGCTTACTACACACTCCACTTCTTTGTCTACTATTTATCTTGCCACGTTCTGAGATAAATTTCTTAAGGGTTTCAGAATCCATGAAGTCTGGATTTCTTTTTTCCTTACAGAAGAAGCATTCTTTAACTTCCTCGCGCATGTTTCTCTTTTTTTTAATAATCTTTTTCTTACTCATATTTGTTTATTTAGAAAGGTATGTCGTCTGGATTTACATCCTCTTCTACCTTTTCTTCTTTTTTCTTACTTGTCGCACTTTTCTTCTCTGTTTTTTCCTCTTTTTTCTCTTCTTCTTCCTCTCCGTACGACATGTCGGCATCTGTTATGGCTGCTGCTGCTCCTTCTTTCCGTGAATCAAGGATGATCATATCATCAATCACTATTTCAGTGGTTGATTTTTGTACTCCATCCTGACCAGTCCAGCTTCGTGTCGAAAGTCTTCCTTCGACGTAAACTTTTCTTCCTTTTGTCAAAAGTTGAGAGCAAAGCTCTCCCAACTTATTCCATGCAACAATCTTGTGATATTCCGCTTCTTCCTTTTTATCCCCATTGTCTGTTGTCCAACTCCTGTTAGTTGCAAGTCCAAATGTGCAAACCCCGGTTCCCTGCGGTGTATACCGCAATTCAGGATCTCGTGTCAAATTCCCAATTAATTGTACTCTATTCAGACTTCGTGCCATATTGCTTTTTTCTTCGAAAAAAGAAATCCGAAATTCGAAATTCTAAATTCGAAACATATTGTATCCTATTTGATTTTCAATTTTGAAGCTTGGAACATTTTAATTTGTTTCGTGCTTCGAAATTCATGCTTAATTATCCCTAATTAAGAGATGTCTTAAGACATCATCGTTAATTCTTGTTTTTGCTTCAAGCTCTGGAGAAACAGCTACGCTTTCAAATTCCATAAGAACATAATCGCCCTTAAGATTGCCCTTTATGGGATAAGCAAATTTCTTTTCTCCAAGTTCGGTAACCTTATCTCCTGAAAGCTTTCCGCCCCAAGATTTTATGCTCGAAAGAAGTTTTTCTTTCGCTTCTTTTTTAAGATCGCTTTTTAAGATCAGAACCAACCGGTATTTTCTTAGCATAGCTTCATATGATACCCTACCAGGATCAAAATTACAAGTAGAAAGTGCAAATTAAATATTGACTAGTCTATATTTCAGTACTAAACTGTATCCGTTTTAAGGAATTTTTAAGAACCTTCTGATTTACTATAGCTATGAAAAAACTTCTTGTTTTACTCATCATTCTCCTTATTTTTGCATTTTCTTATGATGCTCTTACACATTCAAAATCTATCCCAAATCCTTTCACAAAAAATAAAAATGAAACTGTAACTGTTGTCCGTGAAGAATCAAATGTAATATCGGTTGTTAAAAAAGTTAGCCCAAGTGTGGTTACGATCGGTATCAAAAACTCCCCAGTCCAAAATAGAACCTTTTCTTTTTTCTTCAATGGACAAGACCAAACTCCTGATAATAATCAAACCGAGGAACAATATATAGGAACTGGATTCGTAGTCAAGAAAGAAGGGATCATTGTCACTAACAAGCACGTTGTTTCTTCCTCATCTGAATACTTCGTAACCGATGAAAAAGGAAATAAATACGATGTAGACAAGATATACAGGGATCCAGCAAATGACATAGCGATTATTTCTATAAAAAATTCTCCCTCATCAGGTCTCAAAGAAATTACTCTTGGCACCTCTTCAAATCTGCAGGTTGGACAATCAGTTATTGCTATAGGTACTGCTCTTGGAGAGTTTAGAAATACTGTCACAACCGGTGTGGTTAGTGGTCTTGGACGGGGGATCACAGCAGGCAGTGCTTTTGCCGGATTTGCTGAACGACTAGACAACGTTATCCAGACAGATACTGCAATAAACCCTGGCAATTCCGGAGGTCCTCTTCTAAATGCCAAGGGACAAGTTATCGGAATTAACACCGCCGTGTCAGAACAGGGTCAAAATATCGGTTTTGCAATCCCTATTGATCTTGTTAAAGAATCTCTTAATAATTTTAATAGCACTGGTCAATTCTTACGACCGTTCTTGGGAATTTCCTACAATATCATCTCAGAACGCGCTGCTCTACTCAATGAGATGCCGAGGGGCGCTTTGGTGCAAAATGTTGTAGCCGGCTCCTCAGCTGAAGATGCGGGAATTGAGGTTGGGGACATTGTAACAAAGGTGGATGGAAAACAAGTTAATGAGACAGATAGCACCCTTGCGATTCTTATTTCTAAGAAAAAGGTTGGAGATAAAATTGTTCTTACAATATATAGAAATTCTGAAGTAAAAGACATTCAAGTAACCCTCAAAGAAGCCCCAAGTCTGTAGCTGATAGCTATTAGTTGTTAGTTATTAGTCTTTGATTCAGTTTTATTATTTCATATATACTATTAACTGTTAGCTACTAGCTAATAAATACTAATATGAGTGATGGAGATAGTATCGCAGGAGCAGTTGCAGATAGTGCAAAAGATTTTGGGAAAGGACTTGTTAGCGAAGTCATAAATTCCGCAACCGCTTCCGTCAAAAATGTAAGTCAACAGCTAGTTGGAGCCAAAACCGAGGAAGAGGAATTAAAGAAAAAACAGGATCAGATAATAACTTTCAATAGAATAAAGCAGATAGAGGCAGAAATGGCCCAGATCAGGCAACAGGAAGCAAGAAAAAAAGGTCCTCAAATTATTCAGAAACAACAATCTGCCGTTGAATTTGAAGATTCTGATGGAAAGCCAAAAATACTGGATGAAGCATCACGGCAAGCAGTCGGCCGCGCAGAACAAGGCCGCAACTTCAAAGGTTGAGCACTACTTGTTAGAAAACACCACAAAAGGTACAATACATATATGAAAATTGAACCAAGAACACTGAAAGGATTTCGTGATTTTTTACCAAAAGAAGCACGAAAAAGACAATACGTCATAGACACTTTGAAGAAAGTGTTTGAGTCCTATGGTTTTGAACCGTTAGAAACCCCTGCCTTGGAATACGAAGACATCCTTTTAGGAAAATATGGCGATGAAGGCGACAAATTAATGTACCGGTTTGAGGATAATGGAGAACGTCGAGTTGCTTTAAGATACGACCAAACAGTCCCTCTTGCTCGAGTTGTGGCTCAGTACCAAAATGACCTTCCCCTACCCTTCAAAAGATACCAGATCCAAAACGTTTGGCGGGCAGAAAACACCCAAAAAGGAAGATTTCGGGAATTTTTACAATGTGATATCGACACCATTGGCGAGAAATCAGTTGGGTGCGATGTAGAAATATTAATTATTGTCGATTCATGCTTAAAAAAACTCGGATTTGAGACTTTTAAAGTCATAATAAATGATAGAGCTAATTTTGAAGGGATTAACCCTCAGGCAATTTCGATAATTGACAAGCTTAAAAAAATAGGACCTGAAGGGGTCAAAGAAGAACTAAGACAAAGAGGTCTTGATGAAAGTTTACTTGAGCAAATCCAGTCAAAACCACCTACTGAATGGATCCAAACACTCCTTAATAATAAAGAACTCGTAAGTGGTAATTTGGTATACGAACCAACACTTGCACGTGGCCTAGACTACTACACGGGGGTTATTATTGAGGTTGAAATTGAGGGGTTTGATGCAGGATCTGTTGGTGGTGGAGGTAGATATGACGATTTGATTGGTATGTTTGAAAACAATTCTCTTCCATCTGTTGGGTTTGCTTTTGGCTTTGACAGACTCATGGAGGCCATGGAGGAAAAGAACTTGTTCCCACAACTCTCAACAACGAAAGTCCTAGTCACAGTGCCATCGTCTGAGATTGAAGACACTGCATGGAATATAGGCATCCTACTCCGTTCAAAAAATATCAATGCCGAAACCTATCTAAATGCGATTCCTATGGAAAAGCAATTTAAATATGCAGAGAAGAAAGAAATTCCATATGTCGTTATACCTATCAACGAAAATGAAGTAGAACTTCGGACGAAATCTTCGGCAGGGGAAATCGTCAAACAAACAATGTCTTTAGAGGACCTGCCAAATGCAATTAACTAAATCCCAGCTTGCTGTTGTCGCGCTTATTGTAGCCAATATGATTTGGGGTGCAGCCCCACCTATCTTCAAGTGGGCACTTGCCGACATTCATCCCTACACGCTTGCTCTTCTTCGCTTCGTCGTGCCCGCCCTTATCATGTACCCATTTGTCAGGGGAAAACTAAAAATCAACAAAAAAGACTATTTTAATATCATTTTGATCGGTTTTTTTGGGATCACAGTCAACATTATTTTCTTTTTCCATGGTCTCATGCAGGCCCCAAGCATAAATGCAGCGCTTATTGGAAGCTCTGGACCGATATTTATCATCTTTTACTCTCTTCTATTTCTACGGGAAAAACCAAAAAGAAAACTCATTCTAGGTGCCCATATAGGACTTTTGGGTGTGCTTTTTGTGCTTATCACACCGCTCTTTAAAAATGGAAATTTGGCTGCAATTGGAAATTTCTACTACTTAGTCTCGATGCTTGGGGGTGTTGTGGCTGTCCTTTTGGTTAGACGGGTCATGAAAAGAAATGATCCAATAGCTGTCACTTTTTGGTCCTTTGTAACGGGGTCTATCGGATTCATACCGTTTTTTATCAATGAAGTGCAGTCATATGGTTTTCTGCAAAACCTCAATCCACAAGGGGTAATCGGACTTATTTTTGGTATCTTTCTTTCAACGCTAGCTGCCTATTTCTTTCAGATATGGGCACTAAAATACCTCACTGCCGCAGATGTTAGCGTGTTTACCTACATAGACCCTGTCGTTACACTGCTTATTGCAGCCCCTCTTCTAGGTGAATTCCCCGACTCAACTTTTGTTTTTGGAACCGTATTTGTTCTACTTGGAATACTTATGGCAGAGGGAAGATTTCACTGGCACCCATTCCATTTGTTTTTAAAGAAATAAAAAAGAATTAGATTGCATTTTCAGTACAAATAAACTATAATTAGCCTTAATGAAAACAGCGATTCACCCAAAATATTTTGATGCAACTGTTACCTGCTCCTGCGGGAACTCCTTTAAAGTGGGTTCAACAGTCGAAAAAATTACTGTCGAGCTTTGTTACAATTGTCACCCTTTCTACACTGGACAGCAAAAATTCGTTGATACAGCTTCAAGAATTGAAAAGTTCCAAAAGAAAATGGAAGCTGCACGTCCACTCGTTAAAAAAGCTCAAAAGGAAGACACATCAGATAACTCTCCAAAGACCCTCAGAGAGATGCTTGAAGCCTTGAAAAAAGGTTAGCTGAATCCTACTACCCCCTTTATGGAAAAGGACGCAATCCTTGCACAAATTTACGAATTGGATTTTAAAATCTCAGAAGCTGAAAAATTAACATCAGATCCTGAAATGTCTTCTTTGGCTTATGAAGAGATCGCAACTCTAAAAAAACAAAAGGAAGAACTCGAAAGTCAGGTAGATACTTCCCAATTCGATGTTCAATCCTATGACGACAAGCCAGAAGCAGGAAGTTCTTTAGACACCAGAAACGCTATTATTGAAGTAAAAGGTGCTGCTGGGGGAGATGAGGCAAATATATTTGCCAAAGAACTACTTCGCATGTATGTCAGGTATTGTGAAAGAAATAACATCCAGAAAGAAATGTTAGATGAATTTAGTGTAAAAATTATCAACAAACGCGCTTTTGGAACTTTCAAATTCGAATCTGGGGTTCACCGAGTCCAACGTGTTCCTCTTACAGAAAAGCGCGGACGGGTTCATACTTCAACAGCAGTTGTTAGCATTTTGCCGGAACTTCAAGATATTGATCTCCATATTAGGCCAGAGGATATTGAGTTTGAGGCATTTCGGGCAGGAGGACATGGTGGACAAAATGTTAACAAAGTGTCAACGGCAGTAAGGGTCAAGCATATCCCATCAGGTATTATTGTCACCGCATCAAGAGAACGGTCACAAAACCAGAACCGAGAAAACGCTATGGAAGTTCTTCGTTCTAAATTATGGGAGGCAGAAGTTGAAAAGCAACATTTGGAAGTTGCAGAACTTAAGTCTACCCAGGTAGGAAGTGGCATGAGAAATGAGAAAATCCGTACATACAATTTCCCCCAAGATAGAGTGACAGACCACAGAATTGGAAAGTCATATCACAACCTCCCTACTTTTATGGATGGAGAGATTGATGAAATGTTAAAAGATCTTCAGAATTCCGAAAATACAGATTCTTCAGAAACTTTACAGGAAAAGGAATAACGATATGGAACAAGGTAAATATACTCCTATTGATTGGAGCACACAGGACTTTAGTGTCATTCCAGAAGGCGGAGTATTACTTCAGGGAACCAGTCTCAACAGGGCACTGGGGATAAAAACAAATTGGTTTGACCCTCTTCAAGCAAGAGGTTTTACCATAGATAAGTTCGCCAATCATTTTTTCTACTTCAATCCTTCAGAAAAATTCATGAAAGGAGAACATACCTCTTGGACTCTTAGATTTAATGCAGAGGGAATCTATCACTACGCATCAGAGGCAGTTAGAGGGGACATTGCAGAAGGTAAGGAACAGGCTGTTATACTCGTTATGCAAAAACCGCCGTCAGTGAAATTCGATCAGGAAACGATGGATCGTGCCAGACGATTACCTGTTATGGTAAGTCTAGGTGATGTGCCAAAAGAAACAAAATTACGTATTGCTCCACTTTCGATTGATAGAAAAAGGTATGATCTGAGCGACAAAGAATCTGATAACGTAATAAAAGCCATCTGCAAAGCACTTAAAAAGTTGTAATGTGTGGTAAAATCCTCGAATGGAACTTGATTTCCGCTCATATCAATTGTCACAAGAAAGGTTAAGAGTTGAACAAGAAGTTTTAGCGCTCGCTGACCCTAACGTAGGACTACATGGTATATCTACATTCCGTGACGGGTTAATAGATATTGCTAAGCACTATGACCCGCAACAAACACCTGAAGGCGATGATTCTAGATTTACTTACTATGCGCCTATTGATCCTGCTCGCATGAGACAACACGTTGTTCACCCATTATTCTTCACGCATACCATCCTGTGGGCACGTACTTTCGCTCAACGTGCAGTTAAAAGACTTGGAAAGAGGTGTCTCATCACGTCCAGTCTTACGGGTTATGACTAATATGCATCCTGTAGATGTCATGGAAGACTTTAGACTTGGCAGTGATAGACAACTACTTCTTGCTGATTTTGAAGCAAGAGAGGATCATCATGGACTTTATGAAAGAACCGTAGGAAAAATTGAGGAAGTTGATTATGATATTGATGAAAATGTAGTAGAAAATGATACACGCGTACTACAAAAGCTTATTCCTATACTTTTAAGACCTCAATCACCTCGGCAAGGGTGAGTGCGCTCCCTTTCATCTCTGGATTTTTGGAAGAGCCATTAAGAAGCATCCTCTTTGAAGCGTGAAGGAACCATGAAGAATCAGGATCCATTTCCCGTATTTTCTGGTATGTCTCAGTCAGATCAATATTCAGACTTTCCCCTCCCCTTTTGTCAGGAAGAGCTTTGATACGAACAAATCCTACGCTAGGATCCTTCCGCACTGATATCCTGTATCCCATCATCTGTGCACGCTTCAATACTTCATCATTAATTGTCTCAACTCCAATTGCTTTTCCCCACTTCGACTCGAATTCTATTCCTTTCTCCTTTATCTCACTTTCAGCCCAAATTTTGGCTTCTAAATTGTGTAAAATGTCATCTAAAATTTCGAAACAAAACTCAACAAGGGCCATGTCCTCCCCTTTATGTAAAATCTTGTATCCCTGAATTATTCCAACGATACCCGCTTCATAAACATCTGCATTGCTATCGGGATAATATACCTCTTGAAAATGATCGTCATCAATAACAAGCTCAACAATCCTTTTGACAGCTTCTCTTTTGTTGTCGTGCTTTTGAAGAGTTGACTCTTGATTTGATAAGACAAAATCCAAGGTCAGGCTGGCACCACAAATAGTGTTATCCCCTGTCTGATGATGATCAAGCGCACCAAGCCCGGTATCAACGTGTATCACAGGGATCCCATCAACTGCTTCGATAGCCTGTCCCTCATTTCCATATTGTCCAGGCAATTTCTCTCCAGCGTTAACAAAAGCTATCTCTGCCTCTTCCCAGCCAGGCATGAACCGCTTGAGTAGCCAGACGCTTGTTATCGCATCAAGATCAGATGATTTATGGGTAACGATTTTTCTCATATGTTTTAGTATAGCCGATTCCGCTAAAGTTGAGTAGTATATCGCATACTGCCTCTCTTGACAAGCAAACTGCCTCAAGGCTAAACTTAATTACTGCCATGGATGCCAAAAAAACAAATCTTACACCTGAGTTAAAAGAAATTTACGATAGAGTCATGAATACATCTGGTGCCAAGGCGGCAGCAACAGCTGGCACTACCCCACCACTACCCACTTCAGCCCCATCAGAACAGATTCCAACAGGTTCTTCTCAACCCGCGATGCCTGTCGGAGCATCTCCTGCCTCAATGCCAGGAATGCCTCCACCCCCAGTACCTCCATCCCTTAGCATGCCTCCCACACCAGTAGCACCTGTCGGAGCACCGGAACAACCTTCATCACTTCCCCCAATGAGTGGAATGCCTTCTATGGACAGTACGGCAGAACAAGCACTTAGTAGTACTCCAGCAAGACCAGTGAGCGAGGGTAATACTTTTTCATTTAGCGGTACTGCTCATCAACGCCCTACTGCTCCAGCAGTTCCAGGAGCGACACCAGCTGCAACGACAACAAAAAAGAAATCAAAAATTTCTCTACCGGTTCTTATTGTTCTAGGACTTGTATTTATAATCGTCTGGGGACTCTTCTGGGCAATTATCTTTGGCTTTATTAAACGTTAGTTGACGGGTTAACGCATTAACGAGTATAAGAGTTCGTCTTTGGATACGATTGAAACCTCATTTTCGGTTCTTTTTTTAACTTCTACCATTCCTTCTTCAAGCTTTCCGGACAAAACAACGCGGGTTGGAATACCCAACAAATCACAATCTCCAAATTTTTCTCCAGGATTTTTATCCCTGTCATCATAAAGAACACGTATGCCCTTTTGCTTTAGATCTTCATACAAATCGTTTGTCTCCTCATTTTTTCCGATAGATATTACGTACACTTGAAAGGGTGCGACCTCTTCTGGCCAAATGATCCCCCGCTCATCATTAAATTTCTCAACAATGACTCCCATCGCTCTTGAAATCCCTATTCCATAACAACCCATGACTGGATATTGCTTTTGTCCATCTCTGTCCAAAAAGCCCAATTCAAAATCTTTCCCGTACTTTTGTCCAAGATCAAAAACATTACCGACTTCAGAAGCCCTAGCCTTTAATAAGTTAGATTCATTACACCGTGGGCATGTATCTCTCTCATTTTTCCCTTCAGCTACTTCGATATTTACACAGTAATCACATTTTTCACAATACAAAATGTCATCCTCTCCTGCATCAGTTAAGACCATAAATTCATATGAGATTTTTTTACTAAAACTTCCTCCCGATGCCTCTGTTACTTTTGCAGTAAGCCCGAGTCTTTTATATATCTTTAGATATGCTTCTTTTACTTCTTGGTAAAACCTGTCAAAATCCTCCTGATTCTCATGGAATGAATACATGTCTTTCATAAAAAATTCTCTTCCCCGCAAAATCCCCGATTTTGCTCTCAACTCATCTCTATATTTCCAGTGGATTTGATAGACAGCTACCGGCAAATCTTTGTAGGTGTTAACTCGAGACATAACAAGTGGAGTCACTACTTCTTCCTCGCTTTGTCCGAGAGCATAATCCTTTTCTGTTCTCGATTTAATCTTGAATAAAACGTCGATACTGTCCCACCCTCCAGTCGTTTTCCAGACATCACTGGGGTGCAGTATCGGCATGAGTATCTCAGAGCCACCGACATTATCCATTTCTTCCCTGACAATTTGTTCTATGTTACGAAGCACTTTCAGTCCTAATGGGAGATACGAGAATACTCCTGCCATAAGCTGGTCTACATAGCCTGCCTGGACTAGAAGTTTGTGGTTGGTTGTTTCTGCCTCTTTAGGAGCTTCTCTAAGAGTTGAAACGAAAAGTTGAGAATATTTCATAGTTTATCCTGAGCGAAGTCGAAGGACATGAGGATAGTATATCAAAGAAAGTTGAATTAGGCAGCTGTTAGCATTCCGTTTTTCTGAAGGTACTCCATCATTTTTACTACATTTCTTTCATCTGTCTCCTCTTCTTCCTGTTCTTTATACTCCTTCGGTTCCAATTTCTCCAATGCTTCGGGATCTGCAATAGATTGCATAAAGGTTCCAACAAGTTTTATAAGAAAAAGAAACATACTCCCCTTTTTCTTTTTGCTTTTTTCTTCTTTTGCAAATTTATACATCAAAATAATCATGTCAAAGAAGTCTTTTGCATTCATCCGAATCTCTTGTGGCAATTGGTCTAATTTGTCCGCTATTACTTTTGTGGTATCGATAAGCGTGTCGACTTTCTCCTCTAAAATCACGAATTCTTCATGTGTGATCATTTCATCCTCAAACTCTTCATCCTCTTGTAATTCGGCTTCTTGCACCTCAATTTCACTTGAAACTTCCTCGTCTTCAAATTCACCGTCAGCAATTTTTTCTAAAATATCTTCAAATCCTTCCCCGTTTTTCTGAGCATTCTCTAAAAGTGTGTCAATTGTATGGGATTCTGTTCGCATCTCGTCATTGCGAGGAGAATCTGAAGCAATCTCAAAGACTGCTTCACTATCATTTGTAGTGACAGGAACTGTGTTGATTTCAGCTTCATCAAACGATGTCGTTGCTACAGTAACTCCAGATGTCATTGGCATTTCTACAGTTTCCATAGTTAAATGATTCCTCCTTTCAATATTTGTCGTACATTGGTTAGTTTTTCTTCCACGTTTTCTTCTTCATATTCCGGCACTACTTTAAGAAAACTTTCCCTTATTTCTATGTAGTAAGGAGCAATTTTTGAAATTTCTTGCAGGAAACTCTCAGGATTTTCTGCATTTCGCAAGACTTCCAAAAACTCTTTTGCGATTTTTTGCCCTTGCTCTTTGGCGATCTTTTTTCTTTTTAGACTGAAGATCAGATGGAACAAAAGTTCTTTTTCAAAATTTGTTTGTAATGTTTTGTATGTCATAATCAACCAGCAAGTTCTGCTATTTTTTCAGATGTTTCTTTTCCGTTGCGCTCTGTTTCTTCTTTTTTCTCATGTGTCGCTTCTATTTGTTGCAAAAGAAGATCTAGCGTTCTTGCATCTTCCTCTACCTCATGGAGTTTTAACTCCTCTGATGACGCTGTATTTTCCGCTTCATGAATTCTGTCTTTTAAACTTACTCCCTCAGCGCTATTCTTTTTTAGGATCTCTGCATTTGTCAGTTTCATGATGCTAGTTTATAGCTATAAGTCCATTTGAACTTGATATCTATCTCTCAAAAACTTCACAAAAAAAAGACGAATATTGACTTTTTCGCTGTAAAGACTAAACTCATAGTATGAATGTGAGAGAAAATCTTACAAGCGCAGTTTCAATCGATTTTATTCAGTCAGCTTTACGAAGCAAAACATTTAAGCTAATCTGTGCTGCAGGAATTGTATCATCAGCTTACGATAGTTATGTTGGTATCAAAAATCTAGAGGATCATGAATATATGGATACGGCATCATCAGTTATACATGTCGCTACAGAACTCTCTGTAACTGCTGGTCTTATGGGTTTGAGAAAACTTGCATCAGATGTCGCAATCACAATAGATGATCCTAATGTTGTTTTTGAGACAATTCTTCCACACCAAGACCCAACAAATAGTGTGGTATCATAATCTCATGGATGAATTCAAAAGAGTCGCTATAGAAGCGGCTAAAGAGGCAGGCGCCCTCGCGCTTGGGCTGTCAGGACAAGAAATCAAATTTCAAGACAAAGGACCATATGATATTTTGGCTGAGGCGGATACTAAATCTGAAAGTCTTATCGTCAAAAAGATAAGAGAAAATTTCCCCGACCACGCTATCCTTTCTGAAGAAAGTGGACAAAATGATATATTTTCCAATTACATGTGGGTTATCGATCCCGTCGATGGAACGATCAACTTTGAAAAACACATCAATGAATATTGTGTCTCAATAGCTCTTGAAAAAGATGGAGTACTCGTCCTTGGTGTAATTTATCAAGCAGCCTACAACAAACTTTTTGTCGCTGTTAGGGGTGAAGGAGCAACACTCAATAGCAGCAAAATATCCGTTTCAACGGAATTAAATCTTTTGAAAACATTATTTGCGACAGAAAACTCATCAAAAATGGAAACACGGGAAAGTGATTTTGATCTCTTATATAAAATCCGCGAGAAAGTACGAGGAGTAAGGATTTTTGGAAGCGGTGCCTTGCATTTGGCATCTGTTGCAGAGGGACACTTGGATTTTTACTTTAAAACAAAATTTAATTACTGGGACATTGCAGCAGGAACCGTCCTCATACGTGAGGCCGGCGGAAAAGTGACTGACTTTGATGGAAATGACCTTGTCCGCACTTCACCAAATATCGTAGCTACAAACAATGTACTACACAATCAAGTCCTACAGCTCCTTGCTGATAATAGAGGCTAAGGAAATAACTTCTAGTTTTTTGAATCTTTTTTCAGAACCTACCGGAATACTATCTGTAACAATAATTTTTTTGGCAGCTGATTTTTGTAGTAATTGAGGTGCATTACCTGAAAAGACCGCATGAGTTGCGAGTATAAATACATCTTTTGCTCCACCCTCCCGCAAAGCCTTCATCGCACTAAGAACTGTGCCTCCACCAGCAATTTCATCATCAATTATGTAGCAGTTTGGTGACACCACATCTTTAAATGTTCCTATTTTTATTTTTCCAGTTCTGTGATCTCTCTTTTTCTCGAGTGAAATATATGGAGATCCTGAAAGATGATCAGAAAGCGCCATCACTCTTCGAAGTCCTCCCTTGTCAGGACTTACAAGAACTGAATTTTTTGGGTCAAACCCGAGGGATTTTATTTTTTGGGCAAACAGTTGAGTAGCAGAAACATTAACTGATTTTACGGAGAACATCTCACTCATTTTAACGGTATGGGGATCGACAAATACCGCTTTTGTAAGCCCTGATGATTCAAGAATCTTGATTACAACTTCCAACGGCACTGCCTCTCCATCACCAAACAAATGGTCTCCACGACTGTACGGGAAATGGGGAAAAATACCGGTAATTGACTTTGCCCCACTTCTTCTTAGTGCATCAATAATAAAAGCTGATTCAACTACGAGGGAATCTACATTTGGAGTAACCGAAACGGTCTTTAAAAAAACTACATCCTTGTTAAGGACGGATTGCTTAAGACGAATTCTTCTTTCCCCATCTGAAAAAACGGTAATTTCAGGAAAAATTGGTACAACCGAGAGTGCACGAGCTATGCCTTCGGAAAGGGGCATGTTCTGTCCATCTCCAAAAAAAACCATAGGAATTATTACTTCTCAATTTTAAATCACAGCTCTACTTGCCTAGTCCAGCAAGCATTTCCTGGAGTCCGCCTCCCATTTGCTGCATTTTTTGTGCAGATTTTTTCTGTGCACGATCTACTGCTTCATTGAATGCTTCTCGAGCATCCTTCATTTCCTCACCATTGATCTCAACAGATTTTACTTTCATATCCCCGGACATGACGACTTTTACTCTTCCCTTTTCAGACTCTACTTCTATCTGTGCGAGTTCTTTTTGAATAGCATTTGCTTGATCCCGAAGTTTTTTGATCTCTGCTGCTTGTTTGAATGGATTTATCATAAAATACTAACACCTCCTAACTTTATGTGTAATAGAGTAACAATTTTTCACTTCATGCGCAAGAAGTTATATTAAATTACTTGGAAACATCATGATGGCTTTCTCTCGCTTTCGCATGTCGCGAAGGAGAAAAACGATCCAAGCCCGACATTGGCTTTGAGAAATGTCCATTTAGGTATCCTTTTGCTTTCGCATGCTCAATAATAACCTCTGCATATGGTCTTAACTCACAGGCTCCGAGCAGTTCTTCGGTATTCATCCACCTGAGATCTCCCATGTCAGTTTGTGCCTGAAGAAAGGGGTTTCTTTCAGGATCACCTATCCAACGGAATACTGCAACAGCCGCACTTATATCATTCTCTGGATCAACGACTACTGGAGTTTCAATAATACCTAACGTGTGCAACCCGTCTTTTAATTCCATTATATTTTGGTCTGTTGCAACTTCGGCAAGACTTGCCAACATTAAACCTCGCATATTGGTTCTCTCGAAGGGTTTTACCGTTTCGATGGGCACAGAAATCATGCCTACGGCTCTTTTATGAGCGGGCTTATCTTCCATTTCCGTTCCCACCAACATCTGGTCTTTAGTATTTAGAATTATTGTTCCAATACCCTTAATACAACTAAAGTCGCTTTCTAACATATTATGTGACAATTGTACCTTTTATTACTTTTCCTTGTAGTACTTCGATTAGTGTGTCCTTTTGCAATCCATTTACGATATATGTCTTTACCCCCATGCTCGAAATCTCAAGCGCATTTTCAATCTTGTGCTTCATTCCCCCTGTAACATCTGTTCCCCTCGATTCGAATATGTTTTTTTTCAACACCTTATAACTTGATTTACTAATTTCAGGTATAGTAACTCCATCTAAATCATAGACGCCATCCGTTATGCCTACTTGTATTACTTTATTTACTCTCACATTGTTGTCCTGTAAAAAATCCACCAAATACTTGGTCGAAGTTTCACCTGAAAAAATTGTTGTATTCCAACTTTGATCTAAGATCACGTCCCCATAGAGAACAGGTACAAGACCTTGCTTGAGTGCTTCTAATACTGTTGTGAGATTGTGGGATGCGAGTTGTCCTTTTCGGGCAACAAATAAGCTATTTGGTCTAAATGAAATAGCGGGAATTTTCGCATAGATAAGCTCATCAATCATAATTTGATCTAATGCTTGCGCATCACGTGCCACCTTTGCAACCCCCCACAGTGAGCTATAGCCTTTTTTTCCACCATACTTTTTCGCACTTGTATGTGCAAAACTTCCCGCACCGTGCACTATAATTACAGGGATATTCGCTTTTTTTATCTCTTTAGCAAGTTTTTTTATAACCGGCAAATTTAGCGTATAAGGCTTGGATTTATCAGTGATAATTGACCCACCAAGCTTTATAATTGTGATTGTATTTCTCATTTAGCCTTTGGGATTATATACTAAAAAAGACACTCTTACAAATATTATGAGCTCATATTACCAGCAAAAACAAATGATTGCCACCTGCGACAAGAATGGAAATATTACTGGGGAAGTTGAAAAATGGGAGGCGCATAAAAAAGGAATTTTGCACAGGGCATACACTGTAGCTATTATGCACAAAGGGAAACTTTTGCTCCAGCACAGAAAACATCCTGCCTTTGGAGGGGTTTTGGATGCAACTATTTCTTCGCATCAACTCGTTATTAACGGAAAACTTGAGGATACTATAGAATCTACAATAAGGACTCTTGAGCGTGAGTGGAACATCACAAAAAAAGATCTGTTAAAACCTATTAGAAATGACGGGTGGGTATATTACAAAGCAAATGATAAATTTTCGGATTTTATTGAGCATGAAGTATGCGATATCTTGATCGCTGAGATCAAATCAATTAAGGAACCGAATTTTGAATTCGCATATGGATATTCTGTCGTTACTCTGGACGAATTGCACGACACATCGACGCTACTATACACGACACTCGCTCCATGGGTACAAGTCATGATTCAAAAAAAACTTCTCTAATTTCTAAAAAATAAAGATATTTTCTACCTTTAGTAGTATAATCTAGCTAAATTTGAGGACAAACTAGCAGAAATGCTCTCCTAGCACGTTTTCATTTTTTATTTTACTTGCACATTGAAATTATTGGGAGAAGTCATATTCGACAATCAGGTTATATGCTTGTAGTTTGATTGTCGAATATGACACAGGAGGAAGTGAACTTTGTCTAGGAAAAAGGAGGTGGCACCACCCCTACCCAACTCGAAGGCTGCCCGCCAGGCTGCGTACAGGAAGATGACGAATTATGCACTGAGCATCGTCTTAGTACTGTACGTTGCCATCATGGCTACGGGCGCCATCATCAAGTAGTCGTCTTCGTCTATGAGGACGTTAAAAATGGCGAAAAGGAGGGCTGGCTAACCGAGCCGCATCATAAGTGACTGAGGGAGTTGCACGAACACGCCCCGGGTTTTCCCGGGGCAACAGAACCACCCCGCGCAACGGGGGGAGGGAGAACATGTCACTCTTAAGAATCTTCGGATCGAAGAAGGCTCCAGCTGCGACCAAGGTCGTAGAAGCGCCTTACGTGCCGAAGAACACGCCGCCGCCTGGCTTCGTGCGCCTTTCCAAACCGGAAGGTGCAGACGACAAGGATCTTTGCGGAGATTACAACGGCTGGATTTGTCCGCCCGATCCGGATTGCACGATCTGCTTTTACGGCGGGTACATGAAGGTCGACAACGACATCCAGGTTTGCGCCTGCCGACGCGCTGACGACAAGGTCAGAGCGAGCACGGCAGCTGCATCTGCAGCTGCAGAATCGCACAAGCTCTCCATGTCCAAGGGAAGCAAATCCTGAAGGCAGTCTTCCAACTCCCAGAGTTCTCTGTGCAAATCAGGCCACCTCCACCCAGGAGGTGGCCTTTTTTGTATTGTGATAAGGACCCCACATCAAGTACAGGGTGACAGTCTAGCTGGAGATATTGATTTCAACTGTCACTTTTTTCCCTATAATATTTTCTGCTGATTTCAGAAGATCCGGATATACTTTTTCAGACTTTAGACGCTCGGCATGGATCGGAAATGGCGTTTGAATCAACAAAGCCCCACCGTCCAAACTTGCTTCTTTTGCCGAACGTAATAATGCAGCACCCGGCTTGTTGACCTCATTGAGACTTGCAATCAAATCCGCTAAAAGATTGGAATTAGAATTAGGGGTTTTGGATTCTTTCTTTTTTTCTCCTGACTCTTGCCTATTTCCTTCTGTCTTGTGACTAGTGTCTAATGTCTTTTGTCTTGCGTCTCCCGTCTCCTGCTTACTATCCCCTGCACCCTGTACCCTGTCAATGATGCAGTACTTAACCGTCATAAGCTCTAAAGGAAGCTGGGGGATAACAGACATTCTGAGCTCTCCATATGCTTCGTTGGCAAGTTCCAAAAGATTTTTGATGCTACTTATCTCCAAACCTTTAATGTCCATTACATCACTTTCTATCCCGTTTCTTATCATAAGTAACCCCCTAAGATGATCAACTAATTTTTCAATAACTATCTTAAAATCCGCACCAGAATCATTTAACGTGCTTATTGTACGAAGAGCCTCTCTTGCATTCTTTGAAGCATATGCCTCAAGTAACGCAACTACTTCATTGTTCATTCCCTTTATACGGAATGTTTTTTCGAATAGATCAATTGTAATCTGCTTGCCTTTCGAAGAAAGGGATAACTCTTCCAGTAGCTTTGCTCCATCCCGAAAGCTACCTTCAGAAATTTTATATATCTCTTTCAGAACTTCTTCATCAATTTTTAATTTTTCGCCCTCAACAATCCTTTTTAATGAGTGGACCAGCTCCTCTTCGGTTGGTTTTTCGAATTGGACCTGGAAAGTTCGAGATATTACAGTTGCTGGCAGCTTTTGGAGTTCTGTAGTTGCCAAAACAAAAACAACATGGGAAGGTGGTTCTTCCAAGGTCTTAAGTAATGCATTGAAGGCACCAGTTGATAACATATGCACTTCGTCGATGATGTATACCTTTTTTTTAAGGGTTGACGATGCAAATTTTACCCGCTCACGAAGCGTACGCATCTCCTCTACTCCCCCATTTGAAGCAGCATCAATTTCTAAAACATCAATATTTGAACCATTGGTGATGGAAACGCAATTTTCGCAAACATTACACGGCTCAATTCCTTTGGGAGTTAAACAGTTGATTGATTTTGCTAAAATTCGGGCTGATGATGTCTTCCCAAGACCCTTACTACCGGTAAATAAAAATGCATGTGGAATTTCTTTTGAGGAAAGAATGGCGGTCAACTTTTCCCGGACGCTAAAAAGATCAAGATCTGAGATTGTTTGGGGGCGGTATTTTCGATAGTAAACCATAGAATATGACTAGTTATAAGGATTAGTTGTTAGTTTATAACTTAATTACATTAAAGAATCAAACAGCATTCAACTATTCGTATTCCTGACAGCTAGTAACTATCTGTGATGAAATCCTAGAAGGTGCATGAGGCTATGTTCTACTAATTCGTCAACTCGGTCGTCAATGAGCATGTTGTCACGAGCACACTCCTCTATAACTTTAGGGTAAGAAAGGACAATATCTCCCAGATAGAGCTTGTCTGGAGGTTGCATGACACCATCCCCTTCGGTTTGGGAAAATGAAAGAACATTTGTTGATTTGTCGATATCTCTATATTTCTTATTGAGAGCCCTCATCTTTCGGTTTCCGATAACGGCAATACTGACATCCACAGGACTTGTTATGTGCTGTTTTAACAGAACTTTAATAACGGTATCCTTAATCCTTTTTCGATTAATTTTATACCGGCTTTCCACATAAATCGGGATAGAGATAGAATTCATGATAACTATTAACTTCTGACTGCTAGTATTGATTGTGCTTTGCCATTTTTTGCTTCAGTGCTTTTTTGAATTTTTTTGCCAATGAAGGCTTAAGATGAAATTCTCTTTTTTTCATCTCATGAATAATACCCTCGCTCATAACTTTGCGAGAAAATTTTCTGATCATAGCATCTGGGCTGTCGCCAGGTTGTTTTTTAATAAAAACCATAGAATAAAAACACCTCCTTAAAACACTTGTACTTACTACAAGATACGGTAATTATACCTCAAAAGCTTTTCAAAAAAAACTAATAGATTTTGAGGTACTAGCTTTGCTTATATCTCAACTTCATCAAAATATAAATACGTGCATTGAGATAGAGAACGATAGGGCTCATACCTCAAACTCATTTTCAAATAAAACTACCTTGAAATATGTTTATTCATATCCTATAATCTCTTTACCGTAAACGCTTTCCCGCTTATACGGGCACTTTTATATACATTTGCATGTTCCACCCGCTTGTCGGGTGTTTCATAATCCATATGAAGAGGTTAGACATGTAGGAGCGCCCACACAGCCGCATCATCATCAGAAGCAGGCAGACACCCGTAAGGGTCTGTCCGACAACATCAAGCCTGCCATCTTGGCGGTAACGTCTGAATACTCAAGTGGGTGATGGACGGGGGGACTGACCCCGTCCTGATCCTCAGATAGGGATTTAGTGGGTTACCTGATTCACGAATATCAGGTAATTTTCGCTGAGTTTCTACCAACACCCTTGATCGCACGTGATCCAGAAGTTTTAGTTGCACATAGATGTGACTATTCCTCCGACTTGAGTTATAGGCTGGATCTCTGGCCTAGCCCTATCCGCTTTTCCCGCTGCAGATAAGCAGCACGATTTAGGAAAGTGGGAGAGGCCACTTTCAAACGGGACGAGCCAACTACCTCTGGGTTTCTACCGTCTTGTCGGCTCGTCCCACCTCTAGACGGGTTCAGTGCAGGCGTAAGGGCCTGCACTTCCCCTCTTCCCGGGGGGAGGTGGGTGCGATACCACCTCCCCCTATGGGGACATGCAAATGACTAGACACATCCTGTCTGCCATCGCTTAATGAGCGCAAGCGAAATTGGGCGGACCGTGATTGATCAGGGAGCTTTTTTAGGCTCCCAATTCTTGCTCCCGCCGGCGCCTCTGACAGAGAACCGGCGGGAGTCATACAACAATTTCCCACACAAAAATTTCTGTTTAAAGTTTGAAATAATCGTTTAGGTTACTTAATTGGCGCTTGTAGCCCCGTTGGACCAATGAGGTGAAAATGAAGATGATTGATGACTTGCCCGCCTCCGGCATTTACTAATATTTTATACCCTTTTCCAACCAAATCTGTTTCATCAACTATTTTTTGGATACCTTTCCTAACAGAAGACAAAACATCATCGTCATGCAAATCTTCAAAAGCTCCATAATGCTCTTTACTTATGAAAAGCACATGGATTTTTGCAACAGGATGGATATCATCAAATGCCAAGACATTTTCGTCCTTAAATCTAAAGTCCTTCGGAATTTCCCCTTTAACAATCTCGCAAAAAATACAATCATTCATAATATAGTTATATTAACCAATGCTACTTAATATGTCTACCACCCGCTACTTTTATTTACAGTTTGAGAGACTAAAGGATGTGGGGCGGTTTCAGAATATGTAATGCCCCCACGCCCAGAGTCTCTAGCAAAAGCCAAATTTACATCCACAAGTTCGGGCAAATACAGCATATCCCTTCGCAAAACACTATTCAATGCATCTAACTCAACTACTGAAAGGGAAAGGGACACATTGCCGTCTTCATTTAGGACTGCATCCGAGATACACGTTAACATGCTTCCTTTTCTACTTTCACAAAGCGGATACTCTAGATCCCTTCTCATCGGTTCATTCTTAGAACCGTATGCAGCATTTTTGATATTCGCATAAGTATCGTAACTTAAAGTAAAAGGAATTCTCATATCATCTTTGTGAGGAGTTCCAGACAAAAGGCTGACTCCTGTTTCAACACTTCTTTTCCATTCTTCCATCTGATCTTTAACTTTCTTGTCGACAGCTTTTGAGGTTTCCTCCATTTCGTATATACCACTTGCAAGCTTTTCAGCTTCAGCAACTGCTCTTCTCTTTTCTCTTATTCTTTCTATTCCGAACATATTTATCTACCAATTTTAAACTCCACTACGTCTCCATCGTGCATAGTGTATTCTTTCCCTTGAAGACCTGCTTTTCCTTTTTCCCGTGCCCCTTTCCATCCTCCACACTCCACAAAATCGTCGTATTCCACAATTTCTGCCTTTATAAATTTTGCCATAAAATCAGTGTGTATTTCCCCAGCTGCCTCAACTGCTGTAGCTCCAATTTTGATAGTCCATGCTCTTACTTCTTTTTCTCCACAGGTCAGAAAACTCATAAGCCCCAATTTCTCGTACGCTTTCTGGATAAGACGCTCTAACCCGGACCTTTCAACACCTAGCTCTTTGAGGTATTCTTTTGCATCCTCATCCCCAAGCTCAGCAAGCTCACTCTCGATCTTTGCTGACACTACAACCATGTTACTTTTTTCCATTCCTAAAATCTTGCTGTATTCCGCGATGACAGCGTCAAATTTACTTTCAGAATACGAGTCTTCACTAACATTCAGGACCATAATTTCAGGTTTTGAAGTAAGGAGAGACAATTGGATGACTACTGCCTCCTCACCTCTAGTAAGAAGTGCCGTTCTGGCCGGAAGTCCTGTATTCATATGCATCCTGAGTTTTGTAACTGCAGAACTCAGAACGGTATCAGTTCTTAAAGTTTTTTCATTAATTTTGGAAAGCGTGTCAAGATCAGCTAAGATAAGCTCAGTTATAATTGTTTCATAATCCTCTTTAACCCCGACTGACCCTTCCCGAATCACATCTTTATCTTCAAAAGCACGAACAACGTGAGCTATAACCCGCACTTCCCTGATGTGTGACAGAAATTTATTTCCCAATCCCTCTCCAGAGGATGCGCCTTTGACAAGTCCTGCAATATCAACAAACTCAACCATTGCCGGTTTTATTGGGGGAAGATCACTCATGCCTACTTCCTCTTTAGTAATTTCTGCCAGACGGGTAAGTCGATCATCGGGAACGGGAACTATCCCAACATTTGGTTCTATCGTTGCAAAAGGATAGTTTGCAGCCAGAGCTGCCTGTTTTTTGAGAAGTGCATTGAACAATGTTGACTTTCCAACATTTGGCAACCCAACAATCCCGACAGAGATATTCATGAGGGTAATTATAGCATGCTTAAGACTCTGCCTATATCTCATGTCTCTCACCCAGTAGGATTTATGTCCTCCTTTACCCTTGTGGTATAATCGGACAGTTATTGTGCACTCTGCGACTTGAGCGGAAAATGCACGACAGCACATTCAAAATTGGTCGAAAGAAAGGGCACTCAATGCTCACTGTCATTCTCGTTGCTCTCACAGGACTACTTCTTGGCGTGTACCTTGCTCGCCGCCATCATGAACAAACCGGAACCAGTATCTGGTTCGGCATGATCGGTATCATGTTCGGAACAACCGTTGGACTCATCATCGCCACAGTCTGGGGCAACTCCAGTCCCACGAAATGGGAGGAAGTCAACAGGAGAGAGCTTTACGGCCTCTCAAACGGCCTCAGCGCAACGGGAGGAGGACGCGTATATGTACGTATCTCTCCTACCAACGCGTACACCTATTGGTATCCTGTCAAGAATGACATCAACGGTATTCCCGTTGAGGACTCGTTCCGCTCAGAAACCGCTTGGGGAAACGTTCAGATCATCCAAGAGGAGCGCCAAGGCGGTATTCTGGTCATCTATCAAAAGGTGTGCGCCAAAAATGCTTATGATCTGTGGAGATTCTGCAGTATCGAAAGCAACAACCGCCAATACTCCTTCTATGTTCCGAAAGGAACAGTAGCTGGAACGTACGAGCTCAAGTAATCGACCAACGCCGGGGTATGCACAAGCATATCCCGGCACCCACACTGTTTCCTCAAAATGCTTTGCATTTTTAAACGTTCACAAAAGTTTATTTCGGGATATTTTTCTCGATATGATTTCCCCATGCCTAAATAGACCAGATAAAATTCTGGTCCATATTTACCATTCGAAATAGTCACTCATTTTTTCTACGTATATCTAATAGATGTTGGTATTGCCATTCCCTTTCTTTTGAGATCTGCTCATCAGTAGCACCATTTCCTTCGAGAGCTTTTATGGAATAGTAAACAGGCCCTAGGGCATGGGTCTTCACATGCGCAGTTGCTACAGCCTGTCCGCATGCACGTGCTGCAAAACGTGCTGGACTGTCCTTTCCTACTTCTCGGGCTGCAGCATGTGCATTAAGCGATGCTTTTCTAATAACTAACATATGAAATTCACCAGTTGAAATCCAGTCCTGCAATGTTTGCAATGCAATTAGTGGCCGCTTGTCTTTTGGGAGTTCTTTTTCAAAAAGAGGAAGTATGCGACAGGACACATCATATGCCCACATCGCCAAAATTTTCTTATCACACTCTCCTACCAATTTTTCGAGTTCTTCTGGAAAGAAGTTTTTCATTAAAGCTTTAGCATTTCCAGTACTTTATAAAGTACTACTCCCGGCCAGAAAAATGCCTGAATTATACCAACAAGTCCATCGATAAAAGATGTTGCGTGTTGGAGAAAGTATACGAGTGCACCCAAAACTCCAAGTCCATAAATAGCTCCTGATCCTGCATTATTTTTCAATTTTTACTCACCTCATTTCATTATGTAATATACTTTTAGTTGTAACGCAATCAGTTCTGAAATGCAACGATTCTCTTAGAAGTACCATCCCTCAAGAAAGTCATTACGTAACAATACAAACTTTCCTAAATAAAAGGATGGCAAATAGCGCAACAATCAGCTATATAAAAATATTAACCATCATACACTGAAGGGTAAACTGCTCTAATTAAGTAATGCTTCAGTGTCTCTACGAAATATTCAAAACTCCTTGTTCATTTAAATATCGAATTGACTGCTTGGCTTGCTCATTGTCGCTTGCGAGTATAGCCTGTAATTCACTGACGGGTATTGGTATTTCAGAAGATATGCCATTCTGCAATTCAACGGTCCCCAGTCTCGCCAAAATCTTAGATTTAGTCGCGTCAAAGCGAGAATAACCTTTCTTATTATACCGGGCCAAGGCATCTCTTGCTAAATCCAAGTAACCATTGTCTGTCAGCTTCTCTACCATTTCTGCTAGGTAAGACCATTTTAAATCCCAATGATCTTCGTCTTTTGGTATAGTTTCTACTGCATCTAGAGCTTGCGTAAATATTTCTGAAGCATCAAATCCTGCATCATGAGCGGCAATCGCCAGATCAAATATCATTGTAGGGGTGAACAGCCAATCATCAAATTTCTTAATAACCTCCCATGCTTTGGAAAATTGGATCTTCGCAGCTTCGAAATTTCCCACCATCGCTTCTGCATTTCCAAAAGACGAAAGAATGAAAGCATAATCAGCAGAATGCATACTGAATCTTACCTGATTTTTAGGGTCAACGGTATTTAAGACTTTAATCTCATCAACGCTCCACTTTCCATCTCCTAGGTATTCAGCTCCTTCAATTACCTTCTGAAATTGCCCTACTGTTTCTTCTATTGGTTTTCCCTGAGTAGCTTCTATCACAGCTTTACTTGCCAAAGCTTTAAGATATAAAATGCCTCCAAATTTACTTGCTAACTCAACAGCATCATCAACTAATCCATGATCCAACTGATTTTTAATGATGTTAGTTTCCAATCCAGAAACCTTAAAATTATCATCTTCCTTTAACTTATCTACTAGTCTTACTGCATCATCATACCATCCTACGTCTATATAAGTAGACGCCAACATACTATACCCATCGGCAACCCAAGCATCATCAAGTCGGCTCCCCAAAGCCTCTTTAAATTCCAGATTGAATTCATTTCTTGAACTATCAAGTAAATTTTCGGCAATCTCAAAACTACGTCTTGCTTCATCTACAAAGCCTGCTTGAGCATAAATGTCACCAAGTGAGTTATAGCAATAAAACTGGTCAGTATTCGCGGAAGTTGAATCTTCAACAATCTGAAGTTGCATTGAGGCTTCAGCTTTTTGAAGCATATTTGTCGGGTCCTCACCTTGGCTTGCAATGGTTCTTCCAGCTAAAAGATACCCACTATATTCCGGACGAAATGCAGAAACATTTCTTTCGGCAGTTTCATAATTGCCCATCAAAGCATCAATATGTGCCATTCCCCATTCAATGCTACTTTTTTTATGACCACTATCGTTTATCATTCCCCGCAGCGATAAAAATACTTCTCTGTTTGTGTTTGGGGACATACTGGTGGCTGCTGCATTAATAACAGCTATCTCGACAACCCCTGGTATATGGATAGAACCATCACTGAAAGTCGTAGCTTTAACCGCTTCATTAATATGAACTTTGCCAAAATGTGTATTTATTATTCGTGCAGCAAGATCTGAATCGAGTGGTGAGATTTCTTCAGGTATCCTTTGTAAATTAAATTCACTTTCTACCATAGTTTAACTAGCATAAGAAAGAATAGCTTTATTATACACGATATGCCCATAATGTAAGAATAAACTTGTAGCGCCCTGTCACTTAGACCATCCTGCGCTGACCCAAAATTAGACTACTTAATCGCTTTTGAAATTTAATATAAATGAAAAGGTGAGATAAAATAGCTCATTTAATTTCAACAATACTTGAGATAAAATACGACAATTGATATGAGGTATTCAAAAAAACAACTTCTAATTATCTCTAGGAAGATTTCAACAGGTGGCAAGATAACGCCAAAAGAAATGGAGCTTATCCTTTCTTTTGAGAGGAAAGACGAAGAAGTAAAATTGGTTGGTCTTCTAAAAAAATCTGCTGTACCCCTTGGACTCACCTTAGGATTTGCAATGGCAGTCTTTCCGCAAGTTGCTGACAATGTTTCGCACTCTCTCCCACAATGGACCAATCTTCCAGACCCTATTCATGATGGATTAAACTACATATGGAATATAATTGGAGACACTGTTGACCAAAAAAATGTCTTGTACCACATTCCAAATATCATTCTCTACTCTTTCGGCTTTTTGGGAATCAAAAAATTGTTTGATGCAATTGACAGACGTACATGGGTTGATAAAGTAAATTTTGCAAAAGGAGTGCTTACCAAAAGCCTTTCTAACGGGACTCTCGATCTTGATCTTTCAAAAGGACACTCGGTTCTTTTTTCAGGAAATGGGGATTTTGTTGCTACCCAATTCGTACTCAATCACAAGACATCTGACGCAGTGACAATAGCAGGTGTAAAACCTACTTACACTAATGTATGGAATTATTATGATGCAAATTCTTCATATGACGCTCTTGAAAAAGTGATAGCAAGGGTTTGTGATAAAACAACGGGTGAATATATTTTCTTTCCTGTTAAGGATGACCAAATTTTTCTTCCTGGCTTTAATTCTTATGATCTCTCTCCACACAAACTTGATATTCTGTGTCAAGATCTTCGGACTATTGAAAAGAACGCTAAGTGGAAAGCGAAAAGAATACTTATAGTTGGTGATAGATTTCATAAGTCCTTTGTCCAATCGGAGGACAGACGGGGAAAAATAAAAAAGAGTGAAGATGTCATATCATTAGAAACGATATCAAAGAAATATCCAAATGTGACAATTGTAGATCCGACAGATATAGTCCTTAGAAAAGTTATTGAAATTGCCAAAGGAAGAGTTATTGCATTTCGAGCAACGAAAGAAGGAATTAGTGAATACAAGAAAAGATTTTATCAAAGGCTTGATGTCTTAAATTATCAACCAAGGAAAAATTCCAAAGGGATACTAACCATCGGTTATGACCTGTTGGAGGACCAAACAGAACAACAGACATTATCTCGAAAAATAGATGACTACTACCCGGTTGTTCTTTCAAAAAGCGTTTCAGATGCTTTGTTACGAAATGGATACTCAAAGAATGACTTTATTTATGTACCAAATCTTGTTATTGAATATCTTTCACACGAGGCCTCCCGTCAATAATTATTGATTGGGGTTAGGGGTTTGCTACTATAGCACTCTGTTGCTATGTCCGCACTGATAAAAGACTCTCTGTGCTTGAAATTAATATCTGCAGTCCTTTCAGTTGTATTATCAAAAACTACTATTTCATTATTTGGGAACATCTCCTGTTTTATACCACCCACACTCCATTCAAGTGCACCCGTCTTTTGGTTTCTTACAAAAACATTCTCACCTAGAACTAATTTATAATTTACCAAACCATTTGTAGTATCAAGCAAATAAACCGGACTACCGGGATCGGTATTTTGAGGCTCAGTGTTGAAGGAGCATTTCATAAAATTGGTGTCTCGCTCCATCTCACAACCTGAAAATAACATACCCGAAACAACAATAGAACCAACAACAGCTTTTCTAATTTCCAACATAAGGTGGTAATTATAACGTAAAGTTACGTGGTTGTCCCAAAATACCTATCACCAAAATCTCCAAGACCTGGAACGATATATTTTTTGTCATTAAGTCCCTGATCTATTGAGGCAACAATAAATTTAACATCTGAATAAGATTTTTGAATTTTTTTAATACCAAATATCGTTGATACAACAGAAATTATGCGGATTTCTTTCGGATTTTCAGGAATAATTCTTTTTATAACATGTAAAATTGTCCCTCCAGTAGCAAGCATTGGGTCAACAATAAGAATTGTGTCTTTTGAAGTTATTGGGGGAAGTTTCCAATAATATTCATGCGCAGTTGCGTTTTTTTCGTCTCTATAGATTCCAGCATACCCAACTGAAGCATCAGGCAGCATATCTAACACAGATGGTAACATGGCTATCCCAGATCTTAGAATTACAACAACGACAAAATTATCAGTAATTTGTCTTCCTGTCGTTAGCTTTATAGGAGTTTCAATATCAACAGATGATGTATCCTTTTTTAGGATACTATTACTAATCAATTGCCTACACAAGCGCTCTGAAAAATATCTAAATTGTTGTACTCCAGTATCCTTGCTTCGTATATGTGAAAGTGCATCGTCAACAATTGGGTTTGAAACGACAGTTACATTTGCAGGTATCATATTTTTTTCCCAGTATTCTTTAAATAACTATTAAGTATAAATAACCCACCAATCAGAAAAATAGGAAATGATATCAAAAAGAAATTCAGATAAAAGATATACGTCTTAAATAAAATGGTAAAAATGAATGCTAATAAAATAAATATAACTCCTCCAATTTTTTCATATTTCCAAGCATAAGCTAACAAAATAGCAAGGATAAAATTGGGTATAAGATGCATAAAAAGAGCTACCGCGTAATATCCAAATGATTTTCCGGAAGTGAAAACATCAAGTGAAAAAATTGCAAGAAATAATATCATTGCAACCCCCAATAATCTTGGGATCCAATATAAGTATCTGTATATTTTCATTTCTTTCATTATTCCTCCTTTGTCCTATTTGAACTTTGGATACATTATAGACTTTGATTCATCATCCTGTTCATCAATGTCGATATATGTATATTCGTATTCGTCATTATTGGTGAGAGATTGAATCTGATGACTAGTATTCACACTTAAATTTTCTCCATCAAACCATACCGCTCCGCAAGTATCACATAGATAACCACCTTTTGAGTTAACTTTAAATAGTATCTTCTTGATTGTATCTTCATCACAATTCGGACATGTCATAAAAAATCACCTTCTTCCGTTTTATTTTTCTTAAAATGCTCTTTATATTGTTTTAATAAATTGATTATTTCTTCGTCAGTAATTTGCTTGAAAGCATCATAATAGGCTCCGACAGAACCTAGATAGATATCATCCGTCGGGATCAGAAGCGCTACAAGCTCCTCTACTTCTCTGATAAGAATATCTGCTGTAGATCTTGACACTACAGGCACTGCAACAATTATTTTTTTGGGATTGCGATATTTGAGTTCTGAAATAGCAACTCGCATAGTCAAGCCGGTAGCAACACCATCATCGACAAGAATTACAATTTTATTTTCAGGGGACGAAATATATTCAGTTGAAGAATATATTTTTCTCCTACTTATTGCCAACTGATGTTCCTTTTCAATCTCTCTTTTCAACCAGTCTTCGTCAACTGTCACTGATTCATTTCTATTAATAATTACCATCCCATTTTCAGAAACTGCAGCTATGGCATACTCAGAATTATTGGGATGCCCAATTTTGCGAGTGACTACAATATCAAATAAAGCATTTAAATACTTAGCAATCTCTATTCCACACACAACTCCTCCCCGGGGAATCCCGTATACCACTGTATTCATGCCATAATATTTCTTCAGCTTGCGGGCAAGTAGTGCTCCTGCCTCAACTCTATTAGTAAATTGCATAATCCCTTTTAGTAAAAAGCTATTAATTACGAAATTTTAACTGCAATTTTCTTGGGTTTTGCTTCTAACGCTTTTGCAAAAGTGACTGTCATCACTCCATCCTTGCAAGTCGCATGTGGCTCTGCTTTTGGGTCAACATCGCCTGGTGACACCCTATAGAGAAAAGATCTTGTTGCACGTCTTTGATATGTCTTCCCCTTTTCTTCTTCTTTCTTCTCACCCTTTATTGTTAATACACCCTTAGTGAAGGTGACATCCACTTCTCTAGGATCTACCCCAGGAACTGCAGCCTCAACAAATACATTCTTGTTATTTTCTGAAACAGTCAACCCATTTAAGTAATTGTTGGTTGGTAACATATCCTCTATCTCTTCGATGAAAGTAGGAAAAGATATCATTGGCAATCTCCAAAAATTTTTTGGTATCAAATCACCCGTCATATTTTTTCACCTCCTATCGTCGAAGGTCTTACCGTTAATACTGGACATTCTGCGTGTTGTATTATGTGTTTTGCTACTGATCCCAAAAGAACACCGCCAAGCCCAGTACGCCCATGCGTCGACATTGCTATCAAATCGACCTTCTCTTTTTTTGCAACATATAATATCGCTTCCTGGGCAAATCCCTCCCTAACATCCATTTTGATTTTCATTACTCCTTGGTCTTCAAACTCTTTTCTGATTTTATTAAGATTGTTTTTAGCTTTTTCTTTTATGACTTTTGTCAGCTTTAATAATTCTTCACCTAATGGGGAAATTGGTGGGTACATAGAAATGTTTGGGATTGCTATCCCAGAAGCCTCCTGTTTTGCTGAATCAATAATTTGAAGCAATAAAATTTCCGAATCGTATACTTTTGCTAATGAGACAACATATGGAATAATTGCTGATGCGCACTTAGAAGCATCATGAGTCATTAAGATTCTCTTGTAATTTATATTCCTACCCATATAGCACATTTATAGAACTTATATTGTGAAAAGTCGATGATCCAAATCACAATGGACTATATTACTTCGGGAGGACTTTTACTTGTGGGAGAGGGACAATAAATTTTGTTCCATTATTTACTAATTCTTTTTCACGAGCCATAAACCCATCGACAAAACTATATGGCAGTGCCAAAAGATAATCCGGCTTTGTTCTACGAAGTGCTTTCTCATCTTTTATCAAAATGTCAGCTCCGATAATATATTTCCCGAATTTAAAAGGATTGCTGTCAGCTGCTGCATCAATATCTTTATTCGTGATATCACAATATTGTAAAATCGTACTCCCTTTGGTGGAAGCGCCATAAATCCAAATGCTTTTATTTTCTTTTTTAAGTTTTGTTATAAGTTTTTGAAGATCAATCTTAGTCTTTTCTATCCTTTGCATAAAGTCTTTATAAGTTTTTACACTATTTAGTTTTTGTTTTTTTTCATTACTTAATATTTTCTTAAGCCTTTTTGTAGTTTTAAGTTTTAAGTTTGAAGTTTTTTTAACGAAAATTCGAAAACTCCCTCCATAAACGTCATTGAGCATCACATCAAAAACCTCAAGCCCTGCTTTTTCCATAATCCATACCATATTTGTAGCAGTGTAATACCCTGCGTGTTCGTGGACGATATTGTCATACATATTTGTTGTTATCATCGTAGGCAGATATGCCATCTGTATGACCCACACACTATCCTCGTCCATAACATCTCTCACTTCTTTCGAAAAAGCCACTGGGTCTGACAGATGATAGAACATAGCGATACTAAAAATTAACTTTGCCTTTTTGGCTGTTACCGTGTCGTATGTTTTTTTATTGAAGAAATCACAAATATAACGGTATCTAGTAGATTTGAAAACCGGCTTTATTTTTTGAGCGGGATCTATTGTTAAAAGATCCAATTTTTCTTTAGCAAAAAAAGAAAGAAGTGTCCCATCATTGCCACCGATATCTAAAATAAGATCATCCTTCTTCATTTGGACTAACGGATATGCACTGTCAACAACGTCTTTAAGAATTCCCACCATTGAAGAATTCGTTGAACTTGAGTATGGATACAATTCATACATTGAATCAAGGTTAATAAAATGCGCAAGCTGTAATGCACCGCAGGTGTTTTTTGTTTTTTTACAAAGTACGAGATCTAGGGGATACTTTTGCGCTTTCTTTCTGTAAGAAAGATTTTCCGGAAATACAGAGGAAAGATATTGGTCACCAAGATCTATGACCGGAAGAAGATCTGTATTTTTACAGACTCTACATTTTTTGACTTTTGTAACGTTGATCATATATTTTTTATTCTTTCATTTAGATACTTTAGAATTTCTCTCGCATCCGGAAATTCGGGCAACGGATTTTTGACAATTTGATGATCTAATTTCCCTTGAAATGGTACAACAATTTTTAAGTGTTTTGCAATTGCCTCAAGTGATAGTGAATTTCTTGCACCTACCTCTACGATCCCAGTCGTATCCAAATTTTTTGCGATCCAATCTGTCACAAAATCAAGACTGGCAAAGCTATAGCGACTTCTACCGTCAACCCAAACTTTCTGCTTATTGAGTATATCAATGACGGATCCTTTTGAAAGCGTGTCTCCAAATGTTGATGTAAGACGCACTATTAAATTGTTGCCAAACAAACTTATCTTTTCGGCAGCCGCTTTGTTTCTACCATATACTTTATCCAATTCTGATCGAGCTGAAATTGTACTGATCTGAACAAACTTCTTATATTTCCATGTGTAGACAAGATCTGCAGTTTTTCTTACTGTCTCAATGAAATCTTTTTCAGGATTTTGTTCTGCCCACAGCCTTTTTGCCGGCATTGCTGCATTGATCACAATATCAAAAGATCTTTTTGAAAAGTATGAATAATTGTCCCGTGTTACTCCTGTGACTTTGTATTTTTTGTCTTTTTGTAATTTCTCAAAAAGAGCACTTCCAATATAACCGCCAGAACCTATCACCGCCACCTGCTTCATGAAGACTTCTGAATAACATCAATCCTAACAATAGGAGTCTTACAATCATCCCAAGGTTTTGTCAGCAACGCAATTGCCGTCACGTTTGTTATTGCTTGGAAAGCATGCGCTACTCCGGGAGGAGTCCGTACGCAAGTACCGCGACTCATATGCACTACATTTTCTGGAGTCCCTTTCTCCGCTTTATAAACCATTGCCCCTGATCCTTCAACAACTAAAAAATATTCAACAAATTCAGGATGGTAGTGATTTCCACGAATTATTCCTGTATTAAAATAGAGAAGATTGAATTCACGAATAGCATCCGGAGGTACCCAGGTAAATATCCCACCTCGCCCGTCTAACAACGTCTTGGTATCACAACTAGGTCTTAACAGGGTTGGTTTTTCTTTCTTTGGAAGACTTTTTTTCATTAAAGCAAGTCCCAGTATAGCAAGAGGTTATTAAGAATACAAATGAGATTTTCTAGATTTAGCAAGGAGAATCGATCTAATATCCACTGTTATCAGAAGCACTGTCTTATTGACCTTCTTGTGGCACATATTGTTGTTGATACTTCATCATATCTCCCCTGTTCTGTTTCATCATGCTGCTAACATCTGAAAATGTTACATCGGATGGAGGATTGAAGATGCTGTCACTAACAACTGCAGGCTTACAAGCGTCCTTATATGCCTCGAGCGATTTCATAAGGTCTTCTTTTTGAGTCGACTGTGAATCTACTGTCTTTCCATTTTCATCAACCTCATCAGGAATGTCATAGACATAGCCTTCAGTTCCGCGCCACATATACATCTTCTTTCCCTTGAGTATAATACTACCGTTTTGCTCTTGGTCAGTTCCGGCTGAATCAACTCTCACTGCTCCGTTCTTAATATCTACCTTTGATTTCATTCCATTTTCTTCGTATTCACAATGCATGCTAACAGAAGCTGTCAACATGTCCTTTGCTGATGTGATTTTGTTGACAGCAGAACCCATCATAGAATTCTTACCATTTCCCAAAACGAAGAATGCACCAACACCCAAAAGGAGAAGAATAACGACAATGATAATTATCTTTGGAGTATTTGAAGACTTTTTTGCAGCAGCCATAAATTAAGCATAGCAAGCCTACAATTCCTGTCAAGAGGGAAAAAGGCTTACCAGTGCATTCGAAGGTGCTGCATTGAGTAGTCCATAGTCACTCCCACTTTTTTTCGTGGGTTAAAAATATTTTCAGGATCAAAAATTTCTTTTGTCTTTTCAAAAAGTTCGTACATCTTTGTTCCATACATTTGTCTCAAATACGGTGTTCTGACTAGACCATCATTATGCTCACCAGTAATAGACCCCCCGTATTTTATGATAAGTTCGTACACATCTTTTGAAATCTGTGGGATAGCATCTCTTATAGATTTTTTGGTGATATCAACAAGTGGAATGATGTGAAAATTCCCATCGCCCACATGCCCGGCTACCGTGTAGATGAAATTCTTGTGACGCTGGATAATTTTATTGATTTGAGGCATAACCTCTGCGATATATTCTGGTTTTATGACAAAATCGTCAATAAATGGAGCTGTATGCTTATTCTTTATCTTTTTTCTGAGCAAATTGAAACTTTCTCGTCTTATCAGCCAATACTTCTCTTCTTGAGATTCGATAGCTACTTTTATTTGAGGGTGAAAAGGAGATAATTTCTCTTTAAGCGTGGCTATTTTTTGTGCGAGCTCTGCCGGATCGTTACCGGTAAAATCAATCTGAAGCACCAATTTTGGAAGTCCACTACTCATGACCATCAAAAATTCAGGAAAAAATGCGATACCACTACCGATAAATCCTTTTGCTCCTAATTGCTTTGCAAATTCAGGAAAATATTTAAGTGCAAGTTTTAATGTGTTGTCATCATACGACTCAAAACTTTCGGGCTTTAGAGGAAGCGCAGCATTTATTATTTCTCCTAAATGCGATAATTCATGAAGAAAAATGACCATCATTTCGCGATGAGTGTGAATTGGCACAAGCTCAATATCCGCTTCTAAAAGAAGACCCAATGTCCCCTGCGCACCAACCCACAACTTTGTCAGATCAAAGGTTTTTTCCTCCCGGTCCCACACATTCCAGAGGTAGTATCCGGCAGAATTTTTACTTACCTGAGGTTTTGCAGCCATTATCTCATCATAATTATTTTTAATAAGGGCAAACATATCTCGATAGATTTCACCTTCCAGGTCTTTTTGTTCCATTTTTTTCTCAAGTGTTGCCTCAGAAATCTTTTTAAACTCATACGTATTACCATCACGAAGAACTACCTTTACACTTTTTACATACCGCTCGGTCTTTCCATACTGCAACGATTTCTCCCCTCCAGAATTATTGTTGACAATTCCTCCCATGGCACAGAGTCCTCTTGATGCTGGATATGATGGAAATAAGAGACCCTCCTTTAAGGTCTCTTTCTCAAAATCCCGATAAAAGACACCCGGTTGCGTTGTTGCAATCCGTTCTTTGATGGTTGGCGTTGTATTAAAATATTTTGTGAAAGCAACGATTATGGAGTCGTTGATGGATCCTCCCCCCATATCAGTTCCTGCACTTCTTCCAGTAAGGGACAATTTTGGATATTTCTTCTTGTTGGTAGCTACAAATTTGACAAGATTTTCGACATCTCGGTTGGTTTTTGGGAATACTACAGCTTGTGGAATTACCTCAAAAAGAGAAGCGTCGTGACTATACTCATGAAGAGTGGTTTGATCTGAAGAAACATCTCCCTCAACAGTCTTAGTAAGCTCGGACAGTAATTGTGGATCCATATGAACAATAAATGAGTTCTATTACCATGATGCAGGAATTAAGTCTGTCAGTCAAGGGGCTCATTCTTTCTCCAAGCGCTCTTGCATCTCATATAGAGCAACGATAAATAAAGATTCAGACCAGCCCAAAGGTGTGTTTGCGTTGTATTCCGGCGAATTTGAGAAATATAATTCAGGCAATCCATCTGGTGTATCGTTTGCAATAAGGTCTTTTATACATTCCATAGCCTTTTCTTTTTGTCCCATCTGTTGATAGATTATGGCAAGCCAAGAAAGTCCGAAGGTCCATTCTGCTTCTTCACTTTTTTCATCCTCATTCTTATTGTAATACGCGTCTCCTTTATATCGGATTACTCCCCGTTCACGGAGAAGATGGTATTCAACATTCTTTAGAATCTGGTCACGCTGATCATCTGTTACGACATGATACGGCCAAATGAGTGATAGTAAGGCTAGATCCACAAATTTTCCTTCAGATTCACGAGGTAATAATGCGTCAAGCGACTCTTGGCCCTTTTGGATCAAATCATCTGGCACTTCGATACTTTGCAATCTATTGATCGATTTAAGTCCGGCCAAGCAAGCCCCCACAGATGACGCATGGAGCTCTTCGCCTTCCTCCCACATCCCACTATCCCCATTTTGCCAGTATTCAACAGCTTCTAAATATTTAACGAGTTTGTTAACTATCCGTATGTGGTCTTCGTCCTTAAGGATAGTCCTCTTGTGATGTGCCTCAAGTTCTCCAATCCGAAACAATATGCAACCAATAGCATCATTTTGCTTGTTACCCCATGACTCCCAGAATTCATCAAATGTCTCTGGATGAAACCGTGCATGGATGTATTGGAAAGATTCGGTAGGTTTATTTTCGATTGCCCAATCTATTTTTTCTTCATGCTTGATCAAAATCTGTAAAATTGCTTCGTAAGTCTTCTCAACGGTATCCCAATCGCCCACAACTTCAAATGCTATCGTTTCATAAAAATTATCCCGAAGCCACGATTTGTCATACCCAGTCTCTACATTCTTACCTGCTGCTGCAAAAAGGCCCGAATCATACTGAAGAGACTTGAGGATCTCTAGATGCTTTTCGATGAGTTGATTGTATGAAAGTCTTGCCATGAAGTCTAGAATATAGAATTTAGAATTAAGAAGCAAGTATTAAGAATCCCTTTATACTTAATCTATCCCTTAATTCTGGTTTTAATTTACTAACAGGCTTCCTATTCCTCCAACAAGAGCTGCTATCGTTATCGCAAGTCCTGATCCAACAAGCAAGATATTTTGGAGCTTTGTGTTTTTATACTTGCCCATCAGTTCTTTGTCATTTGCGAATTTATATAGGAAGAAGAAAATAACAGGTAAGAATATTCCATTAATGTAGTCGGCATAGAGCGTAATCT
>CAZDED010000004.1:0-115567 GCA_964504535.1 uncultured Gammaproteobacteria bacterium
GCATCCACTATTGGCGTTAATATGAAATAGCACAGATTCTTGAAAATCATGTGCTGTTCTTTTAACTAAAATTAAAATATTTGCAAATATCTTGCTTGGAGCAAGATATTGCGGCCTAGTTATTTACTGCTCTAACACCGCTGATGTGGTGTTAGAACTTGTTGTATCCCAATTGTTAAAGAACATATATCTACTGTATTCGAGGAAGGCCGGCTAATGCGCCGCGCCTTTCTCCAGTACAGTAGAGAGTGGACCCTAGGAGATTCGAACTCCTGACCTCATCATTGCAAATGATGCGCTCTACCAGCTAAGCTAAGGGCCCTTATTGCAAATCAAACCCGTAACCTACGCCTTTCAAGCGAGGTTCACGTTAAAAACCTGAATTAAATTGTTAAACCGATTGAGAAAAACGACGTCCGAAGAAGTTAGAAAGTCAGTATAATGGCCGAATTGGCTTTTAAACTTTAACTTGTTGATTCTTTATCATGCGTTTTTCGTTTGTAACCATGTGAATTTAACTTAGTTAATTCAGGGATGGAAAACCTCAAAAGGTGAAATTATTCTATTACTTTATTGAGCCTGTGTCAAGCCTCAAAAAGTGAATTTGACACAAAAGTATTTTTGGACTTAAAGTAACTGTTTGCAATCCTCTTTTAACAACCCCTAGACTACCTATGATTAATGTCTGGAATTAAGACAATTAACATATGAACATAGCTAAACTTAGATTGATATTTATAATAATTGCATGTCTTTGTGGTTTAATAATTGTTAATTTTAAACCAGCTCTATTTAAATGGATTCCATTCTTCTATGCCTTTGCATTCGATTTGATTAACAAGTTAGAAAATTATAAACGATAACCTCAAAACTTGACATATCATCATATTCTGTTAGATTTTTTACCCAGAGCAAAGCGAACGGGCAAAAATTTCCTTAGATTTGACATATTTTTTTATTCTGTTAAAATTTTTACTCCTACTCCCATAGGAAAGTATGTCACGCAAATACGCGACAATACTTTTGGCGTTCCTCTTTTTTACAGCGTCAGGAGTGGCCAATTCGGCCAATGCCCAAACGGAGAGTTTGACTCTTCCAACCATGAATATCCGCCCGGATGTTACATGTGGTTCACTACTTCAAACCTACTTTGTCATTCAAAATGACACATGCGGGGACACACACATCCCGCAGGTTGATCGTGTGGCAAAAGCAGTCGCCTCAGAAAGTGCTACAACAAATCTAGAATTTGCATACTCAACAGAACCTACATATTTCGTTGAGCCCACTACTACTCCAACAGAAACACTAACGCCCACCCCTGAAGTAGAGATCCAAGAGCCCCAAGATATGGTCCCAGCAACTGGTCCAAATCTTGATTCCGACCTCATTTTCCAACTAATTAATGCTCATAGAGAGTCGATAGGAAAACCAGCATTTGTGAAAGATGACGCGCTCTGTAGCCTTGCTAAAACCCGTTCAACCGAATTGTATGGGGAACTTTTTGAAGGCAAAGGATATCTTCATTCAGGTCTTTATAATAGAAACCTTCCTTACTGGATAACAGAAAATGCAAAATGGGGATCAAATGAGGCTGGAACTGTACAGTGGTGGCTCCACTCTCCTATTCATAGACGTGCCATTGAAGGAGACTATACCTACTCATGCGGAGCATGCCAAGGATCTATGTGCTCACAGCTTTTTACTTCATACACACCAAAAGGTACGCCCACTACCCCACTTGCCACAGCAAAACAATAAGGGTATACTCGCAACTCTTGTTTGAGACAATAAAAAACTCTACACTGTTAATTCATGGTAAAGAAAAAATCTAAAAACAAACAACTTGAATCCCTTGCAATCCGCCTCACAGAGGCAATCGGAACACCAATTTCCATCATAGTACATACTGCACTATTTGTAATCGCATTCCTTTTTTATTTTGCAGGAGTTGCATTTGAAACAATCCTTCTCGTTCTGACAACAATCGTTTCTCTAGAGGCTATTTACCTCTCCCTTTTCATCCAACTCTCGGTCAACAAGAATACGGCTAGCCTTGAAGAGGTTGAGGAAGACATAGAAGAAATTCAGGAGGATGTTGAGGGTCTTGAAGGTGAATTTGACGAGATTCAGGAGGATGTTGAGGGTCTTGAAGGGAATATCAAAAAGCTACGGGAAAATGTTACCGAGCTTGGAGTTGGAGTTGAGGATATTTCAGATGACATCGAAAAGCTTGGGGATGAAACACCATCTGAGGAAGAACTCATCCATATCCAATCTAATAAGTCACTGAAAAACATTGAGAAGGAGATTTTGACTCTATCGACTGGTATTTTGGCTCTCAAAGACGACCTTGAAATCCTTAAAAAGACCATTAAATAGTGTCTACAGATTGAAATTGAACGACAATCGTCCAGTCGCTACTGGCTGAGATTCAAAAGCTGCCATTGCTTGAGAAGCTGATTGATTAAGTTTTAAACCAAAAGGAATCCATTTTTGGCCATTTAGTTCCTGCTCAGGTAATTTTCTCCAGACTTGCAACTTAGATTCTTCAGTAAATTGTTCATCTGTAGCCCCCATCTTCTTGCTTAATTTTGCCATTTCTTGAATATGTGGATTGGTATACTCAATTACTAGGTCCCTTTTTGATTGGTCGTCTAACCAAGCCGCTCTGTAAGTTGAACCGAAGCGATTCCTACCAGTTTTTTCCAATAATTTATTCCATAAAGTTGGTTTATAAAGCATTCCAGCATCAGTTCCAAAACCATGCCAACCATCATTTACCCCTTTTATAACAGTTTGAATACCTGCAGTATCTGTATCTTCAGGGAACATACTAACAGCAGCTAATAAATTTTCGTTCTCTCTAAATGTTTTAATTTTTACGCTACCAGCTCCGAGGAATAAAGCTTGAAGCTTCTTTTCTTTAATTTCCTCCTCAGAAGCATCAAGTGGAAGCTGACTCATAATCATTCTGTAAATATCTCTCTGAGCACTTAGATGCCATAAGTTCTTTTTAAGATCTTTACCCTCATATGAAAGCTGAACAGAGCTGGAATAAAACCGATCATCTTCGAAAGTCACTCGGAGAGGACTGCTAGTTCTTCCTTCCACATTTTCCAATTGCTTAAGAGCTTTTCTTGTTTCTTCAATCTGAGGAGCCGAATAACCCAAGTTTGCAAAAGGTGAACTATCTTGAAACATATGAAGAAATAATTCCCTTCCATACGACAAGTCTGCACTGGGTTCCCCCTCATTGCCTAAATGTTGTTCACCACCCATAAAAAAATATTATCATAAAATACAATCTTAAATCTCTTCTAGTCGGAGGTGTTTATCAGGACATTTCCAAGTAGTGTTCTACGTCAAGTGCTGCCTGGCATCCGTATCCAGCGGCAGTTACCCCTTGCATATATCGGGAATCATGCACATCTCCGGATACAAAAACTCCATCGATGTTTGTTTTTGACTCTGGGTACTGCTTGATAAACCCTTTTTCATCCCGGTCAATACCTTCAAATATTTGGGAGTTTGGGGTATGCCCGATAGCTACAAAAACTCCATCCGTTGGGAATTCCCACGATACTTCTCCATTAGAATCCGGAGTTACAGTTCCTCCGAGTGAGGCTATGTCTACTTTATCCTGATTCTGAGTCTTAAGAATAATCTTCTCTACTTTCATTTCTCCTTTTATTTCAATAGGTTCAGTATTCCATATAACCTTAATTTTCTCGTTATCAAATACCTTTTTTTGCATAACATCTGATGCCTTGAAAGAATCACGTCTGTGAATGATATAAACCTCTGATGCAAATTTCGTAAGTACCAACGCCTCTTCCATTGCGCTATCTCCACCTCCAACAACAACAACTCTTTTGTTTCGATAGAAGGCTGCATCACAAGGAGCACAGGAAGAAACACCTCGTCCAATTTTCTCTTCTTCTCCTGGAATCTGCAACCACTTAGTGTCAGCACCTGTTGCAATAATTATACTTTTTGAGTAATAATCTTTTTCATCATCTGTCGTGACTTTAAATGGTCTTTTTGAATAATCTCCACTTACAAAATTGACATCCAATATCTCTGCTCCATATTTTACTGCTTGATCCCGCATTTTTTTCATGAGTTCCGGTCCCATGATGGGTTCTGGAAATCCTGGGAAATTCTCAACTTCTGTTGTCAACATCAATTGACCTCCCCATTTTCGTCCTGCAAGAATAAGAGTCTTTCTATTACCACGCGATGTGTATATTCCAGCTGTAAGACCAGATGGTCCGCTTCCTACTATAATTGTGTCGTATATATTATCCATATTTAGATACAAAAAAAAGCGCTGTTTTTAGTGTTTGTACGCTTAGTCAATCTAAAACTAAACCCTAAACCCTAATAACTAAACGCTAATTTAATGCCTCATCTATCGCTTTTTTGAGCGTATCTTTGCCTTGAACTCCAACCATTGTCTTAAATGGCTTCCCATCTTTAAAAACGATCAATGACGGGATAGACATAACTCCATAATTTCCAGGTACATTTATATTTTCGTCTACATTGAGCTTTCCAAAGGCGACTTTTCCTGCATATTCGTCAGACAATTCGTCAACAACTGGTCCTACCATTTGGCATGGTTGGCACCACTCTGCCCAAAAATCAACAAGAACTGGAGTTGATGCTTCTAGTACTTCTTTCTGGAATGTTTCGTCTGTAAGTTTTGTAGTCATATGAAGAACGGATATCAGTATAGTATGCAAAAAGAGTGTTTGTCAAGAGATTTAGTGTATCAAGATTTACCGAACACTATTTAGCAACAAAAAGACAAAAGGCAGATTACCTTTTGTCTTTTTTATTGGATTCCAAATATTAAATTTTCTTTAATTGCGATTCTGCGAAGTCTCCAACGACAGGCAATTTAAACATTTCTCCTTGGAATGCTTTCCACATACATACGATCCAGAGTACAAAGGTTACGAGAGACAGGAGTGAACCTACCGCCCAACCTACTCCAGGAACGAATCCTAAAGCAATATTTAGTATAAAAATACCTCCAAAAAGTACTGTAGACTGCATTGCATGGAATCTAACGAATCTATTCTGCTTTTCTGTTAAAAGAAGAATGACTCCGGTAATAAATCCTAATAAATAGGCTACCGCGCCCATAACTTTTTCATTACTATTTGATTGTGCCATATTTTCACCTCCTCTCAATAATTAGTGTATCACAACTGACAAATGCAACATACTACTTTTATGTATATAATTAATCTCATGAACACACTCAAAAAATTCATAAAAACGAAGCAGAGATATATTGATGCGCTTTGCGACATGTTTGTCTTCTTTGCCATCGTTCACATTTTTCTAACCTTCATTTTAGCCTTAAAGCATTGGGATTTTTCATATGTCAGTGTTTTTTATATAGAAAGTGTTTCGGAATTTATACCAGGAATTGAAAAAGGATTACAAAATCAAATTATTTCGGTTCTTATTATTGCCGGAGTGTATTTCTTCTTTTACAGCAAGCGGAAAAAATAATATCTAGAGGTACCTAATAAGTGGATTTGAACTTAATTTTCTGTGCTTCTTCAAAAAAACCGTACGCGCCCATTTCAAAGGATAATCTATGAAGAAAGAAGAGATATGTGCTACCCTTCTTGTTGAGGTGTCAACTTTAATTGAAAGGTCACGCTTATATGCTCCAAATCGTCCTACATGAATAGCAAGGTCAAGATCCTCATGAATACTTGTTGAATCGTGGCACAGTTCCTTTTTAACCTCATTCCAAACTGTCCTTCTGATAGCAAAATTGGGACCAAACAATGCTTTGAACCCAAAAATGTCATTTATCCAAAAAACAAAAAAATTGAATATTGGCCACATCCAAATCCGGTAGAATACACTTCCCCCAGCAAGCCTCGTTACCTTTTCGTCCTCAAAGTGATTTGAAATTTTTGCTATCCAATTTCTTGGAACGAGAGTGTCTGCGTCGGTCCTGACAATAACATCCCCCTTCGCCTCATCAAATCCTCGATTCCTGGCTGGAATAATACCACGTCTCTCTTCATGAACAACCTTTGCACCGTGCTCTTTGGCGACCCTTGCAGTCTTATCTGTCGAATTATTATCCACCACAATTACCTCATATGCCTTTTTTGTTTGGTTGTGAATTGAGTCGAGACATTCACCTATATTTGCCTCTTCGTTGTATGCGGGAATAATAACACTAACTTTCATCTGATTATCATATCATGCAGCCCCGGAAACAGGCTCCAGCACTTGTTTGAAAAGATATTCTGCACCTGACCGCTCCAATGAATCAATGCTTACTTTTTTGCCGATAAATGGAGTTTGGGCGTCGTGTCTTGCTTGCTGCTCCTCTTGCCTTACTCGAGCAAAACCAAATGCTTCTGTAAAAAATGAGTTATGATTCCCACCTTCCAGGCTATAATGTGAAACATTATTTGATGTGATAGGGGCAAATTGTATTGTCTCTGCAATAACATCATCGTTTACTATCTTGTCTTCACTAGATGTCCATATCTCAAGATCACCTTTAATATTTGAAGAAGCACGGGCCAATACTTTACTGGTAATCATCTTTGTTGCAGCTGCTTCTCCTCCACTCCAAGAATCCCATGCCATTTTTGGAAGGCCCAAAATCCCTTTTCCACCTACCCCTGAGGGTCTATTAGCATCAATAACTCCTTGGTCGAGGAAAACCTTGGCTTCTGGATCTTTCATAAGCTTTGCTCCTTCTTTAAGAAAATCTACAGATATAGCCACAACATTTCTTTTTTCAAACCCAGTCGGCGCAACCGCTACAACGTTCTCAACTTCTATGTCGGAAACAAATTCAGGATGAGATGCAATACCAATGACCATTGCTCCTCCCAATGAATGTCCTATTAAATTTAGCTTCTTATATCCAATTTCCTTACTTGCATGTTTGAATTTTTCAAAATCTTCACGAACCATATTTGATATCGGTTCAAAAAGACCTCTTCCTTCTCCTTCTTTTTGTAATTTCATCTGTTCTGGATAGGTTAATATTGTTATTTTATGCCCCTGAAGCGCCATAGCTATTGGAAGCGCAGCATTCTGTTCATCAGTTGAGGTGGCTCCCCCAATCATAACCCACGGAACTCGAGTATCCTCTTCCCCTTCTGCAAACTCTTTGAGGTCAAGTGTTACCGCATGTATTTTCCCACCTTTACCATCATCATATTCAGCTGTATTTGAACGGTATTGGGCATCAAGCCTGTCCAGATCTGCAGACAATTTTCTTTGTTCTCTGGCAAAATCATATAAAACTTGTCTGTTCTCACCCGTAACCCTGGGGTCATCACGAAGGTTAGTAAGAGCATGAGCGAATGATCCACGGATCAATCTATTTGTAGGACTTCGCTTCGCATCAGGATCGTCTCGTGTTGCCTCGGGGCGAGTCAAAACATTTGCTTTAGTTCCTTGGATTTCTTGTCTTGTTTGAGCAATGTTTGCCATTGCATCATTTATAATCCCTTCTGTCATGTCCTTATTATTTAGTACGTACTCAAGGCACAACGTGATAGAATATGTACTAGTATAGCTATGAAAATTGCATTCTTCACGGATACATACCACCCAAGTCTTAATGGTGTCACTGTCTCTTTAGATCACTTTACAAAAGAACTTGAAGAAAAAGGACATGAAGTAGTGATTTATGCACCAAAAGTTAAGGGATATAAAGAAAAAAATAAAAATGTGATTAGAATTTCATCACTAAAAGTTCTCTCTTCAGAACCTGAGGTTCGCCTCCCCATCCCAACATCAGCCTCAGTCATCAAAGAAATTGCAAAAGAAGATTTTGATCTTGTCCATGCTCATGGGAACGGGGCTTTTTCCTTCTTGGGGTATCAAGTCGCTCGCATAAAAGGGGTTCCGTACGTCCTAACTTTCCACAATCTCCACACTAAATATACACACTACTTTTTGAAAGGAAAAGTTGTAAAGCCGAAAATGATTGCAACGGGAATGCGGGTATTTGCAAATATTTGCGATGCGGTTATCGTTCCTTCAAAAAAGATGCAACAAGAACTTCAATCGTATGGAGTTAAAAAAGAAATAACTGTAATTCCAAACTTCGTACCTATTGAGAAATTTCAGACTCAAAACACCGGTTTTTTACACAATCTTCTCTCCCTTCCTCCAACTACCCCATTAATTTTGACGGTAGGAAGACTCGGGATCGAGAAAAATTTCTCATTTCTCATCCGTGCTTTTAGTACTGTTGCAAAGAAAAATTCTTCAGCGGATTTAGTAATCGTTGGAAAAGGTCCCGAGAAAGAAAATCTAAGGGAATTAGCTTCAAAACTACGGCTTTCTGAACGCATACATTTTATAGATAGCATTGATCCCATTCTCATGCCTCAAGTCTATAAAGATGCTGTTTTTTTTGCATTCTCATCCGAATCAGAAACTCAAGGAGTATGCGTTCTTGAGGCAGCAAGCTCTGGTCTTCCTCTGGTTGTTGCAAATGATCTGGCATTTGATGGTGTTATTGAAAATGAAGTAAATGGATATTTTCTCCCCCTTTCTGTTCTGGCTTTTTCTGATGCGATGATAAAGCTTCTTGAGGATGCTCCTTTGAGAGAAAGGATGGGGGAAGCTTCATATAACATAGCTCAGAAGAACTTCAATGGAGCGGGCATAACAATGGATCTTATTTCGCTTTATGAAAAAGTCCTTTCAAAACATAAAGTCTCGAGGCGTATCATAAAAAAGGTGAATGAAATAGCGTTATCCCGCATTATACAGATGAAAAGGGGACTGGATAAATTCCTCAGCTACGAATACTAAAATAAACCCTTCTGCTCTTCTTTTTGCTTGTCTATTTGCCCAAAGCTAGCCGAACGAGTCGAACCACCCCAAATTTCAACGACTCCATATGTATTATCATATCCAGGATTTATGTGGATGTTTCGCTCACGTACTTTTTGGATTCCTTCAGCAATTGTAACTCCTGCTAATGTTATTAGCCTTTCAAGAGGGGATCGAAGCAATATCTCATGCTCAGATCCGAATTGAGATATCAGATTGTCATAGGCATTCATAACAGCCTGGGAGGAAACCCCGGAATTTAAAGCTTCTGATAAAATCTCTAAAAGTGGGACGAGGTTAACGTAGGGTGGACGAATCTCTTTTTTATCCTTTAACCATACTGTCCCATAAGCATCTGCTTCTTTTATAAAATTGTTTTCCTCAGTATCAGCCAGCTCATCTACCCTATGCATGACTCCAACAGTTAACTCTCTGTTGCAAGCAGGACATATAGCTCCATTTTTCTTGGTCTCGCCTGGAGTTTGAATAACATTACAGTTTCTGTGACCTGTGTAGTGATATTTCCCCTCTTCAGGGTAAAATTCTATTGTGTATCCTATCTCAAATGTCTTTTCCTTCCCTTTAACCATTGCATTCATTATATTGGAATACGTAATATCATCAGTTTTCAGTTTTCGGTTTTCAGTTTTCAGTTTTAGAACGGTGGCTTCCCGACCCATTTTCTCCAAAGAGTGAGCATCAGAAAAACTAACTATAGATCTTGAATTGAGCTCATTTATCCGCCAGTTCATAGAAGGATCACTACTCAAACCGGTCTCTACCGCAAAAATATATTTTGAATAGTTTCCAAAGCAGTCGGCTATCCTGTCATACCCTCCCTTTGACCCATACAAAGAAAACCACGGAGTCCAAATGTGACAGGGAATAAGAACTATTTTACGGTCAATCTCAAATAGCATTTCGGTCAGATCTCGTGCCGATATGCCAAGTATTGGTCGTCCGTCTGCTGTAAGGTTGAATCCACGCGCAATAAAGGCCTTATTAATCCTTAGTGCTACTTCATAATTTGGGGCTAAAATCAGGCAGTGAATCCGGTATGACCCTGGCTGTCCATCTTTTATACGTCCTCCATATATGCAAGCAACTTCTGTAGAAAGCATGAAGTGCATCCCGACATCATTCTCGCGAAGTGGCAAATTGAACTCCTGCTCTATTTCTTTTTCACGTTTCAATCTATATATTCCTTCTTGCGATTCAACAAGTTGTGCCTTGGTCTCCTTGTACCACAATGGGTAGGTAAAATCCGCAATAGATAGGACATTAAGCCCCTTCTTTCTCCCCCAAATATACATGTTCTGAAGGTTCATGCGGCCACTTACCGCTCTTGAAAACCGTGAATGCAAATGAAGATCTATAACTAATTCCATTAGGGTCATTAAAACAGAGCGTTCAAAAAGATTCAAGCTTGCGACACTGCTAAAATAGCAATATAGTTGATGGTAAGCTATAATCCCTCAACAATGATTGAAGTACCAACAGGCTATGCTATCGCACTTACCCATCTACACACTAAAGAAAGTGATGGAATGGTTACGTCACGAGAACTTGTAGACGGAATTGACAAAGCACAACAGCAATTCGAAGTGCCGATTATCGCAGCACTTACAAATCACGATACCATTAACGGAATCTCAGAGGCTATGAGGGTTGCTTCTTGTCGAGGAATACGTCTTTTTGCGGGTCAAGAGATATCTATGGGCAATTGGCCGTCAAAACATGTACTTGCGTACTGGAAAGAAGAACCTACCTCCCCTATACCTCATGGAAGAATTACCGAATGGACAATTGATGCAATCAAAGCATCACAAGGACTTGTCGTTCCGGCACATGCAAACGGATATGGTGGGTTAGGGTCTCTAACCGCTAGGGAAATTGCAAAGCTTGGCAATAAAGGATTGCTAGATGGCATTGAAACTATCAATGGAAGCAACGATAGAACAAAAGGATTGGTTCCTACAATTTGTGAATTAAGAATTAACAGACCAATTGCTCTACTGGGCGGATCCGATAGTCATTACGGAGAAAAAGACTTACTTACCTCATACACTCTCTTTCCAGGCGAGACGGTTGATGATTTCTTTGCTGCCGTCGGCGAAGGAACAACAATCCCAGTTGCCGGAAAACGTAGTTCAGCAACTCCACAAGACAAAGCAGCTCAATTTTTCTATTCCAACGTGGTTCTAAACTTCAAAAGGTACGGTCTTAAGAACCTATAACTACTCTATCTGGCTAGATCCATAAAGGTGTAAGAATAATTCTGATCTCGACTTGGGCGCTCAAAAAGAACCTTCCCAAACTCCGAATAATCAGGAAAAAAGGCATCTGCGTCCCCCACTGTTTTGTTCACAACCGTTAAATATAGTTTGTCAGCGAATGGCAGGGCTTGCTCATAAATTTGAGCTCCTCCAATAATGAAGATTTCTTTCTCCTCAATTGTTTTTGCCAATTCCAACGCCTCTTCAATTGATGAAACGAATTTCAAATCAGAAGTTTGAGGTTTTAAGTTTAAAGTTCTTGTTATAACGATATTGGTTCTATTTGGAAGTGCACGCCCAATGCTTTCAAAAGTCTTTCTTCCCATAATAACCACATGCCCTGTGGTTTTTTCACGAAACATCTTCATGTCCTCAGGAATTTTGAATAGAAGCTCATTACCACGACCTAATTCCCTGTTCTTACCAACTGATGCTATGAGTGATATCTTTGGTTGATTCATGATGAGTTAAGAATAAAGTATTAAGAAGCAAGTATCAAGCAAGATTGAAACCTAACTCTAGGGTGAGTTTGTTCACTAAATCATTTGTATCTGAATATTCAATAATTTTATCAGTAATTACTTTGAGTGAACCTGCCGGCTTGGTACCTGATTTATAAAAACAAATTATTGGCATTTTGTAGACATCTGCCCATCCAAGCTCAATTCCTTGCCCAGTTGCAGGAAAAGATGCTTCAGCAAGAACGTAGTCGCACCCATGCCGCTCCATTAATAATTTTGAATCATAGGGGTCGGACCCCTCTTCGTGGGGAAATATAAATTCTACGGGTAGATTTGCTTCTTTCAACGGCTTATAAAGCTCATTTACATAATCGAAACTCTTGGGATGACTGACATATATTTTCATGTATTTAATATTATCATCCCTTCCTCAATTGCTGTCTGGGTATTGGGCAAAAGATTAAGTTTTGAAACTTTTGAAATTTCCACCCACTCCGGAATTGTTTCTTCAGAGTTTCTTATTTCCCCCAAGAACTCTTTTGCAACAAAAACGTTCCATTTAAAATGGGCTGTCTCACCAGTTTTTCTTAAAATATCGGCCTCAAAAATATGGGGTAATGGGACAAGATTCTCTTTTGTAACTATCAATCCTGTTTCTTCAGCCAATTCTCTTATCGCCCCATCAATTGCTTCTTCGTTTTCCTCAAGTCTACCTGCCGGGAGTCCATAAGTATCAGTGAGGTGTCCGGCTTTTTCAGTGTGTTTTACTAAAAGAACTTTATTAGCTGAAGCTACTAAAACTCCAATTGAGAGAACTGTTTGTGGCATGTTATTTAGTAGAACTTCTTGGTTTTCTTAGTATACAATCCTCCGGTCACTACAAGCTCCGCTTTGAGCATTGGATATGGATCGTAACCAACCAACTCAACGTCCTCAGGTCTGAAGTCTTTGAGAGATTTTAGTTTCTTTTTAAATTTAATCATTGGAAAAGGTCGTGGCTTTCTTTTAAGCTGTTCTTTAACAGATTTCATATGAGTATCGTAAACGTGAACATCTCCAAAAGTATGGATAAATTCTCCTGGCTCAAGGCCAGCAATTTCAGCCAAAACCATTGTCAAAAGCGCGTATGAACCAATATTAAAAGGTACACCTAGGAAAATATCGGCACTTCGCTGATATAACTGCAGTGAAAGTTTCCCATTCCTATTGCTGATCTGGTACATGTTGTGACATATAGGGAAAAGTGAGGCGTCTTTAGTTTCTGCCATAGTATATAAATACTCTGGATTCCATGAGGTAACAATAAGATTCTTTGCATCTGGGTCTTTTTTCAATTCATCCAGAACCCATTGTAATTGGTCTATAGTTCTCCCGCTCTTTCGGGTAGGCCAATTTCTCCACATTTGACCATAAATTCTTGGAATTTCTCCCCATTTTTTAGCAAATGCATTATCTTTTGCAATGCGGTCAACAAACTCTTCTTTTGTTAAAGGCTTTACTTTCTTCTCTTGTACTGCTTTATTGTAATAGCGGTAAGGGTAGTCGTCCCAAATGTGTACCTTATTGTCAACAAGATATTTTATATTTGTCATGCCACTCATGAACCAATAAAGCTCTTGCAGTACTCCATTCCAGTAAACTTTTTTAGTAGTAAGGAGGGGCAAACCCTTTGAGAGGTCGAAGCGGATTTGTCTCCCAAAAAGGCTATGAAGAACCGCATCAGTTCCCATATCGACTTTTCTGTCGCCTTTTTTGAGAGCTTCTTGCATTAAATTGAGATATTGATATTCGGGGTGTTTTGCTACTGCCATAGAATTTCTTAACTATAACCGCATGATTAATTCATGTCAATATTGTGTTATTCCCCTTCTTTTTCTGCTACTTTTCTTTCAATAAATAGATAATTAGGTTTATATATTGCCAAATCCAATGTTCGATGATGATGGCTTTCTAGATAGTATAATGGAAGATGTTTAACCATAGTAAAAAAAGGGTTAGGATAATCTCGATGATTCTCGGTTAAGACAAATCCTCTTTCTAAGAAAGAGGTGGCTCCAATAATTTTATCACCTACACTTGGGCCTTCTATTTTTTCAGAAGCATATAGTCCACCAATCATTGAAGCAACAATGAGAACTTTGTTCGATACTATCTTCTGCTCATAGGTGTGCAATACTGTTGCGGCTTCGGTTGCTTTTGCTCCCCATAAACCATGAAGATTTTCAAAAAGTGAAATCTCTGAGATGGCTAGGCTATATCCTTCTTTTGCTAATTCTTGCAAACACTTTTGTACGGATTCAGCTTTGGCTTTTTTACTACTACCTGCAAGTTGGATAATGCAAGTATCAATAAATAGGTATTTTTTATCTTGATGTTCTTCCGAGGGAGACGAAGTCATAATCTTCTTTGTCTTCATAAATTTTATCTTTTGAAGCTTTTTTTAATTTGGAAATCATATCGGTAATTATAGTTCCAGAAACTGATGCTCCAGAGGTAGGTACAGTTCCAGGACCAACTATAATTGTGCCACCTGGTGTTTTTATTGCATATTCACTCATTTGCTTTGACATACACCTATCATATCACATTAAACCTGTTTTTCTTTTTTGGTTTTTTTCAATTTATAGTATTTCTCGTGTCCGTTCACATGCCATGCGTTAGGATCTGAAGCGTATATCTCTTTCCACATTTTCTTTGCAGTAGAGGTAAAAAGTTCATTATATGTACGTAAGCGATTACTTTTCCAATTTTTAATAAGAGAGCTCCCATTCGCTGCATGCTCTAAAATTTCAAAATCTACATCCAAATTATCAGCATCTTTTACTATTTTTGCCTCGATTGACTTTCTGTCATGGTATTCATTGAAAAGTTCTACGAATTCTTTTTCAAACTCAGTTGAAACAAGCATGTCTTTCAATGCCTTATCCTCATCCCGAGTACTGTAATTCTTTGAAAGATAATTGCTGTCAAGACATCTGCTCTCACCAATATCATGAACGAGAGCCATTTTAAGAATTTTTTCCTCGTTCTTAACTTTTTCTGCCTTTGAAATAGTCAAAGCAGTCCACATAACCCGAAACATATGCTCTGAATTATTTGCCACATCCTCTCTGAAGAACTGTCTCCACGTACGCTGAACAAAACGTAGTGCACCTATCTCAAATAAAAATTCTACATCTCTTTTTGCCAACTGTTATACCTGCCTTTCTTTTTTGGTTGCGGCTACTCGCCCACCCTGCCATTGACCTCTATATTTACTTCCCTTCCCTTTAATTTCCATAAACATAGCAAAGATATATCGTGCTCCGAGCTCGATCTCTACCGTTGCAGGACCTGCGTTATATAGCAACGGATGGACAGTCCCACTGTACCCAGGGTCGACAATTGCCATTCTCGCAATAATACCAGATCTTTGAAGAGTTGTTCTTGGCTTTAGAATTCCAACAAGATCGATTGGCATATTAAATTTCTCATATGTTTCTGTGAGATATATTTCACCAGGTTTTATAATTAGTGAGCTTTTTTTATTTGGATCAAATTCTTTGACAAGAACTGCATCGGGGGTTTTTCTATCCTCTATCCCTAGAAAGGAATTTCCTTTCAGCTTGAATACTTTACCAAGTCTGAGGTCAAATCCAGCACCTTCGGGGTTATTCAATTCCCTATCTGCAAGATTTTCAACCAGCTTTTTCTTCTTTACAAGTTCTAATAGTATTTTTGGTCCTAAAATCATTTCTTTTGAGAGATTATATTTATAATCGATTCTGAAACTTTTTCAATACTCATTTCGCCATCAATCACGTTTAGCTCTTCAGGGAATCTCTCTTTGAGGTAATTGTATCCCGTGTAAAGCTTTTCTATATTTGACTCTTCTTCATAGATTTCTTTCGTGTCGTCTTTGGCTCTCAATCGTCTCATCGACTCATCAACCGAGACCTTGAGATACAATGTGTAGTCTGGAACAATGAATTGGTGATACATCGAAAGTATTCCTTGTGATATCAAAATCATGTCAGCATCACCCTTGTCATAAATCCCCCCTGTTCTATCTAATATCCCATAAACAACAGCAGACCAAAAACACCTATCCGTTATTACGACAGCACCTCTCTCAAGAGCCGGAAGAACGGTACTATGATGATTTGCTACCCTATCTGCTGTAAATAAGTATTGTATTGCAGCTGTGGGAAGTTTTTCTTTTCCAAGAAGTACTTTATGTATGACATCTCCTAGCAGTCCTTCTTTCCTCGGCTCCCGGGTTGTCACAACTTCACGTCCAAGATCTTTAAAATGCTGAGCTAACCTTTTTACCTGAGTCGTCTTTCCACACCCGTCAATTCCCTCAAAAGCAATATAGAGCCCACCAAGAGTGTTTTTCTTCAGTTCCATTTCAAAGTTAACGGGGTATTTCATAAGTAAAACATGCACTATCGTAGCATAATGTCTGATACAATAAAACTACAAAATGGATCAAATCTCAGACATCTTAAAAAAATTCAACCCGACAGAAGACAAATATATCTCACGCGAATTTCAAAATTACGGCATCTACCTTTCTGAAGAATTGAATGACTATAAGCATAAAGCTCTCTATATCAAATTAGCAAAAACAGTTCATCGCTCAATCCTTGAAAAGGCTCTATCTTATTGTAAAGATGCAAAGGTGGATAGAAAAGGGGCTCTATTTATGTGGAAATTAAAACAAATTAAGGAAGCGGGGAAAGAATCTAAAAAGGAATAATATAAGTATGAAACCTATACTTGCCCGCCTCCGTCAAAATCAACGTCATCATAGAAAGTTGTACTTTCTCCTCCTATTTGTGCTTGGTATCGTTCTTTTTCTTCCAATTTTTTATCAGATAAATCACAAAGAATTTAGATCGTTGGGACTTGTTGGTGTATTTATACTCAATCTTATCGGGAGTGCCACTATATTTCTGCCAACACCTGCTTTCCTATCGGTAGGAATTTCAGCAACAACGACAAACCCTTTGCTTGTGGCATTTGTTGCAGCTTTGGGTGGAGCCATTGGTGAGGGGACAACATTTCTTTTTGGGTACACATCAAGAAAAGCTTTTAATCTTGATAAGCATAAGGTACTTAAAAAATTTAAGAGGAAAGTTTTTGACAAATGGGGAGGAATGGTAATTTTGGCTTTTGCTTTCTTCCCAAACCCCCTCTTTGACGGTATTGGAATGGTTGCTGGGATCTCAAAATACCCGATAAAACGCTTTTTGATACTTACATTTACCGGAAGGTTGCTCAGATATATTGTAATAGGTTACGTTTCGAGTTATATTGCTTTCAGATGAACTACAAAGAGAAGGTTTACGAACTTGTAATTCAAATACCCAAAGGAAAAGTTTCAACGTATGGTGCTATTGGTAAAAAGCTTCACATGTCACCCCGCACCGTTGGTACCGCTCTTCATCTAAATCCTTACGAAGGAGAAGTTCCGTGTCACAGAGTAGTAAACAGGGATGGAAGAATTGCTCCTGGATTTGCTTTCGGAGGGATTGGAGAACAAAGAAAAAGACTAGAGCGCGAAGGCATCAAATTCAAAGACGAAACACACATTGATTTAACTAAATATTTTTATGAAGTTTAAAATTTTACTAACATCTTTTTCCTTTGCAGTTATAAGTTTTATTTTTGTAGTTCGTGTAAATGCAATTGAGATAAATTCCCAATCTGAGCTTGAAAAGCAGACAATGGAGACAATCAACAATAGTATCACGGGAGAACATATTGAAGACTTCCATTCCGATATTGAGATTCAAAAAGACGGATCTATAAAAGTTACTGAAACCATCAAGTACTTCTTTGACTACCCAAGACACGGAATATACCGAAACATCCCATTCACAAAATATGATGATGGAAAAAGATATGACGTCGCTTTCAAATTTGACAAAGTAAAAGACGAGAACGGGAAAAAATATAAAGCAACAACCTCAAAAAGCGGAGAACAATGGGTTCTTAAAATTGGAGATCCAAATAGAACTATTAGTGGTGTACATATATATATTATTTCGTATGAAGCGCGTGGTGAGTTGGGATATTTCTCAGATCATGATGAGTTGTATTGGAATGTTACAGGAAATGGCTGGGATATACCTATCAAAAAGGCTACCGCCTCAATTACTCTTCCAAAATTCCTATCCCCTGAACAAATCAAACTTCTATGCTACACAGGCTCCTACGGGTCAACAAAACAAAATTGTATTGGTACAACTGATGGAACTACTACCACATTTACAACAACCCTCTTTCTCAATTCATCAGAAGGTCTCACTTTTGCAGAAAGTTTTCCAAAAGGAATTGTTGAGGTGTTAAAGCCAGAAGTATTTGTACCGTTCTTTGACAGATGGTACGGCAAAGTAACACTTGTAGGAATTCTTATTGCCGCTTTCCTTTGGTACATAGTCCTGCCGATATATCTTATTGTTAAGTGGTATAGGCATGGCCGCGACCCTGAAGTTGGCATCGCAGTCAGAGCTACATTTGACCCTCCAAAAATTGGAAAAAGATTTTTAACCCCAGCCGAAACCGGGGCATTGATAGATGAAATTGTAAATAACCGCGATATTTTCTCAACTATAGTCGATTTGGCTCGACGAGGTCATTTAAATATAACTGAACCTAAAAACAAAGAGTTTCATCTGGTAAAAACCGTTCCTAACAAGACCCGTTCAACAAGCTCAGGGCAAGAGCTTCTCCCCTTTGAACAAACTTTATATGATGGTTTGTTTGAAGATGGGGATGACGTGGAATTGAAGAAAATAAAACTCTACACAACAACAGCTGCTGTCCAAAAAGAACTTTATTTACTTTTAGTCAAGCATGGTTATTTTACCGAAAACCCAAATACGAAACGCATGAAATATTATGCACTCGGAAGCATGGGTCTTTTCACCTTCAATTTCGTTATGGCATTTATCGCTTTCGTATTTGGAAGAGTTATGCCAAGAAAAACGCTTCTTGGTGCGCAAAGTGCAAAACAAGCTGAGGGTCTCAAAAATTTCCTCACCTCTCAAGAACGTCAACTTAACTTTCAGGGAGAAAAACAAATGCTTTTTGAGAAATTGTTACCATACGCTATTGCCTTCGGAGTTGAAAAGCAGTGGGCAAAGCGGTTTGAGGCATTTGATCTAAAAAATCCTGATTGGTATGAAGGAACATCTTCGACTCATTTCAGCGCGGTACTCTTTGCTTCTAGCATGTCTCATTCATATAGCAGCTTTGCGACATCTGCAACCCCACCCTCTTCTTCAGGATCAGGGTTTTCTGGAGGCTCCTCTGGAGGAGGCGGTGGTGGAGGTGGTGGAGGAAGCTGGTAACAATTGACAAAAAAATTCTGTTTGTATAATTCAGCTATGAGCAGACCAGTTGAAAGTTACGCCGAGTATTCTGATAAAGGAACATATGACCCATCAAAACCTTCGATTGTAAGTGGCTATTTTCCAAGATCAGAAGAACAAGATTATTTTGATAGGTTGCCATTAGAAGCAAAAAATGAGATTGAAGAACTTGTTTATCAGGCAATGGAAAATTGGCCCGAACTTAATCACGATGAGTTAGTTTCTGATGTTGCAAATGTTGATTTTTTGGATACAAATGAGGTGGCTTTTCGACTCCTACTCGGTGTTAATTTTGATCTAATTTCTTCATTAAAAAACCAAACCTAGCTACTTCTTCTGCAATTTGAATATCTCCTCTACTTCTTTTAAGGTTGTTGCGTCAGTACTCTTTTTGTCGTCGCGGAATCGCTCTAAGCGTGGGAAACGAAGCGCATAACCAGCAACGTCTACATCAAACGCAGATCCCGATTTTGAGGCCTTCATAATGCGTCCCGCAGTATGTATGGGGGAACGGGTTAATTCGTCCGCTCTTACCTCAACTACTATCTCAGGATTTATCCAAACATCAGGCTCCAACCATTTGTCTACTTCATATAGAGCTGGCTTTATCTTGGATTTTAATTTGTCCCCTCTTTTGGCCAACTCCTTCCACTCCTCATCAGTAAGTCCGGTTCCGACTTTTGCAATCGTCATAAATTTATCCTGTGATTCGTCATAAATACCGATAAGAAATGCCCCGATTCCAAAGCTCGTTCTTTTCCCACGCCCGTAGTAATAACCCATAACAACACAGTCGATGGTGTCATCAAGTTTTGACTGATATGACCTTTTTAGCTTGATCCAATTCCAGCTTCTTGCTCCTGCCTGATAAGATCCATCCAACTTTTTTGCTAAAATCCCCTCAAGCCCATCTGCAATACATTTGTCAAAATAGTTCTCTATTTCTTTCCCATCCGAGAATTTCTTTTCGTCAGAAGGATAAAGAACTGCACCCTCGCTCATCAAGTTTCTGAACCCAGCTCTTCTATTTTCGTACGTTTCTGAAATCATATTCTTTCCATCTATATAAAGCAGATCAAAAACCATATACTTGAGGGGGATTTTTCTAGCCATTTCTTCGATGTCGTATTTTCTTTTTCGCTGTGAGGTAAGTTGAAAAGGAAGATATTCGTTGGTTGATGGGTTATATGCGATTGCCTCTCCTTCAAAAATTGCCTCATCCGCTTTTACCTGCTCAATAATTCCTGCCTCAATATCTGGGTACATGAAGGTTACTTCCTCAAGTCCGCGAGTAAACAACTTTACTTCGGTTTTCAGTTTTCCGTTTTCAGTTTTCAGTTTCCTAAAATGTGCTTGAATTCTAAATCCGTCAAACTTTGGCTCGACAGCGCATTCACCAATCTTATCCACAATTTCCTGTCCCGATGACAACCTCTCGGCACGTGCCATGAGAACTGGCGTACCAACTGTTGGTTTTGTAGAGTTAAGACCTTCCACTCCTTTTTCTTTTATCAGCTTCCCGATATATCCCAAGTCTGGTCTAATGTTATATGCCTTTTCAATTATAGGACGGAGTGACTTATCTCCTTTTAGCATCCAGGAAAGCGAATCCAAAACTGTCATGTCAGAAAATCCGAGTCTTAATTTGGCAACGGGAATACGCACAATGTATCGGCAGGACAAAGGATCTGCTGATTTGAGCAAATTAGATAGTGTACTAGTTTTTTGCTCGACACTTCCTTCTCCGCTTATCTTCGCTATCTTTTCTAATTCACTGTAAACATGCTCTATTGTCACTTCTTCTTTTGATTTGCTGACTTCTTTTGAAAGTTTCTCTGCAAGCTCTCCAATGTCTCCAATCTTCTTAAACTCCACTGTTAACTCTTTTTCCCCTATTTCATATGCCGATGAAAGAGCTTTTAATACCATCTTATCGGCCATACCAAATTCTATATTTACATAGAGAGGAACCACCCTTCCCTGTAATAAATACATGACTTTACCAAAGTCCTCTACTGGCACTTCTTTAAAGAGTTCCGACAACAAAAGAATCATGTCATTTCGTGACGCGGTGTTTTCTAGCTTTTGGAGATAGAGGGATAAATCTTTAAATCTCATTATGTATGTAAAATGCTACACCTTCATGCATAGCGTACTGAGTTGGAGAAATTATAACTTCTTGTACTTTGTCATCATATAATCTTTCAAGAAGCTGCTCTGTCCCCTCTCTTAGCTGTAGCATATCATAATCTTCCCGTGTTGGAAATTTTTGTGGATCTTCATTCCTAAGAATGAAATGCAACTTTCTGTCAGTAATATCCTCTTCTGGATGAAAATTAAGAAGTCTAAATGAAGGGAAAAACCCCCTAAATATCGGTAGCTCACTTCTTTCATCAATATAAAGATTGGATGAATTTTCGTCGAAAAGTCCAAAAGTAGTAATTCCCTCAAGCCTTGGAACCCTTCTTCTCTCTGCCATGATCTCATCAATTCCCAATTCTCCACTAATCATTCCTATCGGAACAAAAAAATCTTCATTTATATAGTGTTTGTGTATCTCCGCTTCACGCAAGTCCTTCAGCTTTTGTAGGTTGATTGGAGAGCCTATCTCCCTATATCGGATTATTAGGTTAAATCCGCCACCGCCAGCAATTAGCTCAAATGGGGCTAACGCATTAAAATTTATAGGTTTTTCTACAGAATGTCGCATTCAGGCTTATCTCAAGAATATGGGTTTATCTCACACAATGAAAAGGATATTCCTAGCTCATTAAATACTTCACTCCTTTTGTTTTTCCTTTTTTAACAATTATTCCCTTCTTAACTAGATCCTGCACCTCACGAAGAACTGAATCTTCAGATATGTCAGGAAAGAGGCTGGAGAATGATTTGTTCTCAAGATACCCTATCTCCTGCATATATTCAATAAGCTTTAATTGTCTTTCTGTAAGCATAACTGGTGCACCACCCAATTTTTCCTTCAATTTACTATCAATGGAGATATGTTCAATCTTTTCTTTTATCTTTGAAAGTTCAATTGCAAGACACTGAGTAAAATACTCTAACCACACAGTAACATCTCCATTGTTGGCAGCTACGCTCTGAAGTGCTTTGTAATATTCCTCTGCATTGCGGTCAAAATGCTCCTCTAGTGAGAAGAATTCCCGTATGTCATATCCGTCAGAAAAGAGAACCAGCATAGACAAAGCTCTACCCACCCTTCCATTTCCATCCAAAAATGGATGAACTCTGACAAACTCGTAGTGAACGATACCAGCTTTAAGAACCGGGTGAATCTCTTTTTCTTCATGAATAAATTCGATAAGATCTTTCATCTGCCACTCTACTTCAACAGCGTGAGGTGGGCGGAATGAAACATCGCCAGTTATGCTATTTCTTATAACAACTTCTTTCTCGCGGTATTTTCCAGAAACATCATCGTCAAGAATTTTCTCAACGACAAGTCTATGAAGCTCCAATATCGTTCCTTCATCAATTGCTACATCTTTCTTGTCCCCTATATATTCGACAACTTTTCTATAGTTAATAACCTCCTGAACATCGCGATCCCGAGCAACAACCCTTTCACCATCTAGAACTTTTTGAACCTGCGTCAACGAGAGTTCATTTCCCTCTATATGCGTTCCATAGTGGGTCGTACGAAGGATTGCTTCATCCTGAAATCTCTTTTCCCAATAAGGTAAAAGTGGTGCATGCTCAATGACTTCTTTTGCTGCCTCGATCTCTCCGATGTTTTTGAGAATTTTATTTGTGATGGAAAATGCTGGTCTATACATTATTAGTTGCTAGTTATTAGTCAGCAGTTATTAGTTTGCATTTTGAACTTTTCGCTAACATTTAGTATTATACTACGTAGTAGTACAAGCTTCGCTTATACAATGTATGGCTGCACTTAAAACTTCAAACCTAAAATTTACCATTGAATTGGTCCGTCAAATGCTAACACTGGCAACCGCTGCTTTTGGGCTTGTTGCAGCTCTAGCGTGGAACTCGCTTATACAAGAATTTGTAGACACCTACATCAAAAAGTGGCTTCCCGGTGGTGGGAAAATAACATCACTTGCCATTTATGCAGTTGTCATAACTATTATTGCAGTACTTGTAACTTACCAGTTATCAAAAGTTCTCCGCAAACTCGAAGCTAAAGAAGAGAAGAAATAATATCTAATTCCCATTTTTCAATTCTCAGTTTTCAGTAAGTTTTCCTTGAATCATTTAACAAATGGTAACTAATTGTGAATTGTAAATTGAGAACTGGAAACTCATTGTTCAGTTAGTAAACAAAGTTTGTCTGAATATTCCAAATATGTTACATTAGCCGCATGTCTCTCGTTAGTTTAAAACTCAAAAACTTCCGCAATCACAAAAACGCATCCTTTACCTTTCCGTTAACTACCGTTATCATCGGTCGAAATACTGTTGGAAAGACTTCAATTTTGGAGGCAATCCAATTTTTATCTCACGGTAAAAGTTTTAAGGCAGAGCGGGACATGGACATCATAACTGAGGGGCATGATTTTGCTAGAATTGAGGCAAAAGTGTCAGAGGAAGATGGAACTGTTGTATTGACCGGAATACTTGCTGTCAAAGAAAATAGATTTTCAAAGAAATTTTTGGTCAATAACGTTGCTAGAAGGCAGATTGATTTTACCTCCCGTTTTCCATCAGTCCTTTTTACCCCAGAGGATCTTGAAATCATAACCGACTCACCATCTCTTCGTCGAAACTACATTAACTCCGTTCTTTCCCAAACAGACAAGAAATACAGGATGAGTGTTGGTATTTATGAAAAGGCTTTGAGGCAAAGAAACCGCATGTTATGGCTGACTCGGGAAGGGAAAAAGTATTTCTCACCAGCTGATTTTGAGTATTGGGACAATATCCTCATAAATAATGGGGGGATAATAACCGACTTTCGAGAACAGCTCGCCTCCTATATCAACAAGCACAAAAAAGAAGTTTTTCCTTTCACTATTTTTTACGACAAAAGTACCATTACTCGTGAGCGGTTAGATAAGTATCATGATGCTGAGCGAGCCACAGCAACTACTCTTGTCGGGCCCAATAGAGATGATTTTTTCTTTCGGTTTGAGGGAACCGAAAAACCAATCTCAGAATTTGGCTCCAGAGGTGAACAACGTCTTACTATTTTTCAAATGAAAATCCTTGAAACCTTTTACATAAAGGAGAAAATCGGAGTTACCCCTACCCTACTTTTAGATGATATTTTCTCAGAACTTGATAACACAAATATTCATAGAGTCCTTGATCTACTGCCCCATCAGCAGACAATCCTAACAACTACCCACAAAGAATTCGTCCCAAAAAAGATTTTAGACAAGAAAGAGGTAGAAATTATCGAACTTTGAGCGTATAATCCGTGCATGGCAGAGTTTGAGGATAATTTTCCAGATTGGAGGAAACAAGTAGAATCAACCACTTTCTACTCTGGTGGAACAGGGGACATAGGTGGAGGACAATTTACCGTACTTACCCGTCCGGGCATCGATTATGTCGTCAAAATTCCAAAAAAAGACCCACGATGGCTTGAAGGATATACCCTTGTTGAAGGACAAGCACCTGAACTTGCTATACCTTTTCTCAGGGTTCAAGATTTGGCACTTAATATAGATAGAATTAAAAAAAGAATCCCTGAGGTAATAGTTCAGCAAAAAGTTCCAGTTGTTCATGAGAGTCTAGAAGATTCTTTCAGAAAAGGTGATGTTGATCAAATTCTTCACTTAATTCATGGTACTGCTCAGTCTGATATTGAACTTTTTAAAAAGGGGGTATTTATCCCCGATCCGGATTTTGGAAATTATGGGATAGACAGAGACGGCACAGTTAAATGCCTTGATCTTGGGAGCGCTCGAAATGACGTAGGAGGAGATGAAACATATAGTGGTCTTTGTTTTGTAAGAGCTCGCTCACACTACAGAAGTTTTTTTGAATTGAAATATCTTGAGCAAACATTCAAATTAAGTGACTTGTCGTTTTCAACTATCTATGCACAGGAGGTAGGAATCACACCTCGGGATACAAATCTTGAGAACCTACTAGACCCAAGAACTCCATCGTTTAACAGTGCGCTTGCCATCTCAACTGCTCGAATCGGACATGATGAATTCGTACAGAGAGCACCTAAAGGTGCTCCTTATGAGTTAAATGAAGAAGTAATCAGACATTTGCCTGCCTATTTTGGCTTAAATTAAGCTTTTCATAACTTTCGGGATTTCAGAGGACAAATCAGAGGCATTGAAATAAAGCCCCATACTCTTTTCTAGACTCTCTCCTGCTTTTTTATTGATATAACTTGCAGCACATGCCGATAAATAGGCATCGTTTTTGGAATATAACGCAGCAGTAAGACCAGCCAAAACATCCCCCGTTCCACCTTTTGTCATCCCAGCATTTCCCCCACTAACAAGACAGGATTCGCCGGCTGGCGAAGAAACGATATCAACTTCTCCTTTTGAAAGGATAACGACGTTATATTTTTTTGCCATTTCAGGTACTGAAATTTCAGTGGGCTCTACTCCAAACAACTTCAAAAACTCTCCCTTGTGGGGAGTGGTAATTGCTGTGGGTGGCAGAACATCAGGACTTATTGTTTGCAAGCTGCCACCATCAACAACCCATTTTTTATCTTTGTATTTAGTAAGCAAACTCTCAGTAAGTATTTTTGTATCATCATCCCCTTCTTGCTGGCCACTTTCTCTTGGCATTCCAGGTCCTATCAAAATACAGTCCGCCTCTATAATATAGTCGTCAATTTTTTCTCGTGGAATAACTATGCCATTTAAAAACTGCTCCTTCATCTTAGCTACAATCTCGTTGTTTTCTGTCGTTGAAGCGTAAAAAACCATATCAACAATCCGAGAAATTGTTGTAAGTGGCCAGATGCTTGCGGCGTGGAATAATTTACTGCCGGAAATTAACATCACTTTTCCATTTTGGGCTTTATGAGAAGAAGAGGCTGGAATATACAATTTCTTAAGTTCTTCAGGGTTAAACTCTTGCATGGCTCAAGTTTACTAAAACTAATTACGAAACGCGAATTAGCCTTGCACTACTGTTCCTTCGAATTTCTTGCCTTCCATGTAATTTGTGAGATTAGAAAAGTTAGTGCCCTTTAAAATAACCGTTGTAAGTCCCATTTCTTGTGCTTGACGAGATGCAACGGGATCAAAAGGGGCATTCATTCCGGGGGTCCATTTATCTCCAACTAGTTTTCTGAATTCCTTCCATGTGCAAGCCTCTATCTTTTTCGCTTTAGGATTTATGCGCGGATCGCTGTCATACGCAGCGTCAATATTGCTTAAATTGACAATTTTTGCCACATCATAGTCTTCACATACCAGCACTGCACAAAAATCTGTTGACCAGCCTGGTTTCCAACCTGCTGCAACAACAACTGGCTCGTTAACTTTTCTTATGATTTCATAGTGCTTTATAAGATGAGGGTGGGCAATATCTCTAAAGATGGTCCTTATGAGTTGAGCATTAAGTCTCGTTGCATGGATACCCAACCAGTCCAAATCTTCATGCGTCAATTCATGCCCGAGTACTTCTTCACCAGCATCTCTATATTCCCGGGCAATTGTTCCTCCACCAACAACGATAAAAAATTGCAAATCGGGATTTTTTTTAAGACTAGCTCGTATAAAATTATTGAAATTCTTCAGAAATTCTATATTAAGACCGCCTTCTGGAACTACGAGAGAGCCTCCGAGAGAAAGTACTATTTTTTCCTTTTTATTGGACATATTAGCTTCAAATCAAGGGCTTATTCACTAGTAAACTTATAGAGCTTTTGCCACTATAGCAAAAACAAAATATATTCTCAACTTTCTATAGCTTCATTTACAAAACGCCTTGACATAAAAAAAATAATCTGGCATAGTGTTACTTATGGCAACTAGTAAGTCCTCTGGGAAAAAGACTGTCGGATCAATAATCATGAATACCCCTCTTCAGGCAATTGGCTCTAAGCTTATTTATGTTCTTCTGCTTATTGCATTTCTTGTTATTGGATATTTACTTGGTAAAGTTGAAGCCCTTCAAAAAGAACCAGCTCCTACTGCTGCAGCCCCTGTCGCACAAGCAGGACAGCAAGCGCAACAACCTCCAGCCGCACCGGATCCTGAGCAAGTAAAAAAAGATCTCAAGATGGGACATCTACCGGTTGAAGGAAATAATAATGCAAAAGTAACTATTGTTGAATTTTCAGACTTCGAATGTCCATTCTGCGGCAGATTTTATACTGATACGCTACCACAATTAAAGAAAGACTACATTGATACCGGTAAAGTAAAACTTTATTACAGACATTATCCTCTTCCTTTCCATCCTAAAGCTATGCCTTTGGCAAACGCAGCAGAATGTGCAAATGATCAGGATGCTTTCTGGAAAATGCATAACAAAATTTTTGATAACAATGCAACCGTTGCCACGATGACAGATGACCAAACAAAAGCATGGGCTGGAGATCTTGGGCTTGATACAGCTGCATTTAATAGTTGCTATGACGCAAAAACCCACCAAAAAGAAATTGACGAAGACAATACTGCTGGAGCAGCAGTTGGGGTGTCAGGCACTCCAACATTCTACATAAACGGAAAACAGTTAGTTGGTGCACAACCTTTTGCTGCTTTCAAGGCTATAATTGACGAAGAACTCAAATAAATTGAGGTGAAATATCTCCTGTTCCTTTTAAGAGTACTATTCCAAGAATCCAAAAAGAGAAAATTTATTGTCAAAGCCCTATTGGCTGCTTTTGTGTACGCTGCGCTATCGATACTTCTAGTAAATTACAAATCATTTATCAGCTTTGGGAGAAGTGAATATGACCTCTTCCCAAAGCTTAAGATACTGTTGTTGATTTTTTTCGGGTCTTTTCAGGCACTATCAACCCGCGATACAATTCTACTTCTTACAACAGCTTTGCTTTTTGGGGTAAATATTGAACTCGTATTTAGGAAAATAAAATTCCTCGCGTCCTACGGGAACCTTCATGTAACAATTGGTACTGGACTTATTACGATAGCCGCAACCGGGTGTGCGTCATGTGGACTCTCTATCGCCTCAATTGTTGGCCTCGGAGGAGTACTTGCTCTCCTACCCTTTCATGGACTGGAGTTATATGTTGTTTCGATAATAATCCTTACCGTGTCTCTGCTTTATAATATTCGGACCCTCGTTAAAGTCTGCAATATTGAAAGATAATCTTCAAACTTGGCATTTGTCACAAAAGAATGTTCCACGTCCGCCTAATTCTATTCTTCTAATAACTCCCCCGTCATTTCGAGGGCATTTCTTTCCGGTCTTACCATAGACTAAAGTGTGAGACTGGTAGTTCCCTTCCTGACCTAAAATATTTACGAATGACAGTTCTGAAGCCCCACCCTCGGCAAAGCTTAACTCCATGACTTTTATTATTGATTCAAATAACTCTTTAGTTTCTTTGTCAGTCAAACTTTTGGCAGGTCTTGCCGGATCAATTTTTGCATTCCAAAGGGCATCATTGGCATATATGTTACCTATTCCTCCTATTTTTGCCTGATCCATGATAAGCGGTTTTATTTTTGTTGTGGCTTTTGAAAGGATTGATCCAAACTTTTCCAAAGTCAATTCTTCTCCCGTTCCAAGGCCAAATGGCTCTGGACCCATTGTCTTGAAAAACGGCATATCCATAATTTCTGAAGTATTAACAACCCTTATCCACCCAAATCTCCTCTGGTCGTTATAATAAAGAATTCCTCCCTTATCCAAATGAAATATTACATGAGTAAATTTACCAGGAAGGACACCAACCTTTAGAGAAAGAGGTTCATTTTTTGTTTTTTCATCTCTAAAAATTAGCTGACCGGTAAGCTTTATATGAATTGCGAGGCTATATCCATTATCCAAGTCGATGATAAGTCCCTTTCCGCTACGTCTGGCGGTAGTAACTTTTTTTCCTTCAACGTTTTTTGCCTCCCCCTGAAATGGACCAGGATTTATAATCTCAACTTTTTCAATGATGTGTCCAACGAGATATTTCTCAAGTCCACGTCTGACCGTCTCTACTTCAGGCAATTCAGGCATTGCCAACTACCTCCTTAATTTTTCGGTCAAATTCCTTATCTGAGAATTTTTCAGCTCGCTCAACACTGTCGTTAGGATTTAATTGCAGGCTTTCAAACTGTGAGATGGCAGCATTCAGACTCTCTGGCACATTTTCGCTGTAAAAAACGCCCGTTTTTCCTTCAACTACTGTTTCTTTCACTCCACCAGATGCAAATGCTATTACTGGTGTTCCAACGCCCATGGCCTCCACCGGCGTTATTCCAAAATCCTCATCGTATGAGGCAAAAATAAATGCTTTTGCACTTCCCAAAAGCTCAAATTTTTTTTCATCAGATACTTCTCCCAAAAACTCGATGTTTGACTTATGATTTGTGGTCAATGATTTAAGATGCTCTTCATACCCTGCAAATCCTTTCCCAAATATTTTTAATGGCTTCCCATTTTCATTAAATGCTTTGATGATTACATCAATTCCTTTTGCAACAGCAAGTCTTCCACCGGTAACATAAAACTCCTCTTTCTTTCCTTTTATTACATTTGGAACCGCAACTGGTGGGTATATAACAATTGCATCTCTGCGATAAAATTTCTTGATTCTACTTTTTATCTCTTCAGAATTAGCAACAAACACATCAACATTTTTGGAAGCGTTAAAGTCAACTATTCGAAGCGCGTTAAATCCAACAGCAGCCAAAGCTCTTATTATTGGATTTTTAGGTAAATTTCTGCCTGTTTTGTACCCATACAGGTACCGTGGCGGTGTATGTGTGTAACAGATAAGTTTTCCTTTTTTGTGATGAACAAGATTTGGAAAATAGGCCCCGGTTTGAGAAACGATAACAGCGTCATAATGTTTGAGATTTAATTTTCTAAATGCAAATGGAGATAAGAGTCTTAGTGGGGAAATAAGCTTGTGGCGAGCTGGAATTGAGTTAAGCCAGGTTGTCCGTATCGTGTAATTATCAAACCTTTCTTTGTGAGGTCCCAGGTATTCCGGCGCGTATATCGAGGTGTATATATCTGCATCTGGATATAGCTTTATAAGCTCTTCAAGTACCCTCTCTGCACCACCGTATTCTTTAATATAATCATGAACGATTGCAACTTTCATCACAGTAATTTCATTTGACCCTTCCCTTTATCAGTTACTTTTCCATCTTTACTAAATATTTCATCGACTCTTCTTGGTAACGTATGAAATTCCTCTTTAATGAGAGCTTCTTTAAAGTCATCAAGTTGGATCTCTTCCATCCGAGAGGCTTTGAGATCAAAAACGAATGGTACATCTCTTACAATTGTTGCCAATTTGTAGGCAATCATGCATGCCTCATGTCCTTCAGTCAATCTATCGGCCAATTTCTTGTTCTTAGTGGCAATCTCATCAAGGTTTTTATAGATATTTTCAACTGATCCGTAGTCATTGATAAGATTTGCGGCTGTTTTTGGTCCAATTCCTGCTACTCCTGGATAGTTGTCTGATGGATCTCCCTGCAGTGCTTTGTAGTCTATGAATTGTGAAGGTTTAATACCGTATTTTTCCCGCACTTTCTCCGCGTCCATAATACTAACCTCAGAAATTCCCTTTATCGGCATAAAAACTTGAGTGTCATCGTCAACTAATTGAAGCATATCCCTGTCTCCGGTCACGATATAGGTAAAAATCCCTTTTTTGTTGGCCGCTTCACTTACTGTTCCAATGATATCATCAGCTTCATACCCGTCAACCGCATAGGTTGAAATCCGTGCCTTTTGAAGAATCTCAATAATCTTTCCGAATTGATCTGACAGGTCCGATTCCATTTTTGGGCGTTGTGCCTGATACCCAACGTACAGTTGCTGGCGAAAAGTAGGTTTTGGACGGTCAAATGCAACGACTATGTACTGAGGGTCAAGCTGCTGAATTACTTTCAAAAGCATTGAGAAAAAACCGTATATGGCACCGGTTGAAGCACCATCTTTTTTGGCAAAAAATGGCATTGCGTGATATGCACGGTGAACAATTGCGCTTCCATCAACAAGAAGAAAAATGACTTTTTTGGGAGACTCCATAACCACAATTATATACTACGAAACTTATTTCTGAAGGAAAAGATGGATAAATATGGAAAGAGCCCCGGCGAACCGGGGCTCTATTGGTGAAGATCGATTTGCATGTGATGGAGGAGGGCTGCAGTCCCACCTCCGTCACAAAATGAGGGTAGGTGGGGTTAGCCGGCGCCGAGGGCGCGCGCTGCACGCTGGTTCGTCGCCGAGAAGCCGCTGGAAGTCACCATCAGAACGCAGGTCGCTGCGAAGAGAGCAACGAGGCCGATGACGAGGAAAGCCGGGCTGGAAAGCGCGGTGGTGTCGACATGCGTCTGGTACCACGCTTCGTGCGTCGTTCCGAGAGAGGCGCCGAGGTTGTTGTCGTTGTTTGCAACCTTGGTCCATGGCTGGCTCTTCATCGAGACGCTGATGGAGGCCATGCTGGCCGGATTGACCATGGAGAGCTGGTCGTCAGGGGCCGAAGTGGCGCCGCTGCCAACCGTTGATCCAAACAAGTTGTCTTTGCCCAGAACGGAATCGCTCCGAGTAGGACGGCTTGCTGGGACGAACGAATCGATCAACTGGACGGTATCACCGCTAGTCCGTTCGATTGCTGAGGTGCGCCCGCCGTCGTCGTTCAGGAAGTCGATGCTGACCCCAGTTGTTGCCCTCAACACAGAGCTTCCCACCTGCGGTAGCGAACTGACCGCAATGGAAGGCGCGTTGGGATCGAAGGCCGACGAAGGGATCGTGCCGTACGTGTTCAGCGCAGAAACGAGGCTGGCGGGGAGGGCGTTGAGCGGATTGCTCGAGCCGGCCGCGGAAGCCGTATTCGTCGCGTAGATGTCACCCGGAAGGGTGCGGATCGGTACGGCAGCGGAGCTGGCAGCTGCCAGGTCTGCGGAGCCGATGAGGCGGGCCGATGCCCGGTCGAAGGTGGGGGTCGCGGCGTTGGCGCCGCCGTCGGAGTTGAACAAGCCGATGAGAGCAGCCACGAGCACGATGCTCAGAACAGCTGCGAGCCATCCTCCACCGAGGAGCTTTGTGACTTTGGTCACGCGGTATCCCTCCTTCAGGGAAAGTTTCAGGTAACACGTCCGCTCTTGATATGGCGGGGATTTCTCCCCTACGATAAGTGCTTAGGTCTTTCTGTTCCGAAGAACTGGGCAAATTACCCCTTTCGATTTTGTCGTCTTTACCAATCCACTCAGTTGGTGAAGACTCCCTAACGCCTTATTGTACAAGCGTCAGAAAGTCTTCACCAAAAATTAATTCTTTTCATTTTTTCATGCAAATCAATTTTCAATGTGCGTCATTTCCAATAGATAAACGCGCGCATAGTGCGTTTGCTACAAAAAATGAACTAATATGGGAATTGTAAGCCTAAATTAAGGGGTTTTCAACAGTTTGGGTAACTTTTCTACCGTACCTTTCTTTCGAGAGCCTGACGATATCTTCTCTATTATCATTCTTAAGACTTGGTAACGGAAGTGTTTTTGCGGCAAATGGAAGTGAGGTCATATTATCAATGGATAGTTTCATGACTATTTCGTGCTTGCCTAACGACACCAAATCATTTTGTGAATATATATCAGCGTATTCTTTTGTAAGAAGCGAGGCGTCCCCTGCTCCAGTAACAAAGGAAATGAGCGTACCTGCATTACCAAAAATAGATTTTTGAATTGTTACGTCCAACTGATCTATATACTGGTTGGCAAGTGTTATTGCCAATCTATACTTTCTCGCCTCTGAAAGGATTTTGATGAATGAACTTGTCGCAAAATTTTGGAACTCGTCAACGTACAGGAAAAAGTCTTTTCTGTCCTCTTCCTTCTGAAAAGCACGATTCATAGCAGACAATTGAATCTGTGTAATTATCATTGCTCCCAAAAGTGCAGCATTGTCCTCTCCCAATTTTCCTTGTGAAAGATTAAGTAATAATATTTTTCCGCTGTTCATAATATCCTCTAGATCAATAGAAGACTTTGGACTACCAATAATATTTCTAATCATTTTCGATGACACGAACTGCCCTACTTTATTTTGAATAGGTGAAATAGCCTCAACCCTGAGCTTATCAGTCATCTTGTCAAACTCCTGCTGCCAGAATGCGCGGATCACTGGGTCTTGGATTTGAGGGACTACCCTATCTCTATACTGCTTGTCTGAAAGTATACGTAACGCGTCAATTAGAGTTGTATCCGGAATCTCAAGTAGGGAAAAAATGGTGTTACGAAGAATATATTCAAGTCGGGGACCCCATGAATCAGCATAAATTTTTGAGAAAATTGACACAATTCCTGAAGCAATAAGATCTTTGTGCTGTTTGTTTTTTATCTCCAAAACATTTAAAGCAAATGTCCTCTCGGTATCGAATGGCTCGAGATACACAACATCGTTGAGTCTTCTTTTAGGAATATAGTCCAAAATTGTCTCACACAAATCTCCATGTGGGTCAATGATACCAATTCCGCGCCCTTTTCTTATATCATCAATTGCCATGTTGGCAATTAACGTTGATTTTCCAGCTCCAGTTTTTCCCATGATATATACGTGTTTTCGGCGGTCAATATCTTTTATCCCAAAAATGGTGTTTTGATTCTTAAATTCCGTTGCCGCGAAGAAATTTACGTTCTTTTTCTCATCCTCAGTCATATTGTTGGCAGCCGGAATATTCTCAGGTGGCTCACCAGCAAGCGTTTTACCCCATGAAATATTTTTTATGCCTGAAAGCATTTTTCCAGCAGGATGCCACAATGTAGCCAATTCCTGTGCATTTAAAATCTGACTCCGACGCTCTAAAAGCGATGTTGATCTGGTGTGCATTCTTTTAAGAAGCCTCCCTTTATTCACCAATGGACGCTTGAATTTGAGGTGATTGCCCTCTCCTGATGAAAAACTTCCGAAAGTGCCGGCGACATTATGAAGGTAATGATATGGGTTCTCAGTTTCAGTTGCCGCAATAAGCCGGATCAACGTCTTTCCTCCCTGAAATTGTGTTTTTGTAGCTACAGCACTTGCAGATACCGTCCCCTCTTTTGATGTGGTTCCATCAGAATTTACTCTTGGCTGGGTTGCAGAAATTGCGTGCGACTGCCATGGAAATGAGGCAGGGGTAACTAATATTTGTATACCAATATTTACCCCTTCTTGTTGCTTTGCAAGAAATCCGATGAGAGATGCAATAGGGTCAACATCGCTAAAATCTTTATATGTCTTTAAAGGATAATGATATGACTCTTCAAGCTTTAACTCCCCGACTTCTTTATGTTTTGACTTCATAAATGTTGCCATCGGGTCAGTTGTTTCTGCAATAAATGCACGGGGATAGGATGAAACCATCAGACTTGTAACAAACGTTTCAAGCTCCCGTGGCACAACGATATAAAAGTATATTTTTTGGTCCAAAAGGTAAATTTCAAAAGAAGCCATGCGTGGAGCATGCATAAGTCTCTTAAAAAGACCCATATAGTTAGGGAGAAGAGCAGCAAATACCTGCGTTGAAGACTCAAGACTCGTTTCATCATCTTTCGGGGTTCTAATGTGTAGATAGACAGGATCTTTCATAAAAATAAGTATATCAGTTTCAAAAGCACTTCGGGTACTAAGCCTTACTTTTTAAAGGGGATTTTTTACCAATGGTTTTTGTTCCTTTCATGATCTTCTCAAATTGCTCTCCTTCAAGTGTTTCTTTTTGAAGTAAAATCTCAGCTACTTCATCGAGCTTTTTTCTGTTCTGCTTGAGTGCAAGAACTGCCCTTTTGTATGCCTCGTCAATGATAAATGAAACCTCGCGGTCGATTGCAGTCTTCATGGATTCGGAGAGATTTTGACCTTCTCCAAACATTGTCGGTTCACTTGCTTCCATATTAACTGGTCCGAGTCTGCTCATTCCATACTCAACAACCATAGTGCGTGCTACCTCTGTAGCCTTTTCTATGTCGTTTGAGGCCCCCGTGGTCACCTCAGCAAATATGAGGTCTTCCGCAACTCGTCCTCCAAGCATGGTCGCAATCTGCTCCAAAAGCCTTGTTTTGGTCTCATGAACACGATCAAATTGAGGTGGAATAAGAGTGTGTCCCAAAGACATGCCCCTTCCAACTATTGAAATTCTGTGAACTGGATCTGCTTTTGGCATTGCATAGCTCACGATTGCATGCCCTGATTCATGATACGCGGTAATTTTTTTGTCTTCGTCTGTTTGCATTCTCTTTTTTTCAGGCCCCATTTTAACTTTTGTTGCAGCTTCTTCTAAGTCATCCATATTAATTGTCTTTCTATTCGAGCGCGCAGCCAAAATCGCGGCTTCATTAAGCATGTTCTCAAGATCTGCTCCTGAATAACCAACTGTTCTCTTTGCTACGCTCTCCCAATTCACATTAGCAATAAATGGCTTTCCTTTTGCGTGAATTGCTAGAATTGCCTTTCTCCCCTCAATATCGGGGTATGAAATCATAATTCTCCTGTCAAATCTTCCTGGCCTAACTAATGCAGAATCCAAGATATCTGGCCTGTTTGTAGCTGCAATTACTACCAGTTGCTCTGTAGGTGTAAATCCATCCATCTCAACAAGAATTTGGTTCAATGTCTGCTCCCGCTCATCATGTCCCCCCATCATGTTTCCTCCACGTTGACGCCCGATAGCATCAATTTCATCAATAAAGATAATTGCAGGCTGAGCCTTTTTTGCATTCAAAAAGAGGTCTCTGACCCGTGCTGCTCCGACCCCGACCAACATCTCCATAAACTCAGATCCAGCTATTGAATAAAAAGCTACCTTTGCTTCACCAGCAACAGCTCTTGCCATCAAAGTCTTTCCTGTTCCCGCAGGGCCGACCAATAGAACTCCTTTTGGAGTACGTGCCCCCATCTCTGTATATTTTTGAGGATTCTTTAAAAAGTCAACGACCTCAGAAAGTTCTTGCTTAGCCTCATCAACGCCCGCAACATCATTAAATGTAACTTTTGGAAAAACCTTACTAAATGCTTTTGCTTTATTTGCTCCGAAAGAAAAAATATTCTCCTGAGCACCACGGGCTTGTCGGAATACAAAATAGAAAAACCCAATTATAAGAAGAACGGGGAGAAAATTAGCTAAAATTCCAATCCATGTATTAAGAGCAGATGTATCTTTAATGCTAATCTTCACCTTGCTCGCATCCACATTTGCATCTTTAAATACTTCATATAGCGACGTTCCCGGCTCTTTCTTTGTAACTGCCTTCTTTCCGTCTTTGTAAAGAATGTCCATCTTATTGTCAGAGACAACAATTTCTTTTATTTTGCCACTTTTTACCTCAGAAAGAGTTTGGGAGAGGGAGATATTCTGTTCTTGTCCACCATACGAGAAATCACCAATACCAATGGTGAGAAACAGGAGAAATAGAATCAAAAAACCGTAGAGGAAAAGGTCTTTCCAACCGAAACGGAATCCATTTTTTTTACTTTGCCTTTTAATCTTCATGATTTAACTGTCTTAAATGGGGGGGCAACTTTGAAACCGACCAAATTGTAACATAGTGCAGCCTCAATTGCTACTGCTCTTAACGAGGGGGTCATACCCTCCTTTTGAGAATGGGTGACAACGGATGATTCTTTTAAACCCGATTCCCAAACCCCTAATAGCTCCATATTTTTCCACAGCCTGATACGTGTAATTGGAGCATGAAGGCTCAAATCTACACACACTATCCGACATAAAAAAGGCTTTAAAGATTTCATTGTGGAAAAAAAGAGTTTTTTGATAGCCTTTTATAAGTTTTAAGATGATGGACATCATACGGTTTCTCTTTTACTAAACTCTACAAAGGACTCATTTGCCTCTTCCCAATCAACTACAACGTCTGTTACTTGGGCAAAAAAAGGCCCTCTTCTACAAAAGGCTATGAGTTTTTTAATTTTTTCGTCCTCGCCCTGAAAAACCCCTTCAACCCTATCATCAGATAGATTACGTATCCATCCAAAAACACCTATTTTTCGGGCTTTTGCTCTTACATATGCACGAAATCCTACGCCCTGCACAAATCCAGAGACATACACGTGAGCTTGTAACATAATAAAAATTCTAAGCACTAAATTCGAAGCACGAAACAATTTTTGAATTTAAAAATTTGAATTTAGAATTTGTTTCGAATTTCGATATTCGGATTTCGGATTTATGATAAACCCATCTTATATCGGACTTCATCAATAGTGTCCTGGGCTATCTCTCTTGCTTTTTTAGCTCCTTCCTCAATTACTTTATCTACATACTCAGAGTTTGCCTCAAGTTTTCTCCTTTTTTCCTGCATAGGTGCTAACTCTTCATATATGGAGTCTGCTAGTTCTCTTTTTATATCCCCATACCTGACTCCCGCTTCTAAATATTGAGCTTCATACTCTTCTCTTTTTTCTTTACCTTCAAAAAGCTCCACAAATTCAAATAAATTCTTAACCCCACCAGTAATAATTGTCCCCTTACCACTATCCGTTGGGATTTTCGCAATTTTTCCCTTTATCTCATCCAAAGTGTCCGTTAAATTAATGTAACTTCCCTCAACTGACTTACTCATCTTGCCGTTTCCCGTAAGTGAAGGGACGTATTTCCCTTCAGTCTGAAAACTTACAGGCTCTGGAAAATCTGTACCATAATCTTGATTAAATCGCCTTGCAATTTCGCGTGCAACTTCCAGATGAGGCTCCTGATCAATGCCAACAGGAACCAGACTGGCTTTATAAATCAAAATATCAGCCGCCATAAGGGCGGGATAGTTAAGAAGGGCAAGTGTTGCATGGTCAGGATACTGTTTCACTTTATCTTTAAATGTGGGTAAATGCTGCATTTTGGCAATTGTTACGACAGAGGAGAAATAAAAGGCAAGCTCTAAATGCTCGGGCACCTCTGATTGTTGAAAAATAATTGACTTCTCGGGGTCAAGTCCTGCTGCTAAGTAGTCGAGAATTACTTCTCGCCTGTTCTTTCTGAGCTCTTCTATGTCATACGGAGTGGTAATCGTGTGAACATCAGCAACCATATACAATGTCTCGTAATTTGGGTTATCCTGAAGCTCTAACATGCCCTTTACAGCACCAAGATAGTTACCGAGGTGAAGTCGGCCGGTCGCTCTGATTCCTGATAAAACTCTTTTTTTCATATTCAGCTCATTTTATGGTATTTATAGTATTTTCGCAACAAAGCCAAGGATAATATTTCGATCGAATTATAAACCGGAAGAGAATAGAGTTTTGGAAACGCGATGGGGGTTTCTGTACACCCCAATACAATGCAGTCCGCTCCCTTCTTTTTGAGCCTATCTGCTATTTTTCTTAACATATTTGTATCTGAGTGAAGCATCTTTCCTTTGATTATATTTCTTATTATTTTCTCGATCGTTTGTGTATCTCTATCATTCGGCACGATAGATCTAATATTACGTTTCTCAAGCTCTTCCTGGTATAGACCGTAGCGTAGGGTTGATGGAGTTGCTATTATGCCCGCGCTTTTATGTTCTGATATTTCAATTTTCTTCCCTACTTCCTCAATCATGGAAACAAAAGGAATATTTGTGACTTTCCTGAGTTCATCAAGTAATATGTGGGCAGTATTACAAGCAATGGAAAGACACAATGTTTGTGAACTATTAAATCCTGCAGTTCTTTCTTTCAACATCTTCAATGCAATTTTTTTATTGGTGTCTTTTGCAATAAAATCAGGGACAGGTATTGAATTTAGCAGTATTTCCGGAAAGTCATCATTATTTTTAGCTCCAAACAGGCCAAAAGACAGCTCGGTTAGAGTTTTATACATAAGGACCGACGCTTCAGGGCCCATTCCACCCAATATTACAATAGCTTTGTTCATATATATCTGTGCTTTTTACACTAAAAAACCCTTGCAAACTTCCCAAATTTCTTGAGAAATTTACAAGGGTCTTGCAGTAGACGGTGCCACCTTGTACAACTTATTTTTGACGAACTCCGAAAATCTCCGACATTCGTTACTGACTTTAACGGTTTCGTCTCCGTAGGTTATTTAGACCTCAGCTCCCCGGTTCCAACCCTCAGGATCAATGCTTTATAGATACATTATAGGTCAAATGAAAAAAATGTCAATTTTACAGACCCATGACTTCCTTTTTGAATTGTTCTCCGCGATCTTTGTAAGACTTAAACATGTCAAATGAAGCACAGGCGGGGGAAAGAAGAACAACGTCCCCTATTTCACCGATTTCTTTGCATTTTTGAACAACTTCCTGCATATTTTTACAATCCTCAATGTAGTTTATAGTTTGTAGTTTATGGTTTATAGCTTGCTTAATCTTGTCCCATTCAAGTCCAATTCCAATGATTGCTTTTATTGTTCCTGATTCAGAAATAATTTGCCCAAGCTCTGAAAAGTCGGAATTTTTTGAAGATCCGCCAAGTATAAGTATTTTTGGCTCTTCAAAGCTTTCTATCCCAGCAATTGCTGTTTCAGGAGTAGTTGAGAAAGAATCATCATAATACTTTACCCCACCAACGAGGCGCACAAACTCAATTCTATGCTCTAACCCCTTAAATGAGCGCAAAACTGGGAGAATGGATTTCATTGTAACCCCAGCACAAAGAGAAGCAACAACCGCTGCACAAACGTTTTCCTGATTATGCTTACCTATCAATCCAAGCTCAGAAGTAGGCAAAATTGACTCTTCATGCCCATCCATCTTGAGGTAAATTGCGTCATCTTTTACAAAACACCCCTGCATAATTTCCTGAAAGCGACTGACTTGATATACCTTGCCTATTGTATGGATATCAGATTCATTACTTGCAGGATAATCACGGTTGACAATGGCAAAATCATTCTCTGTTTGATATTTAAAAATGTTTCTTTTTGCCTCAATATATTCATAAACATCCGCATGGTAATCCAAATGTTCTGATGTTGTCATAAGCATAACGCCAACATGTGGGCTTTTTTCAAGGTCAATGAGCTGAAAACTTGAAAGTTCAAGAACAACTTTAGAATCAGGTTTTACATTTGAGATAAAACTAAGAGACGGAGTACCGATATTGCCCCCCAGAAACGCGTCAAACCCCTCTTTTTTGAGCATTTCGTATATAAGTGTAGAAGTAGTACCTTTTCCTTTCGTTCCAGTCACGCCAACGATTGGGGACGGGCATAAATCAAAGAATAGTTTGGTTGCAGAAGTTATTTCTACCCCGTTTTTTGAAGCTTCTATCAACTGTGGTGTCTTTGGATGAAACCCAGGAGACCTAAATACAGCAGAAAAGCCTATTAAATTACCAATTCCCCCAAGTTCAAACTTAATACCATTAGCCTCATATCGTGCCAGGACTTCAGGGTCGAAATCCTCTCTCTTTTTCTCATCAAAAACTATAATTTCAGAGCTCGATAGGAAATCGACCACACTCATTCCTTCTACTCCAAACCCTAGAACAGCTATTTTCTTGCCTTTATATTTCTCCATAATTTCTTATAAAACGATCTGCTCTGATTCAATCGTACGTTTAATTAACTTGCTTGAAACACGGTCAAATTTTTCTTTACTTCCCGTAGTGTAATACACGTCCCTTCCTTTTTGTTGCGATAAAAGATTTTCATGCTCTAAGATATATTTCAACCTTCTCGCAACAGCTCCCCCTGAATCGACGACTTGAACGCTTGGTCCTACAATTTGCTGAACTCTATCTCTCAAGAATGGATAATGGGTGCATCCAAGGGCTATAGCGTCTACTCCATGCTCAACTAGAGGAATTAAGTGTTTTTCTAGCGTTTCAATGGTCTCTGGAGTATCAATTTCCCCTTTTTCAACTGCTTCTTCCAAATTTGACCCCCCTACACACTCTACAGAGACATTTGATGCAAACTTATGGATAAGTTCGGCAAGATACTCGCTTTTTGCGGTTGCTGGCGTTGAAAAAACAGCAGTTTTTCCTGTTTTTGTAATCCCTGCTATGGTTTTTACTACCGGAACGGTTCCTATAATAGGGAACTCAAACCTCTTTCTCATTTCATCAATTGTGTATACGGTTGCAGTGTTACAGGCAGCAACAACAGCTTTTACATTTTTTTCTTTAAAAAATTGCATAATCCGCCCTACTCTATCTATTAACTCTTCTTTATTTTTCCCACCGTACGGAACGAAAGCCTGGTCGGCAACAAAAATTGATTTTTCGAATGGTAATTCTTTTTGGATTTCTAAAAGAATAGACAGGCCTCCAACGCCCGAATCAAACACACCGATAGGTTGGTTATTCATAAAACCTTGAGGAAAATCGCTACTAAAAATTAGTAGCTGGAGTGGGGTTTGAACCCACGACCGCCGCGTTATGAATGCGGTGCTACGAACCAGCCGAGCTCTCCAGCCAAAATTACTAGCTTGTTATTGTACCATTTTGAGGTAAAAAAACAAAGATTCACTTGCGGAGGAGGCGAGATTCGAACTCGCGAGTGCTTGCGCACGCATACTTTCCAAGCATGTGGAATGGACCGCTATCCGACTCCTCCTTACTAGTTTTAAAATGTGCGCCCTCGGCGGGAATCGAACCCGCATCGGAGGGTTCGGAACCCTCTATTATATCCTTTTAACTACGAGAGCTCTTTATAACTCATGCGGAGGGTACAGGAGTCGAACCTGCGCCTCCCGTGAGGGAGAACGGTTTTCGAAACCGTCGCCATGGACCACTCGGCCAACCCTCCTAACATGCGTCCCTGAGTGGGGTCGAACCACCAACCTTTGGATCCGCAATCCAATGCTCTATCCATTAAGCTACAGGGACACGGTTTGTATTATATCAAAATGAGCAATAAACCTACCTTTTGTAAAAAGGCAAGCTATGCTTACACGAAGTGAAGCTATGCTTACACGAAGTGAAGCTATGCTTACACGAAGTGAAGCTATGCTTAACGTTCAAGTGGAAAATTATGGGCAAGCCATTCACCGCTTTTATCCATAAATGACGGTTTTACTACTTCTCTATACGGGAGGTACCCTATCAGGACACGTCGTATGTGGTCCATCGGCACTTCACCCAACGAAATTTTCAATTCTCCAGGCAACATACTTTTTGTACGGACAATAAGTACCTCCATACCTTCAAATTTCTTAAAATAAAAATCATACAGTTCCTCCCAGATAAAAAAATGGTCTTCAACTTTAATTCCTTGAGTACTGATACGATAGTGAAAATTTTGAGGTGGGATGGTTGCAAGAGCTACTGAAAAAAAGTACAGCGTACCTACAACAAACATCAATAAATATTCAGAAAAGATAAATAATATAACCTCTATCAGAAATACGATGAGTAGCCCCGTGTAAAAAAATTCTTTCCCCTTTTTTCTGAATGGCCGCCCTGGAGCAGACCAAGAAATTAGGGTTTTGACATCAGAATATGAATGGTGGTCCATAATTCTACTATGTCACAAATAAGGAAAAATTTAAAGTTCTTGAAGAGATGTAGCCTCACCCGGTTTGAAGTCTTTCATGTATTGCAAATATCGCTCAGTTGAAGAAAGTCTTTTGTGCCCCAAGACTCGGGACAAAAATACTAAAGAAACACCATTTTTGAGATGATGTGCGACAAATGTATGACGAAGATCATTAATCTTCACATTCTCAATCCCTGCTTTTTTGAAATATCTCTCTACTGCATCACGAATATTTCTCACTAAAAATGGTCTGCCGGTTTTCGTCACAAAAACATGGGTATCTTCGGTCTTTGCACGCGTTTCCATATAGCGTTTTAATGCTTCTTTTGCACGTCTATTAAGTGGCACTTCGCGTGCTTCATGACCTTCATATGTTCTAATGTGTAATGCGTTATCATTGATATCCTCAACCCGTAGATTTGCAAGCTCTCCTATTCTGATACCGGTTTGCAATAAAACCTCGATTATCGCGTATATCCTTGAATCGACAGATGCAGCATCTCTCAAAGCTCTGTATTCCAATGGAGACAACATTCTTGGTGGATTGAGCTCATATTTAGGGTGTTCAACAAGCAGTGATGGGTCATCGGTAACAAATTCGTTAACCTTAAGGTATCTATAGAATGTTCTGGTAGAATTTAGTTTTCTAGAAAGTGACTTCGGAGTATATCCTTCGTCTTTGAGCTTAGTAAGGAAAGCTTGGATATCAGTTCCATTTATTTCATGAATATTGTTCTTTTCCAGTGCCTCAAGAAACTCAATCAATTGCTCGATGTCTTTACCATATGCTAATATGGTTGCGGACGCCCGATTTTTTGTTTTGAGGAAGTCTTGGAATTTTCCATGAGCGTCCCTGAGACGTAAAACGTTGGTCATAATAAATTTTGAACACGAAAGCTTGGTCCCTAAATTTAATTTGAGCCTATAATATCAGTAAACATGCGCTTTGTCAACACAAAAACAGTAATTTTGGTTATTGTCACAATTGCTCTTCTTTTCATAATTAAGAATATTGTCGGCTCAATCCTGACTTTGAGGCAGAATAGTCGTATAGTATCGACGCTTAAAGGTAAAGAGCAGGAAGAAAAGCAAAAAAGGCAGTTTTTAAAGCAACAACTGTATTTCGTAAATACTCCTCAATTTGTTGAAAATGAAGCAAGAGAAAAACTTGGAATGGTAAAGCCTGGAGAGCATATCGTTCTAGCACCTCCCCCAACAGAGAGCAAGAAAGTAGGTTCTACGAGTGATAACGTTCCAAACTGGGAAAGATGGTGGAAATTATTTTTCTAGGTAACTTTGCTTGCGCTTGAACCTAGCAGACTGTATAATACGAAGACTACGCGGGGTAGTGTACGGCTGCACAGGAGGCTCATAATCTCCTAGATAAGGTTCAACTCCTTACTCCGCAACAAAAATTGAAGATTTTTGTGGCGGAGCAAGCGCAGCGCCACCCGCAACAAATTTCATTCATCAAGCAAACAAAGCGACACTCCGCAACACATTCTTTTTTTCCTCCTCTCCTTGTGTTTTCAAGCATCCTTTAGTAGAATAGTCAAATATGAAAAGATCATCTTTAACAGCTGAAAAAAGAACAATTACCGGGAAAAGAGTAAAACATTTACGTAGAGAAGGAATTCTCCCTGCAAATATATTCGGAAAGGGAATGAAATCTACATCCCTTCAACTTCCCCTTAAGGAATTCCAAAAAGTGTATGATGAGGTTCACGAAACAGGGCTTGTAGACTTAACCATTGATAAAGAAACACATCCCGTTCTTATTCAAAACATTCACACCCAACCAATCACACATATTCCGCTTCACGCTGATTTTTTCAAAGTAAATCTTAAAGAAAAAGTAAAAGCCACAATTCCAGTTATTGGAGTTGGTGAACCAAAAGCTGTAACTGACAAAATTGGCGTATTGCTTCAATCTCTTTCTGAAGTTGAGGTAGAAGCACTTCCAGCTGATTTACCGGAACATATTGAGATAAGCGTTGAGGGACTATCTCAGATAGACGATAATTTGACTGTTGCTGATCTTAAAGTGCCAACTGGTGTAGAAATAATGGCCGAGCCAGCAGAAATGGTGTTCCGAATTGCAGAACTTGTCAGTGAAGAAGCTGAAGAACTTGCTGCGGAAGAGGAAGCTGCTTCTGAAGAAGGTGGAGCTGAGGGCGAAAAATCCAGTGAAGAAACCGCAGAGTCATCAGGTAATGAATCAAGCGGTGAATCTTCGGAAGAAAAAGCTTCAGAGTAACTATCCTCTACTAATAATCTCTTTTTTCAATTCGGTTGCCTTTTTGAAGGTTGGATCCAGCAGTAATGCTTTATTTACAAACTCCTGTGCCTCTTTTTTCTTGTTGTCATTTAAAGCACTTAGTGAAGCATTATATAAAACGTCAGGAATTGTGGGATATTGAGTTGCCACACTACTCCAATACTTATAGTCACGTGCTCGATTTTCATATTGCTCACGAGCTGAAAGAGTTTTACCGCTTAAGAAAACGAGTGTTTGAAGCAAAATGCCGGCAAGAATCAGAAACAATAGAAAGAAAAAACTCGATAACCTGTAGGCTATTTGACCATTATTCGGTAATAGATCGGTAATTCTGCGGAAATAATTTCTCATTTTCTTATTTTAGAGGGACAAGAAGCAAACTTCAAGCAAATTTTAAAAAATAAACAGATAAACAGTTGAGGCAAACACAAATACCACAGAAAGCAGAAATTGCGCTGTCATTCCAAAATGCACAGCAGCAGGAAGAGCTATGCTCATCTTATCCTCCATCTTATTTGCCTCTTTTATTTGAAAATAATTAACAAGCGCCACAATGCATCCTGCGAGTAAGAGAATTATTTTGAATGATATTATTACTGTTCCCATAATATTAATTACTTGTATAACCATACGTTACATCGCCTAAGAAGCGATATTTATTATTTGTAAGTTCTCTGGCCCATAAGGGTTGTGCCTGCTGTTTGCGATCTGAGCCTTGGGCTTGATGAATTTGAGCAGAGAGAAGATTGGCGATAGTTCGGGGTGAACGAATATCTTTTATAATAAAAATCTCTTTATGAGTTGGTCTATCGAAAGTAACTTCAACGTTTCCAATCCCGAGCAGTTCTGGAATTATACCGTACATTTCGACATCAATTTCAGTGCATCTGATTTGCTCTAGTAAAACTGAATTTATAGCGTGAGAGATGAGTGGGTTATAATGTACCTCTATCAATTGCTTTGTAGTTGCAATATACATATGAAAGCTCCAGTGAATAAGATCCCTTACCGCCAAAAGTCCTGTGATTAAAATGATAAGAAAAAAAGTTCCCGCCGCAAGAACTGTACTGTGAATGAGTAAAATAAATACAGATGAGCAGGCTGTTGCAATAAACAATCCCACAAAAGACTTTCTAATCAGGCGCAGAACAACTGGCAACCAATGCTCCCTACATGCAAAGATTAACTCCTCATCATTGAATAACTTAAACTTCTCAACTTGAGCTTCTGTCAATCTATCTTTGAAGAACAGTTCCGTTTTTTTCATACTGTCATACAGTATCAATTTATAATTTAAAAATCCGTAAGAAAGATTACAAAAAGAGTGTTAAGTTGCTAACATTTTTTTTACCTGATATACTGCAGCGAGAAATGGACTTGACTCCCAGTGAGAAATTAAAAAAATTTTTCGCTACTTCAAAACCCAGTCACTTTAAAAATGGTGAGATTGTGCTTCGCGCTGGTGACCAACGATCAGCTGCCTTCTATTTGAAAAGAGGATATGTTAAAGACTCTGCGTCTTCACGTGATGGTCGAGAATTCACACTTTTTATATTCAAACCTGAAGATATATTCTCCTACTCATGGATTTTTAACAAAATTCATAATGGCCACTCCTTCAGAGCAATGGGAGAATGTACGATACTTGAAAAGAATCGCGAGGCGTTCTTGCTTTTTCTTGAAACGAATCCCGATGTACAATTTATGATTGCTCAAAATATTGCTATTCGGATGAGAGGGCTTATGCAACGCATGGAACAGATGGCTTTTGGCAGTGCGACTCAAAAGGTAGCATCGATTATTCATATTCTTGGTGAACGCTTTGGTAAAGACGAAAATGGAAAGATCAATATTCCGCTGAAATTAACGCAACAAGATATTGCTGATCTTATAGGAATCAGCCGCGAAACAGCAAGTATTGAAATCAACAAGTTAACAATTCAAAATATTCTTACTCATAATTCGGGACGCTATAGAATCATTGATCCAAAAAAACTTGTAAAGTATTCACATTTAACTGTCTAACTAGTATGTGTGGGATATTCGGGTTTGTATCACAAAAACAAAAAAATGCATCAGAAATCCTTGAAGGACTCAAGTCTCTCGAATACAGAGGATATGATTCATGGGGAATTGCAATAAAAAAAGACACAAAAATTGAGATTGAAAAACATATAGGAAAGATAGGGGAAGCAAAAACATCACTTACTACAACGACTGTAGGAATAGGACATACGAGATGGGCAACTCATGGAGGGGTTACAGTCAAAAACGCTCACCCTCACCGAGATTGTACCGGTCAGATTGCTCTCCTGCATAATGGTATTATCGAGAATTTTGAGGAACTGAAACACGAACTGATTAAAAAAGGTCATACATTCGTCTCTCAAACCGATACTGAAGTTGCAGTACATCTTGTTGAAGAAGAGTTAAAGACGAACGGTTTTGCGGTCTCAGTTAGAAATGCTTTTAAAAAACTGCATGGAATGAATGCAATTGTGGTCATAAACGCTAAATCCTCTGAAATGATTGCGGCAAAAAATGGTTCCCCACTCGTAGTTGGAGTAAGTGCTACCGGATACTATTTAGCCTCAGATGCCGCAGGGATTGTTAGGCATACAAAAAAAGTTGTATTCATTGAAGATAATCAGATGGTAATAGTAGGCAAATCACTCCAAATCATTGATCTACTAACAGAAACCAAAATTATTCCCAAATACACGACGCTTTCATGGAAATTCGAGCAAAGCGAACTGGGAAATTTCAAACATTACTTCATTAAAGAGGCACATGAAGAACAAAAAGTTATCAACACTATTGCAAGAAACTCACAGAGAGATGCTGAGGAACTTTCAAAATATATCAGAAATGCAAAAGGTGTATTTCTCGTCGCATGCGGGTCTGCTTCATATGCTGCAATTGGTGCCACATATCTATTCTCAAAAATTGCCCATCTTCATGTTAATTTTGCAATTGGATCCGAATTTAAATATAGTGAGGATTTTGTGAATGCTAAAACGCTACTTATCCCAATTTCTCAAAGTGGAGAATCAATCGATGTCATTGAACCTGTAACGAGAATGAAGAAAAAAGGTGCCAAAATTGCTTCTATCGTAAATGTAGAGGGTTCTACTCTTTTTCGGATCTCAGATCATGCCGCACTACTCAATTCCGGACCTGAAAAAGCAGTTGTTGCAACAAAAAGTTTTACAGCAATGCTCTCAATTCTACTACTAACTGCATTCACTTACGCTGGAAAGGAAAGTCACGGGAAATATTTGCTTCAAAAAGCTGCGATCAATGTGGGGGACATATTAACACCATCATATATAAAGATAATTGAAAAGTTGGCTCAGCACCTTAATAAAAGTGAGCATATTTACATAATCGGTCGGGGATTTTCCTACACCGCAGCTCTGGAAACAGCATTAAAGCTTAAAGAAGGAAGCTTTATTCATGCAGAAGCTTTTCCTGGCGGAGAATTAAAACATGGAGTTATGGCGCTCATCGAAAAAGGTACACCCGTTGTTGTATTTGCGCCAAATGATGAGACATACGCAGAAATTATCTCAAATGCTCAGGAAGTAAAAGCGAGAGGAGCATATGTTGTTGGGATAGGTCCCAACAAAAACAGCGTCTTTGATGACTTTCTAGCAACTGCTGATCTTGAAGAAGCAACAATTCTTCCCCAAGTAACAATTGCCCATCTTTTAGGATATTACGTCGCTTTAGCAAGAAAAGTTCCAGATCCTGACAAACCTCGCAATCTTGCAAAAAGTGTAACAGTAAAATAATTCAGGGAAGATTTTTTAAATAGGCAAGGGCTCCGTAAAGGCCACCCTGCTCATCAATCTCAGCCATTTTTACCACGGGAACTTCTGGATAAATCTTACAATGCTTCTTCAGATACTCATTTACTTTTTCAAAATTAATCCGCTGAGGGACTGACCCTCCAAGCACAATAATATTTGGTGACCACATGACTGCAACATTATTAAGACCAACTGACACATATTCAGAAATTTCCTCCCATGCATTTTCATCAGTAAGTTCAAAGGGAGAGACATCATACCTTTTTTCAATTGCACTTCCAGAAACAATGTTTTCTAGGTAATCTTGTCCATCAGGTCCGCTAATAAGCATGCTTCCGGGCTCAAAGCTGTATTCCGTCGCGTCAGCCTTACCATTAGTGATCCGGCATCCCCCAACGCCAGTTGACAACGTCACATATGCAACTATTTTACTCCCTTTCCCTGCCCCATGGACTGCCTCTCCCAATCCTACCATCACACAATCATTCTCGATAAATACATCTCCCCAAGCCTCCTTCATTTTTTCAAGAAGTGGGACACCAACCCAAAGGGGAATTGTTGGATGTTCAAAAAGTGTTCCATTTTTTTTGTTATAAGACCTAACTCCACCAACAACTGCGTGATACTTTTCACCATTAGCAAAATCGGAAGCAACACTTTTCATTTGCTCCATTGCCTGATCAAAATCGTGATTTGTCGGAAAAAGCTTTACATCATCAATCTTATCCCCAGTATACGAAACAGCAAAACGAGTCGTTGTGCCACCAATATCGAAAAGTAAAAACATATGATTTTAGTGTAGCACAGAAGAAAATTTGAAAGCTAGGCTTGCGGGCAGGAGGATATCATTATTGAATCTTGCGAATTATTTACCTTCCTATATATCTCGTCTGTCACAAAGGGCATTATTGGATGAAGAAGTTTTAAAATTGTAGAGTAAACGAATTCTAAAGTAGGCTGAGCTTCTGCTCTTCTGTCTTTTGTCGATTCAATATACTTATCGGCAAATTCATGCCATGTGAATTCATAAAGAAGTTCTGAGATGTCATTAAATCTATAAGAAGCATATGCTGCGTCAATAGTTTTTATAACCTCATTAAGCTTTGCAACAATAGCCTTGTCGTCTGCATGGTCAGATATTTCACTCTGAGAATCGTCAGGTTTAAAATCGATGATAAATCTACCCATATTCCACAATTTATTTGTAAAGCGACGAGCCGCTTCCAATTTTGGATAAGAAAGCGCTTGATCATTACCAAGAGCCGTCCCATAGACGAGTGCAAATCTCACTGCATCAGCTCCATATTGATCGACCAGTTCTAGTGGATTTACAACATTTCCCTTACTTTTACTCATTTTCTTTCCCAACGGATCATTAACCAATCCGTGAAGAACTACATTTTTAAAAGGAACTTTGCCAGTGGCATAAAGCCCCATCATCATCATACGAGCAACCCACCAACGAAGAATGTCGTACCCTGTTTCCATAACGGATGTTGGATAAAAGGTTTGGAAATCTCCACTTTGTGTAGTTTGAAGAGTCGCAAATGGCCATTGCGATGAGGAGAACCACGTGTCAAACGTGTCGTTGTCTTGTTGCCACTCCTCACCAGACGGAACCTCTCCTTCCGTTACCATCCACTCTCCGGTTTTTTTATTTTTCCAAGCAGGGATTCTGATCCCCCACACAACTTGTCTTGAAATATTCCAATCACGAATGTTTTCTAAAAATTGAAAATACAATTTATCAAAACTTGCAGGATATATTTTGGTATCACCTTTTTTTACCGCTTCAATTGCTGGACCAGCTAATGGCTCCATTTTTATGAACCACTGCTCCAACGGAAGCGGCTCTAAAACATTATTACATTTGTAACAAAGCCCGATTCTATGCTTGTAATTCTCGTCGATATTAATGAGCAAATCGTCTTCTTTAAAGTCTTCAACCATGAGCTTTCTAACCTGCTTCACATATTGTCCATGATACTTCTCTGCTCTTGCTCTGTATTTTGGACTAACATCTTTTTTCTCGAGAAACCAAGAAAAATCCATTTTCCCGTCAAACCCAATAATTGGGGTGACTGGCAATCCATATTTTTTCCCCAACTCAAAATCATGAGGGTCATGCGCTGGAGTAACCTTCATTATTCCCGTCCCAAATTCTGGATCAACTTCAGAGTCAGCGATAATCTTCATTTTAACTGGTCCCAAAAGTCCCATAATCTCATACTCTTTCCCAATTTCATCTTTATATCTTGGGTCATCAGGATTGACAGCTAACGCTGTGTCTCTAAATTTTGTTTCGGGTCTTACGGTTCCTATAACAAAGGGTCCGTATTTAATTTTATAAAAAGGACTGGTTCTCTCTTCATACACCACTTCCAAATCTGAAAATGAAGTTCCATCAAAAGTACAATAATTAACTAACCTGTTGTCTCTATATACTAACCCTTCATCATGGAGTTTTTTAAAATTCTTATATACGATAGCAACGATTTCTGGATCGATTGTGAGTTTTTTTCTCGACCAGTCGAGTGAAAATCCCATTTTTCGAAGTTGATTTTCCATTACTGGCCTGTTTCCTTGCACAAATTCTAAAATCATTTTGTATAGAGTGTCGCGGTCGTAATCAAACCTACTCTTCCCCTCCAATGCTAGCCTTTTTTCAAAAACAAATTGGGTCTCAAATCCTGCATGATCCGCTCCCGGCTCCCAGAGAGTTTTAAACCCTTTCATTCTGTGGTAGCGGACAAGAATGTCTTCGATAACGTACATGGCGTGCCCGAAATGTAATGGGGCGTTGGCATTTGGGGGCGGAAGAATTATAGAATAGGGCTCCCCCCCTGGATTTACCTCGGGCTTGAAGTATCCTTTCTCTTCCCATTCCTTATAAAGAGCATCCTCTACTTTTGTATGATCGTACACTTTGTCCATTTCCCAATTCTACCATGAGGCTAAGTTGGCTTCAACAAACTGATACAGTTAGACTGCTTGCGCCTCTTTTTTTATTTTGCTACATTTTAATTAAGCATTCATCTATAAATGGCCAACGTAGAAACAACTACATCTGATCGACTAGCTCCAATTTCTACAAATAGACCTCGTTCAAAAACACTTGCTGAACTCGCACCATGTTTTACACCCTTTGGCAGAGAGAAAGTTTTTGCCGAAGGAAGCGTTTTTGAAATGCCTTCCACCGAGGGCCAGCTTGCTGTTTGGGGGGTTGTGAAGAGATCTCCTGACCACCAACGAGTAACGGCAATAAATAAAATTCTTGTTGTACCAGATCAAAACGGAGATGAAGTGTGGGTGGTACCTGAACAACCAGGGAAGGAAGACCGTTCGAAACGATTTAGATTCATGCAGGATCGCGGACTAGAAATATCTCTTTTTAATGGAAGCGTATTGCAGGCAGAATATGATTTGGACACCGGACAGCTACGAAGCTATTCAAGCTCAGAACACACAGAAGAGGTTCCTACGGTACTTCCTCCAAAAGAACTCTCCGGAGTTTTAGATACCATGAGTTGCCTCGTATCTGGGATTCCACTCGAACTAACCACTCTTCAATCGTTAGTTAATTTCCCCCGCGACCACAAACTCGAAAGCTTCTAATTTACTTGTAAGATTATCTCCCCCTCTATATACTTTTCATATGCAGCGCTTTTCCGGGCTTGAGCTAAAATCAGTTTCTCTAAATACTCTTGTCCAATTTTTGATACGTATCTCTACAAGCATCCCAACCTTGATTGCGACACTACTTATCGCTTATTTTGCTGGCTATGAAACGCTTGGGAGTTTTACAAAGATAGTGGCATTCGTTTCCATCTTTTATCTGATCTTAGATTTTGGCATGAATTCCATTTTTATAAAGGAGCACTACGAAAATATTGGTAAGTATTTTGGGAATCTCATCATTCTCCGCCTACTCTTCTCTTTTCTCCTGATACCACTCATCGCTTTTCTTGCACAACTACTTCCAGAAAACAAATTGGCAGGCACCGGGTTTTCAGAAATTGAAAAATACGGAATTATAATATACTCTTTGACTCTTATTGTTATTGGAATAAATATTTCACTCCAAGCATTTCTTCAAAGAAAACTCTCCTATTCTGTTTCTCTTATCCCAAGCGTTCTTTCATCAATTGTTTTATTAGTGTTTATTCTTTTTGCCGTATCTCAAAAAAATCTCTCTCTGCTTTTACTTTCATACATCGTTTCTGGATCCGTTCTTGTCTCAACACTCTTTCTTGTCATGAAGAAAAAGTACAACCTTAACATTAAAAAAACATCAAACTTTAATTCTTTTTCAATGAATCTAGTTATTGCATCACTACCGCTTGGGATGATGCTTTTTTTCAATTTGCTTTATGCAAAAGCTGACATATTTATATTGTCTATTTATCGCCCAACAGTAGACGTTGGTGTATATGGAATTTCATATAAATTCTTTGAAATACTATTGGCGTTTCCAGCATATCTTGCAAATAGCGTATATCCTCTCCTTCTTAAAGAAAGCAAGAATCCCAAATCGTATAAACCGTTAATTAAACGCTACTCCGCACTTTTCATTTTTCTATCTTTAGGAATTACATTTGGTGCTTTTTTTGGTGCTCCTCTCATGTCAATTATCAAAAATGATTTTTCAAAATCAGTGTTACCTTTCCAAATACTTGCCCTCTCTCTTCCGTTCTTTTTTATGACAAGTCTATTGCAATGGCATTTCGTAATAAATAATAAACTGAAATTTCTTGTTCCCTTGTATGGAGGAGCGCTCCTTCTCAATGTTGTTCTGAACATTATTTTTGTTCCAAAGTATAGTTATAGTGCCGCCGCAATCGCTACGGGAATTTCTGAAGCCCTAGTTTTTCTCTTCATGCTGTGGTATTTTGTAAGAAGTAAAAAAGCTTAATATGACAGGCTTTTCGGTTACCACCATCGAAAAAAACTGCAATGCATAAATGAAACCACATTCAAAACTCATCATTTACGGAGACGGAGGATCTCGGGGGAATCCTGGGGAAGCAGCCTATGGATTTGCCGTCTTTGATGAGGATAATAATCAGATATATGGAGAAGGAAAAAGAATTGGTGTTAACACCAACAATGTTGCAGAATACTCCGCAGTTATCAATGCATTCCGATGGGTTATAGAACACTATCCTAATATTGAAGAGTTAGTCTTTCGTCTAGATTCACTTCTGGTTGCCCGCCAAATGGATGGCAAATTTAAAGTGAAGCACCCCAACATGCGGGAACTGTTTATTATGGCAAAAAGACTTGAATCACAATTATCAGCTCAAATTATATATTCTCAGATTCCACGCGAACAAAATAAGACAGCTGACCAATTAGTGAATGATGCATTGGATTATAAAATTTGAAGCTGTCTTGGCTACGCTAATGCAGCTGACGGCCTTGTAAATAATGCGCTTGACTTCAAAATTTAACGGTTCTACTTAATTTGAGTATGTAACCCAATTCCCGCACTACGTTCAAAATACTCGACAAGCGGTAATTATATCTCTACAATTAATGTATGCCGAATATACAGTTAGTGGAGGAAAAGGAATCAAAGCTCCCCTTGTTTTGCATATATGGTGACGAAGAATTTCTTCAACAACATCTCGTGAACCAAATTACGAAGAAATTTCGAATAATTGTTATATCTAGTAAAAAGCCCACCTTTCTTGAAACCCTCCCAGAAATATACTTCCTCACCTATCAGGATGCCACCCTGCTACCGAAGATTGAAGAGACTATTGACTACGCGCTCGTCCTGTTGGCGGGGGAAAAAGCAGCTACTTTTTTGTCCCCCGTCATGTCAAAGTTTTCACTGGACAAAACAACCGTACTTTTTACCATTGACGTATTTGCTTTAGTAAAGAATTTGGAAGTTATAAGAGAGCACAAATCCAATCCCAATGTTAGAATCTCACTTCTGGGGGAACTTCTTGTACAGAAAGAGGGAAGTCAAAAAGGGCAGCTTTCGAAAATTATTGAGAATGTATTGTCAAACCACACAATTGATCTTCACGGAGACAATCTTTCATCCATTTATCCAATTTCTGTAAAAGACGCTATTAGTGGAATTCTTAGATTGTTGTTGGGAAATTATAAAAATGGAATTATGCATTTCTTGTTTTATAAAAATCCCGAGACAATACTTGCATTTTCACATGTGATTGCGCGAATCGATCCTGACATAAAAATTAATTTTTCCGATGAAAAAACAAATTCACTAACTATTTCCCGAGATGAAATAAAATCAATTCTCGTGACTCGCCTTCAAATACACGATGCATATATGGATACTGCATTCGAAGGATTTGAAAAAGCGATAACACCAATTCTCGAAGGAAAGGAATTATTACAGGACACCACAAAAGAAGGCAATCTTTCAAAAAGATCTAAAAAAGCGAAAAGAAGAAAAAAATTAATAGATTCTTTTCGTTTTACAATTCTCAGCTTGTTCTTTGGCACTTTTCTTTTTCTATTCATCAATCTCTTATGTTTTGGTTTGGGCCTTCTGTACCTTAGACAAGTTGTTCAAGATATTAAGTCTGACAATTTTAGAAATGTTGAAAAGAATGCAAGAATCTCAAATTACTTTTTAGCTGCTATCAAACCTACGACAAATATTACGTTTGAAATAATCGGAAACATTGATGCATTTCAAAAATTAACAAACTCCTACATGTTCATCCAAAAAGCGGGAGAGCTCTCACGACTCACGGGCACAACAATGATAACACTGTTTAACGGTAATATATTATCTGAACCAATACTTGCAACACTCACCTCAAATCTTTCGTTCCTATATCAAGAAGGGCAGAGGGTTACATTAGAAACGGGGAACAAGGATATAGCTGCAAATCTCAAGCAAACATATTCGAAGCTTCTTAGTTTATCTGAAATTCTACCAACAATTCTTGGGTTCCGTGAAGAAAAAAACTATTTATTTTTATTTCAAAATAATGAGGAACTCCGCCCAACAGGAGGATTTATTGGTTCAATTGGAGACGCAGTCGTAAAAAACGGCAAAATTGAAAGCTTAACCATTCAGGACGTATACGAACTTGATGGACAGTTAAGAAACCACATCGAGCCTCCATATATTGTTAGACGATACCTCCAACCACATTTATATCTGAGAGACAGTAATTTTTCTCTCAACTTCCAGGAGTCAGCAAGCATGTCGGCCTTTCTCTATAATCTTGAAACGGGGAAAAAACCCGATGCGGTAATAGCAGTTGATCTGGAAGTCTTGAAGGAAATCTTGAAATTATCCGGTCCTATAAAATTGCCCACCTACAATGTCACTGTAACCAGCGATACTGTTTCTGATTTCATACAGAGTACAATAAAAGAAAATTTCTTCCCAGGATCAACACAAAAAAGGGACATTCTCAACAATCTTTTTACCCAACTCATCCTAAAAACGACAACCGATTCGAAATTCTATATTAAGATTGCAAAACTAATTCCTGACTTATTAGAGAGAAAAGATATTCTCATTTCATTTAGCGATAACTCTGTCCAAAAAGCTTTCTCTGCAAATGGGTATGGAGGAGAGTACAAGGACAGTAGGGTTAGCAACACAAAAAACATTAATGATTTCTTATATATAAATGAGGCAAATATCGGAGCAAATAAAGTTAATGCATATATTTCGAGAGAGGTTACGTATGAAGCTATGCTAGAACAAGGAAGGGTAGCATCAAAAGCAAAATTGCGACTTACAAACACGAGCCATATAGACGGCTACAAAGTGTACATAAAATTTGCGGTTCCAAAGGGAAGCATCTTAAAGGAAATTTCAATTAATGGGGTAAAGCAACAAACCACTTCTGCCGTTACGGATTTTAGAATATACGAAGCAAGAAACTTCAAAAAATCAGAAAAATTGGAAGTAGAGCAGTACACTAAGGACAATTTTACGTATTTTGCTTTTGTTACCGAAGTACTTAAAGCTGAAAAAGCAGATATTGAAATTACTTATGATAATGGCGTATCAAAACCACTATCAACAATTGTAGATTATTCGTTACTATACATTAAACAACCCGGAACAAAACCCTATCAAGTAACCACCGTTGTTGATTATCCAGAAGGCTATATACCTGTAAATACTTCTGCTGATTCTTTCGGTAAAAATTTTCTCGAGCAAACAACAATTGCAACCAAAGACTTCCAGAACAAAATTGAAATTCAAAAGGCTTCTGTGCAAAAATAAGGAGATATCTCTTTTGTGATACAATCATGTTTACTAAAAAACAGTACTCAAAAGCCCCAATGAAAAAAGCAAAAAAGCATTTAACCCATCCGTTCCGTATGTTTTTAAAAGTTGTTAAGAAACCATCGATACTTGTTAAAAATAAATGGCTGTTGATAAGCTATGTTCTCTTAGCAATTCCCATTACTCTAGTAGCTGTTGCGATACTTCTCGTCTTAAAAGACGTGCCGAGGGCAACAGTAATCGGAAGCAATAGCTTTCCTCAGTCAAGCAAGATCTATTCTAGAGATGGCAAATTGCTTTATACGATTTATGCAAGCAAGAATCAGACATTCGTTTCGTTAAACAGAATCCCAAAATATTTACAGCAAGCAACAATATCAATTGAAGATAAAAATTTCTATAATCACGGTGCAATTGACATCAAGGGAATAGCCCGCGCAGCTTATGTGACTCTTTCTCATAAATCAGTTCAAGGTGGATCCACAATTACTCAGCAGCTTGTCAGAAATTCACTTCTGACACTTGATCGAACAATCACAAGAAAGGTCAAAGAGGTATTGCTTTCGTTTGTTGTAGAATCGATTTATTCCAAAAATAGAATCTTGGAGATGTATCTTAACCAAGTCTCATATGGTGGAACCGCATGGGGAGTAGAAGCAGCGTCACAAATTTATTTCGGCAAAGATGTCTCTAAATTAACTCTTTCAGAAAGCGCCTTTCTAGCTGGTTTACCACAGGCACCAAGCGTATATTCTCCGTTTGGTTCTCATCCTGAAAATGGGAAAGGGAGACAGCTTCAGGTTCTGCAGGCAATGAAAGACTCAGGATACATAACGAAAGAGCAGCAGGAAAAAGCAAAGAACGAAGAACTCGTGTTTAACCAAATTCAGGATACTATAGTTGCTCCGCATTTTGTATTTTTCATCAAAGATCTTCTTGTACAACAATATGGTGAAAAAATGGTTGAGCAAGGAGGCCTTACTGTCACAACGTCTTTAGACCTTGATGTGCAAAAAATCGCTGAAGATGCGATTGCCACCGAAGAGGCAACCCTCACGGGTAAAAATTGGTATAACGCCGCAAGCATGGTAACTAGGCCAGGAACTGGGGAGGTCTTAGCCATGGTTGGGAGTAGAAATTATTTCGATACCGAAAGAGACGGGAATGTGAATGTCGCAATTTCAAAAAGGCAACCAGGATCATCAATCAAACCTATCAACTATGCGACAGGACTTATAAAAGGGTATACCGCGGCAACCCCATTTGTCGATCAAAAGACATGTTTTCCAAACCCCACTGGCGCTGCTTATTGTCCTCTCAACTATGACCTTAAGTTTCATGGTGTACAACAAATGAGATATGCTCTGGCAAATTCTTTTAATATTCCCGCTGTCAAAATGCTCAAACTAAATGGTCTTGAAGCCATGATCTCAACTGCGTCAGCAATGGGTATCAATTCATTTACTGACCCTGAAAGGTATGGACTCTCTCTGACCCTTGGTGGAGGAGAGGTAACAATGGTGGAGATGACTGAAGCTTATGGCGTATTTGCAAATTCAGGGTACAAAATTGGTCTTCATCCAATACTTAAGGTCACTGACTCGAAGGGAAAGACGATACAGCAATATAAGCCAGTAGAAAGCCCCCTTCTGGGGAAAAAGGTTTTGCCAGATGGGGTTGCCTATATTATCTCGAATATCCTTTCTGATAATGGAGCAAGAAGCGCCTCTTTTGGAAGTAATTCCCCACTTAACATAAAAGGTCAGACAATCTCTGTTAAGACGGGTACAACAAACGACTATAGAGATAACTGGACAATCGGATACACTCCTTCTTTTGTCGTTGCTACATGGGTTGGCAACAATGACAACAAACCACTCCAGGGAGTAGTTTCAGGTGTTACAGGAGCAGCTCCGATATGGCACCAAATAATGGCAAAACTCCTAGAGGGAAAACCTGCCGAGACACTTAACAAGCCAGATAATGTTATCGGAGCGACTATTTGCTCAACATCAGGCCTGCTGCCACAGCCTGCTGGCTCGCCATATGTATGCCCAACACGATATGAATATTTTATAAAAGGTACAATTCCAAGAACTGTTGATCCTGGACTCAAAAAAGTCTTTGTCGATAAATCAACTCAAATGCTTGCGCCGGCTGGAAAAACTGATAACGTCGAGGAGAGAGATGCCGCAATCGTAACCGATCCCACGGGGGATTCATATTGCACGACTTGTCCTCAACCTCAAGAACCTACTCCTACCCCTCACTAGAATCGATGTTAGAAAAACAAAGTCCAACCATAATCGCAGCTAGAAGTTGACCCTGTTGTAGAGAAAGAAAATAGTGATCAAAAATTCCACAAATTCCAACACACACCACAATAATTGAAACAAACCAGTAAAAATACTCTGATTTTTTGGTGCTTAAAGATTTTCTTAAACTAAAAATTAACTTCTTTGTAAAATAAATTAAGACTATCAAACCCATAATCCCAGTCTGAGAAATCCAATAGAGATAAATGTTATGAACAGGCTGTAACAGTATTGGACTCAGTGTTTTTTGATACAGAATTTCGCTATAGAAGAAGTTATTTAATCCCGTTCCAAAAATAAGATTTGTAAAAAAAACTTTTAGTGCAATTTCTATTAATTCCATTCTTAATATCAAATCTCTAATAAGAGTAACCTCGAATCTTTGAAAAAGGAGAATACATATGATAAAAAGTCCCAATAAGATTGCTAGAATACTTCTTACACCTCTTGGTTTTATTTTAAAAAGAAGAATTCCAATTAACAGCAAAATAACTATTCTTGAAAAGGTTAAGAAGATCCCAATGCCTATTGCTATTAACGCTATGATCTTAATATAGCGCGAGATTGCCCTCCGGAATTCAGTGGAAAAGAGTAACCAAACAAAAACAAACAGAAGGAAAAAGGCAACAACGTTTGGATGTGGAAACGTTCCATACGCTCTTAATATATCTACACCAGCAATTTGAAATGTTGCAATCCCTGGAGTTGATGAATTAAAAGTTCGTTCTCCCAAAAAATAAAATAGTCCTCCCAATGAATGCTGCGAGACAAACTGAAAAAAAATGATAACAGTTTCAACTAGCGCTCCAAGGATAAAAATAAACAACACACTATCAATATCTTTTCTTTTAAAACATTGAGAAACAAATAGTCCAATGTATATAAATTCCAGAAGCTTTATAGTTCCGAAAATTGCAGCATAAATGTTTGTGGCAAAATATATCGAACCAATCAAACTAATGATAAAAAACACCCCCAATTTTGATAAAAATAGTTTGGCAAATCTTGCCCGTAAAGAACGGAATGAAACGACAAAGAGAAAAATGAAACAGATATCGCTTATGTACAAGGTGGGAGAGAGATAATCAATTCGAATTCCTTGAACGAATGAAAAGTACGGCCAGAAATGTTTACCTAATTGTATTGGGAGAGTTGCGAGTAGTGAAAAAAAAGCTATTCTTTGAAACCGGCTCACTTCTTTTTGATGACTAATGTTCTGTCACGATCTTCGCCAATTGATTCTGTCATAACGTCTGCGTCTTCAGAAAGATGCATATGAAGATATCTTCTTTCCCAAGGCTTTAAACCTCTAACCTGCTTCTCATAACCTGAAGTAATTACTTCTTCTTTCAATTTATCAGCAAGCTCAGATAAATATTGTTCACGCTCAGCCCGATAGCTACCTATTTCAATGGTTGTTCTCTTAAATTCTCCTAGCTTGTTAGCAACAATAAGATTAACAATTAATTCTAATGAGGCCAGGGTGTTCCCGTGTTTTCCAATCAGAAGTGCATTATCTTCTGAGGCATCAAGAACAATTGTGTAGCCGTCATCATTGCTCTCCACATTAATGCTTGATTTAACTCCAATTTGAGAAAGTAATTTTTCTACTTCCTTTTCTATAATTTTAACTTCTTTTTCCATGTTTGGTTTTTTTGTCACTTACTGCTTTTATAGTTTTTTTTGCATAGAATTTTTCAGCAAACTTTTGCCATTGCTTTAGGCCACCGAGACCTACTAAAAAGTACTGCTGAAGTATACCAAAAATTGTGAAAGCATTCCAGTACAAAGAGAGTCCGAAAGGCAGTTGAAAAGAGAATACACCAATCATGATTGGGAATATAAAAAGTGATTGTTTTGCAAACGTTGCTTGAAAGTCATCTTGCTTGCCAGTTGGTGCAACTTCAGGCGCCATCATCTTTGAAAATATAAGCTGTAGCACAGCAGTTAGAGCAGGGACCAACACTATTAAAGGCATGTCTTTCATGAGATGGGAAGGGGACTGGGCGAGTGGAATTCCAAAAAAAGTTGTTTCCCAAAGACGGGTCAATTTTAACCCATCAGAATACATAAGACTATTTATTTCTTTAAGTTTTACAATAGAATTTGCATTAACTACGGTACTTAACACATGATAAAGACCCCAGATGATAGGTATTTGAATAATGACTGGAAGACATCCCGCAGCTGGATTTACGCCAAACTCTGAGTATAGCTTCATCATTTCTTCCTGCTGTTTCTTTTTGTCATCCTTATGCTTTGCTTTTAGGTTAGAGATATGGGGAGCCATATCCTGCATTTTCTTGCTTGTTTTGATCTGTGAAGCCGTAAAAGGGTAAAGTACTAACCTAATGATAAATGTGAGAAGAATAATCGAAAACCCTAACGCGAATGGTACATGAAGAAATGCAAGAAGTTGATAACATCCAACCAAAAGATTTGTAATCGGTTGAGTTAAAAGTATGGTGAAAATTGCTCCGATATCCATATTATATGTTTATTTCTTTCAACGCTTTAACTATTGTCTCTTTAGTTTTTTCAGGTTCTGAATCGTTAATTTGTCTTTTTATAAAAAAAACTAAGTCAAATTTTTTATCTTTGGGCAAAATTTCTCTCAGTATTTCGTTAATTTGTCTCTTAATTCTATTGCGAACGACTGCCCTCTTATCGACTTTTTTCCCTACAACTACCGAACAATGCAATTGGTCGTGATTGTTATCATACCTGATAACAAAAAGTGGTGTAGCAAAAATTCGCCTTGGCGCACCCTTCCTAAAGGAAAATCTGTGACTCCTGTCTAGCATTAGAGAGTTTTACGACCCTTTTGTCTTCGTCTTTTAATAAGCTTACTGCCTCCAAGAGTCTTGAGTCTCCCCAAAAAGCCATGCTTTTTCTGTCCTTTCAGCTTGTTATTTTTTGTCATCCGTTCAGACATTTCATTATTATACTGTACGGTGAACCCAAACTCAACATAACTTTTGTCCTATTGAATAAAAAATCGTTTTCTTCTACTATGAATATATGGTTCGCGTTGCAATTAACGGCTATGGCCGCATCGGAAGAGTAGCTCACAGGATAATTATTGAGAAGTTTGGTGATGAGATTGAGATTGTAGCGGTTAACGCTGGCTCATCAACAGACATGCAAGGGTGGATGTATTTGCTTAAATTTGACACGATGTACCATGAGCTTGTTCATCATGCTCTTTTTATTCAAAAACCAGAAGAAGTTGAGGCAAAATATTCCTTAGAAACAATTGGAGCGCTTGTAGTTGATGAGAAAGTCATCCCATTCTTTTCAGAAAGAGATCCTTCAAAGCTTCCCTGGAGAGATTTAAATGTTGATGTAGTCATTGAATCAACCGGAGCGTTTACAACCCCTGAAAAGATTCAACCCCATATTGATGCTGGTGCAAAATCAGTTATCCTTTCTGCCCCATTTAAAGACGAACAAAGCGCTGCTACCTATGTGCTAGGCGTAAATCTTAATAATCAAGACGGTGAAAAACTTGAGAACGTGGTCAGTAACGCTTCTTGTACGACAAATTGCATCGCGCCTGTTGCGGCTATTATTGAAGAAACTTTTGGAATTGAAAAGGCAATGATGACGACAATTCATGGATACACATCGGACCAAAATGTGCACGATGGAGGACATAAGGACTATAGACGTGCCCGTGCGGCTGCTCAGAATATCATCCCTACTTCATCAGGTGCCACAATAGCAGCAGCAAAGGCTATCCCCTCACTACAAGGCATTTTCAATGGGCTAGCAATTCGTGTTCCAGTTGCAGTAGGGTCTCTATCTGACTTTACATTTTTACTTAAAAGAGATGTCACTGTTGATGAGGTAAATGGGGCACTCAAACAAGCTTCTGAAAATCCTCGCTGGAAGGGCATATTTACTGTTACTAACGATCCATTAGTATCAAGTGATATAATCGGTAATTCACACTCCTCTATAGCTGATTTGTCGCTAACACAGGTAGTTGCAGGAAATATGTTAAAAATAATTGCATGGTACGACAATGAATTTGGGTATTCTAATAGACTCGTTGAAGAGACTCTAATTCTAGGTCGCAAAGCACAAGGAACTCCTCAAAGTTAATTATTTATGAATCCAAAAGATCTTGGCTCTATCCGAAATATTACCATTTCTGGAAGAATAGGGAGTGGAGCAACAACCCTTGCTGCGCATCTTGCTGAAACATTGCATTGGGAAATGCTTGATGGTGGGAAATTGTTTCGTGAATTTACAAAAGATAATGGATTTGCAAAAGACCGATCAGATCAATTTGACCTCGATTATGAAGAGAAGGTAAAAAATAAGTTGAGAAATGAGTCTCATAACATAATTCAAAGTCACCTTGCTGGATTTGATGCCCAAGGAATTGAGGGAATATTTAAAATTTTTGTAGTAGTTGAGGAGGACGGCATAGACAAAACAGACGTAAGAATTGACCGATTGGTAAACAGGGACGGAATGCATGTAGAAGATGCAAAAAATGAAGTAAAAGAACGTGATATTCAAAACCTCGACAAATGGAGAAGACTGTATGCAAATAGTGATCCGAATTGGTTTTATTGGGATAAAAAATATTATGACATCATCATAAACACTTTTAAGCTTAATCAGTCAGACGCACTCGCTACCGTTCTTGAGGCAATCGGTTATTCTAGTTAAAATCCAGACACATTTTCTAAATGTTCGATTGATAAGACTTCATTTCCCCACACCATAACCCCAATTGCATCAATTCTCATTTCGTCCGGTAAATGCGGGTGGAGTATATATTTATAAAAGTTTGCTCCTTTAATAAGAAGCTTCAATTTGTGAGCGGAAATGGCCTCAAAAGGAGTCCCATACTTGCTTGAAGATCGAGTTTTAACTTCAACAAACACTAAGGTTTGGCCATTTAGAGCGATGATATCAATTTCCCCATATCCCTTCCTAAAATTACGCTCTAGAATTCTATACCCCTTCTTTACTAGAAATTTACAGGCTTCGTCTTCTCCAAAAACTGCCGTTGGATTAGTAATTCTCACATCTCCATTCTACTAACTTCTAACTATTAACTACTAGATAACAATTTATTGCTGGGTAAAAGTAGGGGTAGGCATAATGATCTTACATGTATCTTTAGTTTCAGTCCCCCGTATGAAATATGCATCATATCCAAAACAATTTTTAACAACAATATCATCCGGCATGGTGATCTCCATAGGCTCATTACTATTGAGCATATTTTCCATAATTCTATGCCACATAGGAGCCGCTCCCGTTATCCCTGAGGCTAATGCCTGTGAAAGGGGGGTGTTGTCGTTATTACCAACCCACGTAGCAACCAGTGTGTCAGGAGTAAAACCTACAGTCCAGTTATCTCTCTTGTTATCAGTTGTTCCTGTTTTTACGGATACTTTTTTATTTGGAATGACTAATGGTGAATTTGTGCCAAACTCTATACTTCTTGCTTTATCATCTGCAAGAATATTTGAAATTATGTATGCAATTCCAGCATCGATAACAGAAACTTCTTTTACTTCTTTCTTCGCAATAATTTTTCCATCAGTGTCAGTTATTAGTAAAATTGGATCCAGCTCAATCTTATTACCTCCATTTGCTATTACTCCATAGGCAGTAGCCAAATCTTTCATTGTTACTTCAGCTGCTCCCAGCGTGATTGATAGACCGTAGTTTTCAGCAGATCCCCATGACGAAATCCCCATTTGCTTGCCGAACTGCACTATAGCATCAACTCCCATTTTTTGCGCAACTCTGACTGCTGGAATATTAAAAGAATTGGCAAATGCAATTCTTAATGGTACTTTTCCGTGAAATTTTCCATCATAGTTAACGGGAGTATACGCTTGCCCTCCCTGATTTGGGATACTAAGAGGAAGATCCTCCAAGATTGATGCCTCCGTATAACCTTTTGAAAGAGCGAGAGCATAGGTAATTAGCTTTATTGTTGATCCAGGCTGCCGCAATGATGTTGTTATATTCACATTTCCATCATGATCAGCATCAAAATAGTCACTGCTACCAACCATCGCCAAAATATCACCAGTCTGAGGGTTTGTAACAAGAGCTGCCCCATTTCCAATTCCAAGATATCCATTTTTCTGCACTTCGTCTGAGACTACTTCCTCGGCCATTTTCTGAGTATTGATATCAAGTGACGTTGTGACTTGAAGCCCTCCTCTTTCAACCTCAAACAGACCGTACTTCCGGATCAACAAATCCCTTACATACATAACAAAATGAGGGGCCTGGATTGGAACTTGGGATGATGCAAAAATAAGCCTCTCTGAATAGGCTCTTCCTGCCTGATCTTTTGTGATATATCCTTCCGAAACCATTGCAGTAAGTACTTCTTTTTGTCTCTTTTTTCCCAGACTACCATCGCCTGCAAAGGGAGAATACTGGCTTGGAGCTTGCGGCAATCCTGCAAGATATGCACTCTCAGAGAGTGTTAGGCTTGAGACATCTTTACCGAAATAAATTTGTGATGCCGCCTCAACACCCCACGCAGTCCCACCATAAGGAACATAATTAAAATACAGTTCAAGAATTTGGTTCTTGGTATATTGCTGCTCAGCCCAGAAGGCAAGAACTAATTCTCTAACTTTTCTTGTGATTGTTGGCTCCGGAGTTAAAAGGGCGGATTTTATAAGTTGCTGTGTAATAGTTGATCCACCTTGCAACTCTTTTTTAGTTGCGTCAACATATACTGCCCGCGCAATTCCTTTTACATCAAACCCATCGTGCTTGTAAAAATCTTTGTCTTCAATCGCAATTGTTGCCTCTTGTAACTTTTTTGGGATTTTTTCAAGCCTAACTATTGTACGATTCTGATTGGCATATATTTCATACAGTAAATTTCCGTTTCTGTCCAAGATCTTCGTAGTCTTTGGAATATAGTTCACTGACAGATTTGACAGCTTTGGCAAATCTGAAAGGAATAGAAAAAATAATGCAGGCATGAAGAAGAAGATACATGCAAATAGAGTACCGAGTCCAACATATTTAAACTTGAGCAATAAAGATGGTTTGGATGATATAACAATGTTCTTTTGTGATCTTTTTAATCTTCTCTGAGGGAACCTAATTTTAGCAGTTATTTTAAAGGGGAATACAAGAAACGAGGCTAAAAAACGAAGTAATGAAGAAAACTCCTGCAAGACATATGCTAGAAAAAAACCGATTGCATGAGATAATTTCGAAAATAATACGAAATCTTCTTTCTCATTGCGTCTTATAGTTTTACTTTTTTTGTAATTATATTTTTTATCTTTTCTCGGAGGCCTTGAGAAGTGATGTATTCCCTTTTTTACCAACCCGACAACGTACTCAATAGGTGAAAAAAGAAGAGAAGAAAAAGAATGGATCGCCGAGTAGACGAGATCCCCAATTTTTATGAGGATGAATAGTATTATGTAAAATAAAAATTTAAAAAAAGCCATAAGCCCTCCAATAGTTTTTTAATAATTACAACAGAGGGCAGAAACCTGTTACATCTTGCGATGCTAATTTAGTATTATAGTAATGGATTCTTCGCTTCGCAACTAGTAAATACGTATCAAAGTACTTTAAAAACATTCACTTTTAGTTGCATTAATAAAGTTCAGAAGTATACAATGTTTGTATGAAAGTTTTGGTAATCGGTTCCTCTCTTTTTGACGCAATTATATCTTTAGAAAATAATTCCCACATTACAATTTCTGATAATACGGCGAGTTTTGCACTTGGAGATAAAATCCCGATCGACATTAAAGCATTTTCTATTGGTGGAAATGGAGCCAATGTAGCATCAACTCTTCATAAATTAGGAGTAACGAATGCCTTTTATACCTATATTGGTCAGGATGCATTATCTCAATTTATAGAGCAGCAGCTATCAAAGGAGGGAATAAAGATTTACTGTGAAGATGTCGACTCGAAAGATGGGCCATTATCTCTGATTTTTGATTTTGTTCAGGACAGGACTATTTTCTCTCACCACCCAGAACATGACCATGTGTTTGATGAAAGCAAAATTGATGAAAAACCTGAGATCATTTTTCTTACATCGGTTGGAAAAAGATGGGAAGGTGCTTATGAAAATGTACTTAATTATGCAAATCGTGAAGGAATTCCCGTTGCTTATTCACCAGGATCCGCACAGATGAAAGATATTAATGAAACGTTTATAAAAGCTGTCCATCAGTCAAAGATGCTTTTTTGTAATATGGAGGAGGCTCGAATAATAAATCAAAAATTATCTGGTAACCAGATTGGTGATGTTAAAGAATTGCTGCTTAATTTGAAAAATTATGGTTTTGATCTAATCTCAGTGACAGATGGCCAAAATGGTGCGTATGCAGTCGAAAATGATGGAAAGATATATAAAATCGGGACATTAAATCCTGATGGACATGAAAAGACCGGTGCAGGAGATGCTTATGCAGGAGCGTTTTTAGCCTCATTGACAAAAGGCATGTCCATTGCAGAGTGTATGAAGAGGGGAGTTTTGAACTCTATCGGTGTCATGTCACATGTCGGAGCACATACGGGGCAACTTACTGAGGAGGAAATGGAACAAAAGGCATCTGAGATAGAGCTTAGCGCTACGCAAATTTAATATGAAGATATATCTAGCATCAGATCATGCAGGATTCAATCTTAAAGAAAAAGTTAAAAAAACACTGACGGAAAGTGGATACGACATTGAGGATTGCGGAGCTTATGAATTTGAACCCACTGATGATTATCCTGATTACATCAAAAAGGCTGCTGAAAACGTCTCGAGAAACCCAGAAGACAAAGCTATTATTTTTGGAAGCTCTGGACAAGGTGAAGCAATTGTTGCCAATAAATTTAAAGGTGTAAGAGCAGTTGTTTTTTACACCCCTATTATTCCTGCTCATGCTGTGGATGTAACTGGCCGCACCAGTAGTGATGCTTTTGAGATGATCCGGCTAACTCGTGAACACAACGATGCAAATGTTTTATCTATCGGAGCACATATCCTGAGTGAAGCAGATGCTCTCCATGCTATTAAACAATGGCTCGAAGCACCGTTCTCAAATGATGAGAGACACATCAGACGGATCAGGAAAATTTCTCAAATAGAAGACCATGAATGAAGTAATACCAAGCCCAGGTACTGAAAATAAAAATTGGGAAGATATTGAAGATAGATTAAACCGCATAAAACCTTTCGCAAAATCCATTCATATTGATGTTTTAGATGGCAAGTTTGCTCCTAATACTACTTTTTCGGATGCTTCAAAATTTTCAGGCTTTACGAAAGAGACTCTTTTCGAGGTTCATTTGATGGTCGACAACCCTGTGCAGTATCTAAAAACATGGGCTGATGCAGGATTTAGACGATTTATTGGTCAGATAGAAAAAATGCCTGATCCCATTGAGTTTGTTGCCCAGGGACAATTACTCGGAGAGGTGGGCATTGCTGTTGATGGCCCAACGGGACTTGAAGTGTTAAACAACCTTAATCTTAACGATTTAGATTGTTTACTTATAATGACAATTAACGCTGGGTTTTCAGGTCAGGAATTTCAGCCGGAAATGCTTGATAAGGTAAGAACAATGAAAGAAAAATACCCTTATTTAACGATAGAAGTTGATGGAGGAATAAATGAAAACACAATTGTTGATTCAAAAAAAGCAGGAGCAAGCAGATTTGTCACAACAAGCACTCTTTATAAGGCTGATGACATTTCTGAAGAGTTCAAAAAATTAACCTCACTCATCAAATGAGTCGGGGTGCCGAGGGGAGTTACCCCCTCGACACCGTTGGACTGCAAACCCTCTAGCGGACAACTACCGTGAATTGCCTCCCCCCGGGACTGGTCGTGATCTGTATGCTGATCACGAAATGTGTTTTGGTCGTGTCAGGTGCCATTTGCCCGGGAAGGCAATTGGCGTTTCCTTCACAGGGAGCAGATGCGAGGGCAGTGAATGAGAAGTGCCAGCACTTCCCAGACGTAGGACAGGCTGGCGCCTGTGACATTGGCGCTGGACTTGCTGCATTTCGTGGATATTCCGTCATATCCATAGTGAGCTTGATCGTCACCCCCGTCGCAACGTCTGGCGTGGTCAGATCGAAAGGAACCACGTCTCCCGGACAAATGACCGAATAGCCTATCGTCAAGGAGTCGCCGTTGGTTGCCGTGTATGTAGTTCCCGAAGTGCTGGTGCACGAAACGGGCGGCGGTGTAGGAGTGTTCGTTGGTGTAGCACTTGGACTTGGGCTCGGCGTTACTGCCGACTGGGTCGGGGTTGGCGTCGATGTCTTAGTCGGAGTCGGACTTGGCGAAACCCCGGGCACTGATGTTGAGGTGCTCGTGGCTGTTGCTGTAGCCGTTCCGGTCTGAGTGGCAGTTGCCGACGGGAACACTGTTCCCGTAGACGTTGTGCTCGGACTTGGAGACGGAGCTACGGTTCCGGTCTTTGTTGCCGTTTGAGTCGGCGTGATCGTAACAATTCCGGTTGCCGTCGGAGTGACAGTCCTGGAAAAGATTGCCCTAGGTGACGGCGTGGCTGATGGCATCGGAGTTGATGTCTCACATCCCGTAAGGGCATATGGGGCAACTTGTACTTGCGTACTTGCGTATACCTCGCTCCACGCGGCAACCCAGTCTCGATTGAGACCGATGACCATCCCGACGCCGACATTATTGCCGTCGGCAACGAGCTGATCTGCGACCAATGGGTCTTGCGCCATAGCGCTTACCGACACCTGATCCGCGGCTACGATGCTTGCTGACTGTGCCTGAACTTGAGAGCATTCAGGCGTACTGTCTGAAGCAACGAAGGGAATGGTTAGGCGATGCGACATGGTGGCGCTAGGTGGCGTCTGGGACGCTGATGCTCCTTCGGCAATTGCCGGATTGTCCATCCTCACAAGAGAGAGGACAAGCATGGCGGCTGCCAAAAAGAGCATCACAACCGGCGGAATGGATCTTCTTGAACGGGTGTGCACAGAACTCCTTCTTTCCTTTATGGGCTGGCTGAGTGTTTGCAGGTTTTCAAGGAGCGTTTCCGCATCCTTAAAAGCAATCTTTGAGGTGCGAAAACACAACTCAAGGGTATTATATAACATCTTCCCGAAGGAAGATGTTTTCTTCAAGAAAGAATAACAGTATTGTGAAAATTATTTGCTTCCGCGGTCTATATAAATAGTTTCAGCTATCTTTCCGATTGTCTCTTTTGCATAGTCTCCATCAGTAAGATTGCTAGATGTAACTACTAAAATAAATGGGGTCTTTCCATTTGAGACTATTCCTCCGTCGTGAATAAAATTTATTCCATCTCCGGTTTTGTGATAGATATGAAGTCCCCGAGGCAAAAGTCGAGAAATTCTATCTTCAAAATCCGTGTTTTCCATATATCCCATCATTTCCTTTGTAAGTGCAGGTGTTGCGATTTTATTGGTGTACAACATCTTAAAAAACGTTTGTATGTCTCTGCACGACGTGTCGTTTTCTACCATGTTAGTAGCACTCATCCCAAGTCTGTATGCGTATGCCTGTATATTGTCTTCCCCAAGCCTGATATTGAGAACGTGTGCCGCGGTATTATCTGATTTCTGAAGAGCAAGTTGGGCGAGGTACTGGAGTGTATATGTTTTTCCAGGCTCTTCATAACGGATGACACCAGTTCCGTAGTCCTGTATGTCAGATTTTTGTATAACAACGGTTTCTTGAAGATCTATCTCTTTTTTTGCTGCAAGAGAGTAAAGGTACCCAACTACCGGCAACTTGTTCATTGATGCTCCAGTCAATACCGTATCTGGATGGATACCGAAAGACTCATCAGTAGTAAGATCCGTATAGCAGACATTAAATTCTCCTTTTTTATTCTTGAGAAGATCCGCAACATCCTGGCGTATCACTTCTGTATCTTTCGCTTTTTGAGTCCCTCCCAACGTCACAACAGGGATAAAAAGGAGATTTCTTCCCAGAATGAGTAGAAAAAATGAGTAGAAAAGAAATATTACTGTTTTTCTCATATTAGTCTATGGTTTTTGGGCGGTATTGCAATGCTTCTAATATGTGTGCTGAGTCTACCTCTTTACTTCTTTCAAGGTCAGCTATTGTCCGAGAAACCTTAAGCACTTTATTAAATGACCGGGCAGAAAGCGCGAGTGTTTTCATGGCATTTTTCATAATCTCTTTTGCATTATCTTTGAGAAGTAGTAGTTCTTTAAGGTCTTTAGATGACATTTCGCTGTTCATTATAGCCTTTTTTTTAGCAAAGCGTTTTCGCTGTAGATTAACTGCCCCAACAACTCTTGCCCTAATTTTACTAGAATCCTCATAATCATTCGTGTCGTCTACGAGTTTTTCAACTTTAACTGCTGGAACATCGATATGGATATCTATTCTATCAAGCAGGGGACCGGATAATTTTTTCTGGTACTTAAGAACTTGGCCTGCCGAACAGGTGCAGACCTTTGTACTGTCTCCAAAAAATCCACAAGGACAAGGATTTGCAGCTGCAACGAGCATAAAACGGGATGGAAAAACGACCCTCTCCCGCGCTCTTGAGATACTGACGATCCCGTCTTCTAATGGTTGGCGAAGCGCTTCAAGTACATATCTTGAAAATTCTGGTAATTCGTCAAGAAAAAGTACCCCTCTGTGAGCCAGAGATATTTCACCAGGCTTTGGGTTTGCACTTCCTCCAATAAGGCCAATGTGTGAAGTTGTGTGGTGTGGACTCCTAAATGGCCGAGACCTTAAGATGGATTTTCCTTGTAGTAGGCCTGAGATGCTATAAATTTTTGTAACCTCTAAAGCTTCGTCAAAAGAGAGCGGAGGAAGAATTGAGGGAATTGTTTTGGCAATTAATGTCTTCCCAGCTCCTGGTGGACCTTTTAATAAAATGTTATGCCCGCCGGCAACAGCAACTTCTACCGCACGCTTTACGTATGCCTGACCCTTAATATCTTTCATGTCAAAATCGTATTCGATTCCATCTTGGTCGGCATCAAACTGAATAGGAAGAAGTGGTTCAAGCATTTTGTTTCCGACTAGATGATTGAATAACTCTTTGAGGTTTTTGATGGGGTAAATTGAAATACCTGAAACAACTTCGGCTTCTCTTTTATTGGCACTTGGGATATAGATATCTTTAATTTTCTTCTCTTTTGCAGCCAAAACGATAGGTAAAACCCCTTTTGACAACCGTAATTCTCCATTTAGGGAAAGTTCGCCAACAAAAAGCGAACTACTGGAATCAAAATGCAGCTGGCCGGAGGAAAGGAGTATGGAAACAGCAATTGGCAGGTCAAAGGTTGGACCTTCTTTGGGGAGATCGCCTGGCGCAAGATTGACGGTTACTTTTTTTGTCGGAAAGTCAGCCCCTGAGTTTTTAATGGCCGAGCAAACCCTTTCCTTTGATTCCTCAACTGCTTTGTCTGGAAGTCCAACGATTTTAAAAGCGGGAAGGCCATTTAAAATATCTGTCTCAACCTCAATTAAAACTCCATCAAGACCAACAACTGTTGCTGACAAAACTTTACTAACCATATTTACAGGAACTAGTTACTAGATATTAGTTAATAGTTAATAAAAGTATGAGATATATAAAAGACAAAAGCAAAATTATCTATCTTTAAGAGGAATAACAAACTTTAACCCAGACCAGGTTTCATCAATAGCCGCAACTTTTACATCAACAAGTCCCAACGGCAAACAAACTTCACGAATAACATTTTCATTCATGTCGGTTTTGACACCAGATGAGGCTTTTGGCCAGCTGACCCAAATCGCACCTGTTGGTTTTATTCCCATCATGAGCTTCTTAATTTCAGAAATAAGAATTTCTTTTTCTTTCACAAAAATATGGATAAAATCATGATCTTTTCTTACCATTGGAAAAATTTCAACATCATCAATTTCTCCGAGTTCTACTATATAAGAGAGTGGCGCGTAAAGAAAAACAACAGAAAAACCTGACTTTATCCCAAGCTTATCTCTCAACGATTTTGAGGAGTAACCAGCCATGATCAGAGTATATCATGTGCTACAATTGGGGCACGATGGATGATGTTGATTTAATAAAAAGAAAAATTGATGTAGCTGATCTTATTGCCACATATATTCCTATAAAAAGAGCAGGTCGCAATTTCAAAGCAAATTGTCCATTTCATAACGAAAAATCTCCCTCATTTGTTATATCCCCTGAAAGACAAATCTGGCACTGTTTTGGTTGCGCAAAGGGTGGAGACATATTCACATTTGTTGAAGAATACGAAAGGATGGATTTTTCAGAAGCTTTAAAATTACTTGCTGAACGTGCGGATGTAAAGCTTCACAAAACGGTTTTTAAGACAAAACAAGACGAAAAAAAGACACGAATTTATGAGATAAATCATCTTGCTTCACAGTTTTACCACTATCTGCTTACTGATCATGCCTCTGGAAAAAATGCTCTCAAATATGTCACCGATACAAGAGGGCTAACTGAAGCGCTCATCTCAACCTATGGAGTGGGATATGCTCCCCGACAAGGAAATGCTCTCTGCAATTATCTTATAAAGAAAAAAGGGTATACGCCTGATGAGTTGATTGAGGCTGGTGTTGCAACAATGAGAGGCGGCAGGCTCTACGATTTTTTCCAAAATAGACTCATGTTTCCTATCCAAGACTCTCGGGGAAATATTGTCGCTTTCTCTGGACGAGGACTGACAGATGATGCGATCCCTAAATACATAAACACTAAAGAGACACCAGTATACATAAAGGGGGACACAGTATTTGGCCTTTTCCAGGCGAAAGACAGTATCAAAAAAGAAAAAAAGGTTCTTCTTATGGAAGGAGAATTTGATGCGATAACAGCATATAAAGAGGGGATAACAAACGCTATTGCTATCAAAGGGACAGCTCTTACGGAAAATCAGGTACGACTTCTGAAAAGATTTGCCCAAAAAATAGTGTTTTGTTTTGATACGGATTCCGCCGGCACTGAGGCTCAACGCCGCTCAATTGCTCTTATAACTCACGAAGGGATAGGGGCAAGTGTTGTTATTCCTCCGGAAGGCAAAGATGCTGATGAAATACTCAGGGAAAATCCAATACTTTTTAAAAAAGCGTTGAAAAATGAGATCAATATTTATGATTTTATCCTTCAAAGCTCAGTTCAGACTCAGGATCCTGAATCAGTTGAAGGAAAAGAACATATTCTTTCAAGATCTCTTTCTTATATTAGGGATATAGATAATGAAATTGTTAAAGAGCATTACCTCAAAAAACTCGCCGAGCTTCTCAATACTTCTTATGAATCAGTAGTGAAGGAAGCTGAGAGGACAAAAGCCCCACAGCCAAAAGTTGAGGCTCCCATTCTTTCTGTCAACAAACTTTCTCGCCAAGAAATGCTTGAAAATCATCTCTTAACTCTTGCGTTGCAGTCAGCACGACCGAAGGAGTCGATTACAATCATTGCCAGCATATTAGAAGCTGTTGAACCCAAAACACCAGCAGTAAGGGAAATATACAGGGTTCTTAAGCAATTCTTTATAACCAATGAGGAGCTCAATGTAGCAGAAATCACTAAATTGTTGCCCGAAGAATTTATCCCAATTTTTGATCTTTATTTCCTTAACCCGATTCCAAATCTTCCAACTGATGAAAGTTATACTCATGAAATAGAAAAAACGGCAAAGATTCTAAAGCAAGGTCTTATAAAGGAACGCCTTCAGGAGCTATCAGAAGAAATGAAAATTGCAGAAAAGAAAGAGGATGAGGAAGGGCTACAGGCTCTTCGGGTTGAGTTCAACACACTAGCTTCAAGGTTCAAATAAAGTTTAGTTGTCAATTTCCAATTTCCAGTTCTTAGTAAGTTTTCAGTGATTATTGACTCAACATTAACACATTGTAAACTGAGAATTGTGAATTGAGAACTTGCCTATCCCCTAGCTTCGGTGTATAATAAACTTCATTCTTTCACGTGGTAGCTTTTTCTTCGGGAATTGCTGTTTTCTGCGTAAGAGTACAATATTATGCGTGTAGGTGCTGTTAAAAACGAACACATTGAGGAGCTACTAGCCTCAGCAAAGAAAAAAGGGTACATTACCCAAGAAGAAATTCTTCAGAAATTTCCAAAACCAGAACACTTCCTAGAAGAGCTTGATTATTTATATGATCAACTTCTTAAAAAAGAGATTGATATCTTCGAAACAATAGAGCAGGAAAAAGAAACCCATAAATCCATTGAAGATCTAGAAAAAGAACTTGAAGCACTCAACCTTATCCAAGGTGGAACAGTGTCAGATCCTGTCCGCATGTACCTGAAAGAAATAGGTCGCATTCCACTTTTGACATTTGAACAAGAGGTTGATCTTGCTAAAAGACTTGAAGCTGGGGATGAATCAGCTCGTAAAAAACTCGTTGAATCAAATCTTCGTCTTGTTGTATCAATTGCTAAAAAATATGTAGGTCGTGGAATGACACTTTTGGATCTTATCCAAGAAGGAAATCAAGGACTTATAAGAGCAGTTGAGAAATATGACTGGAAGAAAGGATTTAAATTTTCAACATATGCCACATGGTGGATCAGACAAGCTATTACTCGCGCAATTGCAGATCAGGCTCGTACCATTCGTATTCCGGTTCATATGGTAGAAAATATAAATAGAACCATGCGCGTACAGCGTCGCCTCATGCAAGAAATAGGTCGCCAACCAACTCCTGAAGAAATTGCTAAAGAGCTAGAGACAGATCCTGAAAAAGTACGGGAAATCCTCAAGATCTCCCAACAACCAGCGTCCCTTGACACTCCAGTGGGAGACGAAGAGGACTCATACCTAGGAGACTTTATTTATGACACAACAGCTCCAACACTTTTTGATACAGCTTCGCGTGGGTTACTTAAAGAACAATTAAATTCTGTTCTTGGAACGCTCTCTGACCGCGAGCGTAGAGTACTTGAAGAAAGATTTGGTCTAAAAGACGGAAAACCAAAGACACTTGAGGAGGTTGGACGAATGTTTGCGGTTACAAGGGAGCGTATCCGACAAATTGAAGCAAAAGCATTAAGAAAATTAAGACATCCGTCTAGAGGAAACAAACTACGCGACTATCTAGAATAGATTAATTTAGACTATTTGTTGCTTATCCCTTGTTCGTATGTTAACCTTAAATATGGGTTATGCTGGAAAATATGACGACAGGGTTAAGGCTCAAGAGTTAAGAAAGCAAGGCCTCTCATATAACGAAATTCTTCAACAGATAAAAGTTTCAAAAGATACATTAAGCAGATGGTGTAAGGACATAATTCTCACCAAAAATCAAAAAGAAAGACTTTTAAAGAATAAGTCTTTTGGCCAAAAAAAGGGTTCACAGATTGCTGCAGACAATAAGAGGTCTAGAAGGGTAATTCATACTTCAGAAATCTTCGAAAAATCAAAAAAAGAACTTGGTAATTTAAGTAAAAGAGACAGGTTTATATTTGGGATGGCTCTTTATGCTGGAGAGGGTAACAAATCCGACGGAAAAGCAGCTTTCGTAAATGCCAATCCACACTACATTCAATTTATGAAAACATGGTTTCAAGAATTTTGCAAAATTACAGACGATGAATTTAGAGGTTCTATCTGGCTTCATGAGGGCAATAACGAAATAAAAGCAAAAGAATATTGGTCAAAAATATCAGGGATTCCTCTTTTACAGTTGCATAAAACTTATATCGTAAAACGAAAAGAAAATAGTAGAAAGATAAGAAAGAATATTCACGAAAATGGCGTCTTTACAATTAAATTTTATAAGAGTGACACGCAACGAAAAATAATGGGGTGGATTTCAGCATTTCTAGGTGATAAAATAGCTAGCACTCAAGGAATTGAGTGAATTGACAACTAATCCGTGATAGCTCAATGGTAGAGCAGGAAGCTGTATAGAAATGCAGCTCCCGATAGAAATATCGAGATGAATAACTGGGCTAATTCGGGGAAATCCCAAAAGGACAATCCCGAGCTAAATTCCCAAGCGAAGCTGAGGACTTGTCCTGAGTCAGCCGAAGGATAAATGTGTAGAGACTATATACCCAGGACCTAATTCGAAAGATATGGTCATAAGATAGTCCAAGCCTTTTAGTAATAGAAGGGTTCTTGTAACTTCAAGGTTCTAGGTTCGAATCCTAGTCGCGGAGCACCTTACGTCTTATTATAACGTGTTGATTTGAGTTCAATACGGCAAATATAGGCGTGTATTTGACCTCAAAAATTTCCTTGTTTTTTATTAAAATCTCCTCAAAAAAGAAGCGTAAATAATGCCTTTTTAAGAAATCTGGAGCCTGTGTATATGCTTTTTTAATATTTCTCGTAAAATATAGCACCTCTTGTATTAAATTTATGTCAATTTTATTGCCACCTTCGAGCTCATTCATTGACTGTTGTAGACTATTTAACTGCAATTCTATCTCATCATATTTGCGCTTAAAGGTATCTCGAGAAATAGACCCGTCAATCATCATGTCTTCCAACTTTTCTCTACGTAACTCGTAAGCCATTCTTTGATTTTGTATTGCTTGTTTCCTCCCGGCTAGTCCCTGTCTATTTCTCTCAACCAATTCTTTCGTCTTTAAAACAACTCTATCTATAAACTTTTGCGTAAACTGAATTTTAGATAATTCTTTTTTAACTAATTTTTCCAAATCACCCACTTCTACATACGGAGCAGGACAACCATTTCTTCCTCTCTTTTGACAGTGATAATATGCTATTTTCCCTTTTTGTTTAGTAAATCTTTTATGCTTATGCCATTCAGCTGTATATCTCTGACCACACTCACCACACTGGATAAAACCTCTCAAAAGAAAATTATGAACACGCCTTCTTATGAGAAAGTTCCTATGCTTTGCCAATACATACTGGCATGTATCAAAAAGTTCCTTAGAAAGTATTGGTTGGTGCTTTCCTATTTTAGCCTCACCATGCCATCTAATAAGACCGTAATAGAAAGGGTTTCTAAGGATTGTGTTTATTACGCTATGACTCAAAAGAGCACCGCTCTTAGCCAATACATTTCTTTCACACAGCCAATCCTGTATCTCCATTATCGAATACCCGCCGGTTGCATACAGCTCAAACATCTCTTTAATTATCGGAAACATATAAGGGTCTGGTTCGCAAGACTTTCTTTCTCCGTCTCCGCCCACACTCCTATAACCTAGCGGTGGAGGTGTTGGCTGCCAACCTTCTCTAAATTTCTGCATGAGGGCATCTTTCGTTCTTGCTCCATTTACTTCACTTTCCCATTGAGCGATGCTTGCAAATATATTTGGAATAATGCTATTTGTACCTGTAAGGTCTCCTTCGTTCACAGACAATAGTTTTATGTCTCTATTCTTGAAATCTGTATAGAGTTGTGCAAAGTCAGCGACGTTCCTAGCGAATCTATCAATCTTATAAATAATAAGTGCTTCAACCGGCTCGTCTTTTAACTGTGCAAGCATTTCCTGAAGCGCAGGTCTAACAGTAGTTCTTGCACTTCTTCCATCGTCTGTGAATATTCTCTTTACTTCATACCCATTAAGCTTTGCGTAGTTGGTACAAGCCAGTCTCTGATTTTCAACAGAAAAGCCTTCTCTTGCCTGCTCGTCTGTAGAAACTCGTAGGTAAATGTAACAATTTTTCATATTAGTATTTAGTTCAAATTTAAAATAATGTAAGCCTATAATTATCTTATAGGAATTAGTTGAGTCGTTCAACCTTGCTTAATCTTAATCCTTTCCTTCTCAAAAAATCGTCAACACTCTCAATGCTATTGGCATCATTTTTATCTTTTCTTTTTATATAAGTATTCTTAGTAGGAAGCTCCCTTCCTTCATTACCTGGAACTTTACTTCCAACCTGATAGGAACTCCCATTCCACTCCCTTTCAAGCTCTTTCGTTACAAAATAAGTATTTGGCTTGTTAAAACCTGTGCGCTTTTTGGATAGTATTCCTGCTTTTATCAATTCGTCTATTAAATTTCTTATATGTCTATCTGATAAGCCCATATTCTGAGCAAGTGTTAATTGACTAGGATAACAATAATCCTTTTTACCAGCGTATTTAAGGAGTATGCAGTATAGAAATCTGGCTTGATAAGTTAGCTGTGATTCAAGAAAAATGTTGTTATCAATCATTGTAAAGTTCTTTCTTTTCATATTTATTCTTATTTATTTTTCTGTAAAAACGATTAAGAACGGTTCTAAGCCATGCTCAATCACAACAATCTCCCTCTTTTCATCTTGAGAAGAACATTTTGAATGAGTGATTTTGTAGTATTCGCCAACCAACTGGTATATTTTTTTCTTCAACAATGATATTTTCTTTGTTTCTTTCATAAATTAAGAGTAGATGATTTGTTTTAAATCCTTTTGTGCTCCATAAAATCTATGGGGCTCAACTTTAGACTTGTGAGAAAGAAAATCTTCTGTTAATTTTTTTCTTTCTTTAGTTTCTTTGAAAACAAAAATAACACGCTTTAGATTTTCTTTATTAGTTGAAATCAATTCACAAGATTGAGAGAGTAGAAAGCTTGCTAGAAGGAAAGAATCGGTTGTAAACTTTTTTTGATTATCCATTTTTTTGATTTTCATTTTTATTCTTTTGTGTTTTTATCTCCCGTCTGATTTGGGCAAAAAGTAAGTTAACCCATTGTTCGGCAAACTCATCTATTTTTTTATCCTCATTGTCTCCATTCATAATCTATAGCCAGTATGACGTACTGAGTGAGTAATTTGGCTTCAAAATATCAGGGGAGATTAATTCACAAACCGGAGGAAATTGAGATGCTTTTGCTTAAATCGCTTATGGTTTTTCTAATATTTGAGTCTGACGGAATAAAATTATCAGGTAAATCATTAATGTTTGCGTAGTTTTTACTTAAAGCGCCAGCTATTTTAGAGGTGTTATATTCCATGAGTGAAAGAATAATTATCTCTAAATCCCTTTTGATTATTTGTTCTTTTCTAACCCTATTTAGTGGATACTTTTCGAGTTTTTTCTGAACAGAAGATATCAGAACCCAATTTTTCTCTATGAACTCGATAAGCCCATTCTGAGTTGTATCTTTGTAAAAATTGATGCTTGCTACGCCTTTTGATGATGTGTCGATTTCGATTTTCGCTTTATGCTTGAATTCATCTTTAGAAACAATATCTTCCATAGGGCGATAAGGGGCTGAGTCTCCAAAGTATAAGTAATCACGCAGAAAATCGATATACCTTTTCGGGTCTAGTTTATATTTTGAACACAAATCCACAACTACATAATGGTCTGAGGTAAATGGTTTGTCGTCATCAAGCCAATCAATCCATTCGTCGTACTTTCCTTCGTAACTAGTCGTTCTCCACTTTTCAGGAACGTTTAGTTCTTTTCGCAACAAACGAATGTCCTGCCTAAAATTACTATCAAGAACTAACCGAAGAATATTTAGAATCATTTCTTGATATTCATAAACCTGGCGTGGAGAACGTGTACTAACCCAATCCAAAAGTGGTGCTAAATCTTTAAATAACTCCTTATCTTTGATTTCTTTCTTTATCTTCATTTTTATAACGTATTATATATTTTGGATTCATAATACAAAGTTATTGTAACAGGAGAATTATTATTCTGAAGGAGAAGAAACTTTTATTGCCACTGCCAAAAACCAAAGCGCTGTTCACAACTTGCAGCTATTTTCATGAGTTTATATTTATAAGGATTAAATATTTCGCCTTTATCATTAACAAAATCGCTAAACAAGAATGAAGATGTCTCCCCAGATGGAATAGTATATCTTTGACTTTCAGGATTGTAGGGGGCTTTGTAATCGCTGTTTAGTGTGAAGTAACATCCCTTCCAGTCCTTGGCTTCTGCATTTGTGACATCAATATGCCCATCTTTAACAGTAACGTCACCAACGAGGTCAGAAGTGTCCTTTACCTCCTGTGGAGAGTTTGTGGTCGATTTTGTTGATGTTGAATCAAACAAAACACCGATAAATCCTATAAATAAACAAATAACAAAAAAGCCTATTATTGCATGCTTCAGTGAGTAGCCTTTCTTCTTTTTTGTCGGTTGCACTTCATTTCGCACCTGCGAACGATATTCCTCTTCTTCCCTTATTCTTTTCTTCTCATCTTCTGATAAAGCCATATATATCTAAAGTATAAATATATCTGAGCATATTGCAAGCACAAAATATGGCATTCGTACCATAGTTCTAAACATGGCATAAAAGCCATACTAGGCATTAGCATGGCGACTATTTATAAAAAGGTTGGAAATAATATTCGCAAACTTCGTAAGCGAGCTGGACTATCACAGGAAGACGTTTCATCTAAAGCAAAAATAGACCTTACCACTGTAAACGAGATAGAAGGTGGACTACGAAATCCATCGCTAAAAACATTACACAAAATATCTAACGCATTAAAAGCAGACCTCAAGGAGCTATTTAACTAGTTCGGCTTTTTTTCAAAATTCCATCGAAGTTGTCATAGCCTCACGGTTGCTTCAACAATAAACCCAAGTCCGATGACTTTTATTCACTATTAATCCTTACTATTCTTATTCTAGGTATACATTTGTACTACAATAAAATAATGGATAACAACCCAAAATGGCACGTAGATGAAATGATAATGGCTTTAAATGCCAACATTGAATATTTAGAAAAGGAAGGCAGTGAGAATATAAGAATAAAAAATGGTAAATTATTTACACAGTTAGCAGAAAGCTATATTTATGAATTTGAGCTTGAATTTTTACAGGAAATTGAACTTGAAAGAGAAATAGAGGTACGTGTTGGTTCCGATTCTGGAAGTGGTAAAGTCGTTTCTGTTAATGACAATTTAATTCAGGTTGAGATTGATTCTTTTTTAGGTCAAGATATACCTCAAGCGCATTTAATTATTTCCAGCTTGTATATCCTAAAGCTTCTAAGAGATAAATTAGCAGAATCCAAAGAAACAAAATCCAATGGTTCAATAGCAGAAAAGCTTTTTGGAATGCAACCATTCAGTTTCGGGTCCGACTTAGAATATCAACTTCCCCCAAGACCACTTAAGGATTCAATTGATGAATATAAGGAAGCAGCACTAAGACTATCGCTAGGTAGTGAGCTGAGCTTTATATGGGGTCCGCCCGGAACTGGAAAAACAGAGTTAATCTCCCGAATCATTGAGGCACTTATAGGAAAAGGGCTTAGCGTATTGTTAATTTCTCATACTAATATGGCTACTGATGAAGCCCTATTGAAGACTGTGAAGTTTTTAATAGATTCTCCGGAATATAAACTTGGACAGATTATTAGGATTGGTAAAATTCATCACCAAGATTTATTGAAAACCGATTATTCTAGAATCATCCCGGAAATGGCAGCTGAAGCTGCTAGTAAGCCTATCCATGATGAAATCGGCACACTTCAAATATTAGCAGACCAACTTAAAATAGAAATTGATGGAATAAATGAAATCCTATCTGATTCAAAATCATACGAAAACTATCAATCACTAATTAAATCGGCAACTTCTCAGCTTGATAAAACAAATCAAAAAATAACTGAGCTTGAACAGTTTTTAAAAGATACAGATGATGAAATATCTATCACAAACATTAAAATTGAGAAATTTCAAAACTCTAATCGACTATCCCAAATTTTTTCAGGACAAAGTTTAAGCAAATTAACAGATGTTAAGACACAACTACTAAAAAGTAGGGCTGCTCTAGAGGATAATATTGCTACGAATGAAAGAACCAAAAATTCTATTATTCAGGATATTGATAGTTCAAAAACAAAAGCTAACATCTTAAATGAAAAAATAGGTAGTATTGATTTTAGTAAAGCAGAAGAGGAATTATCTCGCAAGAATGATAATCACTTGAATTTGACCACCCAAATTAAAGAACTGTTATCTCAACTTACTAACATAACAGAGCACATAATAACTGAAGCAAAGGTCATAGCAACAACGCTTACAAAAAGTTATAGCGACAAATTAGTTCTTAGCAGAGAATACGACTGCGTTATTGTGGATGAGGCATCCATGGCTCCTTTGCCAGCACTATATTTTGCTGCCTCTATTGCCAAACAAAAGGCAATAATTATAGGCGACTTTTTCCAACTCCCACCTGTAACTAAGCACAAAGTACTCAAAAACAGAGGGAAAACTGAAGAGCAATATATGGCAGAGCAAGCCTTAGTAGATAAATGGCTTAAGGGTGATATTTTTGCAAATGCTGGTATCTCAGAACTAATAAAAAAAGGGGAATTACCGGATTATCTAAGACAGCTTAAGCGACAATACAGAATGCATCCTCAAATAGCTGAGCTCATAAATACGCTTGTCTATAATAAATACGGTAATTTTGGACTAGAATCCGCTGATATAACTCAATCTAATGGTGAAGGTGGGGAAAATGGACCTAGGGTAATAGATGTTGAACCCCTCAAGGATTTTAGGGTGGGGATTTATAATACTAACTCCTTAAATATATATCCTGGAAATACTGACTCAGGCTCATATTACAACTTATTTCATGCACTTCTAGCAGTTGAGTTAGCAAAAACTGCGGTACGAAATGGTTATGAAACGATTGGTATTATTTCTCCATTCAGGGCACAGGCAAACCTTATAACCAAAATGGTTAAAGATGAAAAATCTTTTGATGAAACCTTAAAAGGTATTGATGTTGATACCGTACATAAGTTTCAGGGTGGAGAAAAACAGTTAATTATTTTTGACATTACGACTCCTAAGTCCACTAAATTAACTAATGATGATAAAGAAGGTGGAGATGATGAAAAACTCATAAATGTAGCTTTCTCACGAGCAAAATACAAATGCATTGTTATAGGCGACATAGAAAAAATCAGAAAGAATCAGAATGAGTCTTCTCTTCTAGTACAGTACATAGATTTTGTTGTAAAAAAAGGCTATCCAATAATCGATGCTGGCGTAATGGTGAAAAACTACTTTCACTCAGAACAAACTGAAGATTGGTTAGCTAAAATAGTTAATGCTAGTGATATCGAAGCAGAAAAAGACGATAGTGATATCTATAACCAAAGTGAGTTTTATAAAACGTTCTTTTCTGAAATACTAAAAACTAAACAAGAGCTTATCATTCATTCTCCATATATTACTCGCTATAGAACAGCACAATTACTTCCCATATTTGATTTCTTAAGGAAAAAGAACGTTAATATTTTTGTTATTACACGACCTTATTTTGCACATAAAGATTCAATGAAAGATGACTCACTAGCAATGCAGCGGGAAATGGAAAAATTGGGAGTGGTTGTCTTGCCATGGGGCGGAAGTATTCATGATAAATTTGCAATTATTGATAGAGAAACTTTATGGGAAGGCAGCCTAAATATATTATCTCAGAATGAAAGCAGAGAAAGAATGAGAAGATTTAGAGGAAAGGAATCCTCGAAACAGATGTTGGATTTTTATGGTATTAAGAAGAATATTGGAGAAATTGGGAATAATAACTTAAAGAAGTGTAGGGTGTGTGAGGGTCCAGGAAATTGGTTTTGGACGGAGAAAGGGATGTTTGGAATTTGGACACACTGCTTAATCGGAGGACATAAGGAAGGAAAACCACCAAGAACTCAAGAAGATAGAGAGAGAAAAAAAGAAGAAAATAAAGAACTCAGAAAGAAAGCTAGAGAGATAAATTATGAAGGTGTTCCTCTGTGTCAAAATACAATTCATGGTTCAGAAAAAATAGAAATGGTTAGAAGAAAAGGAAGGTGGGGAAAAGATATATGGGGATGCCCTAAATATCCTGCGTGTAAATTCTTGTTGCCTGTCAAATAATAAATCAAGGGCATAGTTTCCGAAGCATTTTCAGTTCAAATACCACAAACTTCGGATACTTTTATCATCTTTCGTTCTAATAATTTATACGCCATAATTTAGTTATGGACATAGCAAAAGCAAGAAAAATATTGGAAGAGGACGGAAAGAAATTAACAGACGAACAGGTGCAACAATACATAACAACCGCAGAATTATTATCAACAATGGCGTTTGACGCATGGAACAAATTAACTCCTGAGGAACGAAAGAGGTGGAGGAAAAAGAAACAAACAAAATCCAACAGAAAAAGGATTACCAGCAAACCTCTTACGAATCGTTGAACCCTAGGATTTTTTGCAGACTACAAACCCAAGAGCTGCTTCTTTTTTGCTTGAAATTCTTCTTCTGTAATTATGCCCTTTTCTTTAAGTCCTGCTAATTTCTCGATTTCATCTAAAGGGCTTGCAACAGCGCTTGTTGGGCTGCCACTAATCCGTTCTTCGATTAGCAATTTTGCTTCCTCAAATTTACCATTATTGCCACCATTTGCATGAAAATTGATACTATTCTCATCTTTAGTGGACTGGAACATGCCACCTTTTGCTTCAGAACCACCAGCGAGAGTAAGCTGTATGTATCCCGCTAGCATTCCTGCTTTCTTAAGCTGAACGGCAACGATACTTTTGTATGGGATTGATTTGTCTCCCCTCAGCATACCTCCACCAAGCAAAAATCCTTTAACGCCTCTTTTTATAATTACTCCTGTTGAAGTTAAAACCAACGTCCCGTTATACCCCTTGAATTCTTTTATATTTTCGTCTGACATATTGCTTGAGTATATTTAATTCTGTATTTTAATACAACAACTTTTCAACTAAGAGTCCATTCTCTTGAAAATATCTTTAAGCTTTTTCCCAATCTCTATATACTCATTCTTTTTTGCCTGCTGACTAATTTCATCAATATACCTTGAAGATAGTCTCACCAAGCAACTTGCCCCAAAAACAAGTGCCTCATCCAAGTCTTTTTTTGCAATTTCTTTATGATTGTCCGTACTCATAAAAGAAATTACATCTAAAGGGTTCAAATGATTTTTTCTATTGCAATGGATGTATCCTCTTGAAGTAAGCTCTATGTCATTCAATGTTATTTTGTACTTTTTTTCTTGGATTTGATTGCTTCAGCAAGAATAACCAACATTTTATCAACGTCCATACCTATCCATGAATGAAGGTCTGTGCCCGAAGGACGGTGAGTAAATTCCTTTTTTACTTTTTTATATTTCCTATCAATGTCTTTTATATCTTCTACAGAAAAGCCTAACAAACCAACCGGATTGAGCCCAAGCCTACGAACAAACTCTAACTCCTCGTGCATCTGCACTGACAGAAAACGCTTGAATTTTCGGGCAAGCCTCCTTTTGCCAAATGCGACCATATACTCAATAGCAACTGTGTCTTCAATCATTGCTCGTACTAAATCTAATGCCTTATCTCCAAATAATTCATTTTTTGTAGCTAAAAATCTCACAGAAAGTAAAGAAAATACATTTCTTCTATATATGCCTTCAAAAATATTAAGAAACTGATTTCCGTCAGGAGGGTGGTGATTTGTTGCAAGTGGATTTACTAAGTCCAACAACTCATCAACGGTCGCAAGTAGTTCATCGGTAGTGCCTTTCATTTGAGGTTATTATAACCTATTAAAAACGGCTCGCTTTTTTACAATAGTTCGTAGTGATTTGAACTAAATCGTGTTATACTTCGATGAATTCCTGCCCAAAGGCAGGTTTTTTTGTATGAATTGGGTTCCCATAACTTCTATCTTTACAATTTTAGCTTTCTACGTTGCATGGGCTGCATTTTACATTGAAAGAACTAGTAAGCTCCGTGGAAAAAGAGAAGAAAAAATAGATATTCTTAAGTCAATTGAAAAGGAACTATCACTTATGGGTAGTTGGCTAGGTGAGAACTATAACGATGCAAATTACACTCAACTACAAGACCCATGGCACCCATTTCATATGGTATATGGGCTTGTAAGGAATGATGCGATTAAAAACGCGATATCTTTGAAATCCGTATCGCTTCTTTCAAATGATTTGCTTGAGGCACTCGTCGCTTTTAATCAAAAGATGGGAGGGTTTGAGCAGCACGTCAATAGAATGGTCCAATTTAATACTTCAGACCCCATCATAGCAACAAAGGCTTTCTATTATTACGACAGCACTTTTGCTAAATATTCAAGACCTAAGAAATGGCTAGAGTTTGAAAAGCTTGCAAAGAAACTGTTTACGGGCAAAAGATTACTCCCAGAAGAAATCCATCTTGTTGGGAGCGTAAGAATCCTAAAAGACCTTCATGTTATTGGGATTGGAGATGAAAATAATCCTACGCACTTACGGTTTTCCTATGTAATAGTTAGAGACATGGTAAGGGTCGAGTTAGCTGAAGTTTCTAGGGAAAAATTGTTTAGGCAGCCACGGTTATTTTCAATGCTTGATGCACTCGTGGCATTCTCCTTTGTTGCGCTTCTTGTCGCGATTCCTGTTTTCACAGTGGAAGGAGGTGTATTGATAAAAAATATGAATTCTATTTCATTTTTATTACCGTTAATTTCAATAATCGCTGTTAGTATATTTCTAGGATTGATAAAGTATGCTTCAATCGCTAGCAAGTATATTGGCACCCCATGGCAATCTAAATTTGCCGAAATTTGGAATGATACACTTAATTTTCTCTTAGCGGGGCTCGTTGGATATTACTTTGTTTTGGTAAGACTGCCAAAACTATTGGCGGGAGAGAGTGTCGGTTTAAGCGATTTCGTGTTGTTCTTTATATTCGCAATGGGTATGTTCGGACATTTATGTGTATTATCTAAAAATACGACCGAAGGCGTTCAGGCTATAATGGAAAAGATTATTGGAAGACACTAATCCTTTGATACAATTCAGCACTATGGCTCACATGGTACCATCAAAATATTCCGCAGCATCAGAATTGCGCGCAATCGCTCTTGGAAGAGTTGCAAAGAGCTTGCCCTGCTATGGCGCTCTACCGGTGCCAATAATGAGGCTTTTGGTCGACGAACAGCTATTACTGGAATCTGTAAAGAGAACCACATTCAAGGGAAAGGTGGAAATTATAGACTTACGCGGAGAAAATACTGAATATCTCGACGAGGAAGAACCTGCAACAATTGCATATAATGACTATAGCTTTGTAATGGCACCGGCATATAAAGCGTTTGAAGGATACCTAATTTTTCTTTCTGATACCTTTGGGCTTCCAACTGAAACTTACAAAAACAGAATCGGAGGGCTCTATGATTGGGAAGCAAATGCAGCAGCTGAAAAGGAAATAGTTGAAGCTCTTGAAGCCAAGCTTGGTACTGACAAAGAAGGAAAAGACCGTTGGAGAGAATTAAGCATGGTTCTACGAACATATCGACATAATCCTGCACATTTTTTAGGAGACAAAGTCGGAACATTCGAGCAAGCAGAGGATTGTGCAAAAGCGATATTGAATACAATAAATCAAATGACAAAGTATTTAATCGATAAGGAAGTTTTGCACGATGGCGACAAGGAAGACGAAGCAATTTGTGATGTTAATAATGAGCAGGTTCGCTAATTTCTTTTGAAAGCTTTTTTATCTCTTCCCATCTCTGCCTTAGTTCTCCAGTCTGGCTAGAATTTTGGAACGTGAGTATAATATTGTCAGGGATGGGGAGCACCACTTTTTAGCCTCAATTTTGTCATACCCCGAGTAGGACGATCGAACCTAATTTATTGAAGATCGTCAAAAAATTCTTGTTCTTTCTCTCCTAATGGTTTTATAACAGTTAGGAAATTTATGCTTAGTCCCTTCAATCCAGTCTGAACACGAAAGTCATCGCCACAGTCTCCTTCTGAGATAGGATATTCAGCTAACGCAGATCTGTTCAGTCCGATCACAACACCTCTGCTTTTTCTTGCTTCAAGAACAGCTTCACGAATTGTTTCTTCAGATAAATTAAATGATGAGAGAGCTGTCCTTGCTTCTCTTGTAAGGAGATTATCATATTCATATTCCTCTACCAGATTGGATGCTACATGAGCATGCGGTTCGATTGGTAATGAAAGGTGGCTCAAGAAACGATGTCCTTGTGCATTAGTTTCAGCAGAACCTTCACTGACAGAAATTGCGTAATCTGTACCATAATTTGCGACATCTGACCCCTCAGGCAGTTCCTCGTATGGGAAATTACTCGCTGGAGTGAAGTATACATCTCCGATTTGTGGTACTTCAGGCATACCTGCATATTGAGGATTTGTACAACCTGGGATCACGCCCCTCTGTAGAAGTACTTTCACGGTCTCGATGCTTGTTCCATGATAGGCGATACAATCCTCAGAAATTAACGGTTCTTTAGATAATCGTACAAGCAAGCCTTTTCGATATTCAACTGATTGATATTCAGCCGCTGGTATTACTCTGTTATCAGATTCATTAATCATGCTCCGAATTATACATAATTATTCATATAATAGGTTCTGACATTTTCTATCAGGGGGAGCAAATGATTTTCGATTGACGTCGTTTTTATTTACTGCTAAAATCCCTCCATGACTGAAATTACTCCAAGCTGTCCTGCAGGAAGTGGAGAGTGCCCCGTTGAATGTCCTATTTATTTCGCTGCAGTAAACTCTATGCCTCCCATTGAGGAAATCGACCCATATATGATGCGCTTGTCTTTGCTATTTGCCGATGCATTTAATCATGAAATTAAGGTTGTTGATATAGCAAATGTGTTAAGTAGATGCATGAAAGAAACAGGAAGGAATTACCTTCAAGAATTGAGTGATAATAATCAACTCTAGTTTTAAACTGGCGGGAGTCCTAGCGGGGGAGCAATGTATTTTTAGCCTCAATTTTTCTTCAACCCCAGTTGGATGCTCGAACCATTTGTTATAATGTCTTCATCTGTGAAGTACAACGAATACAAAATTAATACCATTGTTTGGTTGTATCCCAGCATGGCTGGGTGGCACTTTGTAACAATTCCGGAAGATGTGTCTGATGATATAAATCATCAATTTGGAGATAGAAAAAGAGGGTGGGGCTCTCTACCAGTTAAAGCAACAATCGGAAAGACCACATGGGAAACATCCATCTTTCCAGACAAAAAAACAAATACGTATCTTTTACCTGTCAAAAAAGGAGTGAGGAAAAAGGAATACATTAAAGCAGATACTAATGTATTATTAGTACTTGAAATAAAAGCCTAGTGGCTTTCAAAGATCTGGTACAATACCAACATATATGAAAATAGAAGATAGAACAAAAGATAATCCATGGAAATTGAAAACCCCCCCACTTTCCTCAGAATACGAAATGTATATTGACGAAAAAGAAGGTTCAAAAGTCATCGTATGCGTAGTTGGTAAAACAACATTGCTTTATGACTACGATGCAATTGCCGATTTATACCAGATGCTAAAGTCTCATGGAGATTGGATGGAATTAGGTGGAGCAGACGAGCAGAAGCCAACAAAAGAAGGGACTGTTGAAGACTGGGGACGTTCTTCTAAAAACCCTAAAGGTGGTTGGTATGGTTTGAAAAAAGGACTTCGTGGAAGATTTGGCGTATACATGCCACCACTACTTGAAACGCTTGGATTAGCTGAGCTTGAGCATAACCCAAGGAATAATAGAATGAAAGCTAAATAACGCTTCTAGCTAAATCAGGACTATTTATCTTCTGGCAGTGCATCAAACTCTTTGCGTTTTTCATCCATCCATTTTTGCATTGCTTCAGGGTCTTTCATTTTCTCTTTCATTTGTTCCATCGCTTTCAAATGTGCGTCATCTCCTTTTTGGAACATCTCTGCTCCATGTTGTTGGCTGAGTTTGGCCATTTCATCAAATGTTTCAGCATGAAACTCCATATCACAAGCACCTGCCAACTGATTACATGTCATTGTCTTCATAAATTTTTACCTCCTTCCCATAAACATTATACATTAGGACGGATTTTGGAGAGCTGTAGCAGCATAATAGGTTCTGAACGATTTCATTAAGTGGGGCAAAACAGAAGCTCTTTATCATACTTCTTCAATTTGATATCATATAACTATGGCGACAATAAATCCCTGGATCAACTTCAATGGTAATGCTGAGGAAGCATTTACTTTTTACAAATCAGTATTTGGCGGTGAATTTACGAAAGTGGTACGTTTTAAAGATATCGCAACTGAAGAATTCCCAGTAGATGAAAAAGAAGAAAATAAAATTATGTATATCTCTTTGCCCATCGGTAAAGAGAATATGCTAATAGCAAATGATGTTCCTGAAATTATGGGACGAGTAAATGAGCAGGAGAACAGAAGCAAGATTTCAATAAATGCGGAAAGTAAAGAAGAGGCGGACAAATTGTTTACTGGTTTATCTGAGGGCGGAGAAGTAGAAGGACCCATGGGAGACAGTCCTTGGGACTCATATGCGGGCATGTTTCGGGATAAATACGGCATTGAATGGATAATAGAATTTTCTAACAAATAACATGAGTCGACTTATTACATGCATCTGGTTTTCCAACAATGACGGGGAAGAGGCAGCAAATTACTACATAGACACTTTCAATTCTGCTCCAGGTAATCACGAGGGAAAAATTGGAGACATCACAAAATCACCTAAGGCATCTGAAGAAGTTTCTGGTAGACCTGAAGGGTCAATTTTGACTGCAGAATATGAGTTGGATGGAATAAGTTTTATGGCTCTTAATGGTGGCCCCGTTGATCAATTCAAACTTAACGGCGCAACATCTTACATTATTGAATGTGAGACGCAGGAAGAAATTGACTACTTCTGGGAAAAACTTTCCGCAATTGCCGAGGCAGAGCAGTGCGGATGGTGCACAGATAAATTCGGGGTCACATGGCAAGTAGTCCCAAGGATTTTAGATGAGATGATGCGCGATCCTGAAAAAGCTGACGCTGTAACAAATGTCTTTATGCCAATGAAAAAACTTGACCTTGAAGCAATCCGAAAAGCTGGTGAATAAAGCTGTTCTGACGTTGTCTGCCCTCAAAGTACTAATTTAATATGTGAAGCAATTGATTTGCACTGCTATAATAAACAAGACATGACAAAAAATCCTCTTATTAATTCAGCTAGTGCACTAGGATATATTATCCTTGTGAGCACAGCTCTTAACTACATGTCGACCATCAACAAAGGCAAACCTGATACTATGTTTGCTCCTATTGCATTCTTGTCTTTGTTCACTTTTTCAGCAGCTCTGATGGGTTACTTCTTTCTCTATCAACCAGTGCAACTCTATATTGATGGGAAGAAAAAAGAAGCAACAAAGCTTTTTACACGAACACTGTTATATTTTGGAATCGTCCCTGTTATTCTTTTTGCTTTGTTTACTCTTGGCATCCTCCACTAAGCCCCACACACACTTTTTTACAACCAATCTCGAATTTGATACTAATCACATAAATTTTTATGTTTGGATAGTAGAATTGATATATGAAAATAAATAAAGAGTGGCATACTAAAAATAGGATGGTAAAAAATCCGACTCTTGATGAGAGAGTGGGGTGGCACCTTCAGCATGCAAAACATTGCATCTGCCACCCATTGGGAGGTAAAATTTTAGAAGAGATAAAGAAAAGAGGTATTCATGTCTAAAAAAATAATTATTGACACGGTGGGTTGGGGAGTTATGCTTTGGCTCATAGGCTATCTTCTTGGAATTATTCTGTTCTTTTTTATTCCCTCTTCGTTATTAGGATGGGTTATCATGCCAATAGGAATAACAATTACTCTTTGGGTTTTGTTGAAAAAAATTACCAACAATTCGATAAAGCATTATCTCCTGCTTGGAGTTGCTTGGACTACAATTGCGGTCGTTTGCGATTATTTTTTATTAGTAAAAGTATTTAAGCCAGTTGACGGCTATTATAAATTGGATGTTTATATTTATTACTTTACGACCTTACTCCTACCAGCTATTGTCGGGTGGATGAAAATATTAAAAAAAGAAAACTTTCAGCTGTAATTATTTATTTGAAACCTCTAACTTTGGGGCTTACGAGGGCTCTAAAGATATCTCCCTTACTTACTATTCCAAGAACGTGTTTTTTGTCATCAACAACCGGTAGCCGTCCTACTTCTTTTAATTTCATGATAGATTCTGCTTTCAGAATAGGATCATCCAAATGAATATAAGTAACTCTTTTACTCATGACTTCTTTCACTTTCTTTTGAAGTACCGGCTTTATTTTTTTCTCCATCGCTTCAAAATCACGTTCATGGACATAATCCACCATCAGATCTGAAACACTCGGAAACATTTCTGAAATGATGTCTTGCTCGGAAATAAATCCAACCAATTTCTTGTATTTCCCTTCAACTACTGGAAGACCTTTGTGATGTTTACCAAAGATTAATTTAGCTGCGTCATTTAATGTGGCGTTGGGAGTAGTACTAACGAATTTCTTTTTGAAAATATCTTTTACTTTCAAGCTTGTAATATTATACTCCTACTACACAATAGGCTGCTTGATCATATGTGCCTCTTCTATTTTTGGCCGTGAGGGTATATAATAACTCTCATGGCAAAAAGAGCAACGGGAGTTGGAAAAAGAGGACGCATCCACTCACCAAAAACAAAAAAAAGAATGGCTATCAAAGAAGCAATGCTTAAAGCATTGGCTGTCAAAAGAGGATTTACTGGCAAAAGAAAAGATAAAAAATCCTAACTGACCCATATTCTCCTTCGCAATTTTCTTTCACAGATTTTTTAAAAACCTCTTTTAGTGTACTATTAAATATGATGTCTAATAAAATAGTACGGCTTTTTGTTTTTATTCTTATGTGCCAGGGGGCTGGACTGGTTGGCTCCATTTTCACTTTTGATTCTATTAACACTTGGTACTCTACCTTACAAAAACCTTTCTTCAATCCTCCTAACTACATTTTTGGGCCTGTCTGGACACTTCTTTATACGATGATGGGAATTTCACTATTTCTTGTCTGGGGGAAGAAGAAGACAAATCTTAGGTGGTTTTGGGTGCAATTAGCCCTTAACACTTTATGGTCAATCGTTTTTTTTGGACTAAAAAATCCCAGCGCTGCACTAGTTGTAGTAGTTTTTCTCTGGATTAGTATTTTTAAGACAATTATTAGTTTCAAAAAGATCAATAGGGCATCTTCTTACCTTTTGTATCCATACCTTGCTTGGGTAACTTTTGCTTCTATTCTCAATGCAGCCATAATGCTTCTTAACTAGTGACCAGTTGCTCAAAATGAACACTCACAAATGGAAGAAAAAACACAAGATCAATCCAACAATTATTAACTCAGCGTAAGAAAGAAACAATTAGAGTTTACAATATGACTACGCTAAATGTTAGAGCTTATACTCAATAGTGCTCCATAAGCGACAAAATTTTCCTTACTGTATTTAAATTTCTCATCGTCATTTCTTTATAGACTTTCTTTCCTATCAATTTATTAAATGAACTTTTCGTAAGTCCTGAAAGAGTAGTGCCCATATAAAGTACTCCTGGTCCTTTGTCTAAAAAATCTATCCCTTCTTTTACATCAACCTGACCATAGACTTCATCAACTGTAGTCGGACTTATGATAAAGCTCACATAGCATCTCAGGTCTTCCTCTTTTCTCCAAGAAGTTGGAATTTTTTTTAAAATATCTTTAAATTGAGAAAGAGAGACAACAACAATTTTTACAGCATATCTGAATCTATCCTCAACAACCTTTTCTAATCGTGCACAAATACTTCCCGTATTTTTCTCAGGAGTTTCAAAGATGACATTCCCACTATTTATATATGTGACGACATTTGTAAATCCCTCTTTTTCGAAAGACTCTTTGAGGTCTGCCATTTTTACTTGAGTGTTTCCTCCCACATTTATTCCCCGAAGTAGTGCAACATATTTCATGAAAGTAGTGTATCACTTTTTACCAACCCAATCCCACAAAACTAATTACTGAGAGGATATTGAACGACAGGATTTACAGAAAGAGTCTTTGACATGTATCCTTCGATATATGCATGGACACGCTCGGGCATATAGATGTTGCTCAATTGAATTTCATTCCCGTAGCCACTGATAGTTGAGGAGCCCAACAATATAGTACCGTGCTGCAATAATCTTCCCAACATGTTCCTTTTTATTGACATCGTTCCAATATTTGAGAGATCATATACCTTCTCTTTTGATGAGAATATTCCTTCGGATTGGATCAGCCATTTATCAACAAATCGTGAATGTTTACCAGACCAACGAAGAAATATTAGTACGATAACCATTGTCTGTATCAACATCTGAATAGCACTAGCGACAATCAGAATTATAGTCCTTAACAATGGATGTCCGGAAGGGAGCAGTAGTAGAGCTATGGCAAAAGCAATAAAAACGACCTCGCTTGAAACAACAAGTATTATAATTTTTAAAACTAATATACTTGTGGCTTCGCGAAGCGGCACGCCATGAAGTAGGTCTTTTTTCATTTTGTGTATTGTAGGATGCATTCAACGAGGCGTATGTGATTTAAATCACACATTATAAGACTTAATTCTCTCTTTTTTTAGCTCATGGAAATAATTTCTAACAAATTATATATAGGATTTGTTAACAACTTGATATATAATTATAAATAATAAATAAATATGAAAAGGTCACCCGTTGTACATTTTGAAATACCTTTCAAGGATTCTAATAGAGTAGTTGAATTCTACTCAAAAGTTTTTGGATGGGAGATGACCCAAATGGGAGAGAGTATGGCAAATTACATTCTTGCAGAAACGACAGAGACCGAGAATATGGCCTCCACAAAACCAGGAGAGATCAATGGTGGATTTTTTGAGTCCTCTGAGGAGAACAATAAATATCCACTCGTAACAATAAAAGTAGAGAATATGGAAGAGGCTATGGAGGAAGTACAAGCTGCCGGGGGTAAAATCCTCAGTGGTCCACATGATATTCCAGGTGTCGGTAAGTATACTTCGATAATGGATTCTGAAGACAATAGAGTATCTCTTCTTCAAGCATTTTAGGATATTTTTTAGCGTGGATGAATTTTTAAACCTGACAAATTTAACCCTTGACTTAATTAAGCGAATGGTTTATTATATCCTTGATGGATACATATGCTGCTCTTGCAGAACCCAGACGACGCGAAATATTAGAGCTTCTAGCAAAGAGTGGGAGACTTACGGCAACTGATATTTCTAATAATTTCAAAATTTCTCCTCCTGCCATTTCACAACACCTAAAAGTTTTGCGAGAAGCAAAACTAGTTGACATGGAAAAGCAAGCACAAAGTAGAATTTACACAATTAATACAAAAAATTTACATGAAATAGAGATTTGGATTGATAAAATAAATAAGATGTGGAATCAGAAGTTTAATAGACTAGAAAGGGTTCTTAATAAATTGAAAAATGGAAAACAATAAAATCACAATCCAAACAATGATAAATGCACCAATAGCAAAAGTGTGGGAACTCTGGAATCAACCAGAACACATCACAGGTTGGGCTTTCGCATCAGACACATGGGAAGCTCCACATGCAGAAAATGATCTTCGTGTTGGCGGAAAATTTATGACCCGCATGCAGGAGAAGGGCACTGACAACGGATTTAATTTCGGAGGAGTCTATACAAATGTTATAGAATACAAAACCATTGAGTATGATATGTCAAAAGAACTTAACGATGTAAATAGCCGTCACGTTGCAATAGATTTTGAAGAGACACCAACTGGAGTTAAGGTTACACAAACCTTTGATCCTGAGAATGAGAATCCAATTGAGATGCAGAGACAGGGATGGCAAACAATTCTTGATAATTTCAAGAAATATGTAGAGAACAATTAACTCTATGCAAAAATTTGATACCGTTGATGAGTATATCAACTCACTTCCAGACAAAACAAAAAAGGAACTTACAAAATTAAGAAATAAAATTAAAGAAATAGTACCTGATGCTGTTGAGAGCATGACTTATGGCATGCCTGGATACAAATTAAATAATAAGCCGCTTGTTTATTTTGCAGGATGGAAAGATCATATCGGCTTTTATCCAACTCCAAATGGCATGGAGCAATTTGACAAAGAACTTGCGCCTTACAAGACCGGCAAAGGAACAGCACAATTTCCATTAGACAATCCTCTGCCTTTTGGTTTGATCACAAGAATTGTTAAATATAGAGAAGAGGAGACCAAAAACAAATAAGAAGATTACTTGTTCTCACTGACCTATGCACCATAAGGTCTTAATCCGTTATAATAAAATTATGTTAAATCTAAATTCAATAATGCTAGGAACCATGCAACCAAAAATCATGGCAAAATTTTATGAGGAAGTTTTTGGAAGAACCCCTGATATGACCGAAGGGGATTGGGCCGGATGGCAAGTTGGTAGCAGTTTCTTTTCAGTTGGAGAGCATTCTGAGATGAAAGGTGAGTCAAAAGAGGGAGGACGTGTGATGTTCAATCTTGAAACAACCGAAGTTAGAGACGAATTCAAAAGAATCTCAAAAATTGAAGGAATAAAGGTCATAAAAGAACCATATGACATGGGCGGGATGGAAATAGCTACATTTGCAGATCCTGATGGAAATTATTTTCAACTTATGTCGCCTTGGGGTGATGAGGTAGAAGAAAAAGTAACCCTCCCTAACTAATCTTTCTTTTTACCTGCCATATATTCTCTCCGTAGTCTAAATCTCGTTGCAATGTCTTGTGCTTCTTCAAGTTCACCTGGGGTAGATACAGCAAGACCTTGTCCTCTTAAATAATCGTCTACAGCTTTTTTAAAATCCTCTTCAAGCGCATTTGGCTCATCTGTGGCAAGAGAGCTTGGATCATTTGGATCATATGCAAAATTTACAATTTCTCCTCCATCAACTAACGTATGCCTTCCAGCAATTCTGAATTTTGAAGTTCCTCTCTCAGATGATCCGAGTCTGTATTCAAGATCCTCATATTTATTTCCTTTTATCTTGGCAGCAATTTCTTGTACGTTCAGTGAACGTGCTATTGCACCTGCGTCTGAGTCTGGATTAACAATATCGTGATACATACCGGCGATTGCATCCATTCTTTCCTGGGTAAGATCGGAAAGTCTCATACCATAAACTGGCAACTCGGGGGCGTTACTTTCCGGATTCGTTGGTTGATCTCCTGCTTCTGGCATCTTAATTAAGAGGGTACTATTCTGATTGCACTGATTTTGCTAATTTTTTGTGGGCAGTAACGAGTCCTAATGTTATAAAAGCAAGATAAACTATCCCTGTAAAGCATGTAGAAACCATATGGGAGGGATTGGCTATAACAAGCCCTGTGCCTGTTATTAAAGTCAGACCTACGAGTCCGTATGAAATATTAAGCTTTGCTTTGTTGGGATGAAGAAGAGTACCCCCCGTATAAATAATGCTTATAATTGCGATCACGACATGAATAACTATTGCCATAATTTATATATGAAAGAAAGAGTCTACAGATAGCATAATACAAAACGCCAACAAATTCAAAAGAGAAAACCCAAACATTTTTTTTGCCCATTTTATTTCGTCTTTAGCATTAAAACCCTTCACTCCAATATACAACCATACTAGACTCACGAGAGAAATAATTATTAGATACGGATACCCTGCATATCCGAGAAAGGTAAAAAGAGAAGTTATTACAATAAATGCGCAAATATAAAAAAGAATCTGTATCTTAGTATTCTTAATTCCTCTCACAATCGGGAGAACAGGGATGCCTGCGTCTTTATAGTCGCTCATCCTATAAATTGCGATCGAGTAAAAATGGGGCATTTGCCATGCAACCAAAACAGCAAACAGTAGAAGGGCGGGGACATCAAAGTTATTTGTAACTGCCACATATCCAACAACCGGCGGAACTGCCCCTGAGATACTTCCGACAAGTGTACCGTATTCAGATTTCCTTTTCCAAATACTGTACACGACAACATAAAAGAAAAATCCCAGGCAAGCAGTAAGCGCAGTTATTGTATTAATATTAATAAGAAAAAGAACTCCCAATACCCCCAAGACTGTCCCAAACGTCAAGGCATTTTTGACAGGAATAGTTCTTTTAGCCAGTGCTCTTTTTTTGGTACGATCCATTTTTCTGTCGATTGTGCGATCTATATAATTATTAAAAACACACCCTGAGGCAATCACCAAAGACAAACCTGAAGCCATCTCAAACATTGTAGATATATTTACATTTCCGCGTGCAGCAAATAAAAAACCGGCAAGTGCGGCTATGATGTTTCCCCTAATTATTCCGGGTTTTGTGAGGAGATAATAATTTCTTAGCACTATTTAGATATCCCTTCGTCATACTGGATATAATCTTGAATGACTTCATTGGGCATCATATTGTAATTGAGATGAGTCATGATCCATATCGACCCAATAACTACAAGGGCGACAATCGAAAGAGCAGAGAGGAACACAGCAAGATTCCAACGAGGTCCATTTTCTTTATCTAAATGAAGGAAAAAGATTGACTGCACTACAAATTGTAAAAGAGCCAGAAAAATAATAACTCCAATCGTAATATCTTTTGGAATTAAATTTTGCGTTACTACTAAATAGGAAGAGAGTGTTAGAAGTCCCGAAAGTGAAAATCCAATAACATATGATTCAAGTGTTCCTTCTTTTTTATGTGCCTTCATGATAATCCTCCCATCAAATAAACTATCGTAAATATAAATATCCAAACAATATCAAGAAAGTGCCAAAATAGTCCCGCCATTGAAATTTTCTGAAGGTTAGTCTGAGTTAGTCCACGCTTCCTAACATACAGTAGAATTATTGCTATCCAGATACATCCTATTAATATATGGAGACCGTGGGTTCCGGTGAGGGCAAAAAAGGAAGACAAGAAAGCGCTTTTTGTCCAATCGCTTCCCTCGGATATAAGATGAGCAAACTCATAAAGCTCCATACCTACAAAAACCAACCCCAGGCTCACTGTTACAAGAAGCAACATGACTGTTTTTCTCACATTATTGGCACGAGCTGCCATCATCGCTAGTCCACAAATAAATGAACTTATTAGAAGAATAAATGTCTCCACCAATACAAATGGCGGGTTGAATATTTCCTTAATTGTTATCCCTCCAAACGTGCTGTCTCTCAGAACGGCATAAACAGCAAAAAGAACCGCAAACATCAAAAGATCAGTCATGAGATAAATCCAAAAGCCAAAAAGGGCACTGTCGTCTTTTTTATGTTCTTGCATGGTGTTTCCTTTCTTCAATTTCTCGTACTTGTGCTGCAGTAACTGTATATTCCGTGTGGTCATCAAAAGTACGAAGTATCACACAAATAACTCCACCTATTACGCAAACGATCGTCAACCAAAACATGTGCCAAATCATTGCAAATCCAAAAAGAAAAACGAAGACGGCAGTATAAATTCCAAGTCCGGTATTTTTCGGCATCACGATATCTTCATATTCTTTGTGCTTATTGTGGCTTCCATTTTTCTTCATTTCCCAAAATGCATCACGAGAGGTAACCTCTGGAATTTTTGCAAAATTATAAAAGGGTGGTGGAGAGGAGGTAGCCCACTCCAAATTCCTCCCATCCCATGGATCTCCGGTGGTGTCCATGTTTTGTTTTCTTTGTTTTACGCTAATAACTATTTGGGCCACCTGCAAGAGTGCGCCTGCTGTCAAAACCAAAAACCCAAGTCCTGCGATGATAAATAGTATCTGCCAACCCGGATTATCATAATGGTCAAGCCTTCTTGTAGCACCCATTAGTCCCAATACATAAAGCGGCACAAAAGACATAAGAAACCCAACTAACCAACACCAAAACGCATACCTGCCAAGTTTTTCATTCAACCTAAATCCGGTTATTTTAGGAAACCAAAAAGTAATGCCGGCAAATATTCCAAACAAAGCACCTCCAATTATCATCGTGTGGAAGTGAGCGACGAGAAACAAACTATTGTGAAGCTGGAAATCAGCAGGGGGCATCGCCAATATTACACCAGCCATCCCTCCAACGGTAAAAGTTGCTAAAAATCCAAAAAACCAAAGGAACGGCGTAGCAACCCGTATCCTACCTTTATACATTGTTGATATCCAATTAAATATCTGGACCCCTGCAGGAATTGCAATAAGACTTGTCATAATTCCAAAAAATGCATTAACATTTGCCCCAGCCCCCATGGTAAAGAAGTGATGCAGCCACACAACAAGACCAATTGAGGCAATGCCGCATCCGGCAAGAACCATTGATGTGTATCCCGAAAGTCTTTTCTTGGAGAAAGTCGTCACAACTTCCGAATAAATCCCGAAAGAGGGGAGAATCAAAACGTACACCTCTGGGTGACCCCACATCCATATTAAATTCGTGTACATCATGGCACTTCCCCCAAAATCTGTCGTAAAAAAGTGCATTCCAAAAACTCTATCAAGAGACAGCAATGTAATTGTTGCAGTCAAAATAGGAAATATCGAGACCACAAGGATCATGCTAAATAATGATGTCCATACAAAAAGTGGCATTCGAGAGAGCGTCATCCCCGGTGCTCTTTTTTTCATAATTGTCATAATAAAATTTATTGCACCAATTAGCGTCCCGAGGCCAGATACCTGAAGAGACCATATCCAAAAATCCACACCAACCCCCGGACTAAATTGCAGCTCAGAAAGAGGAGCAATAGCAAGCCAACCGGTTGCAGCAAATTCTCCACCAAAAACAAAAAACAGATTTATCATGATGCACCCCGCAACATACAACCAAAAACCCAACGTGTTAAGAAAAGGGGAAGCCAAATCTCTTGCTCCAATCTGAAGGGGAATAATGTAGTTAAGTAGCCCAAAAAGAAATCCCATCGTTACAAAAAACACCATAATAACGCCATGTGCTGTAAATATCTGCTGAAAATGATCTGCTGTCAGATAGCCTTGAGAGGAACCTACGGCGATAGCCTGCTGTGCCCATATCATTCCAGCATCCATGGCTCCCCTCACTAACATAAGAGCTGCCATAACAAAATACATGATTCCAATTTTTTTAGGGTCTGTTGAAGTGAACCATTCATTCCATAGCCATTTCCACCTTTTTAGTTTTGTGATAAAAATAACGACCATCCCCATCATTGCGGTCATGGCAACTGTCCCGCCAATTGTGAACCATTCGTGGGGAAGAGAAGCAAGCGTTAATTTTCCAAAAATAAATTCCATATTAGTGATTCATTGTTCCCATATATTTCGTGATAATTTTATTATACAAACCTTCTTCGGTTGATGAGTAAAAGAGTGGAGGAGTGTTCTCTGATGGCACCATCAACTTTTCATATTCATTATCGTCTAACTTTTTCGGGGAGTTTTTGACTACTTGTATCCATGAGTCAAATTCATTTTGGGTCACTGATTTTGCCATAAATTTCATACCAGAAAATCCCCGGCCACTTATTTCAGCAGCCGATCCTTTATACTCTCCCGTTGCATCTGCTATAAGTCTTAATTTGGTACCCATTCCGGTCATGGTGTACATTTGTCCACCAAGGGAAGGTATCCAAAATGAATTCATGGGCGCATCTGAAGTCAACTCAAAATTGATAGGGGTTTTTTCAGGAAACTCTAAATAATTTACCGTTGCAATGTCTTTCTCGGGATAGATAAATAACCACTTCCACTGAAGAGAAATCACCTGAACTGTAAGAGGTTTTTTGTCAGATTCTAGCGCCCGCATGGGGTCAAGACGGTGGGTTGCTCTCCAATTGTTGACCCCAAGGATAATTACGACAACTGTAGGGATCGCCCACCACGCAAAAACCAACAACCTGCTCCTATTCCAGTCTGGGTCATAGGTAGATTTTTTTGATTCATTATATTTCCTTGATACAAAATACTCGAGCATAAAAATAGGGATGACAACAAGCAGCATAATTCCGACAGCAAATAGTGCAAGATTTCTTTCATGTGTTGCTATAAAACCTTTAGGGTTAAGAAGAGCAAAGTCTTCTCCGGTCATAAACCCAATAAAAATTATTCCCAACACCAAAAGCGCAGGCATAATAATATAAAGATGGTGTTTTTTTAACATAAATTTCTAGTGCTAGATTAATTGTATCATTCCTCATTACCAGATTTATGATCCATATCACAGAATTTTCGTAGTAAAAATGATAGAAGCGGAGCTTGTATCACTCCGTGATATAATTCCCCTACACCCGAGAGCGAAAAGCATGCTCTTTACGTGTAAAAAGTTTTTAGCACATTAAAAATCTAGTTACGAAAAAGTGATCTTAATTATGATTTAGTGTTCCTATTTAGGTACCGGCGTACACGGTGTTTGACTAGGGGCACTAATTCGAAAGAAAGGAGAAGAGCCCTTGGCAGTACGACCACGGGTGGAGCCTTCTCCGCCCACAGATCATAGACACGTCACGGCCAGTACGGCCACAAATGCTCATGAAAGGAGCAACTCTTGGCAAATGCACAAGGTCTAACAACCGATGGGGCTGGAGAAAGCACTACGTCAAGCTCTTTCAGTCACCTAGTCAAAACGGAGCGGGTAAAAGAACTTCTTCGTTCACACGACAGGAGCTTCTACGCCCACTTCGTGTTCATCTTCATCTGCGTCACGCTGGACCTTTGGGCAACCGCCTTCTGGGTTTCGCGCGCCGTGGAAGCCATAGCCCTCGGAAGCACCACGGGAATCCTCTCCGGATGGATTGGCCAGCTCGGCCACGACGCCGGACATGGACAGGCCCCAAAAGGCAACATGCCCCTCCAAAGGGTTTTCCAACTATTCCTCGGGCCTGTGTGCCTTGGGTTTAGTTCGACTTGGTGGATCAACAAACACGTAATCCACCACAAGTATTCCAACTGGGAGGGAAAGGACGGGGACCTCAACATCCCACTTCCTTTCACGGCCAATCAGGCACGGGAACGCGGAAAGACAGCAGATTCTTTCCGTATCAAGAACGCAAGGTGGATCTTCCCCTTGATCTTGCCCCTACAGGCCATCAACGCCCGGATTTCAAGTATTTTCTACGTTTTCAAGTCGAAAGACAGACTGCGTGGAAAGGTTCTTCAGTTGGGCGGCATCGCCTCCCATCTCGCTCTGTACGGACTGCTGTTGTACGTGATCGTACAACACGCAGGCTGGCACAACGCCCTGTGGTTTGCGGCCTTTCACCAAGGGGTTCACGGGTTTTACAACGCCTGTGTGTTCGCGACGAACCACAAAGGCATGCCCGTTTTTCCTCCCAACCAAAAGCCTGAGTGGCTTGACCTCCAAATCCTAACCTCACGCAACGTGAGGGTCGACTGGGAAATTTTCCACTTGAGGCACGGGTGGATCCTCGAGCGAATAGTGGACGAACTGGTCACATGGCTGTACGGAGGCCTTAACTACCAGATCGAACACCACCTGTTCCCAACGATGCCCCGGGCAAACCTGCGAAAGGTACGCCCACTCGTAATTGAGTTCTGCCGCCAACACGGTTACGACTACTACGAGACGGGGGTCATCAGGTCCTACAGGGAAGTTCTCCAGAACTTCGAGAACGTGAGGATTGAACTCCTCGACAGTCCGATGGGTGCGTAGGTCGCACATTCGTAACTAGTTAGTTTTTTTTGGGAGTTTTTGACTATGTAAAATAAAAATTCCCAAACCCTAATGAGTGGGGGAGAGATATTCTTCTTTGACCTCTTTTTTGTATTCTTGCAACAGCTTCTTTATCTTTGGAGAGATCACATAATCACAATATCCCTGAGTCTTATTGTTATCATAAAAATTCTGGTGGTATTCCTCAGCGGTGTAGAAAGTTTCAAATGGGACAATTTCTGTAATGATGGGGTCACCGTAGAGACCTGAATCAGCAATTTCATCGCGTACTTTTAAGGCTTTCTCTTTTTGTGTATTGTCGTGGTAAAAAATTGCAGAGCGATATTGCGTCCCCTCATCAGCTCCTTGCCTATTTAACGTCGTGGGGTCGTGGAGGTTAAAAAATATCTCAATTAATTTCTCATAAGAAATAATAGAGGGGTCAAATTCCATCTGTATCGCTTCAGCATGCCCGGTTGCCCCGGTTGTGACCTGCTCATATGTAGAGTTTTCTCTCGCACCCCCTGCATATCCAGAGACAACATCCTCAACACCCCTGAGTCTTTTGAAGATTGCCTCGGTGCACCAAAAGCATCCGCCTGCTAGTGTTGCTTTTTCCATAATCTATTCTAACACGCTCAGCTCAAAACTTTGATATAATAATATTATGCTCAAGGAAATATTTTCCTACCTCGGAAAAAATCAGTTTATAGCAGGAATTCTCTTTCTCTTAACCCTTTTCCTGGCTTACCAACTAAAAGAAATTCTTATCGTTATTTTTATCGCCTATATTATCGTTGCAGCGCTTAGTCCTGTTGTTGAATTTTTACAGCGAAGGAAAATTCCAAGAACAGTTGCTGTTCTTATAACATTTTTTACAACCTTGCTTTTTTTCATATTGCTTATTGCCCCGTTAGTGCCATTTCTTATCTCCCAGATCACGCAACTTACCAAAAGTTTTCCTGTTTATCTTCATCGTGCAGCGGAGGCTATTGGAGTACAGCTTGATATCCGCGAAGTGGGGCAGATAGTAACCCCTCAGCAGCTAGGTCAAAACGCCTTTGCTCTTGCCGGAGGGGTTTTTGGTGGGTTTTTTGCACTGGTAACTGCCATTGCTATAAGTTTTTACCTTTTACTTTCCTACAACAAAGCGAAGGGTGCTGTTGCAGGTCTTTTCCCTAAAACACAAAAAGAGCGTGCTGTTGCCGTTATTGACCAGGTCAACAACAAGCTGGGGGCATGGCTTCAGGGACAATTTCTTCTGTCTCTTTCCATCGGCCTTCTTACCTGGACCACCCTAACCATGCTTCAGATGCCGTTTGCGCTTCCCCTGGCTGTTCTTGCCGGTCTTTTTGAAATAGTACCAACTGTAGGACCGATTCTCTCAGCAGTGCCTGCAATCGTTGTTGCACTCACAATATCTCCCAACATGGCAATAATTGTAGTTGTTTCATATATGGTTATTCAGATGATAGAAAACCATCTTCTTGTCCCGCGCATCATGCAGCGGGCAGTGGGACTTAACCCGGTAATTGTTATCATCGGTGTTATTGTGGGAGATAGATTACTGGGAATTCCCGGTGCACTTCTGTCTGTTCCCTTTATTTCTCTCTTGTTTTTGATTTATAAAAACCTCGACGAATTTTTAGACGATAAATCCTCCTAAAAAGGTCTTGACAAAAAGTTATCCACATTACATACTGTACATCCCTTGTCCTAATTTTTCTGCTCCTGCCAATACTTTTCTACAATTATGCATGAGCTCTGGAAACAAATACTTGCTGAGTTACAAATTGAGGTATCGCAACCTAGATTTGTTGCGTTTTTTAAATCCACGCAGTTAATTTCTTTAGAAAATGGAGTAGCAACAATAGGTACCCCAAACACAATGACAGCAGATCTTCTCGAAAAGAACTATTACGCACTTATCAAAAATGTTTTAGAGAAAAAAACCGGAGAAAAAATCAGCCTCATTTTCACCATCAATAGACCCGTTGAGGACAAGACAAAAGATGTGGGACCTCTTTTTACCGAGCGTCCGGTCGCAGCCACGAAGGGCAGACCACCACGCATAAAAACCGACTATACATTTGATACGCTAGCGGTAAGCGACAGCAATCAATTAGCCTATACCGCTTCTTACGCAGTGGCTACAGAACCAGGAGGAAAATATAATCCTCTTTTTTTATATGGCAGTGTTGGGGTAGGAAAAACACACCTTATGCATGCTATCGCCAACACGGTTTTTGACAACAACAACGATGCAACAATTGTGTATCTTTCGACAGAAGAGTTCACCAACGAGATGGTTGAGGCCATACAAACAAAGAGCACCTCAAAGCTTCGGCGAAGGTTTCGAAACATCGACCTCTTGCTTCTAGACGACATACAGTTTTTAAGCGGAAAAGAAAAAGTTCAAGAGGAGCTTTTTCATACCTTCAATACCTTGGTCGACAACAAAAGTCAGGTGATATTTTCATCAGATAGACCGCCAAGCGAAATCAAAAAGATCGAAGCACGTCTAGCATCAAGGTTTGAGTCGGGTCTTACAATTGACATTGAGTCTCCGGATTTGGAATTAAGAACGGCAATACTACTTATAAAGAGCCAGAAGCACGGTCTTGACCTGACAACAGAACTTGCACAAAGAGCAGCGGCAAAAATCACAGAGCCCCGCGCCCTTGAAGGGTTTCTTCTCAAGCTCAACACAATGATGTCTATGTCGGGCGCAGTGGAGATCACAACCCAATTGATAGACAAATGCCTTGGAAATATTCGCGAAGTAAGACCAACCATCCATCCCGATGATGTCATACGGGTAGTGTGTGACTACTACGACATAAAAACAACCCAACTAAAGGGAGCAAAAAGAGATGCTTCCCTGGTTCGTGCCCGCCATCTTTGCATGTTTCTTCTGAAAGAAGATCTGAGAACCACTCTTGTTGACATAGGCAACCTACTTGGAGGACGCGACCACACAACTATCATGCACGGTGTGTCGCGCATCAACAATCTTCGTGAAAATGACCCCCTCATTAAAGATGACATAGAGCAGATCAGGGAGAGGCTTGCAAACGATCTGTTATAAAATATGTGGATAACTTCGACAGTTTCTTGTGGATAAATACGTTATAACTTATGACTAACTTCATCTTTTCAACAAAGGCTGGTGAGGCTGTTAATTTTACACAACTTATCCACAAAGTTGTCAGATACTTATCAACATTTTTGTACGCACGGTCGATTGCTTTTGTCCACTTATCCACCTATACTACTACTGCTACTATTTAATATTATGCACGTAACTATCCTTCCAGAAAATCTTACAAAATACCTTCCTCTTATTAACAAAGTACTTCCATCCCACTCTCAAATACCAATACTTTCGAATGTTTGTCTTCTTGCAAACAGCGAAGGGTTTTTTGTAAAAGCAACGGATTTAGAATTGGGAACCCAAATAAAAATTCCGGCAAAAATTGAAAGCGAAGGCGCAACAACAATCCCTGGTAAAGAGTTTTTGGAGACCATCAATTCACTTCCAAAAGACAAGATAACGATTAGTTTGGAAAAAGATACAGTTGTTGTGGTGTGTCGCGATAATAAAATAGTCTTTAATACAATATCTTACGAAGAATTTCCTCAGCTTTTTAAAGAAAAAGGGGAAGAGGGAATACGGTTTTCAAGACAGGAATTTTTAGATATTTTTTCTTACCTTACCTTCTCGGTTTCTCAGGAGGAAACAAGACCGCAGCTTGCTGGTGTTTATATAGACAGTAAGACTGATTTTGTAAATTTTGTTTCTACGGATGGCTACAGGATGTCTGTTAAAAAAACAAAAACAAAGAAGAAAAAACTCGAAGAAGGGTTGATTGTTTCAGTCGGAATCATCAATGAGGTCATGTCGTTGAAGGAGGACGAAGAAATTATTATGTATCTTAACAAGGAAGAGAGTCATGTGGTTTTTGAAGTTGGTGGGGCATTAATTATAGGAAGGATGATAGAGGGAAAGTTTCCGGATTACGAAAGTGTTTTGCCAAAGCAATCAAAGACCACTGTTGTTTTTAGCAGGGAAGAGTTGTTGCAAAACGTAAAAATAGCATCTGTTTTTGCTCGGGACAATAGTAATATTGCAAACCTTGAGATAGAAGGAAATACCATAAAGCTTTCAACAAAAACCCAGGGTGTGGGGGAGGGGGAGACGGTTATTGAGTGTCAGAAGACGGGGGAAGACAATAAGATTTCATTTAATATCAAGTATCTAATGGACCTTTTGAAGTCATTGTCTGAAAATGAGGTGACCCTTCGACTCAATTCAGCCGCAGAACCCGCCGTTTTTGAAGTAGCTGAAAAGGATTATCTGCACGTTATTATGCCGATTCAGGTGGACTAGCTAGAAAGCCTCCACCCCCCTGGGAATGGTTGTTGTTTCTTCTGGGTAGTTGTTTACGAAATCTGCAAGATTCATTGGAGTGAAGTGTAATATTTCAAAAACCTCATTCGTGTTTGTGTTAACTATGAAAAATAAACCCTTCGCTGGATAAAGGTAGCGACTTGTGTAGTCTCCATAGAAGGAGGATCCCGCAAGCACTCTTTCGGGCTGTCCGTACTTCTCGGTTATTGAAGATATGGTTGCAAATCCCTCTTGGCCTTCTCTTTCGGGAAGAACTATTCTCTCGTCTACAGCAAACCCCGCTCTCGTGCTAATTTTGTGGGGGCGGCTATTTATTATAGAGGGAAGTGCATATACTCCAGAAGTATTTGTCTCAGAAACAACAACAATGCCGGGAATTTTTTTAACATCCTCTTGGGTTGTTACTCCAGCGATAACATTTTGAAGATCGTTTATTGGTTTGTTGGATCGGCTTTCAGGTCTTCCAATTGGTACTTTTGTTGGAAGAATCTGTTCATCATTTTTGACTGGTGTACCTTTCTGGGAAATTGCACCCAAAAACATCAACAAAACAAAAATAAAAAGGCATCCTCCAAAAACAACAATAAATATCTTTTTCATGTCATTTAAAAATACTATCAGCAACTCCTAGGTGAATTGGATAACCGTTCTCATAGGGGTTTGGGGGATTTGAGGGCCCCCCGCAGCTTGCTGGACCCGAACCAAACCCCGCAGATCGATCAAGGTAATAAGCAACCATATCAGCATAATCCTCTTTATAATTCGAGACACCCGAGATGCACTTTGTAGCGTTTTGTGAATAGAAGCTAATCCCACCTTCCTGGTCATAAGCATTCATTTGTTCTGCGTGGCGGGTTATTGAGCGAGGGACGCACGCTTGGAATACGTGTCCAAGCTCATGAAGAACGATAAACTTGAAGAATGCTTTTGGTTGATATTGCCCCAGATAGAGAGAGGTTTCCCCACCAAAGCAACCCACCTGGGAGGAAATTCCAGATGTCGCCTCAATTCTTGTCCCCCTTAGGTTGTCGGTAAAGGATCCACCTGATTCCCATAGTCTCTCCCAGGTCCACAGGAGGTGGTTTTGATCAAAACCGTTCATGGTTATTCCAAAGGTGTCTATGATTCCTTGTCTTATGTCTTCTGGTGCAGAAGGTGCTGTTCCTCCAGGGGAAGAAGCTGGTTCCCCAACTTTTGTTCTCACTGTGTTTTGGGCAAAGACGCTACCAGCGAAAGTTATTAAAAGGAAGAATATGGTTGTGATAATCTTTAGTTTCATTATTTAAATAAATACTCGATTGTTATGGTTTTGATGTCGATTCCCTTACCGGTAATAAAATTGTTTGTATTTGTTTTTGCTTCTTCAAATTGAGTTGTCATGTCTTTTTCCGAGGAGGGGTTGTATTTAAAATGCATTTCGTAGACATTTCGCTCCTTGCTGTAGGTGAGGATGTAGCTGAGTGTTTCGTAAGGAAGGTGTGTTGCAAGCGCGGGATTATTTGTGGCAACGGGAGTTACTGCAGGAGGAGTGCTTAGGTATGCCTGGGACAGGATGGTACGCCCTTGGAATATAACAGAGAGAGTATATGTTGTGGTTGGTTGGACAGGAACAGTAGTGGTAAGTGTAATTTTTTGACCCTTGATAATGGTTATTGTGGGGACAACGGATTTGGCAGAGGCATCTGATGGGGGAGACGAAGATATAGTTGCCCTAATCTGGGATAGGTTGATTGAAGGGTCTAGTTCGACGGTAAATACTTGAATAAGGCCAGCTTCCAACTGTTTTGTAACTGGTGGGTCTACTGTAGCGACAAGAGGGGTCGTAATATCTACTTGGGTTACTGGCTTTTCTCTCGTTGGGGCAGGAGTTGGTTTTTTTAAAGAAGAGACAAAAAGAAAAACCACGCTTAAGAAAATAAGCATTGCAAGGACTCCGAGAGCAAATATTATTTTTTTGAAAAATGGGTTTTTCATCATATTCCTTGGAATTTCTTATAAAAACTTATTAGGTTCCCGCGCGCAGCCCAATTGCCGTCTTCAGCATGACAGATCGGGGCGTACATCTCGTATGCATAAATAAAAGGATCTGTGTAGATACAAGTATTCCCAATTGTAGATGGGATTTCAAGTGATCCTGTCGCACTTCGTGACTCATACGATGACATAAGCTGGTTCAAGCTCCCAGCAGCACAGGTGACATTCTCTGTGAAGCCAGCGTCTGATGGATTAAGACAACCAAATGGGTAGGTGGCAGACGGATTGAAGCCTGACTCCGTTCCCCAAATCCCTGCAACGATGAGCGGATTTACATTGTATTTTATGCCCGCATCATAAATTGATCCAAGATAAGATTCTTTTCCGGCAAGAGGCAGACCGGACGAGTTGGCTATGATTGTGGATATGAAGTTGCTGCGTCCGCCAAGGACTGCGGTGTTCCTTCCTTGTCCGGTGAAAAGCGAAAGAAACTCATCGGAGTCGGTTGAGGTTCCTCCTCCGGCACCTGCTGCTATTCTTGCGTTGACGGTGTTTATGATGTAGGTGTCGTTAGCTGTGGGGCGAAGTGTTATGTGAAAGAGCTTTTGATTTGCTGGATCTTTTAGAGACCATGTTACAACAGAGGGAGTCGAATCTGGGGCTTGAACGCCGTCTGTACTGACAAAAGTTGCCCCCGCAGGTATCGTGTCATATAAAACAATATTTTCAATGGGAATTTTGGCTACAGCCGGATCGTATGCAACGAGAACATCGTATACAATGTCTTCTCCGTTGCCTGAGGTGGGAGGTCCTTTGAGGGTAACGGTAACACCCGGTATGGAGATGGGTGCGCCTGGCGCTCCGGGAACCCCAGAGGTAGAGGTTGTTTGGTTTTGGATGTCTTCGGTCTCCAGGTCAGCGCCGCTGTTGTGAAAAAAGAGAAGATAGATCAGAAGTATGGCTATGGCAATTGCTATGGCACCAAGAACCCACGGATTTGCAAGGAGAGCTACTGTTCTTGCTGCCTGTGCTACTTTTTGCACGGTTTGGGCGGTTTTTTGAGCTATTTCTGCAGTTCTCTTTGCTGTGTTAAATGTACTTTTGGCAGCATTAATAGTGCTTTTGGCGTCTCCCATTGCTTGGTTTGCTGTCGATTGGGGTTGCCCTTCTCCTTCTTGTGGATTTTTTTCTTCTTTTGAGTTTTGCCCCTGATTTGGGCCATTAAGTTTGAGAGCCGCTTCGTTTGCCATATTCTATTAAGAGGTGCCTTGGGGCTTTGGCGTTGATGGTTGTTGTGGGATGCCAGCCATCGACGGTGGAGTAAGTGGCCCCTGGGCTACGGGTATTTGTGTCTGTGGAGGAGTAGGTGGCGCAAACGAAGGCGTCTCGAAAGGTTGAGGTTGTGGGGTAGCAACTGGGTTTGGAAAAGAAGGAGCAGGAGTAGTAGTTGGTGTTGCAAAAGGATCAGGGGCAGCAGGTGGGGGTGGGGGTTGATTTGCAGCTGCCTCCATGGCATCCTGTGGTTTTGACGTAACAAGGTCGTACTCAAATTGCGAAGCAACAAATTGTGCTGTTACATGATTTTGGCCGGCAAAAAGCAGTCCTTCACCAACCTGAGCGGTGAGAAGATATTGTTTCTCTCCTTCAGATAGGTTGAGGGTTTTTGCAAGTGTTTCTACCTCGGAGGAACCCTGCTTCAGAAGGATTTGAACCGATGAACTTGAGAGGATGGCTTTTCCATAATCTGAAGAGAGAAAATCTTCAATGTCTTGGGTAAGCGTTGTAAGGCCGAGATAATACTTGCGGCATCTTTTTGCAATTCCCTGTAGAAATGCGGCCGAATCCGGGTATTTCATCATATACCAAGCCTCGTCAACTATTAGAAGTCTCTTTTTCATTTTTGTCCTGACCCTTGTCCAGATAAAATCCAGGATGACATGCATTGCGATAGGGCGAAGGACATCTTCAAGCTGGCGAAGAGAGAATACGGTAAGCTGATTTTTGACATCATAATTTGTCTGGTGGTTAAAGAGTCCCGAGAATCCTCCCTTGACATATTTTTCAAGTCTGAAGGCTAGTTCTTTAGCGTCTGCTTCCTCCATATTCAGAAGCGTTTTGTAGAGATCCTCAAGAATAGGTGGTTCTAGCTTGTATGTGGCAGGATCTGGCGTGATACCTTTCTGCTTATAGGCAAGAACGATTGAGCGGTCAAGAATTGCTTCTTGTGTAGCGCTCATTTCTCCCATCATTGTTTTTAGGAGGCCGTGAATGCTTAATATTTTAGTTCCAAGCTGTGCCTCTGATTGGTCGTCGGGGAGCAGGGCAAATGGGTTTATTTTGATTGCAGAATCTTTTGAGAAGGATATATATTCTCCACCCAATGACTCACAAAGAGTTCTGTACTCATCCTCTGGATCTATGATCATGACCTCTGTCTCAAACATCATTTGACGCAAAACCTCAAGTTTTACTAAGAACGATTTTCCTGATCCCGATTTACCAAAAACCACTGAGTTTGCGTTCTCCAAAGAGAAACGGTCGACGATAACAAGCGAGTTGTTAAGAGTGTTTACTCCATATAATATGCCGTTTGGGTGCGACAATTCGTATGAGGTAAATGGAAAAGTTGAGGCAACAGAGGTAGTATCCATATTGCGTGTTGAAAACAATTTATCTATTCCCATCGGAAGGGTGCTTTTAAATCCGTCTTCCATCTGAAGAGTGGCTGGTTTTATGACGAGAAGATTTGAGGACAAAAGAGATACAAGTTCTTTAGAGCGGAGATTGAGATCCTCTATGTCATTTGAGGCAAGCGTTATGTAGAGTCCAAACTGGTAGAATCGCTCAAGACCGCGAGCAAGCTCTTCCCGTAGGGCTATCGCATCTTCCAAAGAAGCGCGTATTTTTGGATCCGGCTCAATTCCTTGCTCTGTGTCAGTTTCAATTGTTGCTTCCATCTCAGCGATTTTCCGCCTGAGGTTTGAGAGAACGTCTTTTGATTCAACGGGATAAATAAACATAGATATGTTCATCGTCTCTTTGTAATCGATTAGGATTGATAGCCAGTTGGGAGAAACTTGCCGGGGGTAGTCAACGACAAAAAACGTTCTATAGAAAGTCTCACCAACCCGTATATGTTTGAAATCCACCTCGACGGAGGAGGGGGCAATAATGTCAACGACGCTAACAGAACCTTGCTTGAGTGACTCATTCGTTTTGGCATTTATCGGCGGTTTTTTAGAAGCAGTAGTAGCGGCAGGTTGGGCAACGGGTGCTCCCTGAGCAGCGACAGCGGGTGCTGCACCGGCTGGTGTAGGTGGCATAGCTGGTTGTTGCTCTTGTTTCTTTTTTCCAAACATATTTATACGATTACATTTTTTACATCAGACGAGTCAAAGTCTACGGTGATGCTGTCATTGTTGAGGATCTCATAGAAAAGCTTTATAAGTTCTTCGTGAGAAAGTGGGCGTGCCATAAGTCCCATTCTTTCTATTTGCGCAGCAACAACGCTTCTTTTTGACTCAAGTGCATTTTTTGCCTGTTCTGCGAAAGGCCCTGCTTTGTTTGGTTGTGTCTTTGCCGTTTGTCCTCCGGGGACGATGCTTGCTTCAAGATATGAATATGGGATTACGACATATATTTTTTTATCCAAAAGCCCCTCGTTTTTTACCAGCTCATCTATAAATTCCCGATACATAGTAAGATGCTCTTTTAGCTTGTTGTTTTGGACGCTCTCAATTTTAGTGTCCAAAAGCTTTAAATAACTTCCCATGTCAACTCTTTTCGAGACAATGAGGATCTGGATAGCAAAAGAAAGCGAGTTGATAAGAGACATGTATCCATAGATCCGTGCATTTTGTTCATCGGCTGATAATAGGAAAAAATTAACCGAGGAGACCTCAAGTACTGCGCATGCATTTTTGCCTTTCAAAAGAACTACATCATCAACAATATCCACTATTTCAGTAAAGTCTTGTGTTGTTGAGTGTATTTTATCTTTTTTGGACATAGTTAAGCCGTGGCAACCGGCTGGGCAGCTTTTGTTTGACCAAACAATTCTTGACGCAATTTTTCCCGCTGGTCGGTCGAGATTATTTCTATTGGGTTAAAAATGTCTCCGGTAAGAGAAATATGAATTTGTTCAAATTCATTCTGTTTTCGTGGGTCTTCCAAGAGGACATTATATTCACCATTAGGAAGTGGAGTAGCAGCAGCAAATTGCCCAAGTGCATTCGTTTTAAAAGCCCTGACTGGAATCCCTTGTTGACTCATGATCTCAACAAGAATATTTGGAATAACTTTCCCCCGAGGATCTTTTATTATTCCCATAACGATATTTGGGGTATCTGGGAGACTTGGAAATCCAGCCTGAAGACTAGTCTCAGGAACAACAGATGTTACATTTTTGCTCTCGTCTGGCGCAACTGCTTGCACTGTTGGAGGTGTTGGTGCTGCCTGAAGAGGGGTTGGGGTGGGTGTAATGTTTTCCACTGGGGTCACATCAACTCGTGGAGCTTGTGGCTCTGGTTGTGGGGCTGGTTGTGGAGGTTGGATAGGTTGGAGTGGTGCAACAAAAATTGGTCTTTCAACCTCTTGGACGACCGGTGAAGGTTTTGCTATTGGAGTCTCAATTGGTCGAACTTTGGGGGGAGTTGCGATTTGCA